>NZ_JFOM01000058.1:0-307092 GCF_001860525.1 Paenibacillus sp. LC231 | reverse complement strand
TGTTTTACAACAAGGAACGTTTCCAAAACAAACTGGGCGACCTCTCCCCGATTGAGTTTCGGGAGAAAGTCGCCGCTTAATAAAATTTCTCTTTTTTTATTGTCTACTTGACGGGGCTATGACCACTTTATCAGTTTTGATAAAGCTTTTTTTGGTATCTATTGTGAAATTAATCACAAATAAAAATCTCCATGTATGCTACTATAAAGATGTAATCAGATACTCCAAATTGTTTAGAAGGGGACGATCCTCATGCATACCGATCAAATGACGATAAACTTCCTCCGCCTTTGCTACCATTGTGATGATGCATGTTTATGCGACACCGAGGAGCAGTGTCTGGCTTGCTGGAATGAGCAGGAAATGACACCAGAGGAGCATGAAATGACAGGACAAGAAGAAACGATGAAATGGATGAGATTGGCTTACGATTGAATAATGACGACAAAGATGACCATGAAGAGTATGAATGGAAGCGGACGTTCTGTCCCGCGAAGAAGCTGATGACTGGGTAAGAGCAGACATCGGCTTTTTTGGTGCCCCCAGAAAAGGACAAGTTCTTTAAAATTTCAATCAAACTTTCCATGAGCTATGAGTTAAATTGTCCGAAATAAAGCATATACATATTTCAAGACAAGGTGGAGGGGGGAGCCGTATGGGATCGGGGTCAGTTTGGATGTTCGATTTTTTCGGCAGCGTTATGCCCGTGTTTTTCATCGTCGTCATCGGGATCATTCTGCTGTCGGCCGGTAAGGGAATCTTGCAATGGAGTCAGAATAACCGACAGCCTTTGCTATCGGTCGATTCCAAGATTGTGAGCAAACGCACGGAAGTGAAACATACGCAGCAGACGGATGATACGATGTCGAGCCGCACTCGTACCACCTATTATCTGACCTTTGAAGTGGAGAGCGGAGACCGCATGGAGTTTGTTGTAAATGGGGAGGAATTCGGCATGTGCGCGGAAGGAGACGAGGGACTGCTGCGTTTCCAGGGAACCCGGTACTACGGGTTCGTTAGGCACCCAAGAGCGAATCTTAGCGTGGTCCGCGGTTATGAACATCCTAAATAAGAAACGGGCTTAATTTTATATCCGCCTTCTCCTGTGGTATATAATGAAGGAGAAGGAGGGGCTGCATATGAAATTTCTGGATAAAACGGTTGTGATTACGGGCTCTGCCCATGGGATTGGCCGCGGATTGGCCGAGGCTTATGCTCTAAGCGGAGCCCGAGTGATATTAAGCGATGTACATGAAGAACAGGGCAACCATGCGACAAATGCCTTGAAGGAACAAGGTTTGAACGCGGTCTTCGTCCCTTGCGATGTAAGGAAGGAAGAAGATATTAAACGCCTGATGAACCAAGCCGTCCAATATGCCGGCACCATCGATATTTTGATTAATAATGCGGGGATCTCCCGTTGGAAATCGCCATATGAGCTTACGGTTGAAGACTGGGACGACGTGATCAACACGAATGCCCGAAGCTGCTTTTTGGCAACGCGTGAAGCGGCGGTACATATGAAAAAGGCTGGGAATGGGGGGGCTATCGTTAATATGTCATCCACGCGATCGATCATGTCCGAGCCGAATTCGGAGGCTTATGCAGCTTCCAAAGGTGCCATTGTCGCGTTGAGCCATGCCATGGCCGTAAGCCTGGGGCCCGATGGAATCCGGGTGAATTGTATAAGTCCGGGGTGGATTGAAACGGGAAACTATGATGAGCTTCGTACAGCGGACCATAAGCAGCACCCAGCCGGTCGGGTAGGGACCCCGGCTGATATCGCCAAAGCCTGCTTTTATTTTACCGATCCGGATAATGATTTTGTCACGGGGGCCCATCTGGTTGTGGATGGCGGCATGACCCGCAAAATGATATATGAGCCTTAACTTGTTTCGGATTCAATAAAAAAGGATCGTCCCCCGGGGACGATCCTTTCCTGGTTATAACCCGTATTCGCAAACCAGTGGCGAATATCTCAACCGCTTAGACTTAACGGACGGTTATGGCAATGGAATCCGTCTTGCCGCTCGTCCGGTCGGTTACGCTGACAACGGCAATTCCGCTTTGATTCGCGCGGGCAACTCCCTGTGCGTTAACGGAGATGATATGGGGGTTGCTGCTGCGATAGCTGAGTTTGGCAAGCGATTCTTTGCGGCCATCCGGGTGGAGAAGCTCCGCCCGAAGCTGCTGGGTTGACTTGGAAGTCATTAGATCCTTACCCAGCAGCCGGAGATAAGGCTCATTTCCATCGAATGCGGCCGTGACATGGAGCGTTTCAACGAATCCGTAACGCTGGTCCTTAACCGAGATCGCTGCGCTTCCCGGAGAAATCGCCTTCATTCGTCCGGTTGAACTCACTTGAATGATATCCGGAGCATCAGATGTGTACGTCAGCTCTTCCGCCTGCTCACGCTTCCCGCCCGGGAAGCCGTACCATGCTTGGATTTGTCCTGATTCGCCCAGTTTGAGCTCATCCGAAGCTTCCACGCGCATCACGATCGGAGCTAGCGGGAACACGCCGACTTCGGTGAAGCTATTCCACGGATTGGCATTATTTCCTTTGCCCAATATCCGAATATATCGGGCAGTCATTTGCTCCACAAGAAAAGTTTCAGGCTGCACAGTCGTACCTGAAGTCAGCCCATTCTCGTAGATGGTCGACCATTCCTCGCCATCGACGGAGGCGAGAACATCGAACAGGTTTTTGCGGGTATCCCCTAAATATATGGCCAGGGATACAGCACCCACAGGCTTCGGCTCCCCCAGGTCAAGCTGTACGTATTCCGTACCCGGCGCGGACCAGCGAGTGCTCAGTTTGCCGTCGACGGTATGTTCCGGAATGTTCGCCGATTCGGGAACGGCGCTGGCGGTAACATGCTGCACCAGATATTTTAGATGGTTCGGCGGTTCGCCTATGGCCGGATTCCGGGTGAATTGGATGGTATATCGATTGCTCAGATTCGGATGAGCGTCGTTCTGAATGACGATCGTGGCCGTACCCGGAATCGTATCTGCCTGGTCAATGGATACGGCATGCTCCGCTTCGGCCGTCATCACAGGCGGAGAGGGAGCATCAAACGGAAGTCCGACTTCATAATACGTGATTTCTGGACGGAACCCATGGAGCGGTATTCCGTCCATGAATAGACGGTTAGCCATAGGTCGGGCTGCCGGTTCGGGCAGATCGCCGTCAGGTATGGTCCATTCCAGCAGGGGAGTATACCCCGTCTCCGCTGGAGGTATGGGATCGCTTGCGTATAAAGGAACCATGCGAACGGACAACCGTACATCCTGGACGTGCTCCAGGTGTATGGTCAGCTTGCGCATGCCTTCGTTGCTGGATTGCCCATCCGGATTCGGGGAGGTGGCCAGCGGCGCTGCATCCATGACGGAGAACCGGGCACCGGCCGGTCCTTCGGCCAGCTCAACATACAGCCGCTTATCCAATTGTGAAAGAATGGCGGCGCGTCCATTTCCCACGATCTCCACATCCGCTTCGGTGTGCATGAACCAATACAGCTCTGAAGGGCGCTTCAGTTTCATCTCATCCTGGACGACCAGCTCGCGCCTGTCGGCAGAGAGTTTCATTCCTCTTAACATCTCGCCTGCGTCTTTCCGGTAAAGGTCGGTCATATCCAGAATCGTATAGGCTCCTCTTGGCTTCGATTCCTTTTTTATCGTAACGGCTGTGCCGTAAGGCTCTTGCTGTACAATCGGATTTTCGACCGGATTGATGACGATGGTATTATGTCCCTCGGTTTTTTTGCGGTAATACGTCCAGCGATTATAATTGTAATCCCAGAAGCCGGGCAAGCTGTAGGATTCGTTCCCCAGATCGGATGCCCACCTTACGCCCAGTGCGTCAAAAACGAAAGTACCGCCATCCAGATCGTTATGGCTACGCATCGTTTCGTTAACGCCTTTCATGGAAGCAAACAAGGCATAAGGATCGTCCCAGGCGCTTCGCATGGAGGCCGATTCAATCCCGGTGAAGAAACGATCCAGCTCCGTCGGAGCCGTTTCGAACATGCCGGGTTCATAAAACACCAGATAGAGAGGGTGGAAGTAGCCCTTCCGCTCATACAGATCGCCAATAAACCAGGCGTATTCAGGTTTGTCGAAGAACGAGGCGAACCATAAGGATTCATACATGTTGTAGCTGACGCCGCCATCATAAAAATTGAACACCCCGCCTTCGCCGAGCAAATGATACGGATATGCGCCCGATGCCTCGTATCCCGGCAGCAGGGAAAGCCCATAATCGGTACCCAGGCTTTTATTCAAGCCTTGAATATACATGGCCAAGTATTGGCCTCCATAATGCCAATAAGCAGGACCCTCCGGCCAAGAACCGTCCTCGGTATAGTGACGAAGCGCATATTGCAGCTTCTGAAACGTGCTCTGGATGACTTCGAGCGCCTGTTCCCCGGTCTCAGGCTCATCCGCAACGGTTAACGCAAGCAGGCCAAGGCCGCCGTTGTCTACCAGGTTAATGTTATTGTGCTCCCCGTTATGGCGGAATTCACCCCGATACCAATCGAGCGCGACAGCTAGAGCATGATCCCGAATCGCCGTATTCAATTGAGATCGCTGAGCTTCATTCAAATCGTCGTATATCCAATCGTAGGCCAGCGCAACGGCAAAAGACAATTCGGACAAGGCAAGGATGTTGTTGGTTCTGCCGCCCCAATCGGGGTAATGCGTCATGGCCTCCAGCTCCTGCCATGCGCGTTCGGCATATCGGGATTCCCCGGTCAAGCGGTACATGAGCGCGGTCGGAATCAAGCGATCGCGCAGCATGTAGGCATTGCCGCCATTAGGTTGGTAGGTTAGAGGCGTAGTCGCTAGGACGGGGTCCGCTTGATTTCTCAAGAGCTCCATCCACTCCGTCATATAACGGTCTCCGCTTGCCAGCAATTGCTTGGAGCGGTTCAGATCGTCCGGGGATGCGAGAAGGCGCGGATGGGAGCGGCCGGATGAGGCATGAAGGTGAAGCGATTCCGAAATTCGATCTGCCATCGGCCCGACAAAGACCAGCATATCGCTCTCCGTACGTCCGCCACGTCCATCTTCAGCCGATACGCGAAAACGGTCGTACCCGAGATAGTCTTCATTGGGAGCATATCGATAAGTTCCCCCGGCATCCACTTGAACCGTGCCATGTGCTGGCGATGCTTCAAGTTTCCATGCGATCGGATCTCCATCCGGATCCTCCGCTTTCTTGAATTGGCCGGAAAGGGAAGTATTCATCGTCGTATAACCCCATTCCAAATCCAGCAAAGGAGCAGCATTCACAGGAGTAACGTCGATCGTGCCCTGGCCGAATTTGGCGCCGCCCGTATCAGCCTGCAGGGCAGCAAACTGGAAGCGGTCCGCACCGTTAAAGCCGCTGTCGGGATAGTAGGTAAAGCTGCCGTTCTCCTTTACGGTGACCACGCCATGCGCAGGCTGGGAGATGAGGAGATACGTAAGGTCGGCACCGCTGCTGTCGAGCGCGGACAATTGCCCGAGCAAAGCTTGACCTTGCGTCGTCTCGCCTTCGTAAGCGTCCACCTGCAAGGTGTCCGGCGCATTGACGCTGACCGCCATCGAGGAGGTATGAGCACCGTCATATGTCGCTGCGGTTACGGTTGCGAGTCCTGTGGAAAGGCCGGTTACGTCACCTTGATCCGTCACTTCCACGACTTCCCGATTGGATGCAGACCACTGCAGCTGAGGGGGAGGCGACGAACTCGGCTCATAACGTACGGAAGGCGTTAGGGTCTCGCCCGTATTCAGATAAGCCACATCCGGTTCGATCGCGATGGATTGAAGCGGCTCCTCAACCAGCACATCGTCAAACCAAGCTTTACCCGTTCCGGTTTCCAGAAACAGCTCAACGGTCAATAAGGGCGGTGAGGCGGCATTTTCCGGAACGGTGAACAGCTTCTCCATATACGTCCAGTCTTGGGTGCCTTTGAGCGTTCCGACATGGACCAGCACATTGCTGGTGCCGGTTCGCTTCATCTGATATCGGATGAGCGCGGCATTGCTGACGGCCTCCGTTTTGACCCAGCCGCTGATCCGATACGTTTTCCCGACCTCTACCGGGATGGACTGGGTTATGGCTGCCCGACTGGCCGTTCCTGTGGGACCTTCGATGCTGACCGATTGTTTCCCGGATTTGAATATTTCCGAGTCTACTCCCAATATGGGCGTGCCTGTTGGAAGCCACTGCCCCCAATTTGCCGGCTTGATTCCCCCTGACCAACTGGCCCCCGCCTCCGTAGCCTCAAATCCGCTGTTCACAAGCAAACCCTCCTGTACCTGATCTCGTTCGCCCTCTGCCCATGCCGATGGGGGCGGCAAAAAGCCATGAATCCCCGTAATCAGCATAAGCATGATCAGAGCCATTCGTTTCACATCGATTCCCTCCCGACTGATATCGATTTCCGGCCATGAAACCGGAACACTTCCATCGTAGAGGAAGCCGCAGCGTTCGAGTATGATACAAATTCGTGATGCATTAACATTTTTGAAGAAAACCTGTTCATGATAAATAAAAACAGTATGATGTAATTAATGTAAGTATGAAGAAGGTCACATCTAAAGAATGGGAAGGAATGAGGGTATGGGGAAATTGACGACAACTATTGCAAAAAATGAACGTTCCAATCGAGTGTCCGTGTTCGTTACACTGCTCATGTCCTATCTTGTGATACTGCTGATCCCGGTCATCGTATTCTGGGGACTGTATACGCAAATCGAGCGGATAATGATCGAAAATGCCAACAACTCCAACATGGCACTGATCGAGCAGGCGAAGCAGGTGGTGGACAGCCGATTGGATGAAATGCATCTGATTTCCCGGAACATCACTTCGCATCCGCGGCTGGATGCGCTGCTAAAGGCAAGCTCCCCTCAAAATGGTACCGAGAACTACAATTACTACACTTTCATGCAGGAAATGCAGCGATACCGTAACAGCAGCAGTTTTATCACCGATTTTTACGTATATTTACGGGAGAGCGATACGGTTCTTAGTCCCTCCTTAAAGACAACGTCTCGTGTCTTGTTTTCCGATATATACGGATATGAAAAATTAACCTATCAACAGTATCAAGCAGATATTCTGCACGGTATCCACTTTAACCGGTATTTGCCCGTGACTGAAGTTGGCAAAGGGTTAAATCAGAAACGCATGCTCACATATATGCAAACGCTTCCATTTGGCGAAAAGGCCAATCCCAAAGGCGCGCTTGTTATGCTGATTGAGGAGAGGCAGATCGCAGGCTTGCTTGATGAGATTGTGAAAACAAATCACGGAACCATTTACATCAAGGATGCCAGCGGCCAAGTGATTCTTAGTGCCGGTGAATCCGAAGTTCACAGTACGGGTAAAACCGCGGATAATCCGCGTGTGATGATGGTATCGACAAGATCTGCCCGGAGCGGGTGGGAATATGTATCGGCTGTGCCGGAAAAAGCGTTTATGGAAAAGGTCTATATGGTCAAGCGAATGGCCGTCGGCGTTCTGGCTATCTGTCTTGTTGCCGGGATTGCGGCCTGTGCGTTCATGACCTACCGCGCGTACTTCCCTTTGCGTGACATTATCCGTTTCATCCGGCAATCTCATCCGGCTAAGGAGGGTAAGGTACGTAACGAATATGATTTTATCAAATCGACGATGGCGGATTCCTTCGGTAAGCAGACGGAGATGAAGGAGCAATTGTCCAGGCAAACACCGGTGATTCGGTCCAACTTTTTGCAGCGTTTATTGAAGGGAAACGTGGATACGGCGGATATGTCCGATCATGCTCTGGATTTCATGGGGATCTCGTTCCCGCATTCGAGTTTTGCCGTTGCCTTGATCGAGCTGAGGGATGCCAGCGGGTTCATACATAATGAGCGGGAAAGCGAATGGGCCCTGATCCGTTTTGTCACCGGGAAGGTGGCGGAAGAAATTCATCCCTTTACCGCATATTCCGTGGAGCTGGAGAAGAACCTGGTTGCCATTATTCTAAACATGCCGGAACCGCTGCATGATAAGGCAGACCAGCTGTACGATTGGGCAGAGCAAGTGAAGCTGGTAATTGAACAGCGCTTTAAATCCGAAATCACAATCGGGATTAGCGAAATCCGTACAGGTCTTGGATGTTTGGCGAGCGGTTACACCGAAAGCTTGAAGGCTTTGGAATATTCCATTTTTACTGCGTATAAACCGATTTTATTGTACGAGGAAATGAAACAGAAAACGGAGGTGTATTATGATTTTCCCATTGAGACGGAAATCCAGCTCATTAACGCCATGAAAAGCGGGGATACGGATAAGGCGCAAGATATCATCCAGTGTCTGTACCACAATAACTTCAACGGGCAATCCATCTCACCTGAGCTCGGCAGACTCATGTTCGCTAACCTGCTCAGTACGATGTTCAAGCTGCTGAATGCTTTGAATTTGAAGTACGAGGATATATTCGGCGAGTCCGGCAAAACGCTTGAAGAAATTACGGAGGGGAGCACGGTTGAGGAGCTCTACCGGGAAGTGAAATGGATGTTCGGCAAGGTTTGCCTCTACGTAAAAGATCAAAGGGGCGATTCCTCTTCGCTGCTGCTTGAGAAAATCAAGAGCTACATTGCGGATCATCACGATGATGCCATGATTAGTCTGGCTTCCATTGCCGAGCAATTTGATATTACGCCGCCGTATCTGTCGGCTTTCTTCAAGAAAAACAGCGGCACCAATCTCACGGATTACCTGGCCAAGATTCGGATCGAACGCTCCAAGGAAATGATGCGGGATGCCAAAAACACGATTTCGCACATTGCCCGTTCCGTCGGTTATACCAGTGACGTCGGTTTTATCCGGGTGTTCAAGAAATACGAAGGGATCACCCCGGGAAAATACAAGGAAACCCTGCATTCCCTATCATCGACTTTAAGAAATGATCATCTCAATTCTTAATCCCTGTTTATGCATGTTGAAACTGTACGGTATACGATGTAAGCGCTTCAGAGTTACGATTTGAACAGGGCGGGCTGGTTGGAACCACCTAAGCCTAATCTTATCGAATGATCATTCATTAGGGAAAAAGGGAGGCGTCGTGATTTGAAGACAAACCGGAAACGTGTTATGAGACTTGCGATCTTTATGCTGATTGTGGCTATGATTGCCGGATGCAGCGGAAAAAGCTCGGGGGCCGAGGAGCCTGCCGGGGAAAAAGGTAAGGAAGGAACAGGTGTGGCCACTGGTGGTGATCCGGAATATCCTGAACAGTTGTCCTATTGGGTATCGCTGAATGCAAATGCCTCTGCAACGATGCAGGATATGAACGGAATTGCCGCATATCAGGAATTGGAAAAAACGACAGGCACCAAAGTGAAGTTCCAACATCCGCCGGCAGGCCAGGAAGCAGACGCTTTTAACATTATGGTCTCTTCAGGCAATTTGCCGGATGTGGTGGAGCATGGATGGGCCAACGTATCAGGAGGTCCGGATAAAGCCATTTCGGACGGGTCTATCATCCGTCTGAATGAGTTGATTGAAGAGCATGCACCAAATCTATCGAAAGTGTTGAACGAGCACCCGGAATATAAAAAGCTGATTACGACAGACGGAGGAAACATTTACGTATTTCCATTTATCCGCGGGGACGAATATTTGCTGACCTTTAACGGCCTTATCATCCGCAAGGACTGGCTTGACCAGCTTCAGCTGCCCGTACCGGAAACGATGGATGAGTGGTATGAAGTATTGAAGGCGATCAAGACCAAGGATCCGAACGGAAACGGGCAAGCGGATGAAATCCCGCTGCTGCTGGATATGGATATGACGGCCATCAATCATGCATTTGTCGGCGCGTGGGGAGTTACAACCGGATTTTATCAGGTGGATGGAAAGGTCCAGTATGGACCCATCCAACCGGAATTCAAATCTTATTTGGAAACGATGAGCAAATGGTATGCGGAAGGCCTGATCGATCAGGATTACGCGGCAACGGACGGCACGCTTAAAGATGCCAAAGTGACCAACAATCAAGTAGGTGCCTTCTCCGGTTACATGGGCAGCAGCCTCGGCCGCTATTCCGAGCTCATGTTAAAAAGCAATCCGGATGTAGAACTGGTGGGCGCTCCGAACGTTGTTCTGAATAAGGGGGATAAACCGATCCTTGGACAGAAGGATTCGCCGTTCAACGGATTTGGCGCAGCTGTGACCAAAGCGAACAAGTTCCCGGCGGAAACGGTGAAATGGCTTGATTACAAATATGGGGAAGAAGGACATATGCTGTTTAATTTCGGAGTTGAGGGAGTCAGCTACGAGATGAAGGACGGATACCCCACGTATACCGACGAGGTGATGAAAAATCCAGATGGGCTGTCGATCACCCAGGCGATGTCAAAATACAACCTGGCCAGTTATTCGGGACCATTCGTCCAGGATCGTCGATACATCGAGCAGTATTCCGCGCTGCCTCAGCAGAAAGCGGCTATTGAGACATGGATGAATGCGGAGAATGACCGTTTGATGCCGATTATTTCCCCAACGGCAGAAGAAAGCACGCGTTATGCCTCGATCATGAACGATATTAATACGTACTACGAAGAAATGGTCAACAAATTCATTATGGGCGTGGAGCCGATCAGCGGTTTTGACCAATTTGTCCAAACGGTACAGGGTATGGGCATTGAGGAAGCGCTCCAGATTCAACAAGCCGCGCTGGACCGGTTCAACAGCCGTTAAGTTGTAGGCGCATGAAGAGGGAGAAGACCTCGGGATTCTCCCTCTAACTGTGAATGATTTTTTTGTCAGAGGAGGGCATACGGTGCAGCTTAAGGAAGAGACAAACCGCGTTACGATACAGAGCAAGCCAGAGAGGTTCAGCGCAAGAGCTGCGAAGGACTTTCGCCGAAACTCCACGATTTACCTGATGCTGCTGCCGGTTGTGGCGTTTTATGCCGTGTTTCACTACGGACCGTTATATGGCCTGCAGATTGCGTTCAAGAACTTCTCGGCAGGGCTCGGCATATGGAATAGCCCGTGGGTCGGCTTTCAACACTTCAGCGAATTCTTTAACGGATTTTTCTTTGAACGAGTGGTTACCAATACCATTATACTGGGCGCGTACGATCTCATATTTGTTTTTCCCGCATCCATCGTGCTGGCGTTAATGCTGAATGAGGTACGACATCGCATATTTAAGCGGACGGTACAATCCATTACGTATATTCCCCATTTCATATCTGTCGTTGTGGTTGTCGGGATGCTGGTGGATTTCTTGTCGGTAGACGGGCTGATCAATCATATTATCACCTACTTCGGCGGCAAACCGATATCATTCATGAGGCTGCCGGAATGGTTCCGCACCATATATACCTCATCTGCGATCTGGCAGGGGGTCGGTTGGGGCTCCATTATATATCTCGCAGCTATTTCCAATATCGATCCGTCCCTTTATGAAGCGGCTAAAGTGGACGGTGCCGGCCGCTGGAAGCAGATGCTTCAAATTACGCTGCCTGGCATCCTGCCAACGGTCATCATTCTGCTCATCCTGCGGATTGGTTCCTTTATGGCGCTGCAGGATGAGAAGATCCTGATTATGTACAATCCGGTTACCTATGAGACGGCCGACGTAATCGGTACCTATGTCTACCGTAAGGGGATTCTGGAAGCAAGCTACAGCTTTAGTGCCGCCGTCGGCATGTTTAATTCCATGATTAACTTTATGCTGCTCATTGGAGCCAATTATCTCAGCAAGCGGTTTACGGATACGAAGCTGTGGTAGAAAGGGGGGCATCTATGCGAACTTCAAAATCTGTCAGTGAAGTCCTGTTTGATTCTGCGAATGTCATTCTCTTGTGCTTGTTATCGGTCGTCACGTTATACCCGTTTCTCTACGTATTGTTTGCTTCAATCAGCACGCCGGCTGATTTCGTTCAGCACCGGGGAATCCTGCTGTGGCCCAAGGGCTTCTCGCTGGATTCCTATCGTATGGTATTTGAGAACCCCAATATTATCCGAAGTTACCTGAACACGATATTTTATGTGGTGGTCGGCACGACGCTGAACATTCTGATGACGGCTCTCGGAGCCTATGGCTTATCCAGGAAAAACGTGATGTGGAAGGGCACCATCATGATGCTGATCGTAATGACGATGTTTTTTGACGGCGGGCTCATTCCGAAATACCTGCTCGTGAAAAATATGGGTCTGCTCGATACGTACTGGGCATTGATTATTCCAAGCGCCATGACGACATGGAACTTGATTATTATGCGAACGGCATTTCAAGGAGTACCCGATGCGCTCGAGGAATCGGCGCGGATCGACGGAGCCAGCGATTGGACCATTCTGTTCCGGATCATCATCCCGTTATCGCTGCCGGTCATTGCCGTCATGGTGCTCTTTTACGGGGTGTGGCATTGGAATAAATGGTTTGACGCCCTCATCTATTTAAGAGACCGGGACTTGTTTCCGCTTCAGCTCATCCTGCGCGAAATTCTGATCCAGAACGATACCAGCAGCATGATGACCTCGGTAGGAGGGGGAGATAGGATGCCGGTTGGCGAAACCATTAAGTATGCAACGATTATGGTGGCTACGCTGCCGATTTTGTTTCTATATCCATTCCTGCAGAAATATTTCGTGAAAGGCGTCATGATCGGAGCCATTAAAGAATAAGGAGGCAGTTGACTCATGTGGGAGCAAGCCATTATGGATGCGGTAGAAAAAACCAAGCGGAATATCGGTCAATTTCCGATGAAGTTTCCTCACATCACGGAAGAGAAGCGTTACGAGTGGGGAGAAAGCAATGACTGGATTGAAGGATTCTACACCGGGATGATCTGGCTGTGTTATGAATACACGAAAGACCCGCTGTTTAAGGAAACGGCAATAGCACACTTGGAGGATTATAAGCAACGCCTGCAGGAACAGCGGCATCTGGACCATCACGATATCGGATTTCTGTATCTTCCCTCTGCACTGGCCGCGTGGATTGTGGATGAGCATGAAGAAGGCAAACACCTTGCTTTGAAAGCAGCGGACCATCTGATGCTGCGCTGGCGGGAAGAGGGACAGTATATTCAGGCCTGGGGCCGGAAAGGCGACGAGAAGAACGGCGGTCGCATTATTATCGATTGCATGATGAACATTCCGCTGCTGTATTGGGCATATGATCAGACGGGTGATGAGCGATACAAGCGCGTGGCCGTAGCGCACGCGGACAAGAGTCAACGCTACTTAATGCGGGGTGATGATTCGTCGTATCATACCTTTTACTTCAATCCGGAGGATGGAACCCCCATCCGAGGAGGAACGCATCAAGGATATCATGACGGATCAACATGGACGCGCGGCCAGGCATGGGCCATCTACGGATTTGCGCTCTCATACCGCTATACCCGTGATCCGAAATATTTGGATACGGCTTTACGCGCCGCTCGTTTCTTTATTGAATACTTGCCGGAGGATCATGTTGCGTATTGGGATTTTGACGTTCCGATTGAAGAGGGTACACCTCGCGACAGCTCCGCCTCCGCCATTGCGGCGTGCGGCATGCTGGAGATATTGGAGCATCTGGACGGAGAAGATGACAATAAAGGGCTATTGACAGAAGCCGTTGAGAAGTCGATGATATCTCTCGTAAACCAATATTCTACCATCGGTGAAGCAGCAGAGGAAGGCTTAATCAAGCATGGTTCCTATTACGTCAGAGGCGGTGCGGGACCGGATGATTATATGATCTGGGGCGATTACTATTACCTCGAAGCCTTGCTGCGGCTGACCAAAGGGATACCCGGCTATTGGTATGAGAGAGGTTAGCATCATAGAATCTGTGAAACGAACTGGGGATGTCGCGTGATATGCGGCACTCCCTTTTTTATGTGAAATAGCAGTGGGTCATTGTTCACAATATACTCATTAGCATTGTCAGAATGTCTTTGTTATGATGAGGAAGATTCAAATTTGAGATAAATGGTTTGGAGGAGATATGTGTGTTGAAACATGTGAAAACTTCAGTCTTGCTGACCCTGGGTCTGCTGCTAATATTGGTGTTCCCGACTGCAACGTGGGCCCATTCCAAGCTGGAAACCAGTACGCCCGCGGCGGATGCCAAGCTGACGGAAAGCGTGCAGGAAGTAAGCCTGTCATTTAATGAAAATATCGATGAAAACTTGAGCACGCTCAAGATAAAGAATGCGCAAGGCGAATCGGTTGAAGTAGCAGAAGTCAAGATCAGTCAGAATACCATGCTGGGAACGCTGGCTGCACCGCTTCCATCCGGCTCCTACACGGTTGAATGGAAAATTGTGGGCGGCGATGGACATCCCGTGGACGGGACATACGCCTTCGAGGTAGATACCCCGGAAGCGGAAGCCACTCCGGAGACACCGGCAGATACCGAAGAAACACCTGCGGATACAGGAAACACGCAGGATGAAACAACGCCTGCGGAGGATACCGCTGCGGACAACACGGATCAAACGGCTGGCCAGGATCAGCAGGCAGACAACAATTCGGCTCCCGAACAATCGGCAGGCAGCGGTTCAACCGTGTGGATCGTCGTCATCGTGATAGTAGCATTTGTCGCAGGATATTTTGGAATTCGAGCCTCACGGAAGAAAAAATAAATGTCTTACTATTGGTTAAGTGAGCCGTTTCTATATGTAGCCTACGCCGTTCTGGCAGGCATCACGGTACTGTCCCTCGTACCGAAAGCATATACGCCGGACATTTCGGTTCCGGCCTGGCTTGGCCCGGTGGCGGCAGGGGCTATCATCGTATTTGGATTTGTGCCGCTGCTGCAGATCATGATGTTCTTCAAGGATGATATCGGGTTCTGGAAGTCCTTTAACAGCATCATGTTCAAGTTTAGTGAGGGTGAGCGTTACGCCTGGATTCTGGTTCTCTCGATCCTGTTGGCTATTCTGACCAAGCTTGTCCGCCGGAAGCCGGGTTCCGTATTACGCTGGCTTATGCCCGTTGCCTTGCTGGGCATTGCGGTGGCCATGTCCTCGTTTAATCACGCTGCATCCTTGTTCGAAAGTGCAGGACAGCTTGCATTCTTCGGCCATTTTACAGCGATGGCGATATGGACGGGAACGTTGCTGATAACAGGATGGTTCAGTACGGATCAGAGCCGCTGGAGTGCGTTTCTTAGATGGTTCCATCCAACAGCGATCGTCTGTGTCATCATTGTTATCGGATCGGGATTATTCTTGATGACGGCCGTGACGCCGGAGCCGATAAACAGCTGGACGCTGTCATATGGTCAGGCTCTGCTGGTTAAGCATATTCTCATTCTGCCGCTGTTGGTATTCGCGTTTGTAAACGGTCATCTCGTCAAGCGCAAGCTGCGCGGGGATTCCGGTTATCATCCGGTGGCATGGGCACGAAGTGAGGGAGTTCTGATCTGGTTGATTTATATCGTCACCGGATACATGAACAAGCAGCCTGCTCCGCATGAGGTCATTGATACATTGGCCTTGTATGGCCCTGCAGCAACTTTTGTTTGGTTCCATCCCGGGTTTACGATCGGTGAACTGGCTTTCACGTGGAGTTGGATAGGATTCCTTAGCCTCTGTCTCGGGCTAGCGCTTCTGTGGAACGTCGTGAACGTATTTCGCAGAAACCGGGCCGCGGCAGGCGCGTTGTTAAGCGGGCTAGGCGCCGTTGTGTTCATTTATTGCGGCCTGATGTTCTCGGTTACTACAGTTTAATATCGTTTGAGTTGACAAGGTCCTTGCTGTTTACGCGGCAGGATCTTTTTTTTATGATAGGAAAAGGGAGTCTCAGACTGGATAAAGATGGTATACTGGCGAGTAAAAGGACCACCTGCACCTACTCTGCGAATGGAGGAAGTTTTATGAAAAAAGAGAGACACATCCGCTTGGCCTCTCATTCGGACGCATCCGTCCTGGTCCGGTTAAACTGGGAGTTTAATGAAGTGTTAATGCCGCTGGAGGAAGCTGAACATCGCTTAAAACAATCGGGTGAAATTGTGGCCATAGCCTATTTAGGCGATGACCCTGTTGGATTTGCCTGTGCTCAGTCCTTCCAATCCTTCTGTTACCGGGAGCTTGTTGGCGAGATAACGGAAATGTACATTCAGGAGCGGGCAAGAAGACAGGGGCTGGCAGGAATGCTGCTCGTTTTTCTGGAGGATCAATTGATTGCACGTGGGGTGAAGACCATTAAGGTGCTTACGGGTCATGATAATCACCAAGCCATCGGAGTTTATGAGAAATTAGGTTATAAGCGGGAGGATGAAGTGCTTCTGGAGAAAGAGCTTGGGTAATATGCTGCGTGTGTGTAACCTGCTAACCAATGGATATTTCACTTATGGGTACGGGATGGAGTGAGCCTGATGTTATGTGATAAAGACCAATACGTTGAAGAATTGCTCATTCTGAAGACAATAGCGGAAAATTTGAACCAGAGCAACGATATGAAGCAAATGCTGCAAACGACACTCGAAAAATTGCTGGATTTAACCCATCTTGAGACAGGATGGCTTTTTCTGATCGGGGATCAATCACATTATGATCAAATAGCCGATGTCAACCTTCCGCCTGCTTTATCACGGGATAACAAAAAACCGATGCGATGCGGAGACTGCCTATGCCTGCGCTTGTATTGGGCAGGAAATTTAAATGAACCGGTTACGATTATTGAATGTGAACGACTGCATAATGCCAAAAAGGAGTGCTGGGGAGAAACTCGCAATCTGACCCATCATGCTACGATTCCCCTCACGGTTCAAGGTAAACGGCTGGGGCTGCTGAATGTGGGTTCGCCGGGTAAAGAGCATTTTAGCGAGGGAGAACTTGCGTTGCTACAATCCGTTGCCTATCAGATTGGAACGGCGGTCGAGCGAACAAAACTGTCGGAGCAAAGGGAGAAACAGGCGGTGGACAGCATAGCCCGTTTCATCGTCGATTATTATGCCAAGGCAAGCAAAGTAACCAGATATCTATGGAAAATTAACGATATGAAGAGAATGCTTGTGGCGATTGTGGAGGAGCTTGCTGATGCATTTGGCTGGCCGACTGTTGCCATGATTACGTCTGACGATGACAACTTGTATCTTCGTACGGTCCGTCAGAATGAAGTGACGCATCGCTGCAAGGAGCTGGTACGAAAGGCTGCCCATAAGACCGCACGAAAGTCAGGAATCGTGCAACGGGCATATGAGGATCAAAACGTAGTGGTGCAAAAAGGCCTGGTCCGGGTGCTTCCCGGCGTTCAGCCCCATACGTATACGGCGGCGATACCATTAAAACATCTTGAGCGTATTTTTCAAACCTATGAGACGATGGGGGTGCTCTTTATTGGCCGTGAGAGTGAGCCCTTCTCTGAGCTGGAGGTTGAAATCTTAGAGGTGCTGGCGGAGCATATATCATTGGCCATTGAAAAGATATGTTTATATTACGAGTGGCAGGATTTATTGTTGGTTGAAGAGAGGAACCGTTTGGCACGGGATCTACATGATTCCGTCAATCAAAAGCTGTTCTCTCTTTCACTGCTTGCCCAAGGCGTGCGTGAGACGACCTTACATGAGAATCCGCATACGGCGGAGGCCATACACGATATTGGACAGCTCGCCCAGGAAACGCTCACTGAAATGCGCACGTTAATTTGGCAGCTGCGACCTTCCGGTGAGGCCAAAGGGATATTGGCCTCGCTGAAGGACTATGCCGAGAAACTTGGCATACAGCTGACGTTTATCATGAAGGAAATTCCTGTTTTGACGAACCGGGTGGAAGAGTCCTTGTATCGAATTGGGCAGGAGGCATTGAACAATATCAGCAAACACGCGGGTACGAACCGGGCCTGGATCCGAATGGAACAGGACAGCTCCACTCTATATATGAAAATATCGGATCAAGGCCGAGGATTCAACCCGGGATCGCCCGAACTCTGTCCGCATTCACTTGGGCTTACCAGCATGAGGGAGAGGGCTTCAGAAATACAAGGAACCTTAAGTATTAGCAGCGAGGAAGGCACAGGGACGATGGTGACCGTAATGGTTCCGTTTTTATCCAAGAAAGAGGTTTGAACTTATGAAGATTAAAGTGCTAATTGTTGATGATCATCTCGTTGTATTAAGGGGGTTGCGTTATTTTCTGCAGACACAGCCCATGATCGAAATCGTAGATCAAGCTCTTAACGGGCTAGAGGCTCTGGATAAGGTAGAGAAGCTGCAGCCTGATGTGGTCCTGATGGATCTGAAGATGCCGGAGATGGACGGAGTCGAAGCCACGAAGCGAATCACAAACAAGTTTCCACATACGAAAGTTATCATTCTTACCAGTTTTGCCGATCGGGATTCGGTTCTGCCGGCGATTAAAGCGGGAGCTATTGGATATCAACTGAAGGACATCGAGCCTAAAGTGCTGGTCGAAACCATCATCGCTGCTGTAAACGGAAATCGCATGCTTCATCCTCAGGTAACGAATCAATTAATTGCCCATGTGGCGACAGATACCGAGCCTGTTAAAGGCATCGACATTCTGACTATTCGTGAGCAGCATGTACTTGAACAGATTACGCTTGGCAGGAGTAACAAAGAAATCGCCGCAGAACTACATATTACCGAGAAAACGGTAAAGACGCATATCACGCATATTCTGGGAAAAATGGAGGTGCAGGATCGCACCCAGGCGGCCTTGTACGCGATAAGGAACCATTGGTTCGACACATAACCTTCAGACTATGGTCGTAGTGACAGGTCTTATCTTCGGGTAAGGCCTTTTTTGTATGGCCGATTTAGACCAGGGCTGGACGTAACCGGCCTGGAATTGCGTTTAAATGGAACTACAGGGAAACAGAAGTACACCGTCAATGGCTAAAAAGGAGGAATAAACAATGACCATATTAGTTACAGGTGCGACAGGAAAAGTTGGTCGACAGGTTGTGAATGAGCTGCTTAAGACTGGACATCGCGTCAAAGCGCTCAGCCGCTATCCGGCATCAGCCACATTACCTGCTGGCGTGGAAGTGGTTGCCGGTGATCTGAGTAAGCCCGACACGCTGGTTCCAGCATTACGGGGTGTAACCGGCCTCCATTTAATCACGACAGGAGCAGGCTACGTCCCGCTTACGACAGGGGAGGAGATTATCCGAATCGCGGAGGCTGCCGGAGTAAAGCGCGTCAGCGTATTGTGGGACGGAAAGAAAGGGACGGTGGAGGAAGCACTAGAATCGAGTAATCTGGAATGGACACAGCTGCAGCCGGTCGATTACATGTCCAATGTTATGAACTGGAGAGAATCGATACGAACAGAGGGTGTAGTACGCGATATGTTTGGCGATTCGTTAAATGCTTCGATTCATGAGCAGGATATCGGACGAGTGGCTGCAGCGGTCCTGTCGGAGGACGTTCATGTGGGCAAAATTTATCCCCTAACCGGTCCCGAGGCGCTAACGGTTCCTGACAAGGTGCAGATTCTTAGTCACTATATCGGTAAAGCTGTAAAGTTTATTCAGTTAACCGAAGAGCAGGAGCGTAAACGAATGGCCGAACTTGGAGTCGATGAGGGTGTCATCGATTATGTCATCAACTGGTACAAGAATCCACCGATCGAAGCATATACCGTCAATCAAACGGTTGAACAAATCACAGGACGTCCTGCAAGAACGTTTGCCGAGTGGGCGGAAGAGCACGCAAGATACTTCAAATGATAAGAAAAGAATGAAGGAGGAATGATCATGAATGACGAACGAACTTCACGTGCGGGACCGCGGGAGTGGAACGGACTGATGGTGCTTAGTTTGCCCACATTGCTATTAGCCCTTGATTTCACGATGCTGCATTTGGCTCTTCCGCATTTGGCTGCGGATCTTAAGCCGAGCAGCGCGCAGCAGCTGTGGATTCTTGACATATACGGCTTCATGATTGCCGGGTTTCTGATTACAATGGGGACGCTCGGTGATCGGATCGGAAGGAGAAAACTACTTCTAATTGGCGCCTTTGCATTTGGCGCTGCCTCGATCGTGGCCGCGTTCTCCACCAGTGCTGGCATGCTGATTGTCACCCGTGCACTGCTCGGTGTATCCGGCGCTACCTTGATGCCATCTACGCTTGCACTGATCAGTAATATGTTTAAGGATTCAAAGCAAAGGGCGACAGCTATTAGTGTATGGATGGTTTGCTTCTCAAGCGGGGCTGTGATCGGCCCGGCCGTAGGAGGAATACTGCTTGAATATTTTTGGTGGGGCTCAGTATTTCTCCTTAGCGTTCCCGTCATGCTTCTCCTGCTTGTGACGGGGCCGTGGCTCCTGCCTGAATACCGCAATTCTGAATCCAAGAAGCTGGACCCCATTAGCGTTATATTGTCGTTTGGCTCGCTTCTCCCCTTGATTTACGGTCTTAAGGACATGGCCAAGGAAGGCATCAGTTTCCTAGCAGCGCTATTATCGATCATTGGTCTCAGTATCGGCTATTGGTTTGTCAGACGGCAAAAAAGGCTGAAAGATCCGCTGCTCGACTTGGGATTGTTCGCATACCGTGGGTTTAGCTGGTCGCTAATAATGATGCTGATGGGTTCGTTGATCGGTGGGGGATTTGTCTTTCTGTTTACTCAGTATTTGCAGATGGTGGAAGGACTTCCTCCGGTGGAAGCAGGTCTGTGGATGATGCCTTATGCCGCCGGCAGCATTATTGGTATATTGGCAGCGCCGATGTTAGCACGAAGGTTTCCCTCATCACATCTCATCGCCTCCGGTTTATTGATTTCATCAGTCGGTTATCTCATGGTCATATGGACAGATACGTCATGGGGAATGTTAATCCCCATCCTCGGCAGCGTTCTTCTGCTGATGGGAGTGGGTCCTCTTCAAGTCTTAAGCATGGACCTTATTATCGGATCAGCACCGCCAGAGAAAGCGGGAGCAGCATCTTCCTTGTCGGAAACAAGCGGCGAGCTTGGGATGGCGCTTGGTATCGCTGTGATGGGGAGTATAGGTACAGTCATTTATCGCAATCGGATGAATGTTCCTGACGGTATTCCGAATGAAGCGGCAGAATCGGCCAGTGATACATTGGCTGCTGCTATGAATGCAGCGCAACAGCTACCTGCAGCGCTTGCCGATGAGATCCGAATGTTAGCTCAAGCGGCATTTGCATCCGGATTTCAAGTCGTTGGTATTCTGAGCTCCGTTCTATTGATAGGAATCGCAGTAATTTCAATGGCTTCCCTCCGTGATAAAAGCCCTATCAAGGGAAATGAATAACGTTCAAAATCATCAAAGTATATTCAAAAAGCATGATGATCGAGTATTCAGGATCATCATGCTTTCATTATTTGCCGGAGAGTCCCATCGTTTATGAATGCTGAACATCGCTCCGGTATTGACCAGGTGTGAGTCCTGTATTTCGTTTAAACACGGAGTGAAAAGAATGCATGTCCTTATAACCGACCTTCTCGGCAATCGTACTGATTTTGTCCGAGGTGGTGCGCAGCAGCTCGCGGCTCATTCGAATCCGAACGGTTTGCAAATAATGATGCCAGCTCTGGCCTGTATATCGGCGGAACAGCCGCTGCAAGTGGCGCTCGCTGAATCCGCTGATATGTGCAAGCTGCGTCAAAGTGAGCTCATGCATGTACTGCACTTCCACGTATTGAAGGACATCCTGAAAGGAATGGTGCTGCGGCACCGAAGGCATCGTATGTGGATGTTCAATGACACGGCTGAACTCAATGATCAGCTGCAGCAGCAGCGTGTGCAGATAAACGGCAGAACCGCTGCCGTGCATGGCATTTTGTTCATAGAGGGAGCTAAAGAGCCTCTCGAAGCGATCATGTCGGTCCATAATCGCATGGTACCCTAGGGAGCCATCTTCCATGCCTTTCAAAAAGGCAGCCGTATCCGAACCTGTTGTAAAAGCAATCAGTTTGGGCAGCAGCTGTACAGAGAAAATGCAATTATTCACGATGAGCGGCTTCCCGTTTGCAGAAGTGGGCCGGAAAACATGAGATATTCCGAGTGGGATATAGAACATTTGACCTTTGCGTACGCGCTGTACCGAGTTCTCCAGGTGATGAAAACCTTCACCCTCCGCAATATAAGCAATCTCCAGAAAATCATGGTTATGGTATGAGCCTGTAAAATTCTCCGCGTTTCGATTCACATACATCAAGGTGTCATCCTGGAAAAAGGTATCTCCATAATAGGTTTCCATGGGTCGCTTCATCATTATTCTCCTTGTCGTTAATAGGGAAAGAATGTCCGTTATGCCTCATATTGTTGTCCGATATCCCCATAATTCCACGTTCAGGTTCACTTATAATAATAGTGAAACAGGCACGGTTAGGGAAGTGCACATCCCGAGTTGCGGCCTACAATACTTGATTGTGGTAATTACCTTTAATGAAGGTGAACGGAGGAATAGCCTATGTTCAGCGTTACGGATTTACGATGTGAGTATCAGCATAATCCGATAGGAATCGGCGAGAAGCATCCGCGTTTAAGTTGGAAGCTGGTCTCGGACGAAAGGGCATTCAGGCAAACGGCCTATGAGATTGAGGTTTCGAATGATGATCGTTTTGCTGTGCCCTTTTGGACTTCAGGGATAGTAGCTTCTTCGCAATCGGTTCATGTGGAATTATGCGAATGGAGCGTATCGTCTTGTAAGCGCTATATCTATCGAGTCCGCGTCTGGAATCAAGCCGGGGAGGTATCGGAATGGTCGGATGCAGCCTATTGGGAGACGGGTAAACTGCTGGGAGAGAAATGGATAGGGGAATGGATAACGGCACCTAGATCTTTGCTGCCAGCCGAGTCTGCTCATCTACCGCTCCTTCGCAAGAGCTTCAGCTTGAAGTCGCCCATTGCGAAGGCGAGAATATACGCCTCGGCCTTAGGCCTTTATGAACTGGAACTGAACGGGCAGCGGGTGGGAGATTGTTATTTCACACCCGGATGGACGAGTTATGAACATGCGATACAGACGCAAAGTTATGACGTGACGGATATGCTGAACGCTGGCCTAAACGGAATCGGCGCTTGGCTCGGAAATGGATGGTACAGGGGCCAATTGGGATGGGAAGAACGGAGCGCAATCTATGGGGATCGATTAGCCCTTTTGCTGGAGCTGCATATTACGTATGCAGACGGGAGCGAAGAAGTCATTGCAACCGATTCAAGCTGGCGGTCGGCCAAAGGCCCGATCACGATGTCAGAACTCTATCATGGTGAAACCTACGATGCCCGGTTGGAGATGGAAGGCTTCAGCTCAGGAGATTTTAACTCAAATGATTGGCATGGTGTCGAAACGATCGATCACGGGTTTGACATGCTGAAGCCTCAGATTAACGAGCCCGTAAGAGCCATCCAAAAGGTGCAGCCCGTTGAATGTCTGATTACACCCAAAGGTGAAACCGTCATCGATTTCGGACAGAACCTGGTGGGCTGGGTCCGGTTTAGCGTTTCCGGCGCGAAGGGTGCTATCGTGACGCTGCAGCATGCGGAGATACTGGATGCCGAGGGGAACTTTTATACGGAGAACCTCCGGACCGCTAAACAAACCATTCAGTATACGTTAAAAGGTGGAGGACAAGAAACCTATGAGCCACGGTTTACGTTCCAAGGCTTCCGGTATGTCCGCTTAGACGGTTTCACGGTGGAGCAGCTGAACCGTGGGGTTTTCGAAGCAGTTGTGCTCCATTCGGACTTTGAAGAAACCGGAACTTTTCAATGCTCAGATCCCATGGTTAATCAATTGCAGAGCAATATTCGATGGGGGCTCAAGGGGAATTTCCTGGATGTGCCCACGGATTGTCCCCAGCGTGACGAGCGGCTTGGCTGGACGGGAGATGCACAGATGTTTATTGGGACGGCGGCCTATCTAGCGAACGTGGCTCCTTTCTTCACCAAGTGGTTATCCGATCTGGCTGCAGAGCAGCGTGGCGACGGGGCAGTGCCTTTCGTTGTCCCTCATGTGCTTGGCGATGAAGCCTATGCTTCGGCTGCATGGGGAGATGCAGCGGTCATATGCCCGTGGACGGTATATGTCAGTTATGGCGACAAGCGGATATTGGAACGTCAATATGAGAGCATGAAGAGCTGGGTCTCCTATATTCAGGCTCAGGGAGAGAATGAGTATTTGTGGAATACCGGCTTTCATTTTGGGGACTGGCTGGGACTTGATGCGAAATCCGGCGACTATGTGGGTGCTACAGAGCGGGATATCATAGCGTCGGCATTTTATTGTTATTCGGTAGATCTGCTTAGGAAAACGGCGATCGTATTGGGGCAGGAAAAAGATGCCGCCCTGTATACGGAGCTTAAAGAAAAGGTGGTCGCTGCATTTCGCAACGAATTCGTGACCCCGTCAGGAAGGCTAGCGGCTTCGACTCAGACCGCGCATGTGCTTGCGCTCATGTTTGGGCTGCTGGATGAAGAAGCGGAAAAACGAGCAGCGAAACGTCTCTATTCGCTGCTGGAGGAGAGTAGATTTCATCTAACGACAGGCTTTGTGGGAACACCCTATATTAACCATGTATTGAGTCAGCATGGCATGCATGACGCGGCCTATAAGCTGTTGCTGCAGCGGGATTATCCTTCTTGGCTGTACCCGGTTACGAAAGGCGCCACCACGATATGGGAGCATTGGGACGGTATTAAGGAAGATGGCAGCTTCTGGAGCCGGGATATGAATTCATTTAATCATTATGCTTACGGAGCCATTGGCGAGTGGCTGTATCGTACGGTTGCCGGCATACAAACCGTGGAGGAAGCGCCGGGTTATAAGCATATCGTGATTGCGCCCGTGCCGGGCGAAGGATTGACATGGGCTGAAGGCGTGATCGATACGCTGTACGGATCCGTCCGGTCAAGTTGGAGATTGGAAAGTCGTGGAGAGTTTCAATTAGAGGTAACCATCCCGCCTAATACAACAGCGGAGATCCGACTGCCAGGCGTTTTTAATGCTTCAAGCGTTACAGAAGGAGAGGCGATACCTCTAGACGAAGCGAGAGGGATTCAATCTGCACGTGATGGTGAAGCGGGTGTTGTGATTCAAGCGGGCTCAGGAGAGTATACGTTCAGATATGTTTATTCCGATCATGCTGTGCAGTCATGAATAGAAACAGGAAGCGTAAAGTTCCTTACCGCGATGGATCGCGGTAAGGAACTTTTTTTCTCTTCACATAGTCACATTTATGGGCGAATGCACATACAAATACAAAGTGATCTTAAGGAAGCGAGGGGAACTCTGTGGCAGTCATCAAAGCGAATTCGAATGATGTGGATCTTCTGGCAAGATTGATCCGCGCAGAGGCAGAAGGCGAAGGTGAGCAGGGCATGCTCATGGTCGGGAATGTCGGGGTGAACCGGATATTGGGCAACTGCCTGGATTTTCGAAACATCCGCAACATGAACGATATGGTTTTTCAGAGCCCGGGTGGTTTTGAAGCAACACAGAAAGGCTATTTTTATCAACGAGCCAGGGATCGGGACCGTCAGCTTGCCCGAAGATTGATTAATGGGGAACGCATATGGCCGGCTAGCAACGCGCTGTGGTTTTTCCGCCCGGCAGGAGATTGCCCGGCAACCTGGTACAATCAGCAGAACACAGGCCGATTCAAAGCACACTGTTTCTTCACCCCGACATATGCCGATTGCCCGTCCGTTTTTTGATTCATGTTATACAACCGCTTAGGCGGGAGTTATAAATTAAAGGAGGAAATTACTTATGTACAATCAAGGTGTGCCACCTGTGAACTTCATGAATGGAGTCCGTTATCCGGGAGTGCCGAACCGCGGGACGGCTGGTTATACGGCGAACGTTCCACCGCAGGTGCCTAGCGGAAGCCCAATGACTCCAGGAGGCACCGTTGTTCCCGCCCCGCAATTCGAACAATCCTATGTAGAGAATATTCTACGACTGAATCTGGGCAAACAGGGAACCTTCTACATGACATATGAAAACAATTCGCAATGGAATGCCAAGGTGTTCACAGGTGTGGTCGAAGCTGCTGGACGCGATCATATCATTATCAGCGAACGGTCGACAGGCCGCCGTATCATCCTGCTGATGGTAAACCTGGATTATGTCGTGTTCGACGAGCCGCTTCATTATCAATATCCAGGTGTTATCGGCAATCCGCCACCAACGGCTAGATAATCGATCCGATTGCATAAAAAACCCTCGTTTACTCAGGCGTAAACGAGGGTTATTTCTTTATGTTATACTTTGAAATATTCAATGTCATGCGATTTATTCCATCCAACGCGTGCGGATTCATCGTATTCTATTAACATTTTGAATGTTTATTCATAGAATATATCAATTCATTGAAAAACGAGTGCTAACGGCTGAGAATCAAATTAAAGCTTATAACAACGCTGATTAATGTCATAAGACAACGTTTGACTGTGTATCGTAGTACTATATAATTAATTATATAGCTTGATTAAGTCGGAATAAGACAAGGAGATGAGACCATTGGGAAGTTGATGCGTAGTCCGAACACGCTGTTATGCTTGATGGCACCACACATTTTTAATAACCGAAGGAGGTGTTCCTATTCGTCATAGCATGCTGTATGGCGGATAGGAGATCGATTGAGTGACCCCTTACCGAGCTTGATAAGTTTAACCTTGGTATTGATTCTCGTCCTGTTAAATGGATTTTTTGTATCGGCAGAATTAGCTTTCGTTAAAGTGAAAAGCAGCCGTATTGACGCTCTGGTCGAAGAAGGACATAGACGTGCAAAATTTGCGCAGAACATACTGAAGAACCTGGACGGATATATATCCGCATGCCAGTTTGGTATTACCATCGTGTCCATTGGACTCGGATGGATTGGCGAAAGAACGATATCCGCCATGATTACGCCTTGGTTTCATGGCATAGGCTGGAGCAATACAGCCGTTCATGTCGTGTCCTTGGTAATTGCCTTCATCCTGATTGCACTTATGCACATTGTATTTGGTGCATTGGCGCCCAAGACGGTGGCTGTTCGTAAGGCGGAACAAATTGCGCTGCTATCAGCAGGCCCACTGCGGGTGTTTTACACGATGATGTTCCCGTTTATCTGGTTTGCCAATGGGCTCTCCAATAATGTTCTCCGTCTATTCCAGATGCAACCGGTGGTTGAACGGAATGTTCATACCGAGGAAGAACTGCGGGATATGATGAAAGAGAGCAGTGAGAGTGGCCTGATGGATAGCACGGATATGGTGTTGGTAGATAACATTTTTGAATTTGCTGATACGACAGCAAGGGAGATCATGATCCCAAGAACAGAAATGATCTGCTTATACAACAATCTTTCATTGGAAGAAAATCTAAAGATCGCAAGCGAGGGGATGCGAACCCGTTATCCGATTTGTGACGAAGACAAGGATCATATCATTGGCTTTATTCACATTAAAGATCTGATGCGCGGCTTCGTTCGCGACCAGCTTTCCTTGATTCGCCCGATCATTGCTGTTCCTGAGTCGATCAAGATCAGCGATCTGCTGCGAAGAATGCAGCGGAGCAAGACGCAAATTGCCATTCTAATTGATGAATACGGCGGGACTTCAGGACTCGTAACCCTGGAGGACATCATGGAAGAAATCGTCGGTGAAATTCAAGATGAGTTTGACGAAGAGCGTCCGGGCATTGAAAAGGTGGGGGAGGATGAATACTCCATTGATGGATTGATGCTGATCGATGAAATTAATGACCAATTTGGTCTGAACGTGGATACAGAAGACTATGATACGATCGGTGGATGGCTGTCCTCGCGTCTTGAGGTGCTGCTCCCACACAAAGGTCAATCTGTCATGTATGAGGATTATCGCTTTGTGATTGAGGAGACCGAGAATAAACGGATCTCGCGGATTCGTCTGATCAGGCAGCAGCAGCAGCTGATTCAGGAAGAAGCAGGTGCGTAAACTGGAAATTAGAAGAAGCCTCGACATAATATGTCGAGGCTTCTTTTTATTTGCAGAAAAGTTTCAAAAAATATATCAATCCATGAAGAATTAGATACTTTTGTTCTGTCACTGCGTGTTAAAATATGGATGTTCCTATTACATTGAAAGAAAGGTGATATGATGTCAAAAGTACGCAGTCCTAAACGTATAGCTTCAGCGGTTGCAGTCAGTGTTCTATTAAGCTTATCTCTGGCAGGAGGGGCTTACGCGGATTCGGCTACAGACATTGCACCCGGTGCGTTAACGACTCCGCCTCCGGTGGAAATGAACCTGAATTCTTCTCTCAACACGTTAGCCAATAAATATTTGATGGATTATTTTTCTTCGATAGGGAAAGTAAGCAGTACTCAAGTAGGGATTAGCGCCACTACCAGTGCTTCTCAAGCTGTAGATTCTCTGGGAATCAATTATGTTCTTCAACGCTGGACGGGCTCCGCTTGGGTTGATTCGGGAGCTTCATACGATAACGGAACAAGTAGGGCCTCTCTGAGCGGAAGCAAAACTTTTAGTGTGCAGACGGGTTATTATTATCGGGCCAAGACGATTCACTGGGTCAAAGAAAGCGGTACATATGAAGAAGGAACTTATCACACGAGCTCGATATTGGTGGCACAATAATACGAATATGGATTTATGAAGGGAGTGCCTCGCAAGATCCTAGATCTTGCAGGGCACCCTCTTTTTTTGCGTAGAAAGACGCTCCGTACAGGAATCGTTTCACCCATTGCTGGCCCGTCATCTGCTGATCTGTGTGGCAGCCATGGAACAAAAAGGTCGAAGACCAGCCCTTAAGCCTGTCTTCAACCATTTTATTGGGAACAACCTGTTCTTTTTTAGATCATCTAAAAAATCATTGTATGCTGTTTGCAATTTTTATGAATTCTTCTTCTGTGAAGAAGCCGCTAATGGATACAATCACTTGATCATTATCGTATAAGAAGCGAAGGTTAGTCTCGGTTAAATAGGCTTTTGCTCCGGATTCAAGAATAATCGTCTTCTTAATATCCCCATTGAGATTGATCATTTTACCAAGTGTCATCCCGATAAGATCAATATGGAAAAACTTTTCTTCCGAATTTTTATAATGAAGATGAAGCTCTTCAAAAGCCGGATTTTCATCCGTTATTAATGCTGTAGCCTCATAGAATTTGTAATCTTCCGGAAGATAATTGATTTTTGGTATTTTAAATGGTGCGCGTTTTTGCGATTCTGTCAGAGATTCATCCTTATCTGTGAAAGTAATATATTCGGTTTCCACTAATTGAGCTGGCGGTACATACCCTTCGGGCTCTATTCCCTGCTCCGGTGGGGGAGCCGTTAATGCCTTGCTCTTATCAACAGGCTCTCGCATACCGAAAATTTGGGTCACCACACCATTTCCCCAATCCTTGATCTCCTGATAAACCGGTGTTACCGCTTGAGTTACAGTGGAAGGAGAGAATATCAATGCACCAAAGGCCATCGATGCTGCGATGACTCCGGCTAACTGAAAATTGCGTCGACGCTGTTTCTTTTTGTGTACCTGTTTGATTTGCTGCTGAACCTGCTGCCAGGATTGTCGTTTGGATTCAATGTCAGTAGGGAGTGAGGAACGTGAAGCTGCACGATCAAAGGCTTCGTCAAACGCCTCATCAAACCAATCATCGTATTTTTCGTTGCTCATCCAATTCACCCCACTCTCTATACAGCATTTTCTTTACGGATTCTCTGGCTCGGAACAAGCGCTGCTTCACGATCTCTTCGCGAGTATTCAGCAGCTCCGCGATTTCCTTGTACGTCAGACTATGCTTCCAACGGTACTCAATCAATAGCTTGTATTCAGGCTTCAATTGGTCGAGATAATGCTCGATGGATTCCTCCAGCATATTTGACTCCACCTGATGTTCGACGTTCGTGGAAGAAACTACCACGTCGTCTTCATTAATAAAAACACTCTCGACATCCACTTGGTTACGGTATTTTTTATTTTTTCTTAAATAATTCATGGTTGAGTTTTTGGCGACGACACGGAGCCATCCCCGCATCTTGCTTTCGGTTTCAAAATTCGGCTTACTTGTAATCACTTTTATAAAGGACTCCTGAATGATATCCTCAACAGCAGCATGATCCCGTACGACATACAGTATCTGTCCATAAACGAGGTCATAAAATTCATAATAGACTTCTTCCTGAATAGGTTCGCTCAGATCAGCGAAATCTGCTGCAAGGAGGAGCTGTAATCGGTTGGACACGCGATAATCCCCTCTCTGGTGTAACCATCCTATTTCTCTCATCATTTTACAACATATCGGGTGAAAAAGCCCTATTAATTCTAATAACAGCCGACTCTAAAGACTGTTCCCGGGAACGGGTAGATTCTTATGAAGTCATGTGGTTGAAGCACATTAGCGTATGAGTTTACATGGCAATCTTAGATACGCGTCCATCTCTTCATCATATGCTCGGGATTCTATCGGTATTAATCGAAATAGGGTTGAAGTTGCATCGGGAAGGGAAGGGGCTAGAAGGTCCATTATGAAAAAAACAGAGCAGCCTCTGATTAAAAGACTGCTCTGTTGCATATTTTCGATCTTATTATCGGATGTGCTTATCCAGCAGATAACGAAATTGTAGCGGTTTAGGCCCAATTGCCATCGATGAATACAGGCTCCTCCGTGCCATCATGAGTGATTCCGGTAATATTAAGCTCTTTGGAGCCCATCATGAAGTCAACGTGGGTAATGCTGGTGTTCAGACCGCTAGCTTGAAGCTGTTCGGACGTCATGGTCTTGCCGCCCTCAAGGTTAAAGGCATACGCGCTGCCGATGGCCAGGTGACAGGAGGCATTTTCGTCAAACAGTGTGTTGTAATACAAAATACCGCTTTCCGAGATCGGGGAGCGATAAGGAACAAGGGCAACCTCGCCAAGATAATGCGAGCCTTCATCCATGGAGATCAGGCGGGTTAAGGTATCTTCGCCTTGTTCCGCGGAGAAATCGACGATGCGGCCATTTTCGAACGTGATCGAGAAATTGTCGATGATGTTGCCGCCGTAGCTCAAAGGCTTCGTGCTGCGTACGGTGCCGTTCACACCGGTTTTGAGCGGAGCGGTGAACACTTCCTCCGTCGGAATGTTGGCAACGAAACGCTCGCCCTTCTCGTTGTGACTGCCCGCTTGGGCCCAGATATGTCCCTCCGGAAGCTCGATCGTAAGATCCGTCCCTGGTGAAGTGAAGCGGAGCTTATGATATTTCTTGGCATTGAGCTCATCCGATTTGTGCTGGAGGGTCGTGATATGCTCTTCCCATGCACCAATGGGATCATCGAGATCCGCGCGGACCGCGTGGAATATCGCATCCCACATTTTATCCACCTGCTGCTCGGCCGGAACGTCAGGGAACACCTTGGCAGCCCAATCAGGGGAAGCATAGGCAATTCCGGTCCAGCTCATTTTATCGGCTTGCTGATATTGCCGGTATTTCGCCATAGCGGCGCCATATGTACGCTGATAATTGGAAATACGCTCCGGATCAACGCCTTTAAGCAGATCAGGGTTCGAGGAGAGAATGGTCAAGAAAGCAGCCCCTTGCTCGGCAAGCTCGGTTACTTCCTCCGCATAATGTGTCGGCGGCTCCAGAAAAGCTTCGTCTGGTGCCAGATCGTACCTTATCCGGTTCACAACCTCATCACTATAGTTCACCTTTACTTGCTTGGCACCCGTTTCATAAGCTTTCTTCACGATAAGACGCACCAACGGTGCAGCATCGATCATCGCGTTAACGACGAGCGTTTGTCCCGGCTGCACATTAGCACCCACCTTGACTGCAAGCTCCGCGTAGCGTTCCATTTTTTGTTCAAAGCTGGACATGAGAGCCCCTCCAATTCCTTTATGCTATCAATAAGTAATTTGATGCGCTTTCTTGATTATGACACAATTTTTCCGTTTGTAAATCAACCTCGGGTCAATTAAAGGCCGGAAAAGTTCAAGAAAGCAGCTACTTCATATGAAATAGCTGCTTTATGCTGTCCCGTTTCTTAAAATGCCCAGTTTCCTTTCAGGAATACCGGTTCTTCCTTGCCATCCGCCGTCACTCCGTAAATATCCATGTCGCCGGAGCCGATCATGAAATCAACATGGGTTACACTCGTATTGAGACCGCTTTGAATCAATTGCTCCTGATTCATATCTTTTCCGCCTTCCAAGCAGAAAGCATAAGCGCTGCCGAGTGCAAGGTGGTTGGAGGCATTCTCATCAAACAACGTATTGTAATACAGGATGTTGGACTCCGAGATCGGGGATTGATGCGGCACCAGCGCCACTTCTCCAAGATAACGGGCACCTTCATCCATGTTCAGGAGACGCTCAAGGGTTTCATAACCTTGCTCTGCCGTGAAGCTGACCACTTTACCTTCTTCAAAAGTAAGGGAGAAATTGTTCACGATGTTTCCGGCATAACTCAAAGGCTTCGTACTGTGTACGGTTCCGTTGACGCCTGTTTTGAGCGGAGCGGTAAATACCTCTTCTGTTGGCATGTTAGCCACAAAGGAATGTCCGCGTTCGTTGATGCTGTCGCCTTGCGCCCAAATATGCCCTTCCGGCAGCTCGATGGTAAGATCGGTTCCCGGTGCGATATAGTGGAGTTTCTTGTATTTCTTAGCGTTCAATACGGTGGATTTCGCTTCAAGCACTTCGAGGTGCTTGTTCCAGGCTTCAACCGGGTTATCCTGATCCACACGCACGGTGTGGAAGATGGCATCCCACAATTTGCCGACTTGTTCGGATTCCGGCACATCCGGGAACACCTTGGCTGCCCAAGCTGCTGAAGGCACAGCGATCAGACACCAGCTAAACTTGTCGGACTGCTGATAAGCGCGATAGGTCTTCAATGCTTCACCGCGCGCTTTATAGAAGTTTCCGATACGCTCGGAATCAATGCCGCTGAGCAGGTCGGGATTTTCGGCAAGCACGTGCAGAATGGCTGCGCCGTTCTCCACCAATTCCGTCATTTCGCCGGCATACCATTTCGGCGCCTCGGTAAAGACGTCATCCGCAGCTTTTTCGAATTGAAGTCTTGTTATCGTTTCGTCGGTCCACAGGATCTTAACCAGGCGGGCACCCGCTTCGTATGCCTTTTTGGCAATCAAGCGAGTAAATTCGGCGGAATCCACAGGAGCATGAACCACTAAGGTTTGTCCTTCTTGTATGTTAACTCCAACCTTTACAGCCAACTCGGCATATTTGTCCAAGTATGTATTGAAATCGGACATTTGGTACCCTCCAATGCAATTTAATTTACCAACCCATATTATACTAGATCAAGGCGTATAAGAAAAACAATAATCAGCTGCCACGAAAAGTGATATACTGAGTCTTGTGAGTGCTTTACAACGTAAAGAAGGAGCGTGAAAACGTGTCAGAAGTCCGAATCGAGCGTGCGGATATGAAGCGGGATGATAGCGATCAGTTCGTAGGATATACCGTATTTTCTATAGATGGACATGCATCAGCCTACGAGATCACTTTCCTGAGCAAGAATGGCCGGGACTGGGACTATAGCTTGAACTTCGCTGGCGAGCCTGGAATCGAGGAGCAGTTTCTTCAGATTGACGAGCGGATTGAAGCCGACAACGAATTGTTTGATGACTTGCTGGATGCTGCCATCGATGCCAGTGAGTTCGGTGAATAAGAGACAATTTTAGAAATATATTCCAATGAAACAAACCGTACGCCTCCCATGGAAGGGGGAAGTGTACGGTTTGTTTAAGATTGTATAAGCTTTCAGGTAAGCTGAGCACATTCGATAATCGCAAGAAATGTTCCGACAGGGGAGGAGTACAATTAACCAATCGTAATCCGGCCTTCCGGATGGCGGTACAGTTCTTTATTATTCTTGCGGCTAAGCGCATAAGCAAGGGTTAGCGGACCTAACCGGCCAAGGAACATGAGCAAGGCAATGGTCACCTTGCCAACCCCGGACAGCTCGGTTGTAAGTCCCATGGATAACCCGGCTGTACCGAACGCGGATACGGCTTCGAACAGAATTCTTAAGAATTCGCCAGATTCCGTAATGGACAGAAACATGGAAGCTCCCACCAATAGCAGCAACGAAAGAATCGTTAGTGTAATGGAACGGTAAACCAGTGCTTGGGAGATTCGATTGCGATAGAGAACAACATCCCGTTTTCCCTGGATCATCGTAACGACGGCACCGATGAGTACGGCGAAAGTAGTCACTTTAATTCCGCCTCCCGTTGATCCGGGAGCTGCCCCGATAAACATCAGGAGAATCATGAAGAACTGGGAGGATTGCTCCAGACTCGCGATATCCAAGGTGCTGACGCCACCGGAACGGGGAGTGATCGATTGGAATAAGGAAGCCATGATTTTTACAGGGTATGAAAGCGGCCCTAATGTTTTGGGATTGCCATGCTCCAGAATAAAGATCATGACAGCCCCAATTACGATTAATAGTGACGTTACGGTTAATACAACCTTGGAGTGAAGAGACAGTTTCTTGCATTTCGGATATTCAATAAGATCAAAAATGACGATAAAGCCGACTCCTCCAAGGAAGATCAAAAGCATGAGAATAATATTGACAAAAGGATCCGCTACATAGGTTGCAAATCCTGAGAAGGGTCCGTGAATTTGGCCAAAGAGGTCAAAGCCTGCATTGTTGAAAATGGAAATACTCTGGAATATGCCGAAGTAAGCCGCATCGGAAAGCGGCATGATGGCAGAGAACCTGAGCGTCAGCAATAATGCGCCTGCCCCTTCTATGATCAGCGTATAGACGAGCACTCTTCGGATGAGGTCTACAATCCCTTGAATTTGGTATTGTCCCATTGCTTCCTGAAGGATCATGCGCTCCCGAAGCGAGATTCTGCGGTTGAACATCAATGCAATCCAGGTGGCTGAGGTCATAAAGCCCAATCCGCCAAGCTGAACGAGCATGAGCATGACAATTTGTCCAAATATGGACCAATGGGTACCTGTATCCACAACGGTTAAACCCGTTACACTGATGGCGGAAACCGCTGTGAAGAGAGCATCTACGATTGGGGTAGAAGTTCCGTCCGCCGTAGCAATGGGAAGTTTGAGCAGGAACGTCCCAATCAGTGTAATCGAAGCAAAGCCGATTGCCAGAAATTTGGGAGGGGTCATTTGGTTGCGAAGGTCTTTCTTTTTCATGCCAATTATCCTTTTCCGAAAGTTTAATTTTGAAATCATTCTCTAATATAACACGAAAGGTGAATCATTTAACCATCATGAATTCGAACCGAGCACCGATCCCTGTATTTATCCCTCTGTTTATCGGCATCATCGCTATTTCTTTTTCCTCCATATTCGTCAAATGGTCTACCAGTCCCGTATCCATTCAAGCGATGTACAGACTGGTGATTACGTTCCTGATCATGCTGCCCTTCGCGGGCAAATATGCGCCGGCTATCAAATCGTTGAAGCGTTCTGAACTGCTGCTGCTTCTTCTGTCCGGTTCGATGCTGGCCCTGCACTTTTTGTTATGGATGGGCTCCTTGAAGTGGACGAGTGTAGCCAGCTCCACGATTATCCTTGCTCTTCAGCCGGTGTTTGTGATGATAGGCGCTTACTTCTGGTTTAAGGAGAAAACATCGCTGGCGGCAATCGGCGGCATGGCGATCGCTTTCCTCGGTGTATTCCTTCTCATTGGGAGCAGCGGGCTCAGTGGGAGCAAGGGGCATTTGACTGGTGATATCATGTCTCTGCTGGGGACGGCTGCGGTCGCCGTGCATATGCTGCTGGGTCAATTGCTGCTGCGGCGTCTGCCTTCATTCTTATACAGCTGGCTTGTCTTTGCAGTAGCGGCGTCCGTATTGGCGGTGTATAACATGGGAATGAACATTCCGATGACGGGGTATTCCGGACGAGAGTGGGGAATATTTGCTTTATTGGCTGTCGTGCCAACGGTATTCGGCCATCTATTATTCAATTGGCTGATGAAGTATGCCACAGCCTCCACCGTATCGATGAGCGTTCTTGGAGAGCCGGTTGGAGCGAGTTTACTGGCTTTTCTCCTGCTGAATGAGTCGATGAACTCCCTGCAGGCGGCAGGGGGGGCGCTCGTGCTGTTAGGGCTGGTATTATTCTTGAAAGTCGGGAAATCGAAAAAGCAGCCTGTAGACCTTCAACCCGAAGCGCTGGGGTGAACTTCGCTTTATTTTTGCTTTACCGGAGTAGTTCTGGTTGAAATGGCGCACACTGAACCTAAAAAAGTCAAATCCTTACAAAAATGGATATCGACTCTAGAAGGGGTTTCGAGCGTGAAAGCAGTCACTTATCAAGGCAGACATCGGATCCAAGTAAAGGATATGAAGGACGCCGTTCTACAGCACAGCGACGATGTCCTGATTCGAGTCACCACCACGGCCATCTGCGGATCGGATTTGCATTTATACAACGGAGGATTAAAACAGCTGAACGATGATTACATTATCGGCCATGAGCCGATGGGAATCGTGGTGGACGCAGGTCCTGAAGTAAGCAGGGTCAAAGTGGGAGACCGTGTGATCATTCCTTTTATTGTATCTTGCGGAAAATGCCTGTTTTGTCAGAATCACATGGAGAGCCAATGCGATTATGCGAATGAGGGCAAGAATACCGGCGGTTTTTTTGGATATAGTGACGCGTACGGCGGTTTTCAAGGTGCGCAAGCAGAGCTTTTGCGGGTTCCTTACGGAAATTCCATGCCCTTTGTTATACCTGAGAGCGCCGAGATGGAAGATGAGAAGCTGCTCATGCTCTCCGATGCGCTGCCCACAGCCATCTGGAGCGTGGAGAACGGAGGGGTTAAACCAGGCGATGTCGTGGTTGTTCTGGGCTGTGGTCCCATTGGACTGCTAACGCAAAAGTTTGCCTGGTTAAAGGGCGCGAAGCGGGTGATTGCGATCGATCATGTGGATTACAGGCTCGCGCATGCGAAACGAACCAATCACGTGGAGATTTACAATTTTGAGAAGATCCCCGAAATGGAGAGTTATATCCGAGAGATCACCAAAGGAGGCGCAGATGTTGTCATTGATTGTGTTGGTCTGGATGCCAAACGGACCCCTGCTGAAATGCTGGGCAGCATGCTGAAGCTGCAGGGAGGCTCCTTGGGTGCTTTCCGCATGGCTGTGTCTATGGTTCGCAAATATGGGACCATCCAGCTAACTGGCGTATACGGGCTTGTTTATAATGCCTTTCCGCTTGGAGAACTGTTCGAACGCAACATAACGTTAAAAATGGGGCTGGCACCGGTCATTCATTACATGCCGCGCCTTTATCAAATGTTGAAAGAAGGAACTGTGGACCCTTCGGATATCATCACACACCGGCTTCCGATGGAGAAGGCTGCCCATGGCTACGATATCTTCAATGAGCGGAAGGATGGCTGTATCAAAGTCATCTTAAAGCCTTAAGCAGCTAAATAAACTGAATGAAAAAGCGTTCCTGGCGAATGAGCAGCATTCCTGGGGCGCTTTTTTTGATGAGAAAATGGTGTAACAGCGTTGACAAGGCAGCAGGAAGAATTCATAGTAATTAAAAAATAGAATTGTAGAGTGAGAGAGGAATCGAACACAGATGAGCATCAAGACAGAACGGCTCCCCGCTAGTATGGAGGGGAACCAGGGAAACACCTATCTTCAAGGCTTCAAAGATTGTATTCCAACCCTCCTGGGCTACCTAAGCATCGGCTTTGCGGCAGGTGTTGTCCAGCGCACCGCAGGTTTCACCCTGCTCGAAATCGCGCTCATTTCGCTGCTGCTCTATGCGGGCTCCGGGCAATTTATTGCGGCAGGGATGATAGCGGCTGCTAGCCCGATCCTATCGATCATAGTTACGATATTTTTCGTGAATGCGAGGCATCTGCTGTTAAGCGCAGCGCTTGCTCCTTACTTTAAAGGTCTTTCTTCGGGCAAAAGCTTCTTCATCGGTTCCCTGTTAACCGACGAGACATTTGGTGTAGCGGCAGCCAAGGCCACCGAGCAGAAAAAACTCGGCTATAAATGGATGGTCGGCCTGAATATTACGGCGTATCTGTTCTGGTGCGCAGCCAATGTAGCAGGCGGTTTAGTCGGGGAGTGGATTCCCGAGCCGGAGAAGTTTGGCCTTGATTTTGCATTGCCGGGGATGTTTATCGGATTGCTTGCTCTGCAATGGATCAGCCGCAAGAAGTATAAACTGGATTTCATGGTGGTTATGATTGCCGCCGTTTCCGTGGTAGCTGTCAGTACAATTATGCCGGGAAGCGCGGCGGTCATAGTCGCGATTGTGGTTGCGGCTACTGCAGGGATGGTGATCGAACGATGGAAATAAGATGGCCTATCGCAATATTGATTATCGGTTGTGCTGTCGTAACCCTCATTCCAAGGGTTCTGCCGCTTATGATTCTGAGCAAGCTCCGCATTCCCGAGACGATGATCCGGTGGTTAGATCATGTCCCGATTGCCGTCATGGGAGCACTGCTAGCTCAGGAGCTGCTGTTATCGGATGGACGTGTAGATCCAGGGGGGCATTCACTAGAATTGATTGCAGCCGTGCCCGCTTTCCTAACCGCTTTTCTCACAAAAAGCCTGTTTGCCACCGTCATTGTCGGGATCCTGACTTTGGTGGGGCTCCGCTTGTTTTTCTAATTTAATATCGCATGGTTTCAGAAGCTGTTCTCCCAGCTGACAAGCGGGAGGACAGCTTGTTTTATGTGGTCGACAGCCCTCCCGGCATGCTGGACCATGTACTGTGTGTGCAGTGAGGGGGGCGCACGATGTACAAGAAGCTGTTCCTAACGTTCATCCTATAAAAGCCGTCTGCCTGTTATTTGGTCAAATGTCAGGGGACAGGGGTCCCTTTCGGAATGCGAGTGCACTGCATATGGTGTACTAACCCATGATATGTATTGAGATCATATATCAAGTTAGGCAGAAGGAGGAGACAGGGGATGATGCCGACGGTTACGATAGTCATACCTTTCTATAACTGCCAGTATATACAGCAAGCATTGGAAAGTGCGGTACAACAAACGTACCCTGCCGTAGAAATCATTGTCGTAGATGATGGGTCAACTCAATATTCACATCTGATCGCACCCTACATGAACAGAGTCTACTATATGGGCAAGAGTAACGGCGGAACGGCCAGCGCCTTGAATCATGGCATTTTGCATGCTTCCGGTGATTATATTGCCTGGCTCAGTTCGGATGATCGTTATGTCCCCCAAAAGATTGAGCGGCAGATGTCGTATATGCTGAGCAGCGGACTCGATGTCACGTATACCGGTTTTTGCGTCATTGATGAGCACAACCGGGTGACAACGCCGCACGAAGGGATTCCCATGGCGTCTCATGCAGATTTGGCCCGTCAGCTCACGTATTCCAATCCGATTAACGGCTGCACGGTCATTATGAAGAAAGACTGGCTTCACCGGGTAGGTCTATTTAATCCACAGCTTCCCTACACTCATGATTTCGATCTTTGGATCCGTCTGTTAATGAGCGGAGCTTCTTTTGGATTCATACCGGATATGCTTACGATGTATCGGGTACATTCCCAGATGGGTACGGTCCGTCATCAAGCGAGAATTCTTCCAGAATATGAGATGGTGAAAAACAATTACCGCCATGTACTTGAGCATTTGGCTCAGCTTGGCCGATAATGGGGGATACCATGAAAATACTACTGGCAACCCATTGGCTACTCCCTCATGTTGGCGGAGTATATAACTTCATGCAGGAGCTCAAGAAACGTCTTGAACAGCTGGGTCATGAAGTTGATCTGCTCGGAAACAGTCCGGATTACAAGAAAATCCATATTGTCAACCAAAGGAAGGAACTAGCCAAAGAAGTTTTGCTGCCCATGCTGGAGGCAAAGCTTGATCCGCAGACGGCTCCTGGTTTGAATCAGCATAGTGCGATACGCTTTTATGAGCTAGAGCGTTACTGCATGGAGCTGGCGGCAGCCTATTTCGGGCTGGAGCAATACGATATCATTCATACACAGGATAGTTTTTCGACACGCTCTTTAAGTAGGGTAAAGCCCAAGCGCACGCCACTCGTATCGCATATCCACGGCTCTGTCGCACGTGAGATGAAGGACATATTTCGAAATAATCCTGCACAAGGCGTTAATGAAGGAAGTCCCGCCTGGCGTTATTTTCCAGCCATTGAGTATCATGCGGCCTTGTCCTCTGATTTAACGATTACGGCTAATCAATGGTCCAAGAATGTTCTTATGAGCGATTGCGGGGTACCTGATTATCGGATAACGGTGTTTCAATATGGTCTGGACGCTGAAGCGTTTCAGGCAAAATATAGAGCGGGATCGTCACATCGGCGACCACCTGGGAAAAAGGTCATTATCTGTCCGGCCAGATTGGTGTTCGTGAAGGGGATTCATGTGCTGCTTGAATCCCTTGCTATTCTCAAGCGGATGCGAAACGACTGGGTGTGCTGGATTGTAGGGGATGGCGCCATGCGAGGGCAACTGGAAGAGCAGGCCATAAGGACGGGTCTGCAGCATGAGGTGTTATTCCTTGGACAGCATGACAACGTTCCGGGGCTGCTCAGCCAATCGGATATCTTTGTCCATACTTGCATTCAAGATAACCAGCCGTACTCGGTTATGGAAGCCCAAATGGCAGGCCTCCCGAGCGTCGTATCGACCGCAGGGGGATTGCCCGAAATGGTAACTCACGGTTTCACGGGATTGTTAGCCCCTGTAGGAGATCCGGGAAGCACGGCCGAGCACCTCAATTTGCTGCTCCGAGATGAGGATTATCGAAAATTTCTGGGTGATAACGCCAAGACGTTCGCCTATAAGCATTGGTCCATGGATCTTATGATCGAACGTATGCTGAACATATACTACGGCGCCATCGCCCAGAAATCATCCCAGTAAAAAGGAGTGAGTAGCTTATGAATCAGCAAGCCTTTAACGTAATGAGTGATTTGTACAACAGGATTTTTGTCAATCAAAGATCCACTCCGGAAATATTGGTCGATTATGTTATTTGGAACCGAATATTTCAGTCGCTTCCGAAAGATTACAAGCTCCCGGATGAACCGGTAAACTATGTTTAAGAACCTATGTCAAATGGCAGACCAAGTTTTAATATTGGTCTGCCATTGTCGTATTGAGAAGGGAACATGTGATGATTCGATCCGAATCTCGTGTTATGAAGTTAGATCAAATACATGCCCTGGAACAGAAAACTCCAGCGAAAGCGGTTGCTGAACCAGATATCGACATTCGGCATTTTTACAGCGCAAACGTGCTCTAAGTTCCAATCCAACATTTCTATTTCCTGGACAGGTTCATGATTGACGGCGAGCACATGGAAAGGTCCGTAGCATAGTTGTTTCAAAGAATCTACCAATTCCTTAATATCCTCGCGGCTGGAATCGGTTCGGATAAAGAGAATGCGGCCCCCGCTTCCCAACGTCTGCAGAAATCTGGCAATTCTACGATCATATTTAACCTTAACATCCGGATACCCCAGCAGATCGGGAGGGAAATTGTTATGCACATAAAAATCATGGTTAAGATAGAGGTCGTATTCTTGATCCCAGATATTATACAGCTCTTCACTAGCCTGATTAACCATGAGTAAGTTGGAATACACCAGCATGCCTTCAAACCGATTGCGAAGCATTCTTGATATTTGAGGCAGCACCGGAGTACCCATCCAATCGATAGGTCCGGCAAATCTGCGCAAACCGTGTTCTCTTAGCTCAATACCCGGCAAACAGTTGTTTCCCAAACTGAATATCGCATGGTAGGGGCCTTTGATATCTTGGAGGCTCAACATCCCTTGTCACCGATCCTTTCTTTAGATGTGCTTACATTATATTAAATGCGAATTTGAAAGATTTGGCTTGGACCAGGGATCAAGTAACTCACAATTGGATGATCGTCACTATGGATATGCCCTTACACGCGAAGAGGTAGTTACATAACCTGATATTAATGATGCTGCCATAGCCAGGAGGGAATGAAATGTCCATCTTTCGTTTAGATGCAGTGGAGTATGGTCAAATTGATGCGCGGTATATCCAGTCGGTGGATCTAACGATTACCAATGCAGGAACTGAAGATTTTGATGTCCTCATACATGGATACCACCCCCATGGAGTCTATTATGTCGGACTGACTCATGTCGCAGTTGGAAATACAGTGAATGTTCCCAATATCACGAACCATAATATGGCATTCAGCCTTCTGCTTGTGACCAATATTAACTACGCGTTCACTACGCTGGTTACCTTACATGCCAAGAATGAGGGACAGCTTGTGGCCGTCTACTCACATTCTGATTTTCAAGTGATTGAATAAGGGGAGGGGTGCGACATGAAGGTGCTGTTCGTCTACTATGTGCCGAGCGGGGGGGTCGAGACATTAAACAGACAGCGATGCCGTGCACTGCGACTAGCCGGAATCGAGGCGCATTGCCTGTATTATAACTGGGGGTCCGGCATGCAGAATGCTGCGGACTTCCCCATCTACGTCACCCGCAATGACATCGAGATCAAGCACATCTTGGATTCGAATAATTTTGACGTCATCGTCGTTACGACGGATCACGCCAGTTTCCCGCGCTTTCGAATGCTGGGGTTCAAAGGGAAATTCGTGCTGGAGATTCAAGGGTATGGACCCAAGAGCGTTGCCCATGCGCAGCTTGCACAGGCAGTTCCATATGTGAATGAATATGCTGACGCGCTGCTCAATCCCAATACCCCGCATATTGCCGCTCTGTTCCAGGAGCTGTATCCGCATAAGCCGCAGTTTCATTTCAACAATTGTTTTGATAGTCAACGGTTCACGTACCATTCTTATCCGAGACCCTCAAGCCCTGTAATGGCATGGCTTGGACGGATCGAGGATAACAAGAATTGGCGAGAGTTTCTTCATGTCGGGCATGCGCTTAAGGGGCATGTTCCTGATCTCCAAATGTGGATGTTCGAGGATAGTGAGCTCAGCCAGCCGGCAGAAAGGGAGCAATTCCTATTACTCATTGATGAATTAGGCCTGTCGGATCGTTTAACCCTTCGGTCCAACGTGCCTAATGCCGAGATGCCTTATTACTATTCAATTATTGGAGACTCAGGCGGATTTCTGTGCTGCACTTCCAAGGTAGAGGGAGCACCTTATGCGGTGCTTGAGGCGATGAGCTGCCGCTGCCCGGTGTTGACAACCGATTCGGATGGGGTATCCACCTCCGTTCATCATAACTACACAGGCAAGTTTTATGTGCTCGGAAACATTGACCATGCCGTTACCGAAGCGCTTGAACTCATGAAGGAACCTGTTCTTCGTGAACAGATTCGAGACCAGGCGAAGAGACATGTCGAGCAGCATTTCAATCCGCATATCTATGCGATGAATTTTGCCGGCCTGCTTCAATCGATAGGGTTGTAAACCCCTTGATGTTAAATGTACGCATAAAAGCAGCCTTATGCCTCCGCGGTTTAACGAGGAATAAGGCTGCTTTTATGTTTGGTCGCCTGCCGTTTATTGGCTAAACGAGGATGTGCGAAGCCAGTGGCGGTAGGTTTCTTCCATGCCTTCTTCCAGGCTAAATAACGGACTCCACTGCAGCAATGCCCGGGTCCTCTCATTATTCAGGCAGCTGTGCAGAATATCGCCGTTCTTCGCGGGCAAATAGTGAACATCAATGCGGTCAGAATGCAGTCTGCTGATGTGATCGACGAGTGAATTGACGGTATGGCCGGTTCCGGTGCTAACATGTAGAACACTCTCGTCCCCGTGTTGAATGGAGGCGAGGTTTGCTTCAACCACATCCTTGACATAAATGAAGTCCCGGGTTTGCTCGCCATCGCCGTATATATGAAACGGAGCACCTTGACGCAGGCGGTCACCAAATACCGCCACAACACCGCCTTCCCCCTTCGCAGTCTGACCCGGACCGTAGACATTCCCATAACGAAGAATGGTGTACTGCAGGCCGAAGAAGCGGTGGTATAAGCGGATATATTGCTCGCCTGCCACCTTGGATAGGGCATAGAAGGAGATTGGATTAACCGGATCATCCTCCGTCAGCTGAGATTTCTCCAGATCTCCATATACGCCAGAAGTCGAAGCAAACACAATCTTACGGACTCCAGCCTTGCGGCAAGCTTCAAGTACATTGATGGTGCCCATTACATTCGCATCCGCATCAAGCCGAGGCTCCTTGATCGACCGCTGCACATCGGCCTGTGCGGCCAAGTGGAACACAACGTCCGGCTTCAGCACGGAGATATACGCCGTTGTCTGCTGGCTGTTTACATCGGCAACATGTAAAATCGCCTCGCTGTGAAGGCGACCTGGATCTCCGGTTGTGAGGTTATCAATCACATGGACTTCATAGCCTTGATTCACGAGTCCGTTCACCAGGTGGGAGCCGATAAAGCCTGCTCCTCCGGTTACAACCATCTTCATGTCTTATACCCTCCAGCCTTTTGTTTGGGATGCTTTATCCTACGTGATACGTAAGGATCATGCATTGGACAATTGACAGGGAGGGCGAAGGAATGGGCAGATTAGATTGACGTTTACATTCCTGTTATAATGGAAGCTGCAATTTAACATTATTTTTACACAAAAGAGGGAATGGAAAATGGAACGCTACCTTGAACAAAGGTTGAGATTATGCATACTCGTTTTTTTGACGCTCTTATTGAAGCTGATCCTTCTAAGAGTGTTTCTGTTTAATGGCGTCGCATGGGGTAAGGTGCTTACCGACGCGTTATCCCTGTTGGCGCTGATTAGCTTTCTGGAGCTGCTCCTGCCGGTAAGAGGCAAAAAGATGGTCTATGTGATCCTAAATGTCGTATTATCGTTCATCATGTTTGCGTCCGCTGTTTATAACGTTCATTTCGGGTCCATACCGACATATACCGCGCTTGCGGGGATCGGGCAAGTAAACCAGGTGAGAGCCAGCATTACGGCTTTGTTAGAGCCGGAGCACTTTCTCTTCTTCCTGGACCTGCTGGTCCTAGTGATCATATGGGCGGTTCGAAAAATTCGTTCCCGCACCCGAGGAGGATTGCATTTTGGCGGAGTCCGTTCCAGTTATTCCGTTTCCTATTCGCGCAGGCCTGGCATGAAGTGGCGCATATCCATGATGGTTGTGCTGGTCATTGCGGGTGTTCTGTCCGGACTTATCATCCGTAAAGAATGGGGAATCGAGAATGAAATCGTGCGAGCGGAGCAAATGGGATTCATGAATTACCAGGTTTCCTCCGTGATCCGGATATCGCAGGAGAACCGTGCGCTGGCCGAAGGGAGTCTGCAAGACACGATTCTGCGCTCCCAGCAGCTCCTGGCGACGTATCCTTACGTTAAGGAAGCAAAGGACAAGCCGGACTACTACGGTGCTGCCAAAGGCAAAAATCTGATCATCGTTCAGATGGAATCGCTGCAGAATTTTCCGGTTGGTCAGTCCCTGAATGGCCAGGAGCTGACACCGGTGATGAACCAGCTCGCAGATGGCGGCCTGTATTTCCCGCATGTCTTCCAACAGATCGGGCAAGGCAACACTTCGGATGCCGAATTTGCGGTCAATACATCGATTTATCCAACCGGAACGGTGGCGATGTCCACCGGATTCGGGAATAAAGAGCTGCCAGGTCTGCCGCGTCTCTTGAACAAGCACGGTTATGTTACGACGACATTCCACGTGAATGACGTGAAGTTCTGGGATCGAAGCAAAATGTACCCGGCGCTTGATTTTCAGCATTATTACGACAAGCCCTACTTCACGAATGATAACTTCAATGAGTTTGGACCTTCCGATGAAGAGCTGTTCCGTGTCGGCGTGGATAAGCTGCTGGAGAATCAACAGCAGAACAAGCCTACCTATGCCCATTACATCACGGTATCCAACCATTCGCCATATCATGTGAAGGATGAATTTGCGAAGATCACTCTGCCGGCTGAACTGGAAGGGACCCATCTGGGGAATTACCTGAAGTCGGTGAATTATTCGGATTATGCACTCGGTACTCTGGTTGACCGTCTGAAGCAGAACGGATTGTGGGATGATACCGTATTGGTGGTGTACGGGGATCACTTCGGCATCAATCCGGCAGAAGCCGACGCCGAGATGATCTCGTCAACGCTGGGCATTCCTTACCATGAGCGGGTCAGCCGATTTAATATCCCGCTTGTCATTCATGTACCCGGCATGAAGGAAGGAAAGGTCATCGAGCAGGTGGGGGGTCAGGTCGATATTCTGCCAACCGTCGCTAACCTTTTAGGCGTATCGCTTGACGATGAAGGCTTTAACGCATTTGGGCATGACCTGCTGAATGTGGACCGCAATGTAATCGGGATGAGATATTATTTACCGACAGGCTCTTTCTTTAATAATGACATTCTGTTCGTTCCCGGTGACGGATTTGAGGATGGCACGGCGGTTTCACTGGAGACGCTCGAGCCCGTCACGGACATCACGCCGTATCGCGGCGATTATGACTATATTCTGCAGTTAATGAAGCTGTCCGATGAATATGTGAAAATGCTGCCCAAGCGAGCGCCATAAAGCCCAATGAATAATTAACGAGGAAGAGGATTGTTTCATCAAGCCGAGCTGGCATGGATGAAGCAATCCTTTTTTTTGTAAAAGCTGCCATGAAGGATTGTCACTGTTTTGTCATCTATGCTATTATTACCCTTATTGTTAACCTAATCATTATTTAAAATGGTTTACATTTAAACAGAGAGGGAGAATGAAGATATGACGACTCAAATTCATTATGATTGGGCGAAGCTGGCTGATCACGTTGTGCGAGGGCATGAAATAACGCCGATTGAGGCTTTGGCCATTCTGAACAGCGAGGATCAGGAACTGCTGACTGTTATGCAAGCTGCATATCGAATCCGCCGCGAGTATTATGGGAACAAGGTTAAGCTGAACATGATCGTTAACGCAAAATCCGGTCTGTGTCCTGAAGATTGCGGATACTGCTCCCAGTCCATCGTGTCGGAAGCGCCTATTGATAAATACGCATGGCTTACCAAAGACAAAATTCTCGAAGGCGCGCGTGAGTCGATTCGCCGAAAGGCGGGAACCTATTGCATCGTTGCTTCCGGTCGTCGTCCTTCCAATCGGGAGATAGATCATGTAGTCGCAGCAGTGAAGGAGATTACACAGACGACTCAGCTGAAGGTGTGCTGTTGTCTGGGCTTTTTGAATGAGGATCATGCGCGCAAGCTCGCTGATGCCGGCGTGCATCGATATAACCATAATCTGAATACTTCCAAAGATAACTATGAACAGATTACGACCACGCATACATACGATGACCGCTTAGATACCGTGAAGCAGGCAAGCTCTTCCGGAATGTCCCCTTGTTCCGGAGCCATTTTCGGAATGGGCGAGAGCCTGGAAGAACGGGTGGAGATTGCGTTTGCTCTGAAGTCGCTTGGAGCCGATTCGATTCCTTGCAATTTTCTGAATGCGATTGAAGGGACTCCTCTTGAAGGACGTAAAGAATTGACCCCGATGATGTGCTTGAAGATTCTTGCCATGATGCGGTTTGTTAACCCTGCGAAGGAGATTCGGATTGCAGGGGGACGTGAAGTGAATCTGCGCTCCTTGCAGCCGTTGGGATTATATGCGGCCAATTCGATCTTCATCGGCGATTATTTAACAACAGAAGGCCAGGCCCATAACGCAGACTGGGAATTGATTGAAGACCTAGGGTTTGAAATTGAGGAATGCGCTCTGTCATGATGTATTGACATTTAGGCATGAAGCACATACTATATACCCGTAGGGGTAGGGTTGGAAGTTGAAAGTTCCATGCTCACCAAGCATCAAGTCGATGCACATGACAATGATGGGGGAATGCTTTGTGCTGATTGCATCTGCCGTTCTGATTATAATTATACTCAGTTTATATTACCGAAGGTATGTACCTATATCTGGCTTGCGGTTCATGAAGTGCAGTGATCTTCGACAGGCCCAGAAGGAATGTCCGAATCTGAAAGTGCTCGATGTACGTGATGTGTCCGATTATATGGCTTGTCCGCGGAAAGAGACGATTAACATCTCTCTTGGAAGGTTGCCTTATGTGTGGGAGCAGGAGCTGAAACCCGACGACTCCGTGGTCATTGTAACGCCCAAGCGTTCGGATGGAATCCTGGCTGCGCGCAAGCTGAAGAAGGCCGGCTTTACTTCGCTTTTTTATTTACAGGAGGATTGCACAGCTTGCAATTCCATGCAGCACATTTCATTGAATTAATGACGATCTGATCAGCAGACTGATGCTGGTCAGATTTTTTTTGTTTTTCGGGTAAGGGGGATCAAATTTGACAATGATAATCGTTATCATTTAGAATAAAAGAATATCGTTCATATTACGGTTATTTTCGCTAAGGGAGTGTTCGTTGAATATGTTGATCGAGACGAAAACGATTATTGTTAAGGCAGGCACATCCAATCTGGTTGTAGAGCGTTTCAGCAAGCCCGGACCCATAGAAGAAATTGAAGGTTTCATTGATCTGAATGTCCTTGTCAAGAATGCAAAGCGTACTGACGAAACGGAAGAGGTCATCGTCATGATTCGCTGGGAATCCAAAGAGGCGTGGAAACGCTGGGAGACCAGTCCCGCGCATATTCAAGGACATCGTGATAACCGCGGCAAGCCGCAGCCTGAGCATGTAATTAGCTCCAGTCACGGCATGTATGAGGTTATGGCAACCAAAGGACCGAGACCTGTTCAACAGGCATAATAATTTAAATTATCCAAAAAGAAGCGGCTGTTAAAGCAGCTTCTTTTTTTTGCTGCATTGTACCGTCGGGTGGGCTCGCAGGGGTTAAAACGGCAGATTTTAGGGAACCGTAAAGGGATGAAAGACAGGATCAGCTCATCATTCAACCTACTGTTTGGAGGAAGTCACCTATGTATCATCTGTACAGCCATAATGATCTGGATGGTGTCGGTTGCGGCATTATCGCCAAATGCGCTTTCGGCGAAGGAATTGATGTCCGTTACAACTCCATTCACGGATTGAATCAACAAGTCGCAAGGTATCTGAACCGGACTTCCTTGCAGGATAATCCGTATGATGTGTTGTTTATTACGGATTTGTCGGTCGCTCCGGATATGGAGAAGGAACTGAACGTGTTTGTCGAAGAGGGAGGGCAGGTGCAGCTTATCGATCACCATAAAACGGCTCTTCACTTGAATGAATATAGCTGGGGGCAAGTGGACGTCACGCATCGGGACGGCCGCTTGGCATCGGCAACCTCGTTATTCTATGAATATTTAATCGAGCATGGACATCTTGGCAGAAGTGAAGCGCTGGATGAGTTTGTAGAGCTGGTTCGCCTCTATGATACGTGGGAATGGGAAGAGAACCAGAAGGTTGAGGCTAAACGCCTGAACGATTTGTTCTATATGTTGTCCCTTGACGAGTTTGAGAGCAAGATGACGCAGCGTCTGCGGGAGCAAGGTGGCTTCTTCTTTGATGAGTTTGAAGAAAAAATATTGGACATGGAAGAGAATAAAATCGATCGCTACATCCGCCGCAAACAGCGAGAGCTCATTCAGACCTTCGTGGGGGAGCATTGCATAGGCATCGTATATGCCGAATCCTATCACTCTGAACTTGCCAGTGAGCTGGGAACGACGTATCCCCACCTGGATTACATTGCTATCTTGAACATGGGGGGGAGGAAAATGAGCCTTCGCACGATTCATGATCACGTGGACGTGTCCGATGTGGCGATGCGGTACGGGGGAGGCGGTCATCCCAAAGCAGCGGGGTGCACGATCACAGAGGAAGTGTATCAGTTATTTGCTGCTGAACCGTTCGAGCTGGAACCGATCCGGTTCGATGCTTCGCGGAATCAGTTCAACATTAAGGGGGCGGAGTCCGGCGTTCTATACGAAAGCTGGGGCGAGGATCTGCTATTTGTTTATGCCAACGCCGGGGAATGGATTGTCGAGTGGAACGGGGAACCCCTCCCATTCCGGTTCAGATCGTTCGAGGAGGCGGAGCGGCACATGAAGCGGCAGTATGGCGTCTGGCTGTCCCGGGATGACGTGTTTGTGAAGATGCTGAAGGAGCAATGGGTGCGAAACCGAACCAATGATCGTCCAGGCCTGCCGCTGGATATGGACGAGGAGAAGTTAATGGAAGATCTGTAGATGTAACAGCATCAAGAGTGGAGTAGATCAATCCTAGAGACGCTTCATTGTTAGACAGGAGGAATATACGGTGAAAAAAATGATCGCTGGCTGGGCTCTTGCCCTGTTAACGGCAGGGATCCTCGCATGGAGTCAGACCCAAAGTCATTCCGAACCCTCCATCCCCTCGGCTGTTCACAGCAAAGAGCTGCTGAAGGATGTTCCTGTACCATGGTCCGCTACGAAGAACACCATTCGATTGAATACATCGGATCCTGTAAATGCGGCCGTACTGACCTCCAAGACGCTGTGGCAGTCCACGAATGAGCACAGTCGACCGCAGACGGTGATTCTGGTGGATGCGGCTCAATGGTCCATAGCGGCCGTGAGCGTCGATCTGACGCAGCTTAGCGAAGGGTCGCTGCTGTTTGTGGAAGAAGAGGGGATTCCCAAGGAAACGCTGGAAGAGCTGCGGCGGTTGAAGCCAAGGGGAGCGGAGCATAACAAGGGCATTGAGATTATCACCGTCGGACCAATCTCGGATCAGGTGATGAAGGAGTTGAACGGGCTTGAATACAAGCTTGATCACATTGCTGCCGGGGAACCTGAAGCAGCAGCAGCCGCGATTGATGAATATGCAGCTAAGGTATCCGGATCTGTACCTACCTCGGTTATTGTCGGATCGATGGACCGTCCGGATTATACGCTCCCCGCGGTGAGCTGGATTGCCCATATGCCGGAAACGATGCTGTATGTTGGCGAGAAGAATGTCCCTGATGAGACAGCACAGGCGCTTCATAAGCGGAAAGGGAAAGCGAATATCTATATCATCGGCCCGGAAAAGGTGGTATCCCGGGCAGTAGAGGACGAGCTGCGGCAATATGGTAAGGTGACGCGAATATCCGGGGATGACCCATTCGAGAATGCCGTTCAATTCGCGCAGTTCAATGATCCTGTAACAGGCTTTGGTTGGGGCGTTCAATCACCGGGGTACAGTCTCTCGTTCTCGACACCAGAGTCCCCCGTATTGTCCATTGCAGCCGCTCCATTGTCCCATATGGGCAAGCATGCCCCTTTATTGTTTACGGAGCGCGACGGGGTGCCACGCTCCATTACGAAGTATGTTGAATCGATCCGCCGTCAAAGTGCTGCGTCCAGGGGGGATGCTCCGTACAATCACGCCTGGATCATTGGAGACGAACAGACTCTGACCATGAAGCTCCAGGGCGAGATTGATGAGATTTTGGATATGGAGTCTGGACATAACTAATGGATCCTCATATTGTCATCGGCAGATGAAGTTGGATATTGAATGTAGAAAGAAACCGTTTCTCGTAATTGGCAGCGGCACTGCCAGGTTACCGAGAATCGGTTTTCTTTTTGTGTGTCGGAAGAGTGGAAGGATCGATTCGTGCTCGTTGCGTCGCAAAACAGAAAAAGAGGGCATCCCGCCAGATCTAACATCTTTTGGGACACCCTCTTTGATATTGGATGATACATGTTCAGGATGCGAACATATATCGTTACATTGCAAATTCAGAGATATTCGCAGGATTAAGCATACCAGCCCCATACGAAGATGAACAGCGTTCCGAAAATCGTGACAAGGCCAACGAACAGAGCGAAGGCAATGTTGATGTAAACGGATTTTTTGTCATCACTTTCCCCGACGTGCATGAACAGCATGAGCTGAACGGCTGCCTGCAGGATCGCGGTGATCAGCAGAACGGCCAATTTCGAAGCTGCCGGCATATCAAGCAGAACGACAAGTGCAACTGCTGAAAGGACGAGAGACGATATATAACCCGCTACATGCTTAATTGGAAACAGCTGTTTTATCATGTCACATCAGTCCTTTCAAGTATACAAAGCTGAAAATGAAGATCCACACAACGTCCAGGAAGTGCCAGTAGAGCGAGAAGATGAAGGACTTGTTGGCTGTGGAATGATCCAGTCCATGCTTTTTAAGTTGAATCAGAATGGCAGTTCCCCACAGGAGACCGAAGGTAACGTGAGCTCCGTGCGTGCCAAGCAATGTGAACAGGCTGGAGGAGAAGGCGCTGGTTGAGAGCGTTACTCCTTCATGCACATAGGTGAAGAATTCGAAGATCTCGATCCCGAGGAATCCCGCACCTAGCAGCAGGGTGATGATCATAAAGATCATCATCTGCTTTTTCAGGCCCAGACGCATCGCATGAACAGCCAAACCGATGGTGAAGCTGCTCGTTAAGAGCAGGAACGTCTCAAGCAGGACCGGCGTAATTTCAAAGATTTCCGCTCCGCTCGGACCGCTGGCAAAGCGGTTCACGAGAACGAAGTAGACGGTAAACAAGGTGGCAAAGAGCGCAATTTCAGCTCCGAGGAACAGCCAGAAGCCAAATATTCGATTACGGTTTTCCTCTGTTCCATATTCCAGCGGCTGAGTGGCATCTATTTTCATACCGTTTCACCCCGCAGTTTCTGTTCGGTTTGAACAATCTCTTCAACCGGAATGTAGTATCCGTGATCACGGTCGAAGGACATGGTTGCCATAATAATCAATACCGCGATACCGGCAACGATGGATGGAATCCACCAGCTGAATACCAGGAAGAAGCCAAGGAAGAAGAAGGCGATACCCAGTATAAACGGTTTTCCGGTGTTGCTTGGCATATGAATCTTCGTGATTTTCTCATCCGAAAGCGGCTCATTGTTTTTCTTCGAGAACCAGAAGGCGTCGCGGCCCTTGACTTTCGGCGTTACCGCAAAGTTGTACACAGGAACCGGACTTGGCGTTGACCATTCCAGTGCGCGTGCATCCCATGGATCTCCTGTTTTGTCGCGCGGCTCGTACCGTGTACTCCAGTAGATGTTGTATACCAGAAGGATGAATCCGATCGCCAGTCCAATTGCGCCGACCATCGACAGCATATTCAGCGGGCCAAAGCCGGTTTCGGCTGAATAGGTGTACGTACGGCGGGTCATCCCCATCAATCCCAGGAAGAACATCGGGAAGAACGTAACATTAAATGAGATGGCAATGAACCAGAATGCGATTTTGCCCAGCTTTTCATTCAGACGGAAGCCGAACACTTTAGGGAACCAGTAATGGAAACCGGCAATGACGGCGAATACGGCGCCTGGAATGAGCACATAGTGGAAGTGGGCAACCAGGAACATCGTATTATGATACTGATAGTCGGCACTGGCCATCGCCAGCATAACGCCGGTTACGCCGCCGATCGTGAAGATCGGAATAAAGGCAAGCGAGTAGAGCATCGGCGTCGTAAAGCTGATTCGACCCTTGCGAAGCGTAAAGAGCCAGTTGAATATTTTGATCCCGGTCGGTACGGCAATCGCCATCGTTGTGATGGAGAAGAAACCGTTGACCATGGCCCCTTGACCCATCGTGTAGAAATGGTGGGCCCATACCAGGAAGGACAATCCGGAAATAATCGCCATGCTTAATACCATGGAGCTATAACCGTACAAGTTCTTTTTGGAGAAGGTCGAGATAATCTCACTGAAAATACCGAATGCCGGCAGAATAACGATATACACCTCAGGGTGACCCCATACCCAGAACAGGTTGGCCCATAGCATATCCATACCGCCGTTCGCCATCGTGAAGAATTGGGAACCAAAGATGCGGTCGAACATCATAAGCAGGAGCGCAATCGTAAGTACAGGGAAAGCAAAGATAATGATGACACAAGTGATCAGTACAGACCACGTAAACATCGGCATGCGCATCAAGGTCATGCCCGGGGCACGCATCTTCAGTATCGTTACGATAAAGTTAAGACCTGTAAGCAAAGTACCAATCCCTGAGATCTGAAGTGACAGAGAGTAGTAGTTATTGCCGACCGTCGGGCTGAATTCGATACTGGCCAGCGGGAAGTAAGCGGACCAGCCGGCATCCGGCGAACCTCCGATAACGAAGGAAATGTTGAACAGCATCGCGCCGGCAAAAAACAACCAGAAGCTGATTGCGTTCAGTTTAGGGAATGCTACGTCACGGGCGCCGATCTGGAGCGGAATGATGACGTTCATCAGACCGAAAATAAACGGCATGGCCATAAAGAGGATCATGATGACCCCGTGAGTCGTGAATACTTCATTGTAATGCTGCCCGGTCAGAAACTTCATCTCCGGTGCGGCGGTTTGCGCACGCATCATGATCGCGTCCACGCCTCCGCGGAACAGCATGATCAATGCACAGATGATGTACATGACACCAATTCTTTTGTGATCCACGGTCGTCAGCCATTCCCGCCACATGTAACCCCACTTCTTGTAATAGGTCAAACCGAAGAGGATTGCGAGCGAGACGAGCACGATACTCACCATGGCGCCGTAAATTAACGGATCACCGGTAACGAAAAATTCGTCCCATTTCATAAAGGCCTAGCTCCTTTCTGGATGTATGAAGTAGATCGGGTGAACAACGTTTCACGCACCGATTTAATGTCCTTCATGTTGATGATTTGGGCTTTCTTCAGCCGGGAAGTTCGGAAGCGGTTCGTTCGGATCCACGTTCGTTTCGCTGTCAAATTCCGTTTCTTCCGTTGTTGCAGGATCCGGGTGGACGTCTTTATGGTCCTGATGCTCCTCATTGCCGTTGACATCGCCGCCATGGTGATGATCTTCGGATGGCGGCGGACTGAATTCCAGATGCGTATTGGAGAAAGTCATCCGACCGACATGCGCGGTATCCAGAAGCTTCTTGAACTCATCTTCCTTCAGTTCAGGCGCGGTGTCCTTTACATCCTTAACCCACTCATCGTACTCGGCAGAGGTCATGGCAAGAGCTTCGAACTCCATATGGGCAAAGCCTTCGCCGTTGAAGTTCGCGTTACGGCCCATCATCGAACCCGGTACGTCGGCAACCATGTTCAGCTTGGTGATCATGTCGCTCATCGCGTACTTCTGTCCGTGAAGCTGAGGAATCCAGAAGCTTGTGATCGGACCGAATGAATACAGCCTGAACTCGATCGGACGATTGGTCGGAATGTTCACGTAATTGACAGTCTCGATTCCTTCTTCCGGATAACTGAAGTGCCATTTCCAGTTCGAGGAGGAAGCGTAAATAACCAGAGGCTCTTGGTTCTCGTAGCCTTCAGGCACATTCTCGACGGCCACCGTCGTTTTGACTGTTACGACCGAGAGCACGGCAACGATCAGAATCGGAATGGCAGTCCACAGAATTTCCAGCCATTTGTTGCCCTCTTCATGAGGCGGCTCGTAACCTTCGTTGGATTTCTTGGCTCGATATTTGGTAAGCATGTAGATATAGAGCGCGTAAACTACCGCTAGAATTCCGACCATCATGAGAATGGAGAATATGATTGTATCGGATAGGGTTCTGGCAGCCGGTCCTTTCGGATCTAATACCGTGAGCGAGCTGCATCCCGATAAGAGCAAGGTAAAGCATAATAACAATGCAAATAACGGCCCTCTTTTGTTCATGATGTACCCCTTTCCTTGAAACGTTCGTTCGATTCAATGTTACTGACACATCTATAGTAGAAAGTTCCGCTCGGCTTTGCAAAACACATAAACTTGTATAATTAACAAATTAATCCACATTCGTGTCAATGTATGTAATTTTATGTGTTCAATTTGTTACAAAAGGGTACGGTTGTGAGCGAAATCATTGTAGTGGCGCGGTTTTGAGGCAGTTCATACTTTGTTCAAACATTCACGAGAGTTACCAGTTTCGTCACAATTCCGGGCCTGTTTTTCGCCGCAATCGACCCCTAAGCCTGCCGAATAAATCCCTGTATTGGTAAGGGTTTAAAGGTGTATGTATATTTTTTCACAATAAACTCGAAGCGTTTTTTTATTTCCAGTTTACTTATTTCCCCAGTAGGCGCGATGAGGCATGTGATATGATATAACTAAAAATTGGAACGGGATTTTTGTCTGGGAATTGTGAAACTCTTGATAGGAAAGAGAGGAGAGCAAGTGCGGTCGTTCTGGATATGGTTTTTATTTCTTGTTTTGAGCTGGCTGGGCGCCTTCGCTCCTGTGCTCCAGCATGTTAATCCGGATCAGTTGCCTTGGAGGCTGGGGAGCAGCGCCATTTTTTTCATGGCCTTTTTTTTGGCGCCATTATTCCGTGCCAGGCCTGCAATGCTATTTGTCACACTGCTCGTAGCGTCGGTATTTTCCGTTATTTCCTTATGGCCGACCAATACGACTGCAACGAACCCGTACATTTTGCTGGTTTATTCCATCCTGGCGGGAAAAGCCGTGTATCGGCTCCCATTCGTTCATGCTGCCTGCATTGGTCTTGTTCTGGCTGCAGGTGCCATGGTGCCGGGTTTGTTCGGATACCCCGAGTTTCCGTGGTTCTTCCTCGTTTTATACTCGGTTATGCTTGCGATGGGGCTGGCCTTATTTCGCACCGTCTTCTCCCGTAATGAAGAGTCAAGAGTGCGATATGAAACGCTGCTCAGTGAGTATCGTAATATGAAGCGTCGCCTGATTACGGATGAGCAGCATGCCAGGCAGGAGGAGCGGGCTCAGGTCGGCCGCGATATCCATGACTCCGTTGGGCATAAATTGACGGCACTGCTCATGCAGCTTGAGATGCACCGGATGCAGGCAGAGGGGGAAACTGCCGAGGTTCTGAAGGGGCTCAAAGCCCTTGCCAAGGAAAGTCTGGAGGAGACCAGGAACGCGGTGAAATCCATGAAGCAGCAGGAGACCAGCGGATTGCCCGCGATCATCGGACTTCTCCGGCGGTTGGAATCCGAGAGCTTTATGCGCGTAACGCTAACGGCGCGGCATGGAGCCTTAACCGTACCTTTAAACAATATCCAATCCATTGCGGTATACCGTGCGGTTCAGGAAGCCATGACCAATGCGATGAAGCATGGGAGCACGCGAGAAGTGCATATCATTTTTGAAGCGCCGGGAGGCGGCATATTCCGTTTTGAGGTAAGCAATCCGTATCACCGGAAACGCGATACATACCGGGAGGGCTATGGTTTAAAAGCGATGCAAGAGCGAATGGAAGAGGCTGGGGGCGAGCTTCAAATCTCCCAGTACGATAACCAATTTATCGTTCGCGGAACGTTGTTCATGTCCAAGTTAATAGAGGAGGGAGTCCGCTGATACGTATATTATTGGCAGAGGATCAGGCCATGGTTCGTCAAGGTCTGAAGATGATGATCGAAAGCGATTCGGATATGCTGGTTGCCGGCGAAGCTGGTAACGGCAAAGAGGCTGTGGCTTTATGCGAAAACCATATCTTTGATGTCGTCGTGCTCGATATCCGAATGCCGGAGATGAACGGATTGGAGGCTGCCCGCATCATACGTTCACGCTGGCCGAAGACAAAAGTGCTGATGCTGACGACGTTTAACGACGATCAGTATGCGGTCGAGGCGCTAAAGAGTGGGGCAAGCGGATACATGCTGAAGGAGGCGGAGCCGGAGGCTTTGATCCGCTCGATTCGAAGCTGCTTGAGCGGTGGATTGTCGCTCCAGGAGGATGTGGCGGCCAAGGTGATCCCCAAACTGCTGGGAGAGAAGAAAGCACCCGTCGTTGATGCTTCGATTACCCCGCGGGAGCTGTCCATCATGCGTCTGGTAGGGGAAGGGCGCAGCAACCGCGAAATCGCAGATGAGCTGGGTTTGTCAATCGGAACGATCAAGAATCACGTCAGCCAGATTATGGACAAACTTGATCTAAGAGACCGGACACAGCTGGCGATTTATGCTATACGGCACAATGTGGTTTGATTCGCGAGAGAGGATGATATCCCGTTAAATCCGAACCTGACATGACTGAAGTCATGGTTCGGAATCAAAGCAATGACCGAGGGCAGTGATGGCACTGCCTTTTTGCATATACACTTGTAGCAGTGGAGGACAGATATGAACGAAGAGCAACAAGGCACGTTAGGGTTCATATCGAGAATGGGGGGACATGATGCTGGAAACCGTAGAACTTCGAAAAGTGTTTAAGGGCAAGACTGCTGTGGAGGAAGTCAGCCTGTATCTGAACCGGGGAGAATCCGTCGGATTGATCGGACCGAACGGCGCCGGGAAATCGACAACAATCTCCATGATATCATCCTTGCTGAAACCGACGGGCGGCGATGTGCGCCTGAACGGCAAAAGCGTGCTCAAGCATCCGCAGGACATTCGCACCGTATTAGGCGTGGTGCCTCAGGAAATTGCCTTGTATGAGGAACTAACCTCGTATGAAAACCTTAAATTCTTCGGGCGCGTATATGGATTGAACGGAAAGGAACTGGAGATCAAAATTCAGGAGCTGCTTGAGACGGTCGGTCTTCGGGATCGCCAGAAGGAGTTAATTCGAACCTATTCCGGAGGCATGAAGAGAAGGATCAATATCGCAGCTGCTCTGCTGCATGATCCGCAAATCGTCATCATGGATGAACCGACCGTGGGCATTGATCCGCAGTCCCGCAATCATATCCTTGAAACCGTGCGGCGCTTAAATCGGGACAAAGGGACAACGGTACTGTACACGAGCCATTACATGGAAGAGGTGGAGCAGCTGTGCAGCCGGATGTACATTATGGATCACGGGCGGATTATCGCATCGGGTACCAAGGAGGAGCTGCAGCACATCTTGTCCGGTGAGGATACGCTGGTCATCCAGCTGAATCGCCCGAATCCGGAGCTGGCCGAGGAGCTTCGCTCCTTAGAAAGCGTCAGGCAGGTTGAGGAGACGGATCATGGGCTGAAGCTCATTGTCATGAAGAACAGTTACATTCTATCCGGTATTGTGCAGGCTGCCGAACGCCATGAAGTGCAGATTCAGAATATCCATATCCAGTCGCCAAGTCTCGAGGATGTATTTCTTCATTTGACCGGCCGCAAACTTCGGGATTGAAGGGAGGGACAGCCGCTTGGGCGTATTTTTCAAAAAAGACTTTCTTGTCTATTGGAGAGACCGGAAAGAGATGCTGATTGCTTTGTTTATGCCATTAGTGCTAATCCTGATTCTTGGATTTGCCTTGCCGAATTGGGTAGAGAATTCGAATGAATCCCTTGAGATGAGAGTTGCATTGGTCGTGAAGGACCGGCATGAAGAGGGAGTCCATGCCTTTCAGGAAACCCTAAAGAGGATGTCGATCAGCCAGGAAGAGAAGAACGAACTGAGTAAAGCAGCCGCGAGTTTCCAACCGGAAGCCCTGTTAATGAATATGTTCGGCAACGATGAGGTTGAGGAATTTCTTCAAGTTGCTGCATTGGATGACAAGACCGCCCATGTGCAGTTGGAGGAAGAGAAAGTGGAGGCCGTCATCACAGTTCCTGAGGGGTACACACTGGCTGCGCTTAACAAGCTGCTCCTGCATGAGGGGGACGGTGCGGTGCTGACTTTGACGGCGCTAGAGAATTCAATGAAAGTGAATGTTCTGCAAAATATGCTGGATGGGTTTTTGGGTGCCGTTAATTATCAAGCTGCACTGGACAGCGGAATGGAAGAACAGGAAAGCAAGGGTGAGGGCGAGCTTGCGCTGGCGAACAGCCCTGTCGGCGGGTTGGAACAAATTGAAGGTGTGGACATGATCACCTCGTTTCAATATTACGCCCTGGCGGTCAGTATATTCTTTGCGCTGTCCGTTTCCACAACGACGGCGTCCAAATCGATCACGGAAAAGCGAGAGATGGTGTTCATGCGTCTCCTTCTCGCCGGAACCCATCCATTTCGCTACTTGTCCGGTAAGGTTGGGTCGACCTTCTGCATGTCTCTGCTGCAATCTGCGGTCCTGCTGATCGTCTCGCATTTTCTGTTTCAGCTTTTTCCGGGGAAATCCCTGATCTTCTGGATCGGTTTGACCTTCATTATCTTCATGATGTGTCTAACGGTTGCGGCGTTATCTGCGCTTTATACGGCCATGCTCTTCCGAATGAAGGACACGGATGTCGCAACCGGCATATCATTCATACTGCTTCTTGTGCTTGGCGTCATCGGAGGGAATCTGGTGCCGATCTATATTTTGCCGGATTGGCTGATGAGCATCGGCAGCGTAACCCCCAACGGCTTGGCCTTAATGTCCATGATTCAGTGGATACAGGGCAGTCCGTTTCAAGAACTATGGCTGCCGATCCTGTATCAAGGGGTGTTCTTCATCGTTATTCTAGCTGCGAGTTTATGGATCTTTCCAAGAAGGGGGCGGATCTGATGGCGCCCATCTTATTATCGCAATGGATGAAAGAAAAGCGAAATCCATGGATGATCATCATGTTCATCGGTCTAAGCATATTGGCCACGCTGATGTTCGGAGGGAAGGCTGACAGCAAGATCAAGATTGACATCTTCACCGCAGACGGGGCGGTTGATGAGTCCGAAGCCAAGTGGATCGAATGGCTGAATCAAAACGATACGTTCGAATTTCGAATGGAGGATGAACAGACGGCAAGAAAGAAAGTGCGCGAGGGGCGCGCAGATCTCGCCGTGAAGCTGGTCTCGGATGATTATCGCATCATAGCCGCAATGGATAACCCATACGCCCAGTTAGCTGATCAGCATCTCCGTACGGTTTATGAACGAGAGCTGCAGCTTCGGGCCGCAGCGGCGAACCTGCAAGATGAAACGAAATTTCGCGAGCATGTGCATGCTTATATGGAGAAACCACCCTTGCGTCTCCAATCCGAGTCGCAGGGTGGGGGAGAACTCGTTTCTCATGATATGGGACTTCAGCTGATGTTCGGATTTTCGTTATTCCTCGTCATGTTTACCATTGGTTTCAAGGTAAATACGATTACGAAGGATAAAGCCTCCGGCGTATGGAATCGGCTGATACTGTCTCCTGTCCGAAAAACAGAGATGTATATGGGTCATCTGCTATACAGCTCTGTGATCGGCATCGTGCAGATCATCCTGGTGATGCTCATCTTTCGGTATGGTTTCGGCTTCGACCTCGGCGACCAATACGGCTTGCTGCTGCTAGTCACTGTGATCTACACACTGACCATCGTCGCTTTATGTATGCTCTTTGTGGGCATATTGCAGTCGCCTGAGCAATTTGGAACGCTGTTTCCGTCCATCATTCCGATCCTGCCGCTCATCAGTGGGGTATATATGCCGCCGGGTACGATCACGAATCCGATTTTGCTTGGTATCGCTGAGGTCATTCCGCTGACCCATGCCATGAAAGCATTGACGGGAATCGCTGTGTATGGCTACGGCTTCGCGGATCTCTGGATCCCGATTTCCAAAATGCTGCTCATCGGGGTGCTGTGCATGGGCATAGGCATTAATCTGATGGAACGGCGTCATGTGTAGGTTACAGGTATGGATTAGCGAAATGAAGCAGGCATACTGACATAAGGCAAGGGCCTTCCCTGTGGATCAAAGTCCTCGGGAATGCCCTTTTTTTCATGACAACGCATGGAGGCGGATAAGCTCCGCAAGCCGGATAAGTCCGCTCTCCAACTGATCGTACGAGGCGTAAGCATAGGATAGGCGCAGATGCTGCTGGTCGTTACGATCATATATATTTCCGGGATTAAGCAAAATGCTCTCCTTCAGCGCTTGCTCGAATAAAGGACGAATGGAGAGGGGGTTCTTGAAACGAAGCCAAATATAGAATCCGCCCTGAGGGATATTCCAGTGTGCGATATCGTGGAAATATTGCTCCAGTAACGATAGGGTAAAATCTCGACGTTTCCTCAGCTCTGACCGGATATGATCGAGATGATTCTCATATAACCCGCTGGAGAGCCATTCTGCGACGGCATGCTGGGAAAGTGAGCTGGAGCCGTAGTCGGTTTGCATTTTGATGTCGGACAGCCGGTCGATGACCGGCGCAGGCCCGACGATCCATCCGATACGCAGTCCGGGACCCAGGGTCTTGGACATGCTGCCCATATAGAGCACCAGACCTTGTTTATCCGAAGCTTTCAGCGGAGGTGGCGAGGGGCTATCGTGCCATAAATCCCCATACACGTCATCCTCGATTAAGGGCAGCCTTTCCTGAGCGCATATCCGAAGCAGCTCTGCCCGCCTGTCAGAAGACATCAGGGTGCCGGTTGGGTTATGAAAGGCAGGGATGGTATACAGCAGGGCAGCCCTGTGTTGGCGCTTGAGTCTTCCGATGGCTTCCGTTCGGATCCCGTTCTCATCCATAGGGATGCCGTGCAAATGCATGCCGGCGGATTGAAACACATGGATCGAGTTCAGGTAAGAGGGATTCTCCACCAACATGGAGGAGCCGTGATGCAGCAGTCCCAGCGAGATCAGCTGTAAGCCTTGCAGCCCGCCGGAGACGATGAGTATGGAAGCAGGGGAGGCTATAATCCCTTTCTTTTCCAAATGCTCACTGATGATTTCTCTTAGATATAGGCTCCCTTTCGGTTCCGAGTAGCCCAAGGTGAAACGGCTGGACATCCTGCCGTTCAACGTCTCCCGCATTTGGTCGGTCGGGAGGAGATCGGGCGAGAGCTCGCCTGTTCCAAGACGGATCATGTTCGAATCGGTTTCCGCACGATTGATTTGCTGGATCATCTGGATGTTGGGCTGATAGGATCCGGATTTTACATATTGATTCCAATCAGGCGGAGGCGTGGCCGCAAGTAAACTCCAAGTATTGTTGATAATCACCGTCCCTTGTCCCACGCGGGATTCAATTAAACCGTCTGCAGCGAGCTCCCCGAGCGCATACACAATGGTGCTGCGGTTAACTTGATATTTGGCAGCTAGCTCTCGCTGCGTGGGAATTCGGGTTCCGACCGGCCATTCCCCGTTCATGATTCTGCTCTTGATATCATCATAAATTTGCTGATGAAGCGGCACATCGGAGTACTTATTTAATTTCCATTCTTCAGCCATAAGTATAAGTAAACCCGCCTTCATGTAGGAATATGCCTCAGTATACCTCATTGGTTGGTTCAAGCGCCAACCAATTGGTTGGAGACGCAGCCGACATCCTCCTTTACAATGGTGAAAATATTCACTGGAGGTTTGGTTTTATATGATCAGTGTCTTACTTCATGGCTTCATCCTGGCATTAGGCCTTATTCTTCCTTTGGGCGTCCAGAACGTGTTTGTATTTAATCAGGGAGCGGTACAATCCCGCTTCGTCAAGGCACTCCCCGCCATAATTACGGCATCGCTCTGTGATACGCTGCTGATCTCACTAGCGGTTCTGGGGGTATCCGTTGTTGTACTAGAATATGAGTGGATCCGAACGGTGCTGTTTTCACTGGGGATCTGTTTCCTGGTCTATATGGGAATGGTGACCTGGAAGAGCAAACCTTCGGGTCAAGCGTTGGAAGAGGCTCGTTCGTTTACACCGAAGAGGCAAATTGTTTTTGCCATGTCCGTATCCTTGTTAAATCCGCATGCTGTCCTGGACACGATGGGGGTCATTGGCACAAGCTCTCTTCAATATTCAGGGATGGACAAAGTGACCTTTGCCGTCGTATGCATCGCAGTTTCATGGCTGTGGTTCTTGGGTCTAGGAATAGCGGGCAGGGCAGCGGGAAGGATGGATGCATCAGGGAAATGGTTGTCTACGTTGAACCGAATATCAGCGTTGATTATGTGGGGAACAGCGGGGTATCTGGGGGTTAGCCTGATATAATGAGCCTAATTGAAAAGGGGATAAGGAGGGGGAGTTATGGAATACAGATTAGTAAAGGCGGATCACAAGATGTACTCGAAATATTTTGCTACCTATTATAAGAATAATTGGTTTAGACCGAGCTGGGGTGATTTAACCAAGGTTCTATCGGCTTCGGACGATGGTTACTGGGTTGTCGCAGGCGAAGATAAAGCGGTTGGGGTTTATTTGTCTGACCATTCCATCGGACTTGTATTTGGCATCCCCCCATACTCCATAACCACCAAGATGATTGATGAGATGAAGAGCTATGCCTTAAAATCTTGGGAATTGACAGAGGATCTGCATGCATATCACGTTCTAGCTGAGCAGGAGATCGCTTTTCGTGAAACTGGTCTCGTTCGGGTTGAAATCCAGGCGATGCATGATGCGGCCTACCGAGCAGCTGGAAACATCGATGGATCTCAATTATATGCATAGAATACCGACGATTGATAATAAGTCTAAGATTGTAGAGGTGTTTAGGGAAGCCTATGCTAATGGACCGGATGAGCGGGAAGCCCAGGTTTATGCTGAGGATGCGGAACGATATTTTGACGTCGTGGACCCCAAGTTGTTGGCTGCATCTTCTGTTGTACATGACCGAATAACGGGAGAAATCGTCGGTGTATGTATGATCTCTTTATGGGAGGGCTTGCCACTCGTCTATAGTATCGCCGTATTACCCCAACATCGAGGAATGGGGTTGGCAACCGCGATGTTGGATAGGGCGTTAACCGTCTTGGAGTCTGACTATCCTGTGCTGCGTCTTTTTGTAACGACGGGAAATCAGGCGGAGCAGCTGCATAGGAAGAGAGGCTTTCTCTCCGGCGGGGAATATCATCATCTTACATACATCATCGAGTAAGATATGATGCGTAGGTCTTCTGGAAGTGCGATAAACGGAAGCTAGTTCTTTCATTCATTCTCTGAGGAGGTATTCAGTTGAACATTTCGATTGGCTGTTATTCTTTTTATAATACGTTTCAAGAAGGAAAAATGGATGTGTTCGGTTATTTGGAGACGGTGAAGTACCGGTACCGAATGGATGCGGTTGATTTGTGGAACGGTTTTTTCATCGATCGGAGCGACAGCGTATATAAGCTTGCTGATAAGAGCTACATCCGGAAAATCAGAGAGGCACTGGATGAGAAAGAGATGAGGGTGGTCAACTTTGCTGTGGACGGGGCGCATCTATGGGATCCTGACCCGGATCTTCGGCAGAGGCTGTATGAGAATGCGCTGGTTCATCTGGATGCCGCTGAAATCCTGGGCGCCGAAACCGTGAGGATCGACACCGGCGGCAGTTATAAGGGATCGGAGCCGATGACTGATGAACAGTTCGAGTATACGGTTAAACGTTATCGGGAATATGCGGATCGTGCAGCGGATGGCGGTTATACCATTGGTCCGGAAAATCATATGGGCGCGTCGCTGCTTCCGCGTGAAATGAAACGGCTTGCAGAGGAAGTCCATCATGCGGCTTTTGGTTTTCTGCTTCATCTTGGCAGATGGAAGGCCGATGAGGCTGAAGGGGATGCGATGGTTGCCCCGTGGACGGTACATACTCATTTTGACGCGAAAACAGCGGTCCATCCCGGTGCGGAGGAGAAGGTACGAAGCCTGCTCGCAGGCGGTTACCAGGGCTATTGGGGCGTCGAATACAATGCGCCGAACAATCAATATGTGGAGATGGAATGGATGATCGGGGCTGTAAAACGGATCGTGAGTAATGCCAGTCGAGCTGTGTTGGAATAATGAGATCGTACGAGATGGTGGCCTTGTAGTGCCTTTGCGTGGCATTGGAAGTGCGTTTGATGGGGATTTGTGTTGCATCAGAAGTAAGTTTGAATGGCATTAGAAGTGCGTTTGTATTGCATCGGAAGTGCGTTTGAAAGGCATCGAAAGTACGCTTGATTGGCATTTGTATGGCATCAAATGTACGATTGAATGGTATTTGTATGGCATCGCATTGTATTTGTTTTGTTAACGGACTGAGCATCCGTTATTTAGTTAAAAAAGACGAAATTAACTAGTTTAGCGGACATGAGGTACGTTATTCCCCGTAAAAGTGTGATTTTCGCCCTATGCTAACTAAAATAACGGATCTGGTGTCCGTTCGATTCGCGAATTGAGCTGTTTTGATGGAAATAACGGATCTGGTGTCCGCTCGATTTGTAGATTGAGCTGGTTTGATCGAAATGATGGATCTGGTGTCCGTTCGATTCGCGAATTGAGCTGTTTTGATGGAAATAACGGACCTGGTGTCCGCTCGATTTGTAGATTGAGCTGGTTTGATGGAATTGAAGGCCCGGGTGCCCCGTTCGATTCGCGAATTGAGCTGGTTTGATCGAAATGAAGGACCTGATGTCCGTTCTATTCGCGAATTGAGCTGTTTTGATGGAAATAACGGATCTGGTGTCCGCTCGATTTGTAGATTGAACTGGTTTGATGGAAATGAAGGACCTGATGTCCGTTCGATTTGCGAATCGAGCTGGTTCGATCGAATTAAAGGCGCTCAGGTCCGGTTGTGTCATTCCCGATAGTCTTAAGCAGATACAGATTCTGCTCTGCAGTAATAAGGAGAAGGTAGTGGATACGCAACACCCAACACGCAACACCCATTACTAAAGACACTTATCCTTATAGCAGACAAACAAGAGAGCCGTTCCATGGAACCGGCTCTCTTAATTGTTGTCAGCGGCTTGTAAGAAAATTACCTAACCCATCTTCAACCGCTTAACATAAACTGGCTGTTATATAACTCGTAATAAAAGCCGCGTTTGGACAGCAGCTCTTCGTGTGTGCCGCGCTCCGCGATACCCCCTTGATTCATGACGAGAATCTGGTCAGCCTCCCGGATTGTGCTTAGACGATGAGCGATGACGAAGCTGGTTCGGCCCTTCATCAGGGTGCGCATGGCGGTCTGAATGTGCATCTCCGTCCGCGTATCAATGCTGCTGGTAGCTTCGTCCAGAATCAGAATGACCGGATCGGCAAGCACCGCGCGGGCGATCGTCAAGAGCTGCCGCTGGCCTTGGCTCAGGTTGCCTCCGCCCGACAGAAGCAGCGTATCATAGCCTTCGGGCAGCTTCATGATAAAGTCATGTGCATTGGCAAGCTTGGCGGCAGTTTCGATCTCTTCGTCCGAGGCATCAAGCCGGCCGTAGCGGATGTTCTCCCGAATCGATGCTGAGAATACATAGGCATCCTGCAGCACGATTCCCAGCTTGCTACGCAGGTGATCCTTATCAAGCTGTCGGATGTCGACTCCATCAATGGTGATCTTGCCAGAATCGATCTCATAGAAACGGGTCAGCAGATTGATGATGGTGGTTTTGCCGGCACCTGTCGGGCCGACGAGCGCAATCGTCTCGCCCGGCCGAGCGGTAAGGGAAACATCCTTCAGAATCGGGACGCCCTCCTTATAACTGAAGGAAACCCGGTCAAAGTGCACCTCGCCATACATGTGATCTGTTGTATTCTCGTCTGGATTGTCCTGGTACTCGGACTCGGTATCAATCACCTCAAAGACCCGTTCAGCACCCGCCACAGCAGATTGCACGAGATTGAATTGATTCGCCAGGTCGTTCAGCGGCCGTTGAAACTGCTTCGAGTAGTTCAGAAATGCAACGACAACCCCCACGGTAGTAAAATCCTTGAATGACATATACCCGCCGACCGCCGCAATTAAAGCAAAGCTGACGTTATTCAGCACGTTCATAACCGGACCGACGGTACCCGAATAAATCTGAGCTTGAATGCTGGCATCGGTCAGCTTCTTGTTCATGACATCGAACTGCGCAGCGGCATGACGCTCCCGGCGATATACCTGAACGACCTTCTGACCCGAGACGGTTTCCTCGATAAAGCCATTAAGCTCACCCAGCGTGCTCTGCTGCTTGGAGAAATGCTTCCTTGTCCGGCTTGCTACGATCTTCGTGAACAGCATGACAAGCGGAATGGTCACCATGCTGAGCAGCGTCAGCCATACGTTCAGGTACAGCATGATGGCAAGCGATCCAACCAGGGACAGCACGCTTGAAATGAGCTGGGTTACGCTCTGATTCAATGTCCCGGAGACGTTCTCGATATCGTTGGTCGTGCGGCTCATTAATTCGCCGTGCGTCTGTCTGTCGAAGAATCGCAGCGGGAGGACTTGAAGTCTTGCAAAAATATCCCTCCGCATGGCCTGGATAGACAGCTGGGAGACCTTAACCATGACATGCTGCTGCAGCCACGCTGTGAGTGCGGTACCCGCGTAAACCGCTAGAAGCACCACGCACAGCCCCATGAGTCCCTTAAAATCTCCCGGAATGACATAATGATCCACCGCATTTCCCAGCAGGTAAGGAGCAATCAGGGACAGAATCGTCGTGATGAGCGTGAATGAGAAAACAGCGATCATGCCGCCCTTAAATGGTCGAATGTAACCCCAGATCCGGCGTATCGTTCCCATCGTATTTTTGGGCTTCGCCTTGGCCATCGTCATTCCGCGCATGGGGCTGCCGCCGCGCAAACTCAGATCCAAAGCTTCTGTATTACCTTGCTTGGATCCCTGATCGGGTTTAGCCATGGGAAGACACCTCCTTGCCGAATTGCGATTGATAAATATCCTGGTACAGCTCACAGGAAGCAAGCAACTCGCTATGCGTACCTTCCGCTACTAATTCTCCATCGTCCAGCACCAGAATGCGATCGGCATCAATTACGGAAGAGATCCGCTGGGCAATCATGAGGCAGGTACGACCGTTCATCAGCCGGGCCAGCTCTTTCTGAAGCCTGGACTCCGTTCCCATATCGATGGCACTGGTGCTGTCATCCAGAATCAGAATGGCGGGGCGGAGCAGTAATGCCCGTGCAATGGATATCCGCTGCTTCTGGCCGCCGGAGAGGTTCACGCCTCTTTGTCCAAGCATCGTATCGTATCCTTCCGGCATGGATGAAATGAATTCATGCGCCTGTGCAGCTTTGGCCGCTGCAATCACTTCTTCATCGGAAGCATCCGCTTTCCCATAGCGGATATTGTCGCGAATGGTGCCTGTGAAGAGGATGGATTCCTGCAGGACGATGCCGATGCGTTCGCGTAACGCCGATAAGTCGAATTGTCGCACATCGGTTCCATCGATGAAGATCCTTCCGGAAGTTACATCATATAGGCGGGGAAGCAAGGATACTAGAGAGGTTTTTCCCGATCCGGTTGCTCCCATAATCGCGACGGTCTGCCCCGGCCGAACCTTGAAACTGACATGATGTAAAACAGGCTTCTGAATCCCCGGTTTATAGGAAAAAGTCACCTGGTCAAATTCGATTTCTCCCTGCTTGTATGCATTTATCGCCGGATGAGCAGCGTTTGTAATCTCGGATTCCGTATGCATGACTTCCTGGATACGATCAGCGGAAACCTTGGCCGTCGAGATTCGAACCAGCATCATCGCCACGGAGGAAACGGAGAACAGCACCTGCGTCACATAGTTGATGAAGGCAACCAGGCTTCCCACCTCGAACGAGCCATCAATCGCGTTCTTCCCGCCGAGCCAGAGGACAACGACGATGCTGACGTTCAGTATCATGGTCAAGATGGGCATATTGAGCGCAACGATGCGTTGTGTTTTAACCGAAACTTGCGTGAAATCGGTATTCGCTTGATGGAACCGATCCTTCTCATACCCTGCTCGCACGAATGCTTTTGAAACCCGGATGCCGGCGAAATTCTCCTTCAGGACCGTATTCACTTTATCGAGTTTCTTCTGAACGGTGGCGAATAAAGGGAGGGTGGCCCGGATCAGGAAGAACATCACAACGAACAACAATGGAACGGCAATGGCCAGAATGATGGCGAGCTTCGGGCTAATGATCACTGCCATGATCATGCTTCCAATCGCGAGCAACGGAGAGCGTACGAAGATGCGCAGCAGCATCTGGACCATGGTCTGAATCTGTAGGATGTCGCTCGTAAGCCGTGTGATCAGCGAACCCGTTGAGATATCGTCCAGATTACGAAAGGAGAGGGTTTGAACCTTAAGGAACAAATCCCGGCGCAGGTCGGCACCGAAACGCTGCGAGGCAATGGAAGAATAGATCGTACAACCGAGACCTCCAAGCAGCCCGATGGCAGCCGCACCCAGCATGATGAGACCTGTATGGAGAATGTGGGCCGTATCGTTCTGCATGACGCCTTGATCAATAATGCTGGCCATGAGAATGGGCTGGAGCAAATCCATGGCGACCTCCAGCAGCATAAGCAGCGGCGCAAGCAGGGCCGCAGCCCAGTGGGGACGTAAATAACGGAATAATTTGAGCAAGAATAATGGCACCTTCTTTATTCTTTTTAGTCTAAATACCAAGTTAAGCCATTGGCTTCAATCTTGTCAAAGGGAAAAGGAATAGGCGAGAATCATCTCTCTTAAGAAAAACTTTAACTTTTTCCTACTTTTCCTTAAACTCTATTCATTAATCTGGATAGACCAAGCTAGAGGGAGTTGTTGAAGTTGAAAAAGGGTTTGATCATGCTCGTTATATTTCTGTTGGTCGGATGTGAGTCCATTCTGACGGAGACGCCTAACGTGAACGATAGGGTGGACAGCAGAGATGGACAGGAAGTGAAGACGGATTCCGGCACGCAATCGAATCAGACATCCGCTACGCAGACGATCCGTGTAACGGATGAACAAGTGACACGTGGAAATTTGGTTCTGGTCAATAAGGATCATCCGCTTGATCCGGAAGCTGTGCCGAAGGATATCGTAACATTGTTTGAAAATCAAGACTTAATGCATGGTTATGTGGTTCTGGATAACACGATCCGGTTATCGCGCAGTGTGGCGGAGAATTTCCGTAATATGATTGAAGCCGCCGGAGAAGATGGAGTCAATCGCTTCATGATCAGCAGCGGGTATCGGGATGAAGACGAGCAAGAACAACTTTATCGTGAAAAAGGTTCCGATTACGCCTTGCCTCCAGGCTACAGCGAGCATAATCTCGGGCTCTCGATGGATATCGGATCGACTCAGCAGTCGATTGATCGATCGCCCGAAGGGAAATGGCTGAAGGAGCATGCATGGGCGCACGGATTCATTTTGCGCTATCCTCAGGACAAGACAGAGATTACAGGTATTCAGTATGAACCGTGGCATTTTCGTTATGTCGGGCAGCCGCACAGCATGATCATGAATGAACTGAATCTTACCTTGGAGGAATATCTGGATTACCTAAAGGATCAATCCAGCTACAGAACAACCGTAGAGGGGAAGGTATACGAAATTAAGTATGTACCCGTGACATCCAAAGACATGGAGATTGAGATACCGGCAGGAAGCGAGTATGAGATATCTGGAAACAATATCGACGGAATCATAGTGACGGTACTGCTAAGCAAGGATGATGCGGAATGAAAATATCGAATAAATGGTTACTATTATTGCCGTATTCATTGTATCTCTACGTCTTACTCAAGGTGATTCTATTCAAGTTCGGTTCCGTAGATATATCGGTTCTGTGGCAGCAGCTGCATCGAGCCACCGAGATCCCTGAATATGCACAGAATCGATTGCAATTTGCCAATTTCACGCCTTTTGAATCCATTCGAATGAATATGAGGCATCTTTCGAGTCCACATGACGTGATCAATCTCTTCGGGAATATCGCCATATTCATGCCTAATGGCATATTCGTCGGTCTTATGCTTAGGAGCAAGTTCCTCGGGTTCATTGGCTCCTTTACGACATCCCTGGGGTTGAGTCTCACGCTGGAATGCTCCCAGCTCGTTTTTTCAATGGGAAGTTTTGATGTGGATGATTTAATTCTGAATACAGCCGGCGGTGTGCTTGGATACGGCGTGTTTCTCATGTTGAAGCTAATCTTTTCAGGAACAACGCTGCCTATTGACGAGAGACGAGAAAGAACGGGTAAGCCTTTAACTGGGAACGAACGAGTAAGGAACTGAAGTGGATTGGATAGAAGGGGATTGAAAAAACACAGGTACAAAGCATAACCAATACCCGGTTTAATACCGGGTATTGGTCTCTTCATCAACATGTTCTTAACATTTGTATTCGTTTGACGAGGTTATAACCTGAGCGACTTTCATTTATAGCTTGGCCGAACCCGCCTGCGGACCTGATGACACACTGCGAAGCCAGCTTCTCCGCCATTTCAGCTGCATCACGACTGTAAGGGTCAGCGAAGCGGCAGCTATGAAACTTAAAATAATGAAGCCCGCTGTGTATGAGCCTGTCGCCTGGTATAATCGGCCGAGAATAAGCGGCAGAGCATAGCCTCCAAGCCCTCCGGCAGCTCCGACAATACCGGTAACCAACCCGATTTCGCCGCCAAACCGCTGAGGGACGAGCTGAAATACCGAACCGTTTCCCGCACCCAGGCACATCATGCCAATAAACAGCAGCGTGACAACAAGCCAAAGGGGAGGCAAGAAGGAGACGCCGATGAGCATGACGGACGCACCGGTATAGAGAAACATGAGCATCCGCGAGCCTCCGATTCGATCGGCCAGAAACCCGCCTACAGGGCGGAAGAAGCTCCCTGCTATGACACAGATCGTGGTAATGTCCGCGGCCTGGACCGCGGAGAGACCGTACTGGGTGTTGAAGAAGATCGTCAAATAGTTAGCGAGTCCCACAAAGCCGCCGAACGTCACGCAGTACAGGGCACAGAATACCCAGGCATCACGCTGCTTAAGGACATTTCCATATTCGGACCATCTTTTGGGAGCGGGACGATTCGGACTGTTGCGTGCAAACAGCGAGAAGTAAATGAAGACCAGCACGATGGGGATAATGGCGAGTCCGAACACAATCTCCCAGCTTCCGAAATGTTGGGCAAGCCGATTGGCGAAGAGGGTTGCGAGGACCGTGCCGCTGTTACCGGCACCGGCAATTCCCATCGCCAAACCTTGATGTTCCTTGGGATACCACTGTCCCGCCAGTGGCAGAGCTGCAGCGAACGAAGCTCCAGCCACCCCTAGCAGAATAGCGACGACATACAATTGATCCAGGGAATCTACCCACAACCATCCTAATAATAAAGGGATCAGCGTAACGATCATTCCAATCTGAGCTGTTAGTTTGGGACCCAGGCGATCCGCCAGGAATCCTAATACGAGTCGGAGGATGGAGCCGCCCAGAACGGGAAGCGCCACCAGATTTGCCTTCTGCACCGGGTCCATCGGATAATCCGCGGCAATGACCACCGCAAGGGGGCCAAGCATGCCCCATATCATAAAGCTGATGTCAAAATACAGAAAAGCACCGAACAGCGAGGGCTTATGCCCGCTTTGCCAAAATCCTTTCCTCTCCATCGTTATCGCTCCTTATCCAAAATGTGTACTTTCTCTATTCGTGTCGACTCCCAGCTGCAGGCATAAAAAGGCCGCAATCGTCCTTTACCAAGACGATTTGCGGCCTCATTGCCCAAAGACTAAAGACACATCATTGTGTCCCCGTCCGTAAAATAACATTTGATTATGATGATTCACATTATAGAGAAGCGGTCAAATGAATGTCAATATACTTTACATAATTTTGCTGAATATTTATTTATTCAGCAGTGAAATGAATTTGGTGTTATGTATATTGACATTTTTTTGTGCATCAACTAATCTGAATGTATGATTTTTATTGAAAATCGGCACAATGGTGTGCCGAATTCGAGGCAATGACGCCCTTCCCCTCATTATGGGAAAGGGCGTTTTCTATTTTCTTACATGAAGATGACATGGCGGGAGTGGAGGTGTTTCATGAGGAGAAAGAAGCTACTTGTCGTTGGCAATGGGATGGCGGGAATACGATGTGTTGAGGAAATCCTCAAGCTGGACCCAGAGCTCTTCGATATTACGATATTCGGTGCCGAACCTCGCCCCAACTACAATCGGATCCTCCTATCCAAAGTGCTTCAAGGTGAACATTCTCTCCAGGATATCATTCTGAACGATTGGTCCTGGTATGAGCTGCATGGCATTCGGCTGTTGGCAGGGGAGACCGTTTGTCATATCGATATCAAATCCCGCGCTGTCGAGACAGTCTCCGGTATACGGGAAACGTATGATGCGTTAATTCTGGCAACAGGCTCATCTCCCTACATTCCTCCTATAACCGGAGCGGATAAGGAAGGAGTCATTTCGTTTCGGACCGTGGATGACTGTACGAAAATGACCGAAATGTCCAAGATGTACACGAAGGCGGCAGTCATTGGCGGAGGCTTACTGGGATTGGAGGCTGCCCGCGGGCTTCTCCATCTCGGGATGGATACCCAAGTGGTTCATAATGCTCCTTATATCATGAACCGGCAGCTGGATCGAACGGCTTCGATGATGCTGCAGCGGGAACTTGAAGCTCAAGGGATGCAATTTAACTTGGCGAAGGACACCACGCGAATTGTTGGCCGCACGAGGGCGCAAGGTCTTCGGTTTATGGACGGGACGCGTCTAGATGCGGATGTAGTCGTTCTCGCTGTTGGGATCAAGCCTAATGTGCAGCTTGCCCAAAGAAGCGGCATTCGAACGCAGCGGGCAATTCTGGTGGATGACTTCATGAGAACGAGCGAGCCGAACATTTATGCCGTGGGAGAGTGCGCGGAACACCGAGGCGTTAGTTATGGTCTGGTCGCTCCTCTGTATGAGCAGGGGAAGGTGCTGGCCCGTGTCATCTGCGGCCGGGAGGCGGAGCCTTATGGCGGGTCGATTCCCTACTCCAAGCTAAAAGTATCGGGCGTGGATGTATTCTCCGCCGGTGTGATATCAGGGGAAGGGGCTGAAACGGCCATTCAGCATTACGATGCCGTATGCGGCACATACAAAAAAGTGACCATGCGCAAAGGCAGGGTTACGGGTGCGGTTCTGTTCGGAAATACGAATGAGGGGTCCTCGCTCCTGGCATTGGTGCAGCAGGGTGCGGCTGTGTCAGAGCTTATACCTTCTGAAAGCAGCGGCCTCAGCGCAGCTGAATCCGCTGCAGAGGCGCTCCCGGAACATGAAACGGTTTGCGCTTGCAACGGCGTCAGCAAAGTGGCGATCATGGCGGCCATTACCGAACATCATCTGGAAAGCTCGGATGAAGTGAAGGAGCATACCAGGGCATCCGGTTCCTGCGGCGGCTGCCGGCCTATGGTGGACGCTCTTGTCAAATATATGCGAAGCGGCAAGAGGAAAGAGGGTTTGCTTACGGAAGCCAGAACGCCAATCGAGGTTCCTGTATGTGAATGCACGGTGCTTGGTCCATCTTCATTGAAGCAAGCGGTGGTTCATGCCGTGGATCAAGGCTGTCATTCCGTTCAGGATTTCATGTTACGACAAGGTTGGAAGAAACTGGACGGTTGTGAGGTGTGCCGTCCAGCCTTACGATTTTATTTTCACATTGAAATGACGGGTGCAGTTCACCTTGATGAGCGGAGGCAGTCCATTAAAGCAAGTGACGACGACGTTTTTTATAAGGGATCAGCGTCCTTTCAGGGGGTCAAGGTATGGGTGGGAGACACGGAAGGATCTAAGCCAGAGGCGGCAAGCATTCGTAGAATTGGAGAATGGCTTCGCACCGGCTGGCGAGAGGTGTCCCTTCCTTCCCCGGTTAGTGCAGGGGTGTCTGATTGCACAGCGTCATCCGTCAGCATCCTGGTTCAGGGGATCGGAATTTCCGCTTCTCCTGCGGGCTGGGAGGTTTATCTCGGCGGACATGCGGCGCATCCTGTCCGTGAAGGGCAGTTGATCGGTGTTGCGGAGAGTGAAGAAGATGTCGTTCAGCTCGCAGCTGCTTGCTTGCAGTGGTACCGTCAGAACAGTATGTATGAGGAACCGCTGTGGAGGTGGGTGGAACGTACAGGCGTGACGGCGATCCGGGAGAATGTTCTTGACGATGATCTGCAAAGAGAACTTGCAGAAAAGCTGACTCGCTATGCATGGGAGGCGCAGGTCCGTTAAAGCAGAAGAATAATAGAAAGAGGTGGTCTCGTTATGCTTCAATCGGATCGTGCTGAATCGACAGTAGCTGCTGCCGTGATCGAGACGCAATGTCCGTTCTGCAGTGTGCAGTGCAAGATGACGGTAACCGAGGGTGGGAACGGCATTCCGGGTCAGCGCAGGGCCGAATATAGGGTGGAAGGGGTTCCGAACTCCGCATCGGAGGGCAGGGTATGCGTCAAAGGCATGCATGCGCATCAGCATGCAGTCCATTCGCAGCGTCTCACACATCCATTAATCCGCTCAAATGGTGAACTTATCCCATGTTCGTGGGATGAAGCATTTGCTGTGGCCAGTCAACATATGCAGGGGATATCAGAGCAGTATGGCGCTGATGCCAATGCCGTTTACGGCGGTGGATCTTTGACCAATGAAACGGCATATTTGCTCGGGAAATTTGCCCGGGTGGCACTGGGAACCCGATATATCGATTATAACGGCCGCTTCTGTATGTCTGCCGCAGCTTCTGCAGGGAGCAAAACCTTCGGGATTGACCGGGGGTTGACCTTCAGATTGGCTGATATTCCTCTGGCCCGCTGCATCGTGCTGGCCGGCACCAATATAGCGGAATGTCAGCCTACGCTGCTGACTTACTTCAACCGGGCTAAGGAGAATGGGGCCAGGATCATTGTCATCGACCCGCGAAAAACAGCCACCGCCGCCATGGCCGATATGCATTTGCCGATCAGACCGGGAACGGATACCATACTGGCGGATGCGATGCTTAAGATCATCATGGATGAAGGCTTGATCGATGAGACCTTTATTCAAGCAAGGACGAACGGTTACGACGAGCTGAGCGTTTATTTGAACAGCCTCGATCTCTCGCAGGCTGCGGGTATATGCGGATTGGCGCTGGGGCAAATCCGGGAGGCCGCTTTAGCCTATGGCGAGGCGGATACTGGCATGGTGCTGACTGCGCGAGGGGTGGAGCAGCAGACGGATGGCCATCTTGCGGTTCGCCATTTTCTAAACCTGGTCTTGGCTACAGGTAAAATCGGGAGAGAGGGCTGCGGATATGGAGCCATCACCGGTCAGGGGAATGGACAAGGGGGGAGGGAGCATGGGCAGAAGGCCGATCAGCTGCCGGGTTACAGGTCGATCGAGAGTGAAAAGGATCGGGCTTACATTGCCTCCGTGTGGGGTGTGGATGCTGCAAGCCTTCCCGGGAAAGGCGTCTCTGCCTATGAGATGATGGAGCTGATTCATCAGGGAGTGATTAAATCGCTCTTCGTGATGGGCTCCAATCCCATCGTATCGAATCCGAACGCCGGGCTTGTGGAGGAAGGTTTGAACAAACTTGATTTTCTGATGGTTGCCGACATGTTTATGTCCGAAACGGCCCAATTGGCCGATCTTGTTCTGCCGGTAACCTCCTACATGGAAAATGAAGGGACACTGACGAACCTGGAGGGACGCGTGCTCCTGCGAGAGGCAGGGCGTCAGGCGCCTGGCGAGGCGCGTCATGACTGGATGATTCTGTGCTCCATGGCCGACATGCTGGGGAAGGGGCATTATTTTCGCTTCAACGAGCCTGAAGAGATTTTTAATGAGCTGAGGCTCGCGAGCAAGGGTGGAATTGCAGACTACTACGGTATAACCTATGACCGACTGCGCCGGGAGAAGGGAGTATATTGGCCGTGCCCCTCCCCTGAAGAGGCTGGGGTTGGTCTTCTGTTTCAACAATCGTTTGCCCATCCGGACGGAAGGGCCGTGTTCTCTGTAATGGAAGGGGATCCTTGGAAAGGCGTGTCAGAGGCGTATCCACTTATTCTGACCAATGGTCGTGTTCTGTCCCACTATCTGACCGGCGTACAGACCCGGAGAAGTCCTTCTTTGCTTGCACGCGAGCTGGAAAATTTCGTGGAGATCCACCCGATGACCGCACAGCGTTACCGAATCCAGGACGGCGAGTGGGTAGAGATCCAGTCGGAGCATGGATCTTTTTCCGTACGCGCCAGAATCAAAGACCAGATTCGAGAAGACACCCTGTTCGTGCCTATGCATTGGGGCGGCGTGCAGAATGTCAATCACGCGACCCGGCCGGATCTGGACCCGTTCTGTAAAATGCCCGGTTTTAAGACATCCGCTGTTCGAATTCGGCCCCTGCGGCAGGAGTAATGTCGAACTCTTAAGCTAACTCTTCATTTACAGGATGAATGACGATACGGTGAATGTCTTCCTCCAAGTCCATGGCAGATACAGCATGTTTTCGCACAACGCAGCGGAGAGGACGATTCGTACACGGTGCGTCTCTTAACAGAAAAAGGAGCATCCCCCCAGATCCAAGGATCTTTTTGGACACTCCTTTCTTCTAATTTATACAAGCTGATCTTGGAGGGCTTTCGACCACTGCTCATGAAGCTCTTCTTCGGAAAGATGGAAAATGTCATGATAACCATCCGGGTTGCGGATGAGTTGATTCAATGGACCTAACCCATATCTTTTAATGATGAACTCAACGATCAGATAGGAGAACTGAAATCCCGTTTTGCCAAAATCCCAGGAATCATCATTGAGATCCTCGAAACTTGGAATCGCCCGATTGCTGATGGCTTCCGAAGTCGTGCTTCGAATGAAATCTTCGGACATTTGCTGCGCTTCGTACCCACCGATGCCCTGACGGATCCATTTGGGGGCGAGGGGGTTGATGTCGCTGATCAACCACATGGTGTACAAGTGCAGGGTGGACCGGAGGATCGATTGATACGTATGCTCGGGACCCGGGTTCAAGGGTGAGACGATTTTTAACGTGTTGTTATCGAACGTGCCCATGAACCAATAAGGTGCATCCGATTCACCAACGGCTTGATGGAATGTTGGCAGATCGGGATAGATTTCAATTACGATTTTGTGTGACGGCTGATGACTATATTTTGCTGCAATCTGTTCTACATTGTTCTTAAGTTCTTGAAACAGGTCCTGATGCACTTTGCTCTGAAGATGACTAACTTCACTTTTGCTTTCAAAGGATATCAAATCCAGAATTGACATAATGGTGATGTCACCCCATTCTTTTAATTCTTTCTTTAGCTTCTCCAAGGACCGGTACAATCGATTTTTCACCGCACTCTCGCGCATGCCCACGATCCTGGATATTTCCGACAGCGTACAATCCACGAAAAATCGCAACGATATAATCTGCTGATCAAGCTCACTCAGCCGCTTAAGTGCCGCGCTAATATCAATTCGAATATCAACATATCTGGAAAAATCAAGGGAGATGGACTGAGATTCATAACTTGTAAAGTCATAAGGCATCTCATGTTTACGTGATATACTTCGATATTCATTTTTAACCGTGTTCTGGGCGATCTTGAAAATCCAGGTGAACAGACTGGAATTCCCGTTAAACTTATCGAGGTTCTCCATGGCCCTTAAGAACACTTGTTGTGTTAAGTCATCTGCAGCCATCGGATTCACTTTCAGTGCGAGATATTGGCGAATCCTCAGGCGGTATTCATCATAAACCTCTTCAAATGTGCGTTCGGTTCCCTGGTTATCCGGATAAACAGGGAGATTGTCATGAGCTCTTGACATGGATAAGAACCTCCTCTTGACCTTACAATTCATTAGACACCGGAGAGAGGCAAAAAGCCACATTCGACGGAAATAAATTAAATTTCTGCTCATTTTTATATAGTGATGGAGCCTTGTAAATCTAGGTTATTGACGCATTTATATCAATCCTCCTATAAAGGCACAAGAATGAAAGACGGCTCTGCATATGATGTCTACATGATGAATAGGGAAGCGAGGTGATCCTAGTATGTCATCGAAACGCGCCAGGAAGTCCAGAGCCGCTTCGAAGTCGAGACCTCCCCAGCATTGGGTAGGTCAACCAGTCGTGGTTGTTCTGAAGGATGGCAGCTACTATATCGGAGAACTGAATCAGATTCAAGGCCGGGAAGTGACGCTATCCGGACTTCGTGCTAACAAAAAAATGCCGGCTTCGATTGCACGGAGCGGGGACAAAGCGCAGATTTCCGGATTTTTAAGCGACTTGTTTGGAGGTCCTCCAAGCGCTCCGGCAGCCGAAGGGGCTGAGGAAGGAGAAGGAGTTGCGGCTGTAGGCGGTTTGGGCTTTTTGGGACAAATCGTGCCGCATATTAAACTGGGCATGAATGTAATAAAAACCATTATGCCGTTAATGGGAATGTTAAAAATATAACGTTGCTGCAACGTATGGCAAATCACGAAACAAAGAAAAAAGAAGCTTGAAGGTTTTTTTCAAGCTTCTTTTCTGTATGAGATATGATTCCGCCATAACCATCGAACCATTATATGGCCATGGCACGCTGAATAATTGATTTGGCTTCCAATGCAATGGCTTCATCTTTTTCGTCAATGGCCTGCATGAATATTAACATAGGGATATAGACGGCGATCATTCGTGCCAGAATCTTCGTTTCTTCATCCACTTCGCCATAGATATCATAGAAATCCGCTCTGGAGGCCGGCGGCAGGTAGCTGTAAGCGATACTCAGGTCACAGGCAGGATGGCCAATGTTGACGTCGCCCCAATCAATAATCCCCGAAAGATTGCCATTATCATCGACCAGCATGTTTTTAAAATGGAGATCCCCGTGGATTAGAACATGTCGATGCCTCGCCTGAACCAAATGGATGCCCCGCAAATAGTCCTCGATCTCATGTAACTCCTCTTGCGTTATATATTGGGTAAGATTGGAAAGGGAATTCAGCATTTTGTCTTTGCGGCCGGCGATATCGGCCAGATTACGCTGGTCAGACAATACACCTGCTTGCTGCGCTATTTCTACGGGAAAAGCATGCAGGCGCTTCAGGAAGCGGGCGAGCGTTTCCGCTGATTGCATCCGCGCTTCATCCGAAATTCCAATCGGAAATTTACCGGGAAGATAAGTATATCCTAGAAAAGGTGCAGGATAATCTTCACTTTCTTTTCCGAAGAAGAGGGGTTTCGCATAAGGTACCGTTATGTAGTGTTCAAGCTTGGGCAGGATTTTTGCTTCGGTATTTAGTAAAGATATGGCTATCTCTCTACGAGGAAAGCGAAACACATACTCATCGCCAACGCGATAAACGGTGTTGTCCCATCCGTTGCCAATCTCCTGGACCTTGAGGGTAGACAATTGGGGGAATTGGCGAGTAAGCAATAACCGGACTAACGGCTCGGTCACTTCCCATTCGGCATCCCATAGATTTTGTCCCATGAGGACCTTCACCTCCATAATGAATTTCTTGTATGATGAATCGGATGTTATCAAGTTTAACGGAAGCGGTCGTACAGGGCAATTGAAAGGATAGCTATAGTTGAAATCCACCTGCGAATGTGTGCATCTGAATCATAGTGATTCCTTTCACAATAACAATATTGTATAGTAGAAGAGAGATAAAAGTCACTTGAGGACATCTATAACACAATAATTCGACGAAATGAAGGGATAAGAGTGCCATATTTACGCTTTAAAGGATTCTCCGAAGTCTTTCTTGAAGAAATAACGCCACAGGTCGTTGATGAATTCGCGGGGATTGTTCAAATTCCGCAGGAAATTGTGAAGATCGAACTGCTTCCTTATCAGATCATTACGAATACGCCGCTTTCCGTTGAAATCCTTATGTTCCAGAGATCTCAGGAGATTCATGATGCTGTTGCAGCCCGCATTCACGATATCTTGTCAGAACACGGGTACCGGAACGTACATATTTTCTTCGTGATTCTTAAGCGGAATCTTTATTATAAAGAAGGCAGGCCGTTAGAATAAAAAAGACGTTGCAGGCGAGACAGGGATGCAGATGATGCATCCTTGTTTTTTTATATGAGATGCACCAAGGCCAGCTCTTACAGAAAGAAGAGGGTGATCGAAAAAACAAATAAGCACAGGTGATATGAATGGAGGTCTTTAAATCATATCATGGCACCGCTATGATAAGTTAGAGGGGAGAACCCCGAAAGATATGAGGCATAGATAGGAGGTACTGTGGAACAATTACAAGGCATTTTGAAGGAATATTACGGATTGGATCGTACCCATGTTGTACCCCAAAAGGGTGGTTGGGCAGCGCTGGCTTATAAAGTGCAGAGTGAGAGACATGCCTATTTCCTGAAGGTATATGAGAAAAGCCGTGCATCTACCCCCAAGTGGACTGCGCTGATTGATGATTACGTGCCTGTACTGTTGTGGCTTGAGGAGCATAGTCGTTTAAAGGGGAAGATTCCAGTTCCGATTCTCACAAAAGACGGCTGCTATCAATGCGAGGATGACGAAGGAATTTATCTGTTGTATGAATATATCGTTGGGGATACAATCGCCGATACCAAGCTGACGAAGGATCAAGTGAGACAATTGGCAGAGATGATCGCAGAGCTCCATCGTTATGGGGAAGAGGTTCCTCTGGTGACAAGTGCGATGAAAGAAAGCTTTACGGTGCCGTTTCTTGAGCAGCTAAGGAGCACGCTGGACGGGGAGTTGCCGGATCACCTCGGGAAAGTGCTGCTTCATCATATCGATAGCATGAAGAAATTAATGCTTAAAATTGAAGAGCTGTCCGAAGCGCTGAAGAATCGTGATCTGCGAATGGCATTATGCCATACCGACGTACATGGATGGAACCTGATGTCTACGGGTCAGTTGAAGCTGATTGATTGGGAGGGACTGAAGCTGGCACCGGTCGAAGCCGATATGATGTCGTTTGTGGATGAGCCCTATTTTTCAGAATTCATGAGAATTTATGCGAATACCCACAGTCATTATGAGGTGAACATCGAGGCGCTGACATTTTATCAAGGGAGACGCAAGCTGGAGGATGTCTGGGAATTCATGGAGCAGCTGCTCTACGACGAACAGAATGACGAAGAACGAACATCAACGCTCAACAGTCTGAGAAAAGAGCTGGAGGGAATTATGCCGTAAGTCCAAAGCCAGGGTCTCAACATGTAAAAAAGCCAACCAGTAGTGTTCCGGACATCTACCAGGAGGCTTTTCCTTGATTATTTTATTCCAATGTTTCACATTACGTATTTGGCAAGCAACCAACAGAGCAAAGCCATAAACCAGGAGACAAAACCGAAAATCATCACGATTTTGTTCTCGCTCCAGCCGTATTTAAGACTGAAGTGGAAATGAATCGGTGCCATTCGGAACAGACGCAGCTTGGTGCGTTTATAGTACCATACCTGCAGGATGACCGAGAGCTGCTCAGCCAAATAGATGATGAACAGAAGCGGAATCAGAATTTCGACCTTCTCGATGACCGCTAAGAATGATAGGGAGCCGCCAATGGCGAGAGATCCCGTATCGCCCATGAAAGCCCGGGCTGGATGAATATTGTAGAGCAGCAAGCCGAGCAGGCAGCCGACCATGACCAGCGAGAACATTTGCACTTCCGGATTGTCGGAGATTAAGAAGAAGAAAAAATAGGTAGGAATGGCTACGTTGATTAATAGTCCGTCCAATCCGTCGGTAAAGTTAATGGCATTCGCCGAACCCACAATGAATAACAGCATGATGATGACGTACACGCTTACCGGCAGATGGAGCTGGAACCCGTTGAAGAGTCGGATATCACTTGTTAGTGAAAAGGAATGGAACAGCACATACAGTAATGCGCCGGTAAACAGGAACTGAAATACAAGCTTCATGCGACCGGAGATTCCGGACGGGTCCTGCCACGCAGCTTTTTTGAAGTCATCCATAAACCCGATCGAGCTGAACAAGAGGAAGGTTGAGCATAAAAAAACGGTTAGCGGCGTAGGTTGAAATTGCAGTGAAATGGCAACGCCAATCAGCAATATAAGACCTGCCATTAACGGCGTCCCGCGTTTGGCCTGATGATCGGGAGGCAGCTCACTCCGGATTGGCTGCGTAAGCTTTAACGTACGTAATCCCCAGATAAGTAGAGGGGTGAACAGTGTCACCAACAAGAACGATAGTCCGGATACGCCCAGAATTCCATTCATCTTATACACATCTCTTTCTATCGATTTCGTGTTAGTACATTGTATTTCGATGAAATGGACAAATATTCCTTCTGATTTACGAAGTTAGCAAAAAGAGTAACGTACCCTATTCTCGACGGAGAGACGCTACTCTTTTTTAATATTCTAGAATTGATAAGGTCCGTTAATGGATAATCGTAATACCATGGCTGTCATTTCCCGTGGAGTGTATGGGTACCCCTTCAACATCCACCACAAGATAGTCTCGTGAAATGCACCTGTCATAAAGTTGATCACCACGTCGGACGGCACACTGATCTCAGCGCCCGTCTCAATGGATGCTTCAAGCCCAACCTTTACAAAATGGTAGAGCGTGGCTTTGAAATAACGCGTGAATGGCGTGTCCGGATGGATTAACATGAAGGCTTCGTAAAACTGCCGATTGTCCAGCACATGGTTGAATAAAGCGACCATATTGGAGGGCAGTTCATCATAATCAACCTCTTGAAGGGATATTTTCTTCTCGATCACGATGCGGCGTTTCAAATCTTCCATCGTCTCCTTGGACATAACCTCCATTAACTCGGCTACACTACTAAAATGCTTGTAAAAGGTAGGCCGTGTCACTTGTGCCTCGGCACATAGATCCGTAATGGTTATGGGATCGATTCGGGAAGCCATCATGTGAAGGAGAGCATTTTTTATTTTTCGCAGGGTTCTGATTTCTCTCGGATCTAACTCCGGTTTCATGACGATAGGTCCACCCCTTCGCACTACCACAATATGTATCTCTCTATTATACAAAATACTATCATGTGCTGAATCTGGGTAGGAGCTGCAGTAACATCCACGTGTACTCTAATCTTGATGAAGAATCGCCATTAAACGCAGTGATATATCTTAAGATGTAAGTTATTCGAAGACGGCGTGAAACATCAAGACCGATTCGCTACGCTACTCGTTATCATGTTCCACGCGAAGTGTAGTACTAAGATTTCGCTTGTACTGCATTTTCGTGCTTGAAGTAAGGTGAGATATGAGGTAGCTATTGTTACCTTGATTATGGTTTAATCTATATAATGACTACAACAATTTTAATCCCCTAAACGTAATAATATTGAATTGAATGCGGTTAGATCATAAAGGATGAACAGCACCGAAAGTATCGGGAGCTTACAACGTCGATGACGGCGATTGTGAGCTCTTTTTGCTTTCCAATAATTAGGTTGCTGCTATAATGAGAGGGTGGGAACGTGAGTATATGGGTGTCTCGGAATGATGAAGGTTCATTATATGTTCGTTTTAAGTATGATGAACAAATGGTGATGAAGATTCGAGAAATTCCAGGAAGGAAATGGGTCCGTGATAAAAAGGTCTGGATGATTCCATTTACAATCGAATCGATTCAACAGTTGCATACACTTTTTGAAGGAACGAAGATTCATGTTGATAGCATGTTGATGAAAGAGTGCAGCTTGTATAACAATGAAGTTAACATGCAGGATCACATTCCAATCTATTCATGGAATGAGTCGTTAAAAAGCTCTTTCGTTCATGCACTGCAGCTTCGAGGTTATAGTAAAAAAACGATCAAAGCTTATTGTAGTCAAGTCCATCGATTTCATGCTTTTGTACAGCAGCAAAATAATGGGATGGGTCACGAGAAAATGATTCAGAGTTATTCCTTACACTTACTTCATAGGAAATGTTCCCATTCCTATGTTAATCAAGCGCTCAGCGCGATCAAATTCTATGCTCAAAAAGTATTATTGCTTGAGGAAACAGTCTCTTATGTTCGCCCTAAGAAAGAAAATTACGGGTAGGGGAAGTGGTCCAGTTGAAAACTCAAGACATTGATTTCGAGCGAAAAACGCTTCGAGTTTCTCAAGGCAAAGGTCGAAAGGATCGTCTTACCCTATTATCCGATACAGCTATGTATATTGTTCAACCGTATTTACAACAAGAAAAGCCCGAGAAATGGATGTTCCCAGGTCAACACCCAGAGCGACATATAACTGAACGAACGGTTCAAAAAGTGTTCGAACAAGCGCGTACTGCCTCTGGGATCCAGAAAAAGGTTAGCATTCACGCCTTACGCCATTCATTCGCTACACATCTTTTGGAAGGTGGAATTGACATTCGCTTCATTCAAGAGTAGCTCGGTCATCAAAGTGTGCGCACCACCGAAAGTTACACACATGTGAGTGTGAAGGACATAAGAAGGATTAAAAGTCCGTTAGATCAATTTGGAAGAGGAATCGTAAACTTGATTGTTGAAGGTGGGTTCACGAAGTCGTAAACACTTCAAGAGATGATGTTTTTGCGAAGTTCGTGAAAAAGACGTTAAGTGAAATTGCTTGGAAGCTATATAAATGGAGGATTCCAAAATGAGTATACCATTTAGGCATTCTGCTGGGTTCGGCAAACGAATTGAATATTATTTGATAGGCTTAATGCTTAAAGAAGGTATAGATGTCTATGTCCCTTTAGTTGATGACAATGCAATTGATGCAATAATAAAAAAGGCAGATGGCAGTTATATTGAAATACAAATTAAAGCTAGATCTCTAGATGTTAAACCAGGAGATGCTGCCTTATTTGCAGCTATAACTCATAAAGATAGAAATAACTATTATTTCGTATTCTATTCAGAGAGATTGAAAAAAACATGGATAATGTCTTCAAAAGAGTTCATCGAGGAAGCAGTCTTAAATAAGTCTGGGAAGAACATTGGTAAGCGATCAATTAAGTTTAATGGTTCAAAAACGGACAAAATCTCTAAGGAAAGAATTGAATATTCCAAAGAAAGATATGATAAGTACCTTGTGAATGATTTTAGTAAATTCTATTAGAGTAGTCGAGGAAGAAGCAACATCACTTAACATAATATTCACGCACGGACATACGTCCTCGGTCCGGCAGTCGCCGGACACCCAGCATGCGCTGGGTCGTGAATACAGGAACGTTAACTGAAATCAGAGCAAAGCTTAAAACAAGAGTATTTTTCACCTTGTACAATGGAGGGTATAACATGAATCAGAAAGAGGTACATAATGATGTTGAATTTGAGTTATTTGATAATGGCTTAAACTTTGTGGTTTCGGCGATTGAGTATTTAGAAGATTGATAATGGCTTAAACTTTGTGGTTTCGGCGATTGAGTATTTAGAAGAGCCTATCAAACCGACAGATCTGAAATATGCAATCTTGCATTTAAGTTCCGGGATTGAATTAATATTAAAAGAACGTTTGAGAAGGGAACACTGGACACTATTGTTTAACAAAGTAGAGAAAGCTAGTCTACAAGATTATAAAAATGGCAAGTTCACAAGTGCAAACTTTGATGATTGTATAGATAGATTGATTAATATCTGCGAAGTGGGTATTAATCAACAGATGGGAAAAAACTTGAATAGCCTTAGAGATAAAAGAAACAGATTTGAGCACTTTGGGATTGTGGATAGCTCAGAAGCCCTGAAAGCTACAGTTGCTGATGCTTTAAACTTTTTGATTGATTTTGTAAATGATGAACTTGAAGATGAAGTTGATTATGATGAAATGGTAGTCATTAGGGAAGAAGTATTAAAATTTGATGCATTTGTAAGTCAACGCTGGAAGGCAATTGGAAGTAAAATAGCCAAGATAAAACTCGTTGTAACATGCCCTCGCTGTTTGCAAGACGCTGCAGATCGTTCAGATGGATTTCAATGCTTATTTTGTGATACAAGAATGACGATCCAGAGGAAATTGCCAATGAGTATGTGTCTGAGGTTTTGAAAGTAAATATGAGATAGTTACCCAAGGTGGAGAATGGCCAATTTATTATTGCCCTGGTTGCGATTATGAAACTTTGGTTAGAACAGATGAAGGATAAATTTGTTTCAACTGCGCTGATGGGTGGGATTATGAAGATATAGATGAGTGTATGCGATGCGGTGCTAATCTTTGTTTTTCTAAAGAAGGTGATGCAACTCTTTGTGATAATTGCTTAGAGGACATCCGAAATTATTAGTAAAGCAATGAATTAGTAAGTAACTCAAGGAAGGTGCTGACATCTCATAACAAAGTGTTCACGCATCGGCAGACAAGCCGCCTCGGTCCTGGGAGATAAGTCGAGGAAGTAGTAGCCGGGACACACCCGCACCGACTACCGCATCGCGGCCAAGTCGGTGGGACGTCGTAAACACAAGAACGTTATCCGAAATCCTTGTAAAATCATTAAGAGAAGGAGATTAAATGAAATATTTAATAGTATTAATAATTCTATTTTCTCTTATTACAGCTGGCTGTAACAATAATAATGAAATTGATTTTAACCAATTGGTAGATTCATTAGTTAAAGCGGAGAAGACCATGAATAGTAAAGAGCTAGTTACTACTACTGCAACGAGTTCGAGTTCAAGTGACGGTATAATCAATTTTAGAATTATGGTAGAAGATAGATTAACAAATGAACAAGCAAAAGAATTAGTCTTTGATTTCTACGATGAAATAGAAAGGGGAATTACAGATCTCAACCTGTTTAGAAAAAGCTATCAAATTAATTTTGATATAAAGTCAGAAAAAGATGGAGAAATAATATATAAAGGGCAAAGAAATGAAGGTGAAGAGCAGATTTGGTGGCAGTTCTAGAAGACAAGGACTTCGTATAACAAATATATTCACCCTTCGGCAGACAAGCTGCCTCGGTCCGGCACGAAGTTAGAAGTGGATTCCGTGAGGCATTTCAGTTGCAGGGAAGCGAACAAGCCGGACACATCCTCGCCGACTAACCGCATCGCGGCCGCCACTTCGTGGCTTTAGTCGGTGGGACGTCGTGAATACGGGAACGTTATACGACAGAACAACCAAAAGAAGGTGAATTCAATGAAGCAAGGCGCTGTATTTGATTCAGAAAAAAAGTATAGATACTTATTGACTAGAAAATGGGATCTCACGCTACCAAAGCTATTATACATAATGTTAAACCCCAGTACTGCAAATGAAGTATTAGAGGATCAGACTTCAAGACAATGTTTATATTTTGCAAACAAATTTAAATATGGGTCACTTGAGGTAGTCAATCTCTATAGTTTGATATCAACTAATCCAAAAAGATTAAAAGAATCATTAATAGACCCTGTAGGTCCTGAAACTGACAAGTACATTGTAGAAGCAGCATTAAGAGCCGATAGAGTGGTCATAGCATGGGGCGAAAAACACTTCTTTAACAAAAGAGACAAACAAGTAATGGAATTATTGAGAAGTGAAAGAATTGGTCTATTTTGCTTAAAAAAGGCTAAGTCTGGACAACCTAGACATCCTTCAAGACTTGGACACGACATAAATGAATTGATTAATTTTGAATGATTATTCAGCAGCAACTTCCGTCGTATAACATAATATTCACGCATCGGGCATATGCCCTCGGTCCGGCAGAGGAATATCGGGGAGGTAGTAGCAGCCGGACACATCCGACTACGTCGGACGTCGTGAATACGGGAAACGTTATATGTAATAAGCGCAAGCACAAAACATTCACCCTTAAGTAAATATGTGGAAGGAAGGAAAATCGTGAAATCTAATATTATCTCTCCAAGTCTAAGTTCAGGAGCTTTTAACTGTCCCAATTGTTCAGTATTCTCAAGGCAATCTTGGTATTTTATGAGTGGCGCTGAACAAAAAAGTGGATATGGATTACTATACCAAAATCAAGCATTTATGATATCTAGCTGCGAAAATTGTAATTTCCCTACTATTTGGCATGGCGAAAAAATTGTGTATCCAATAAATTCAATGTACGAACCTCCAAATCAAGATATGCCAGATGATATTAAAAGGGATTATGAAGAAGCACGTGAAATTGCTAATCTATCAACAAGAGGGGCGGCCGCCCTCCTTCGATTAGCAATCCAAAAGCTTTGCGCTCACTTGGGCCAGCCGGGAAAGAATATAAATAACGACATTAAAGAATTAGTTGCTAAAGGCTTGCCCCCTAAAGTACAAGAAGCCTTAGATGTTGTAAGAGTTATAGGAAATGATGCTGTTCATCCTGGAACAATTGATCTTAGGGATGATTTCAAAACAGTTACTACTTTGTTTAAACTTGTGAACTTCATAACACAAAAAATGATTACAGAACCGCGTGAAATTGACGAGATTTATGGCCGCTTACCAGGTGATAAGTTAGATGGATAAAGCAGAGAGATCGAAAGTAATTCGAAGAAGACCTTACTACATATAACAATGAATTCGCGCTCGGGCTGACACCCTCGGTCCGCAGAAGGGATCTCAAAGAAGTTTGTGCTGCGGACAACTCCCTACGGGAGTTCGTGAATGCAAGAACGTTAGGTGAAAGACGAAATCTATAAAGAAAGCAGGAGAATAAAGTGGATACAACAGACATTGTGAAATCAACAGGAATTTCTTTAACTAAAGGTGCTATTGGAGCGATTCCTTATGTAGGAACTTTGCTTAATGAGATTTTTTTTGAGAACCGTGGACGACTTAAACAAGAGCGGGTTAATCGCTTTATTGAGGAACTGAAAATTTATATTTCAAAAGAAATGAATCAAAATCAATTTGATTTTGATTACATCAAAAGTGAGCAATTTAGTGATTTGTTTGAATCGATAATATTTAGGATTTCTCAAAATAGATCGGAAGAAAAATTACATAGGTTGAAGAAAGTATTAGTGAATCAAATGACTAGTCCATATGAAACTGACTATACAGAAACCTTCTTAGATATAGCATCAAAAATTAATGAAAAGCAAATTGAAATATTGAATACCCATAGAAAAGCTGAGTATGGCCAAATTAAAAACGAGGATAAATTGTTAGATAGAGGGATTCTTGATGCCAATCACACTGTAGAAGTTTCAAATTTTAGAGACAACGAATACTACAAGCTAGAAAAAGCACAGTATATGTTTTATGTCCAAGACTTGGTATCTAAGAGTCTACTTCTTGATGACAGTATAAATAGATTAAGCACTAGACCCTATACTATTCTTAAAATAACGGCATTCGGTATTGAATTTTTAAGATTTATTGAGAATAGAAGTTTTGAGAGTGACTCAGAGTCCATCACCTAACATAATATTCACGCATCGGGCATACGCCCTCGGTCCGACAGAAGAATTTCGAGGAAGCAGAAGCAGCCGTACACATCCGACATGCCTCGGACGTCGTGAATATAGGAACGTTAGTTGAATCTTTGTAAGGAGGGGAAGATTATTAATGACATATAGCTATTTTGACACCTTTGATGAAAAACTTAAAAACATAATCGAAATTGGATCAAAACATTATGATGAAGCCTGTATACTAATATTTGTTTATCTTGATTTCTTAAGTAATTTCGTGGAAAAGCCACACTCTTCAAACAATGCAAGATTCAATGGATCAAACATTAGATACTTTTTGCTACACTGTTCACATTTTCAAGACACATTAAAATATATTCAAGTTGACAAATTCATTAATGATTTCTCAAAAGGTAGAATAAGTAAGGATGAATACCAAAAATATTATGACAAGATAGAGAGAAAACTCGAAAGAGTTAAGAATGGAGTAGAGCTTCCGATATCATCGTTTATCAGTTTGGAAAATGTTGATTCAGAACACAAAGAATATTTTCAGAAGATTACATTGTTTAACTTGATTTATAGTTTAAGAAACTCGGCAGTGCATGGTTATAATAACCTAATAGAAGCAGGAAGTGAACTTTCAGAGCCTTTTCTCTCGTATACCTGGAATATAGAAGAAGGAAACGAAGGATGGTTTACTACATATATACCTTTTGATTTCATGTATAGGATGGTTGATAATTGTTATTCAAAAGTTAGAGAGGAATACGGGAGTTTAGTTGAAAGATTTTTCGAGGAATACACAGACATCACCTAACATAGTATTCTAGCTGCGGCTCCTTTGGAGACTTGGTCTGCGGGAAGGGTTTCGAAGAGGCATTTCAGCAGACACATCCGACTTCGTCGGACGTCGAGAATACAGAACGTTAGCAGAAATCAGGGGAATGCTTAATTAAATTATAAAGATTAGATAAACTATTTAAGGACGGGGATTCCAATGAGTAGCTTGTTACTAACCTCTTGTGGTTTTTATACTGAAGAAATTAAAAATCAATTTCTGGATTTTATTGATAGAGATATTTCTCAATTAAAGGTCTCTATTATTACAACTGCATCCCCTATGAAACAAAATAATAGATATGCACAAAAGGCAATGCAAGATTTCAAGGACATGGGGTTTCAGCATATTAATTTTGTAGATATAGAATTTGATGACCCGCAAATTCTTATATATAGAGATGTTATATATATCAATGGTGGAAATCCATTTACATTATTGTATTACGCCAAGAAAAGTAGTGCTGATGAAATTATTAAAACACTGGCCGCACAGAATGTAATTATAGTTGGAGTAAGTGCTGGAGCGTTATTACTGGGACCGAATATTAACATTGTCGATTTCTTTACTCCACAGATGAATACAATGGATTTAACGGATTTTAAGGCGTTAGGTGTAACCGACAAGCTTATTTTTCCTCACTATGATAGAGAGGACGTATTTAAAGATAGTACTAATAAAACAATTGAAGAGAGAATAGTGGATTTTGAATCCAATGAGAACTGTAAAGTGACAAGGCTTAAAGATGAAGAATATATCTCAATCTTAATGAACCAAGCACATTGAAAGTCGTAAATTCATTGAAAGTAGCTCGAAGAAGCCCCTGAAATCTGCTAACACCGTATTCACGTTGCGTGGCTACGCCCCTTGGTCTGCCAGAGGGATTTCGAGGAAGTGGTATCCGGCAGACAACTCCTGCGAGGCTAAGTCTTCGACCCAGTCGCTAACGCTCCTTTAAGCCTCTCGGGTTCGTGAATACAACAACGTTAGCAGAAATCCCCGAGAGTAAAAGAACATATGAAAAGCAGCACTTACATTAATTGAATTATCTAGGATTATGAGAAATGATATTCTATAATTTTGGAGGGAATTAAAATGATCTTTGAAATGACTATTCAAGTTCGGGTATCTAATATCGAACAAGGACAAAAGTGGTATGAAACACTCTTAAATAGAAAACCTGACTTTATACCACATGAGGGATTTGCAGAGTGGGAACTAATTCCTGGGTGCTGGTTACAGGTAGCTGAAGGAACACCTACTGAAGGTAATGGACCATTACGTTTGGGAACAACAAATATTGAGGTTCAAAGAGATATACTCGTTAAATTATTAAAAATAGATGATTTTGAAATATACTCAAGACCAGAAGTTCCAGTCAAATGGGGAACCTTTTCAGATCCTTGGGGAAATCGTCTTGGATTTTTTGAGTACTTGAATAAGAGTGAAGAACAAGAACGTATAAAGACGATCATTGGATCTAAAGAAATAGAATGAAAGAATGGGTCAAACCAGAATTTTAATAGAAGAGCTGATTCGTGAGCATACCGAGGAAGTCGGGGACATTTGCTAACATAATATTCACGCTGCGGGCATACGACCTTGGTCCGGCATTCGCCGGACACCCAGCATACGCTGGGTCGTGGATACAGGAACGTTAGCTGAAATTGCTTGATTACAAAGAGAGGTAAGACCATGGTAAAAGATTCAAATTCAAGACCAAGACTTTTAAACTGGCATTTCGATGATGAGATTGGAACTGATAATCCAAAAGAATGGAATTGGATAGAGATCACTATGCATTTCACAGATGGTTCAAAAAGATGGAGTATTTTATATACACCAGAACGATTACTAAATAACTTATCCAGACCCAATATAGATCCACCTGGTCTTCATATGCAACAGCTTATTGTAGTTAGAAGCTATGAATTTAGTGATATAGACAGAGTATTAAAAGCTTTCGACGAAGAGAATAGACTGATAGAAGCATCAAAAAATTATCCCGAGTGATTCGAAGGAGCCAGCAACATCATCTAACATAATATTCATGCATCGGGCTTACGCCCTCGGTCCGGCTGAGGGGGTTCAGAGAGGCAGAATTCGACCGGACACATCCGACTCCGTCGGACGTCGTGAATACGTTTAACGTTATGAGAAATTCGGTGTGAATTGCTAAGAATAAAACGTATCGATTAGTCATCGTTATGACTTCTCAGGTAATTATGGCATAGTGAATACTAAACTAAAGGAATGAAAATGATGAAGTTTTTAAGAAAAGAAAAGTTGCAAGCAGATAAATATTTAGAATTAATTGATAATTTAAAACTGAAAGAATCCAACAACATATGTAGTAATATAGTAAAGCTAAATAAATTAAAAGGACATTTTACTGCTTATAACGTAGCCGATTTGCAGATAATTCGAACTGAAGTTAACTCTCTGGTAGAAGATTATAAACAAAATTCTTTATTCACTAGTATGCTCACGATTATGTTAGCAGTTTTCACATTTGCTTTTACTATTGTAAAAGAACTATTAGGTTTATATAAGCTCACTGGATTGTTCTCACCAATATTAATTTTACTTATGGGATATATATTGATACGGATGCTATTGATGTTCAAAAGTTATTCGAGAAGCTCAAAAAGTTTGAATCAATTATTGAGTATTATTGATTTAATAATAGAGGAACGTCGGAATATGGATTTACTACATCAAGAAGCTTATAAGGATTTTCTCAACGAAGAAAGTTAAGAATAGTAATAAAACAATAAGCATAGTCGAAGAAGACCGAACATCTCATAACAAAGTATTCAAGCATCGAGGCTATCGCCCCTTGGTTGTCAGATGTATAATCAAGGAAGGGGACTCAGACAACAAACGACCCAGCCTAAGATAAGAGTTATCTAAGGCTGGGTCGTTTCGTGAATATAAGAACGTATGTGAAATACCGGAAATCACTTATTTAAGAGGGTGAAGCTATGCAGCAAGTGGATCTAACCAAAACCCTTGAAGAGCTAGAAGACGAAAGGTGTGATGAACCGAATTTTTCTTCTCGATTAGTTTTCCGAGCAAATGAATTAAGAAAAAAACCTCTCTGTGAATTGAATAAAGAAGATTTAAGGCTTTTGATCGGGCAACAAATGAGTCTAGATCTTCTTTTACCTCTAGCTTTAGAGAAATTAGTGGAGAACCCATTGAGAACAGGAGATTTGTACATGGGGGATTTATTTTGTTCGGTACTCAAGGTAGGGCAGGGATATTGGGAAGAACATAGAGAATTTGCTTACGCTAATCATCACTCTAGCAATAACAGTAATTGGACACCCACAAGAATTGAACCCTTCTGTTCTCGTACAGAAGTTAAGATGCAATTCGTCCTATTAAAGAGATGTATAATGTTACCAGAGATGACTTGGTCGTTAGTGGGAGTCATAATAGCGCAAGATATGTAGTAGCGTTATTCAAATATAAAGATGAAATACTTAAAGATGGTACATTATCAGCTTTATCAGCAAGAAAATGTTTACTTTCGTAATTACACAATAAATGACGTAAGCGAAATTAGTTCTAAATTAATTGGATACCACAAGGTCATGTGGTGGTCTTAAATAATGATAGATTATTCAATGGAGACCGGTAACAACACCTAACGCCGCATTCACGCTGCGGGTCACTGTCGCGCCCCTTGGTCCGCCGGAGGAATTCGAGGAGTGGGTTCATGCGGACAACCCTGCACCGACTAACCGCGTCGCGGCCGTTCTCTTCGGTCACTTAAGTCGGTGAGAATTCGTGAATGCCTGAACGTTAGTCGAAATTATTCTTAAGGAGTATGACATATGTATATCAAAGAAGTAGTAAATGATATGGAGGTACGTCATTCAAAATCATTAGAAGCTCACAAATTAATGGTTTTAGAGCTAGATAAGTATTTATTAGGTGGAGAAGTGCCCAATAACTTGTTATCACATACATCACTTTACTTTCTGGCGAAGTTCCACAAATCAATGCTTTCATTTCGTCTATTAGTAGTTTCGGGATTCAATGAGGATGCAAGCATTATTCTCAGAACAATGGTCGAAATCGCAATTGTTATTGCATACATATCCAAGGAACCGGAAAAAAGATTAGACAGATTTATTGAATATAGACACATAGCAGAACATAGGTTACTTGAAACGATTGAGAAATACTACACCAATTCTAAAATAGATGAACAACGTCGTAATAAAATTAAAGAGAATTATGAAGCGAACAAAAGCAACTATAAGAATAAAGCTCAGTGGTCTGAAGTTTCTATTGCAGATATGGCAAAAGACGTAAGTATGGATTTTTGGTATGAAGCAGTTTACAAACTTGATTCAAGTTATGTTCACTCTAATATAGCTGCATCTAAAGGTTTTATGTTTGACGACAATGATGAATTATCGGTAGCTGTAGGACCCTTAAGCTTTTCAGCAACCGATATCTTGTCTAAATCATGTGAACTCTCAAGGATGGTTTTATACATTTCTTTGAAAAACATGGGTTTGAGTACAGATAGATTACTAGAACAGTGGAATGAGTGTCAAAGATTAATTCAAGAAGAAATTGAAAGTATGCGCGAAGAAGCAGAATAACTTCGACTAACATAATATTCACGCTGCGGACATTCGTCCTTGGCCCGGCATTCGCCGGACACCCGACATGCGTCGGGTCGTGAATACAGGAACGTTATACGTAATTACTCAAAGCGAAAATCAGCACTTTTGCTTTATCAGGTAAACTTAAAGAACATGAAGTCATACCCTAAGAGAAAAGGAGCGTTTAATATGATTAGTATCTATGATTGGTTCGGATATGAACTGCCTATTGAAGAACGATATCGCTTGATCAAGAAAGCAGGTTTTGATGGTGTGATGCTGTGGTGGAGTGAAGGCTTTGGTCGTGGAGAATATCGAAGCGGAGCACGACTTGCACAAGAAACGGGGCTAACGATTGAAAACATTCATGCCCCTATCGAATATCAAAATGATCTTTGGTTAGCTAATTTGGCGGGTGAAGCTTTGGTCAATTGCTACTTGGAATGTATTGAAGACTGTTCGAATCTAGAAATACCAACAATAGTCATACATCTTCCGGATGAAAAACATATACATAACCCTTTTGCTATGGATAGATTTAAACACATTGTGGACAGAGCGGAACAGCGAGGAGTTAGCCTTGCTTTAGAGAACTTATGGAATTTAACAAACTTGACACACGTATTGAACGAAGTGGATTCGCCGCAAGTCGGTTTTTGTTACGATGTAAGTCACCACTATCGATATTATCCAGAATATGATTTTTTGTCCGTGTACGGTGAACGATTAAAAGCTACGCACCTGCATGATAATAACGGAAGCTACGCTCAACATGGATTGCCTTTTGATGGCACGCTTGACTGGGCTGTAATTATGCGAAAAATAGTAGAGGTTGATTATTCAGGACCCACCTCTATTGAAGCGATGAACTGGGATTATCTTAACCTGTCTGTTGAAGAATTTTTAGTAAGAGCATTTAAACAAGCAAAAAAGTTAGAACTAATAAAGTTGGAATTCAGCAGCCTTTCAAAGCAGAGCAGTAACTACGTATAACATAGTATCTACGCCGCGGCCCATTCGGCCCTTGGTCTGCAAGAGGCATTTCGAAGAAGTGACTCAGCAGACAACCCTGCGAGGCTAAGTCCGTGGGACCCGGTCGCTGACGCTCCCTTAAGCCTCTCGGGTTCGCAGATACAAGAACGTTATAAGAAATCAGCGAAGGAATTTTTAAGAAACCGAATACAAATACTTTTATTCAATATTGAATTGAAGAGATCAATATAAGGAGTGAATTGGTTTGATTCTATGGTTTCGACACTTACCGCAAGTGAACAAAGACTTATCAGATTGGAGCCCTTTTATAAAACATTATTGGTTCCGTAAGCACTATATGAAGTTTGTTTATATACTTCAAGCACTTCTTTTGTTGCTAATGCCTTATTTCTTGGTGGGGGTGTTCGGTCATATCAATTCCTTCATACTGATCTTAATCGGATTGGTTGTATTTATTATCCATGAATGCCTTCACATTGTAGTAATAAATAAAAAGGGCGATAATTAGCCTAACGTTCAGTGGTATATTTTTTTGGCTCAACACAAACGCAGTCCTATCCAAATTGAGATTTTGGGTCTTTATGAGTTTGCCATACATAGTTCTATCGGTTGTGCCTGCTATAATATCTTATTACTTAACTGGAAACGGAAAAAGCATTATCTTATTTGTATGCTGGATAAATCTTGTAATATCAGTTTCCGATATTATTAATTCTATTCTGATTGCTTTGAAACCTAGGAAGTGAAATAGAAATAAGGTGGATTTAAAGAACTTTAATAGTAATTCGAAGAAGTGGCTGACATCCGATAACATAATATTCACGCTGCAGGCATTCGCCCTGGCTCCGGCATTCGCCGGACACCTAGCATGCGCTGGGTCGTGAATACAGGAACGTTATGTGAAAGTTCTGTAAACAATTTGGAGGTTATCTTAAGATGCATAATGATATCTTAAACAAATTAAGAACTAAACTGAATGAAATTAAGGAACTTAACAGTTTTGTATTTGCCTATAATGAGTATTTAAACAAAATCAGGGATATAGTTAGTGAATTGGATGAATCATCAAGTGGATCATGGATTGGGTTTCATGCAAATCTCTATTATGAGGGCTTTAAAAAGCCACCAACATGGCAACATAATTTTGATTCTGAATGGGGCGCTATCAATGGGATACCTCCATATTGGAAGGAAAAAAGCTATAAAGATATTGAGAAGTATGTTTTATATCGAGAGCCTAATTTGGATTTATCCAAAGTTGAATCAGATGTGAGTGCATTAGTCAAGGAAGCCAAAACAATAAACAATGAAATAACAGCGGACATGGTAATCATACAGGATAATAAGAATCTTGAGAGTGAATGGAATATAGTAACACAATTAGCTGAACATGAATGGGGTGCATCCCAGCAAGAAATCATATCTTATAGAGCTCCCAAACAAATAATGAGTAGGGATAGCTTTGCTATGATGCAAGGGATTAAAACACCACCCCATATTGCATATGATGCTATGTTAGTTTCTTTAATATCAAAGATTACTAGTGTGGAGGAGTTTACATCAAAGGCATTGAAGCTACTGAGACAAGTCGAATTAAAGAGCTATAACTTGCTAACAGATAATTCTAATTTAGCTGATGCAATTTCCAACGTAACCACTCTTTTTCGAAGATTTCATTATATCTCTCGTCAATTAAGAAGTAGACATGCTGATAGAGAAACCATCAAAATTAAGGATGAGTATGATGTACAAGATTTATTACAAGCTTTATTAAGAATTTATTTTGATGATATTCGTCGTGAAGAGTGGAATCCAAGCTATGCTGGAGGCTCTACTAGATCTGATTTCCTACTTAAGAAAGAACAAATTGTTTTGGAAATAAAGAAAACAAGAAGTAGTATGTCAGATAAGGAGCTAGGGGAACAACTTATTATCGATGTGGCGAAGTACAGACAGCATCCAGATTGCAAGATGTTAATTTGTTTTGTTTACGATCCAGAAGGGATAATTGGTAACCCCAAAGGAATAGAAGATGATTTAAATTTACTAAGTACAGAACAGATGAAGGTATTAACTATAATAGAGCCTAAATAAAATATATTATGTTGGCAATTCGATGAAGACAGAACCCTCACATAACAACGTATTCACGCGGCGGTCCTGACGGCCCTTGGTCTGCAAGAGGCATTTCTAAGAAGCGGAATTAGCAGCCAACCCTGTGAGTCTAAGTGGCGGAGCCACCCGGCCCTAGCGGGCCTTATGCCTCTCGGGTTCGTGAATACAACAACGTTAAATGAAATAGTTGCAAATAATTTAAGAAAGGATAAGCATACATGATAAAAATTATTTCAAGATACATAACAAAGAAAGTTATAAAAAACGAACGCAATAAAAACTCAGATCTGGCATATGATAAGGAATTATTAAACCATTACAGAAGTTTTAGTGAGGAAAAACTTAGAATAACAAAAGTGAATTACCAAGCTGCAATTGAACTATATAAAAATAATCAATACATAGGAATTATATTTTCATTTATTTTTTCAGTGGCTACTATTTTAATGAAGTCGGCAGTAGACAGTGATAAATTCACGTGGCTTCCTTTTTTCCTCTTGTACTGTGTTCCTTTGTTTGGAGCTCTTTTATTCTTTATTAATGTATCTTTTAAATTACTTATTAAAAATATGCTACTAGGATTAGTTGAGATCGCATTAGAAGAGAAAATCACAAAAAAATTAAACAACCTTAAACTTAGAAAATAAGGCTAAGAAGGCAATCTCATCATCTAACATAGTATTCACGCTTTGGTCCATTCGTCCCTCGGTTCGCCAGAGGCATTTCGAAGAAGTAGATTCAGGCGGACAACCCTGTGAACCTAACCGCATCGCTTTCGGCTCCTCCGCAGCCTTAAGGTTCTCGGGTTCGTGAATACAAGAACGTTACCTGAAAGGGATGCAATAATGTTAAAACCAAGTGAAAGAATAAAAGATTTAAACCCCAAAAATATATGAAAAAATATCCTTGCATGCCCACAGTTTTTACAAACTATGGCCTACTGATAATGAGAGCATTAAATTGCTTGACGCTAGTTCATTAGCTAGTATAGCTAGAAATATTTTCGAAGCCACAAAAGTATACAACTACTTATGCGAAAGAGGAATTACCGAGGAGGAATTCGAGTTACGTTTACATACTATGTTTATGCATGACAGTATGGGTAGAGAGAAAATATTGCGTAAATTTGGATTTACATATCACGATGACAATATACAAGTAAATTCAATCACTAGTACATATGCACAAGAAATTCTAGAATAAAACTCTTTGTTTAACAATTTAGATGAAAAACTCAAGAACAAAATTCTAAAAGGCGAGAAAGCTTATTTACTTGATAGAGTATCAAAATCTCGAACTTTGTTCACTAAAGAATTTGAATCAGGTATTTATAATTTATTATCTAATAGTGTCCATTCATATCCCTTAGGATTGAATAACTATTCTGGTGGAGTATCAGAGGGATTTCATTTGGAAATGTATCATTTGATAGTAATTGCATTAGAGGTAAGCGTTATCAATTTGGCATCAGTTTTAGATACTTATTTGGGACTTAGAAAATACAAGAGCTTATTAGATAAAGAATTCTTGTTATTTATTAAATCACTGATATCAACTGAAAATTTCATGCTTTGGTTGGAGGGTAGAAAACTAAAAGGCTTGAATGGTGTTTTTTCTGTAAATTTAGAATCTTCTTAGCAATTTCAATGAAGACATCCCCATCTGATAACAATGCATTCACGCTTCGGCCGGCTGATGACGACCTTGGTCCGCTTGAGGAATTTCGAGGAAGAGGAATCAGGCGGACACATCCCACCGGCTAAGTGGCAGAGCCACCTGGCCTAACGGTCTTAAGCAGCTGTGACGTCGTAAATGCACGAACGTTATCTAAAAGGGTCGCCAATTGTATTAAAACCATATTTAGAATCAAAAATCCAAAGTCATAATAAGAACGCTTGTACGCAGATGTATATAAAGGTAAAATATAACTACAATTGAATCTTGGGTGGTCATGGTTTCCCTTCGAAAGGAGGTGAAGCCATGGAAGTGAAAGATGCACTAACGATTATGTTCCTATTTGGATCATTCATTCTTGCACTTTTAACATACATTAATAATAACAACAAGAGAAAGTAAAAACCCACCCTAAGGTTGACCGCCGAAGGTGGGTTTCCGATCATAAATGACTAAGAAGGGATTACCCATCCAAGCAAATTGTATGGACCAAGTGTTAGCGCACTTGATCTTTATTAAATATATAATACCATACTTGAAAAGATGTATCAAAGAACTAATTGAGTTAGGAAACATTGTTGAACAGGCATATAGACTGATATTGAAATTAATTCGAAGATGGCATCCCCATCAGATAACATCGTATCTACGCTTCGAACCGTTGGGCCCTTGGTTCGAGAGATGTGGTAGGCAGAGAAGCTGAATCAGCTCACAACCCTGTGAGGCTAAGTCCGTTGGACCCGGCGCGGTGCGCCTTAAGCCTCTCGGATTCGTAGATACATAACGTTATAGGAAATGAGCAGTAAGACAATAAAGGAGAATATATGAATAACATATTTGAAATGCATACAGAAAATTTAATGAAAAATTTAAATTCAATTGAGAAGTATATGACACGTTTTAAAGGCAGTATCATGAGTGATTTTGATGAATTATTCGATTCTGCATTTGAAGTCATTAATAAAACTTTGCCTTTTAAAGATATAGCAAATCAAGCGATAGATAGAACTGCAACTTACATGAATATAAGTAGAGAGGAACTACTTGAAAAAGAATTCGAAATTGATATTGAAATGAATAGCTTTGGTTCTTCAATGTTGGAAGTAACTGAGATATTAGAGGAAAACGGACAACTGATGAAAACAAAAGGTGAAGAAAATTATGAGGAGGTCAGAATTCATATTTATTCATTATTTATATATGTTATAGCTATATTTGAAGACTACTTGAAAAAAGTTTTACAACAAAATAGTAACTTGAATGAACTATTAAATGTAACTAAGCAACTGTTTGAATACAATAACATTAATTATAAGGATTGGAACAGAAAAATTAGACGTTTCCAAGGTATAAGAAATAAATTAGTTCATAAAATTGGCGAGATCAATTCTAATGATTACTTATATATAACAGTAAAGAAAGATATCAAACCGTTATTATCAACAATCAATGAATTTATTGATCTTTATCGTCTATTAATTGATAAACAAAGTAAAAATCTTTCTGGATAGTTCAGAGAAGCGCACTCACATCCTATAACATAATATTTACGCTGTGGACTTCGTCCTCGGTCTGGCATCCGCCAGACACCCAGCATGCGCTGGGTCGTGAATTCAGGAACGTTAGATGAAATCACAGCAAATATAAAAAAATCGGAGAGAATAGACCATGAAGATATTTGATAATAAGTTGGATTTTACTATTATTAATAGTCCATTATTCAAAGAAGATAGTGTACGAGAAGAAATAGTATCTCCAGTTCTCAAAGCTCTGGGTTATTCAGCATTTGGAAATAATATGATAGTTCGAAGTAAAGCTTTGGAGCACCCCTATATTTATTTCGGGACAAAAAAAGAGCACGTTAAGATAATTCCAGACTATTTACTCCAAGTAGATGGTGTTAACAAATTAGTAATTGACGCGAAAGCTCCAAGTGAAAATATCCATAGAGGTAAGAATATAGAACAGGCTTATAGTTATGCAATTCATCGAGAAATACAGACATCCCTATATGCGTTGTGTAACGGGATAAGTTTTGTGGTTTATGATGTAAATAAAAATAGTCCAATTCTTGATATATTAGTTTCTGAGATTGAAGAGAAGTGGGACGATGTTTTTAAATTGCTGAGTCCTTTAGCTCTAACAAAACCATATATTTTTGACTATAAACCAGATTTAGGCTTAAGGATAGTAAAATCAGGGATAACAATAGAACATGATCTGCATTTTCTGGGCGCATGGATTAATTCCTTGGCTAAATTGAATGATGAATACTACACCCTTACAACTAGTATTGATTTTGAAACTGATTGTATTGCATCATTCGATTTTCATAAAGATTTAATCAATGATTTTATGAATCAAATACCTTTAGATAATCGTGATCAAGTAATCAGAAAAATCAAAAATTATCCATTTGAAGTTCATTTCACTAGTAAAGAAGAATCTTTTGAAATAAATTTTTCAGCAAATCTTGGTACGATAGTATATGAGAATGAAGATGAAGCATATCTACCCTTAATTGTTAGTGAATTTATCAAAGAATTTGCATGTTAACTCAGGAGGGTGTGACATCATCTAACATCGCATTCAACGCTGTGTGCCGCAAGCAGCCCTTGGTCTGGAAGAGGCATTTCGAGGAAGCGAAATCACCGGACACATCCCACCGCCTAACTGCCGTAAAGCGGCAGCCGGCCCTGGCGGGCCTTAAGGCGCTGGGATGTCGTGAATGCGGGAACGTTATCTAAAATGCAATGAAAGAGGGATCTTAATTGGAGCTTAAACCACATGAATTATATGAAGAATTAGTTGAGAGTAGAAAGAATCTAGATGAATATTTTGAATTATTCATCAAGGCTACAAAGTCTACTCTTGAGGACACATTAATAACCACTGACTTCTTCATTGTAGCAGTTTCTCAAAGAAGTATTGATATTATTGAGGCATATAAACAAGTTATTGATAGTTGGAATATTACAAGTGCTGGTCCTCTTATTAGAATGCAATTAGATAATTTGTTAAGGCTTGTATACATTTCGAAAATAAGTAATAGTGATGAAATTACGTTGGAGTTGTTTAACGGAAAGTCTTTTTACGATTTTATTGATAGTGAAGGAAAGAGGTTGACCGACGTACGTTTAAGACAGCATGCCAGGGATCATTATCCTTGGATTGATGAGATTTATAAAAAAGCGTCTAAGTTTATACACTTTTCAGAATTTCATATGCGGATACCAATAGATGAATCGGATAAAGATAGAACGATTGCTTTTTCAATTAGAAAGCCAGCTCCAGACAAAGTTAGTAGAGAAGACATAAAATCTTATTTTGAAATAATGAATCTAATTACTAACGAGATTTTGAGATATATTTACTCATGGGCAAAACATAAAAAAGATAAATATGAATAATTCATACAAAAGAACAATTTCCATGAATATGGTTGAGAGTTTATCAAAGAGGATTGCACTTCAGCTAACATTATATCCACACATCGGAGCCTGGCGGATCCTCGGTCTGCGAGAAGCGATTGTCAGGGAAGTGGATTCAGCGGACACAATTCGCACCGACTAACCTCATCGCGGGCCGCTCCCGTTGGTCGCTTAAGTCGGTAGGACGTCGTGGATACGGGAACGTTATGTGAAATTACTGAAGAGAGGGAGAGTACTTGATATTAGATTATTTAAATAAATACGCCCAGAAGGCATATCGAGAGGTTACTTCAATAATAACTTCTCCAACTTTTTTGTTTTCTAATGACCCACTCTAACTAGAAATGAAGCAAATTATAATTACCTGTACATCCATGGATTCAATAGACTTATAAAGAATAACAGAATATCATCAGATAAATTGATTCAAGTGTTTTCTTTTCTTGAGAAAGAAATAGAGGTATCCCTTACGAAGCCACTACAAAGGTAAGAATTTTATATATTACTTGAATGCGGATGCTCTAGTGCCGGCATTCACAATAACAATTGTATCGCATTATGAAGGTAAGGAAGTCCAAGAAAGTGTATCTTTAGTTGAATTAATTGATTGGTACGAAGAAAATGCATGTTTTGATGGATTGGAAATAACTGAGAGACAGCTAAATGATGAAAGTAAAGAAGCAGATTCTAAAGAAGCTTTTCCGGATTCAGTAAAAACATATACAAAGATAATTAATACCTAGATAGCAATTCAAAGAGGTCAGTAACTTCACTTAACATAATACTCACACATCGGGCATTAGCCCTCGGTCCGGCAGAGGGATTTCTGGGAAGCAGAAGCAGCCGGACACATCCGACTACGTCGGACGTCGTGAATACAGTAACGTTAGACGAAATAATATTCATTTATTATGGAGTGAGTTGATCATGTCAATTTCAGATAAGACACGAAAGATGTTATGGGGTAGATCTGGGAATAGATGCTCGATTTGCAAAATTGAATTAGTTGTAGATGCTACTATTTTAGATGATCCATCAATTATTGGAGAAGAATGTCATATTATCTCAGGGAAAGTAAATGGTCCTAGATACAATTCTGAGTTTGATAAAGAGATCATTGATTCTTACGACAATCTAATTTTATTATGTAGAGTCCATCATAGAATGATTGATGATCAGCAAGATACATATACAGAATACATATTGAAACAAATGAAAGTAAATCATGAAAAATGGGTCACTAAAAGACTTGATGAAGAAATAATAGATATTAAACCAATGAGAATCAAAAGGGTTGAGGAGAATATCCCAGATGTACTTCTAAGACTTAATAGTGGTAAGGATATTATTTCAATAATCGATGGGGCACTTGGTTATCAATTTGATCATGATGAGTCTATGAATGAGAATCATATTGATATTATCTCAGGATTTTTTCAATATATTCAGGATTTAGGAGACTTACTTAGCGAGTTTGAATCGGGTGAAAGAATTAAACACGGTTTTGAATTAACCAAGCAAATTAATAAGTTGATGGATTATGATTATTTTGTTTTTGGAGCTCGAGAAGTTCGGATATTAGAAGGTGGAAGAGGCGACCCTGGTAATTTTCCTATTGCAATAATATACATTAGGCATAAAGATAATTTAGAAATACAAAAGATCAGCTTAGATGGGTCGGAGAAGTGAATATTACTTCGTCTAACACAGTATCTAAGCTGCGGGCTTTGCCCTTGGTGAAGAGGTGGGCGGAGAAGATGAATCAGCTCACAACCCTGCGAGACTAAGTCCGCTGGACCCGGCGCATATGCGCCTTAAGCCTATCGGGTTCGTAGATACCAAAACGTTAGGAGAAATACGACTAAAAACAAAAAGGAGCTAAAACCGTGAGCGAATTTACTTCAGGAAGCTTATCCTTATTGAAATATAAGGAAGAGATTCTTGAAATATGATCCTATATACATAAAGGATTTAAATGATAAATGGTTTGTTTTCATAACCAAAGATACAGGAGTAAGTGAAGAAATCCCGGAAAGTTTATTTCAAATTTCAGAAAAAATTCCAGTGTTATATTTTTATAATTCTGAAGATCATTGTTGGGGTTATCGTGTAGTTTACAACTTACAAGAGATAGCAAGTCTTCATATATCATATGAGTTAGTAGATACTATGATTATAGAACTTGCGGAAGAAAGATATCCAGAAGAAGATCATATTGAATTTTTATATGTCGACCCTAGAGGGGAGAAAATCAGAATTGAACTAATTGAAGAAGTTCAAAGATCTAATAAATACAATGAGAAAATCGTAAAACAGTTTACAAATTGCAATCTAGAAACATTTAGACTTTTTGAATTAGATAATGAACGAATTAAACAATTAGACAATATTTTGAATAAGAATTACTATACTCAACTGGAATCTAAATATCAATTGGTAGAAGAGTTTAAAAAAATATTAAACATTCAAGAGATGAGTTGGATACGAGCGGATAGAATTAATGAAGAATAAAAGGAGATAGTTGTTCTTCGAAGAGTCATACATCACCTAACATAATATCTAAGCTGCGTCGCGAACGCTCCTTGGTCTGCCCGAGGATTTTCGAAGAAGCAGAATCAAGCAGACAACCCTGCACAGCCTAACCGCGTCGCGGCCAGTCGCATACGCTCCTTTAAGGCAGTGAGGGTTCGTAGATACAAAAACGTTTTAGGAAATCATCTCAAATAAGGAATTATACTACCTAAAGGGAGATCAAACATGAATTCTAATGATTTTTCATGGAAAGAAGTCTATTCATACTGGAAGCACTTTATTGAAGAGTATAGTTATAGATCCGTTGACGACTCGATTTTTAAAGAAATTAAGATACAGCCACAGTCAAATCCTAATCTTAATATTGGAACTGAAATAATAGATTGGTGGCCAACCAATGAAGTCGAATATAGAACAAAAAAATTAAATAATCGAGGTATTCTAGGTGCAGACTGGGATACAGTGGTCGGTTTTAATCGAACTGCCGAAATGTTATGGAATAACAAAGAAAGTAATGAGCAGCAAGCCCTCATTTGGATTGCTGCTGGGTTGAATGAAATATTATCTAGGTGACCCATGTAGATTTATTTACTAAACCAAATTGAATATCATGAAAGAATTTAAAAAAAGAGATATGTGGTCGTGGCATGGATCAACCAAGAATTTTTTGCCTGTTACCGTTAATAAATTTATGGAATTATACTCAAAACCAATAGAGATATATAATTTAATAAATATCATAGTCATTGATAATGTTTTTTCAAGAAATGCTTGGACATTAGTGTGTGTTTCTCCAGAAGAAGATGACTCCGTATAACATTATATTCACGCATCGGGCTTAAGCCCTCGGTCCGGCAGGAGCTGGACACACCCAGCATGCGCTGGGCGTCGTGAATACGGTAACGTTATCTGAAATCGATGAGAAATTGTAAAGAGGGAATAAACCATGATGATTATCAAAGATATTAATGAACTTGAAGGAAGCTGTTACATAGAAGTGTTGCCTGGTAAATACTTAAATAAGTGCTGGAATGATAGTTCTATTTTTTTCACAGAAGAAGATTTTGCACTACTTGAAACATCAATAGAGAAGGAATTTGAAACTTATGATCATTATGCATTTAATGAGATTCCAAAAGAGACTTGGATAAAGATTTTGAGAAGATTAGATGAGCTTAATCTTCTATTAAAAGAACAACCTAGCATTGAATCACTAAGATCATATGTAGGATTTTTATATGAATGTACTGAAGACGACTTTATAAAGAAATACGAAGAAAATGTCGAAAGATTAAACGAAATGATATTGGACTTCAAAACATGGATTAATGAAAAATTAATAGACAATGAATATATTTCAATATTGGGGGATATAGAGTATTCAAGGAAGTCATCGATATCACATAACAAAGTATCTACGCTGCGGGCCGTTCGGCCCTTTGTCTGCAAGAGGCATTTCCTGGAGAGTGATTCAGCAGACAACGGTAGGCAGTGGCGTGAATTCAACTCACAACCCTGCGAGGCTAAGTCCGTCGGACTCGGTCACTTTGCTCCTATAAGCCTCTCGGGTTCGTAGATAAACAAACGTTATATGACAGTCTGTTGTAACTATCGCCATGCATCCTTGCATGGCTAGTGTATTCGTAGAAGCTAAAAAAATTACATTAAAATGAGGCGACATTAATGAATAAAAAATTATTATTTTATAGATTATGTGTTCTAACTGTATTGATACTTAGTGTTTGTTCTTGCATAGTTATGGTTGAAAAACTGAAAAGAGATGATAAGAAGATTAATATACTGGAAAGCAGGATAGCTGAATACAAAAATTCAGAAAAAGAGTTAAATTTAAAGAACATTACATTGCAAGAATCACTTAATAAAGCTGGTGAAACAAACAATAACTTAGAGAGACAGATTAAGAAAAGTAATCATTATGGCGATTATCAAGGTAATGATGACTTTTCGGACATCATTAATAATAACCCGATTGATAAAGTTTATCAGCAGGAATTTGAAAAACTTCAAGAAAGTGACGAGTCTACAACCTTAGAATGGGGGGCGCTTGAGGCGAAATATATAATAAAATGGCAAGATGAAGTTAATGCGGCACTTGAGCATTTATACAAATCGTTAAATGAAGAGGATAGGATAAATCTTGAGCAATCTCAAAAAAGTTGGCAATCATATATAGATGATGATATTAATTTCGTCAGCAATAAGTTTATATTTACTAGATATTTTGGTACTCAAGGTGATGTGCAGTTAGCAGCAGTTCAATTACATAGGACTAGAGAAAGGGCGATAGAACTTATGGAGTATATTTTTAGTATAGACAGAACTGCAGTGGATTTTGTATATGATAATTAAGAATCCTGCTTTATTTTAAGTGGTATTTAACATATATGGATTTACAAACGAAAGTAATAGACATTGGGTCGTTGCACGCCATCCGTGGCGTGTTCCTCGGTACGCAGACCGTCACATAACAACATGTTCCCGACATTGCCACAGCCTAAGTGCGAGCACTAAGGCTCTGACAACATCGTGAACACGAAACGTTATAAGAAATCAGCGCAATAATGAAAAAATCAAAAGAGATTTCTTCGTAGTTATTTAAGCAAACGAGCAAAATAATAGAATAAATCGGTTAGATTAAGTTAGCATTGGCATCTATATCAGCGGAATCAAAGAAGGTGTCTGTCGCTATCGATTTACTGAGCAAGCCTTCGAAAAATTATTAGGAGTGGTAGAAATGTTGAGCAAACAAACGAATAATGCGGATGTGAGTGGATACTGTTGCCTGAGATTTCCAGTCACGGAATTGAAAAAATCGGTAGATTTTTACTGCAATGTGTTGGGCTATGAATTGATTTCGGCAGATTATTCATTTGGAGAGGCACATGTCTCATTGAAAAATGGAAACGGTCCTGGTATTTTTTTAATGGAAGCTAAACCAGAAGATGTCACACAATTGAAGTTTGTATTTCCTCGTTCATTCTTTATCACAAGCAGCACGGGTCACGTGACTATGGTTGAGATGTCAACAAATAATTTGCTTGCTTTGCATGAACGGATTAAACAATCTGGAGCCCAAATTGACAAAGAACCAGTATTTACTAATAAGTTCGGCTACTTCACTTTTTTTGATCCGGATGGGCATTATATTCGGGTGGTGGAAGAAAGAATTTAGTGGGGTTTATTGTTTTTTTGTATTAAATCAGTCGATAACTGGGATTACTGAGTTGAATTGTGGAAACATTTCGAAAAAGGTGCTGACATCTTATAACAATGTGTACACGCATCTGCGGACAAGCCGCCTCGTTCCCTGGAAGATAAGTCGGAGAAGTAGTTGCCGGGACACATCCGCACCACCTAACCGCGTCGGGGCCGTCCCGTTGGGGGGTTAGGTGGTGCGGATTCGTGAATACGGAAACGTTAACTGAAATCTGAGCAATAGATATATTTTTGGAGGCGAATTCATGAAGCGTGTAGAAGACCATTTTGAAACCTTTCCTATACTTGAAACTGATCGAATATTGTTAAGACCAATTACATATGCAGACATCGATAATATGTATCAATATTGTGCCATGCCCCAAGTATCAAGGTATACAACATGGAACTATCATAGGAGTAAAGAGGACACAAAAGGATTTATTGATTTTGTTCTTAATCGGTATGAAACCGAGAAGGTAGGTCCATGGGGAATTGAATATAAAGAAACCATGCAATTAATTGGAAGTTGCAGTTTCGTGAGATGGGATAATCGATGCTTAAGAGCTGAACTTGGATATGTCTTGTCTAATGAATATTGGAATCAGGGTATCATGACGGAAGTAGTAAACCGAATTATTGAATACGCATTTAAAGATCTTGAATTAGTTAGAATAGAAGCGAAATGTCACCCGGAAAATGTAGGATCCGCAAGAGTCATGGAGAAGAGCGGAATGAAATTCGAAGGGATATTAAGAAAATATTTATGGTCAAAAGAAGAATTGCAAGATGTAAAGCTGTATTCAATCATAAGAGATGATTTTGAAGGCAGATTCGAGGATGGACTAGGCATCGGATAACAACGTATATACGCGGCGTTTCTATACGGCTCTTGGTCTGCAAGAGGGATTTCGAGGAAGCATATTAGAAGGCAACCCTGCAAGCCTATGTCCTTGGGACCTAGTGCTTTGCTCCTTTAAGGCTCTCGGGTTCGTAGATACAAAACGTTAGCTGAAACCATTTCAATATATAACAAAATTCCGGAGGATCACATACTTTGATTATTAAAAAGCACGGTACAAAAGCAGGAGGAATAATAGCTGGAATAGCTTTAGTTGTTGGAATTATTGTATTTTATGTACTAAGGAATAAGGGGGGAACAATTACACCGTAATAAAATTGAGAAGACAATAGAATCAATGGGAGGACAAGCTGAACAGATAATTAAAGTTAAATTAATAAATAGTCCGTTTGTTGACACAATGGATAACGAATTGGACCAGAAACGAGGATATGATTATACAATTTAAATAGAAGAACTTGATAGTTTCCCAAGAGGGCTATGGCATCAGCTAATTCGGGCAAAACATATTAAAAACGACTCAGTTCAATTACGGCAATAGCCATACCAACTCGATAAAGGAATTGAAGCTTAAATGCAGTTGATTAGAAAAATTACTGATCATGAGATTCTCGGAGGTCCTATTAAATTGATAGAGCCAGTGTCACGATTTGCTTCAAGAGGTGTGTTAATTGATGGAGCGTTGAATGTAGCCATGATGTACATGTCAAAACTTGATTTATATAAATTGCCAGGAGGAGGAATCGAAGAAAAAGAAACAAAAGAGCAGTCTTTCTTAAGGGCGATTTTAGAAGAGACTGGATATGAAGCTGAAGCAACTTATGAACTGGGGTATATTGAAGAACATAAAGCAAAACATAATTTTTTGCAGATATCTTATTGTTGGATAGCAACTGTAAGGAAAAGGATATACACTTTAAATCTCAGCGAAAGTGAAAAACAACTCGGTATGACGGTTATATGGATGACATTAGATAAGGCATTAGAAGTAATGAGTGAGTCACTTATACATTGTAATGAGTACTCAACAAAATTCATGATTTTACGAGATAAGACAATCCTTGAAATTGCTTACGAAATAATAACAAAGAGTGAAAAAAATATTTGGGGTAACTCGAAGAAGGCCTAACTTCCTATAACAAAGTATTCACGTAGCGGGCCGACTGACGTCGTCCCTTGGTCCGCCCGAGGCATTTCAAGGAAGCTGAATCAGGCGGACAACCCTGACCGACTAACCGCATCGCGACCGGCTCCTCCAGAGCCTTAAGTCGATGAGGATTCACTGAATACAATGACGTTATAGGAAAATCAAGGCACAATCGAATAAAGATAAATTATAGAACGGAGAGAACAAACATGAATCCAATTCTGCTAGACTTTCCAACAAGTTTTACAACTGAAAGGTTGTTAGTTAGAATGCCACTCCCAGGTGATGGAAAGACTGTGTATGAAAGCATTAAGGAATCAATAAACGAGCTGAAGGAATGGATGCCATTTGCTCAGAATGAGCAAACGGAACAAATGATTGAAGCCAATATTAGAGATGCACATGCGAAATTTTTATCTAGAGAAGATCTTAGACTTTTGATTTTCCATAAAGAAACAAACCATTTTATTGGATCTTCTGGTTTGCATAGGATAGATTGGAATGTTCCTAAATTCGAAATCGGATATTGGATTGATTCTAGATTCAGTGGAAGTGGTTTTATGACGGAAGCTGTGCAAGGGATTACGGACTTTGCTTTCTCTAATTTGAAGGCGAGAAGAGTTGAAATTCGATGTGACTCTTTAAACTTAAAGAGCAAGGCAATCCCGGAACGTTTAGGTTTTCAGTTGGAAGGTACCCTTAGAAATGATGATTTATCATCCGATGGAAGTAGATTAAGATCTACACTTGTATTTGCAAAGATTCAGTAAAAGAGTGATATTATAAGTGAATCGAGAAGGTGTTGACATATTATAATACCATACACACGCTTCGGGCATTCGCCCTCGGTCCGGCAGGAGTCTGCTGTAGATTCGACGAGAGCATTTCACGTATACAAAGATAATCAGCCTGACACATCCCACCACCTAACCGCGTCGCGGCCGCCCTTCGGGCTTAAGGTGGTGGGATGTCGTGAATACATTAACGTTATATGACATACCCGAAAACCCAATTTCACATTTTCCTCTCATTGTTCATGAATAATGAGAAAGTGTTATATTAGAAGGAAATAGTGATTCTTTAATGAAATAATTCGGGAAATAATCAGGTTAGAAATTTGTGCACAAGGAGAAAAAACTATGGAAAAAAATAAATTACTAAGAATGGACAATGTCGGTATCGTTGTAGAATCCCTTGATGACGCAATTTCTTTCTTTGAGGAGATTGGCTTGATCCTCGAAGGGCGAACGATTGTTGAAGGGGAATGGGCTGGTCGCGTAACCGGACTAGGTTCTCAGTGTGTAGAGATTGCTATGATGGTTACCCCAGATGGCCACAGCCGGCTTGAGCTTTCGCGATTTCTCACCCCACCTACGATATCCGATCACCGGACGGCTCCTGTAAACTCCCTTGGTTATTTACGCGTCATGTTCACAGTTCAAAACATTGATGAGATGGTATCCAGACTCACTACTAAGCATGGTGCGCAACTCGTTGGCGAAATGGTTCAATACGAGGATTCGTATCGGCTCTGCTACATTCGTGGAACCGAAGGGCTTCTAATCGGTTTGGCGGAACAACTCGGTAACAAATAAGTGAGTGACGGTTTTTTTAAAAAAAGTCTACTGAAATATACGTTAATAGAGTAAAAAACAAAAAAAGAAAAGCTGTGTGGAAGTATCTCGAAGAAGTTGGGTGCGTCATATAACAGCATATTCACGCATCGAGCATTCGCCAACGGTCCGGGAATGTTATTGGCAGGGAAGTATAGGCTGCGGACACATCCGACATTCGTCGGACGTCATGAATACTGATTACGAGATTATTATAATTTATGAATTACGCACTACGGCCAAACTTAGTAAAAACTATAATGTATATACATTAAGAGAAGGTTGTAATTGTAGGGGAGCGTAGCTAATTGTGAAGAAATCCTACTTGTTTTTACTTATTCTGGTTATTTTGTTTTTATCGGCTTGTCAATCATCAGAACAATTAAAGCCGATAAAAGAAGAAACCATTGATTTCAACATAAACACTGCAATTGAAATGGTTGAGAAGAAGGAAAAAATGATCATTGATTTAGCATTGAGAGAAAAGGTGTCAAAACTGGAGTATAAGGAATTAGAGAAATCCTTTACCGAAGAGTTTGGAGTCCATGCTAAGGATATTCTATCTATATTATTTATCCATAATATGGATTCCGATCCTGAGTCAGATATGTATGTACAACAGAACACATTATACCCAACTGTCTTTCATAAAGGAATAACTATAACAAATGCGGTCATCTATAAGAGCTACTTCGAGAATGAGTTTTTTAATCAAACCAGATTAAGCATTGAGGAGAAATATGTTGGTGATGATGAGAAGTTAAAGGATTGGAAAAGAGAATACATATTTACTCCAAAAAAAAATGGAGAATGGGAATTAAATGGATTTTCTGGAGTGATGAATTTCTTAGGCGAAGATTATAATATGAATTATTTAGAGTTAAAGAGGTAAAAAGTTTATCATTTAAGACCATCACATGGCGATATGGCAAAAGAATCTCGTGGAGCATAAGCTACAATTTACCGAGGTATGGTGCGCTCGAACCAAGATAAGTCATACCATGCTACCTTGGCGGTACGCGCCTTAAGCCTCTCGGGTTCGTGAATGCAAGAACGTTATGAGTCATCATCGTGATATAATCAATGCAAAACCGATTAGGGCAGGAGAGACAGAATTATGGATGATTTTACGAAGAAGCGGATTATGAAAATCATGGACCAATACACCCAAAATGCAGTACCAGAACATGTGAAAAGCCAGATTAGAATCACTTACAAGATCAGAGGAAATCATGTGACATTGATTGAAGAAAGACAAGGACACAAAAGCGAGCAATGGGTGCAGCAGCCAGTAGCTCAGTTCAGATTAGATGAGAATGAATGGAATATATATTGGCAAGACAGTAAAGGGAAATGGCATTTCATAGATGATATAGAACCGAATGAAAATTTTGAAATACAGTTAAAGATCGTGGACGAAGGGCATAACGGAATGTTTTGGGGTTAGCTCCAACTGGTCAATGACATCTCATAACATAATATTCAAGAAGCGACTCCTTGCGGAGCCTTGGTCTGCTGGATGGATTTCGGAGAGAAATTTCAGCAGACACATCCGCCTTCGTTGGACGTCGTGAATACGGAAACGTTAGATAAAATTAATGAGATTAAAACCATGAAAAACAGAAGGGTCATGAACAATTTATTATTGAAATTAATGGATATTTTGCACAAACCAATCCTTTGTTTAGATTTAGAATCTAGCAAGAGTTACATAATAAATGAAAAAAAGAAGAGATTGAAGGCCTTGAATTGACATATTAGTGATACAGACATTGATCGTATCTACAAACCACAGTACTAAACAAACTGAGAACGGAGGGATAATATGTACGAATATACCTTTGTTGACACTTCATTGGGTGGATTTTTCTCAGATGCAACACATCAACAGACAATTATTGAATATGCAAGAGAGGGGTGGCGGTTAGTTCAAGTACTTCCCACTAATTATAATGGATATGGAAAGCCAACTCATTACGAGATTATATTTGAAAGACCAGTACAAAATAGTTAAAAATTTAAAGTTTATGAAGTGAGAGCATCTCAAAGAGGACATCATTTCATTTAACTGCGTATTCGCGCAGGCGTCAGGCGTGTTGCCTTGGTCCCACCTCACATAACATTACATCTACGCAGCGGGGCATTCGCCCCTTGGTTGTCAAAAGTTCAGGCATAGAAGAATATACAGACGTTACACGCCCCGGCCTTAGATAGCACTTATCTAAGGCAGGGGCGCGTCATGAATGCGGGTGCGTTATAAGAAAACCTTAACAGGGGATGAATATTGGTACGAGTCGAATTTTAACGGAAGCATCTTGTGAACCTGGCCGAGTGTGCAAAAAATTCATAGTTGGCAAAGGAACTTACTTGGTTGCTTATCATAACGAGGGTTATACTAATATTGATGAATCCTATCTTAGGCTGCTGTGTTATACCGAGCATCATAGCTTGGTTTTAACAGGCTATTTCTACGAGGATCTCCTTCTGGATGAATAATCTATTAAGGACTACGCACCGATTGAAGAATAAGAGCAGCATGAATCGAACAAAAAAGTGGTGGTTAAATTGGGGTAACCGTTAAAGATTTACTGCAGCTGCCTTCGTTTAGAGGAGCTCAGGTGGTCACTGGAACAAGCAGACTACATCAGACCGTTTCCTCTTTATCTGTGTTAGAGGTGGCGGATGTCAATTTCTTCTCGCAAATTATTCAAACCGTTCAAGAAGAATGGTATGCCGAAGAGCTGGTCATTAGCTCTTTTTATTCCATTAAGGACAGTGTGGAGCAGCAATGCAAAACGGTTCAATATTTGCATGACCTTGGTGAAGTGGGATTGATTCTGTACTATGTTGGCATTATCATGCCAGATATAGCCGATGAAGTGCTCGAGCTGGCCGAATCTCTGAATTTTATTATCATTTGCATGCCGAGAAACGATTACTCACTTAGATATAATGAAGTCATTTATGAAGTCATGGAAGCGATCGTAAGCAATCAGAATGTGAATGAGCATTTCGTGAATGAATCACTGGAAAAGGTCTCGCTATTGCCGGAACATTTGCGTAGCGTGGAAATTACGCTTAAACTGCTGTCGGACCGGATGAAAGCGAACATCGTCCTGACAAACAGCAGCCTGGATATCATCAATCGTGTCATGTGGCCGCGGAATTCATCGCTCGATGTTGCGAATTTAATCCGGTCCATGGGACCTTCCATTCTGAACGACAGAATGGGAGAAGGCGAGCTGGATTCGTCCTGCTTTGTTGAATACAAACGTGTTCATCAAAAAAACGGGGAGGTCCTTTACCTGTTTCTCATTAAAGAGAATACGAAGCTGCCTCCGAAGACGATGGAGCAAGTCAGCGAGGTGGTGCAGGTGGCCATCAATTTATGGGGAGACAAGCATAACGAGGTCAGCGAATACGCTTTGGTTAAAGCCATCGTGAATGATGAAAGCGAAAAAATGCGCAGATTGGCCAGTTTGCTCTATATTGATGTTTCCGCCATCCAAATGATGTGGCTGGTTTACATTCGGGATTTGTCGGAGGAGAGAAGGATAAGGGAAGACTTAAAAGCATATCTCTCGCAATATTATAAAACCGCGGTTATTCAAACGATCGATCACTGCGTTGTCGTGTTGCTAGGGAATTGTTCATATAAATACAATGAGTTTGAAATCGCAACGGAATATATCGAAACCACGAGTCTCACCGCTGAAATATCAAGCATCGTTTATTCTCCGAGAATGCGGAACACCCAGGATGTACGCCGAATGTACCAGCTCGTGAACGGAGTCTCTAAAGAGGTTCACCGCATCTATCATAACCGCAAACTATACACCGCGGCGGAAGTCCGTTCCATGAAAAGGGCCATAGACCTCAGCAAACAAGGGGAAGAGATCTCTGAGGAATGCTTGTCCGTTTTGGAGCCTATTATGGACGACACTGACGCAATGAACACCCTGATAACTTTTCTTCTGGATGCGAAGGGGAATATGGATGACTGCAGTAAGCTGTTGTTCGTCCACAAAAATACGGTGAAATATCGTATTAAAAAAATTTGCGAGCTCATAGGATATGATGTGACCATCAACTCGGAATCGTACGATGTTTATACCGCTTGCATGGTCTACCGTCTCATCCATAACTAAAAAATTCCGATGTTTTGTCCAATAAGACAAAAACATCGGATTTTTTTTTGTTTTCTGAAAAAGACGCTGACCTGCTTCATCTTTTACAATAAGAAAAAAACATTCGAACTGTCCTGACGATTGCTTACCAGAACAGCGAAATTACCGAATCAGCCGTTGATCGGGATTGTCGTTTCTTTTGTCGAATATTATGCAGGCTATCGTTTATCGGCTCAGAAATCCGAAATATTGGAGGAAGAATGAATGAGATATTTAGCTAAAGCAGCTGTTGAAAACATCGCCGTTGGCGCAGCATTTCTGGGAACCGGCGGAGGGGGAGACCCTTACATCGGTAAATTGATGGCTCTCTCGGCCATTGAGAAGTTTGGTCCTGTCAAACTATGCTCAGTCGATGAGATTGAGGATGAGGACTTTTTCATTCCGGCCGCGATGATGGGGGCGCCATCCGTATTAGTGGAGAAATTTCCTAGAGGGGACGAGTTTGTTAAGGTTTTTCAGAAATTAGCGAATTACTTGGGAAAAGAACGGATCGCCGGCACGTTTCCGATGGAAGCGGGAGGCGTCAATTCCATGATTCCCATCGTTGTTGCGGCGCAGCTGGGATTGCCTCTGATCGACTGTGACGGTATGGGGCGGGCCTTCCCGGAGCTGCAAATGGTGACGTTTAACCTGGATGGCATTCCGGCGACACCGATGGCGATTACGGATGAAAAAGGGAATATCGGCATCTTTGAGACCATTGATAATAAGTGGACGGAACGGCTCGCCAGAGCGGCCACGGTTGAAATGGGCGCCAGTGCTTTAGTAAGCCTGTACCCGGCAACGGGGGCTCAAATGAAGCAAAGCGGCGTTCATCATATCGTGACCCTGTCCGAACAGATCGGAGCCATCATTACATCGAAGAATCGGGACGCAGGCGATAAGCTTCAAGAACTGCTGAGACTTGTGTCCGGCTATGAACTTTTCCAAGGTAAAATTGTGGACGTTATCCGGGAAACCAAGGGCGGATTTAACCTCGGCCAGATGCATCTTGAAGGAATCGAGGCGTTTAAAGGCGGAGAGATGAAGGTTCATTTTCAAAATGAAAACCTGATTGCTGAAAAGAACGGTCAAGTGGTAGCGATAACCCCTGATTTGATCTGTCTGGTTGATTACGAAACCTTGTCGCCTGTAACTACGGAGAGCCTGAAATACGGTAAACGCGTAAGGGTTATTGGACTGCCCGCTCATGATAAGTGGAGAACGGAAAAGGGAATCCAGACGGCAGGACCAAGATACTTCGGATATGATTACGATTATGTTCCTATTGAGGAAATGGTGAAAAAGGCGGTGGCTGAGAATGTATAGAATCGGGATCGATGTAGGCGGCACCAACACAGACGCCATCATTTTGGATGAGAATTATCATCTGGTTCATGCGGTGAAATCACCAACAAGTCTAGATATTAAAACGGGTATTGAAACCTCGCTCCGGAATTTGCTGCAGGAATCGAATATGGATAAAACCCAAATCACGCATGCCATGTTAGGTACAACCCAGTGCACGAATGCCATTGTTGAGCGCAAAAAGCTGGCCCAAGTCGGCGTCATTCGTCTGGGTTACCCGGCAACGGCTTCCGTTACTCCGTACACGTCCTGGCCTAAGGATATGGTTCAGAAGCTGTCGGGTAAATATGCTCTCGTTCATGGCGGATATGAATATGACGGACAAGTGCTTGGAGAAGTCGATGAAGCTGAAATTATAGCTCTTTTAGAGGAATGGGGGAGCAGTGTCGAGTCCATCGCGGTTATTGGTGTGTTTTCATCCATTAAAAATGATCAGGAGCTTCAGGTTCGCGATCTCATCCATCAAGTATATGGACCGGAATTCCCTGTTTCCTGCTCCTCCCTGATCGGTTCGGTAGGATTAATTGAGAGGGAAAATGCGACCATACTCAATGCAGCATTGTGCAAGGTTATTGAAACGACAACCCAAGGATTTGTGCAGGCGTTAGAAGAAGAAGGCATCACAGACGCAGCGGTGTTTTTATGCCAGAATGACGGTACTTTAATGTCGATCGATTACGCTAAACAATTTCCGATCCTAACCATTGCATGCGGGCCAACGAACAGCATACGCGGTGCCTCTTATTTGGCGAAGATTAAAGATACGATGGTTCTCGATGTGGGAGGGACTACATCGGACATCGGGGTTTTGCAGGACGGGTTCCCAAGAGAATCCTCGGTTGCAGTCGAGGTTGGCGATATCCGCACGAATTTCCGCATGCCGGATATTATCTCCGTTGGACTGGGCGGCGGAAGCATCGTGCGTTCGGAGAACGGTAAAATTACGGTGGGACCTGACAGCGTAGGATATAAGATTGGACAGGAAGCGCTGGTCTTTGGCGGACATACGCTGACTACAACAGACATTGCCGTACGGCTGGGTCTCGCAGACGTCGGGGATAAGAGCTTGGTAGCGCATCTGGATGAAGACTTCGCTAAAATGGTGCAAGCTGAAATTGCAACCATCATTGAGCAGGCCATTGATAAAATGAAGACATCGTCGGGAGACGTTGAGCTTGTATTGGTTGGCGGCGGCAGTGTCGTTATACCGGACACGATTCGCGGGGTATCCCATATGATTAAGCCTGAGAACGGGGGCGTAGCCAACGCCATTGGCGCGTGTATTGCTCAAATCAGCGGACAATATGAACAAATTTATATCTATTCTACTGAGCCTCGTGAGGATTCATTAAAAGATGCGCAAGAAAAAGCCGTGAAGCAGGCGGTGCTGGCTGGCGCTGATCCGGCTACGGTGGAGCTCGTGGAAGTGGAAGAAACCCCGCTGGCTTATCATCCGGGAAATGCGACGAGACTGAAAGTGAAAGTCGTAGGAAACATGAAGTAGAAGAGAGGCTTCACATAAGTTTATACAACTTGTGTGAGGCTCTTTTTTGTTACTTAACATCGTATACACGCTGCAGGCCTTGTCCCTTGGTTCGCTAGATTGAGGCAACAGAGTCCGTCGGACCCGGCGCATTTGCGTCTTAAGCCTCTCGGCGTAGATACAAGAACGTTAACTGAAATTATAGCAGACAGCATTACAGACCTTATATGAATAAAAATAAACAAACTAAACCTATAATAGTGTTATAAATTGAGTTATACTGAGGTAAGAATAAGTAAGGAGCCGTGCTGGAACACGACTCCAAAGCACAATAACTGCATAAAGAGCAGTCGGCCACAGGAGTTAGGTCGAGAAACAGACCGTTACCTTAGCGAGGGCGGTCTATTTCTTTTTCATGTAGGTAAGCAATGCCAAAATGAACATGCCGATATTATCATGAATTACGAATTGAGAAAATAAAAGATTGAATAACAAAGTATGTATTGCAGGAATTACAAGAAAGGCAGTAACATCACATAACAATGCATCTACGCTGCGGGGCTTTCGCCCCTTGGTTGTTGGACGATTTTACGAGCAAAAATATTCTGACAACACACGACCCGGCCTAAGATAAGACTATCTAAGGCCGGGTCGCGTCGCGTCGCGTCGTAGATGCGAGAACGTTATACGACAGACCGAAGAAAAAATATATAAGGCTGATGACAATATAAAGAGTATATGTACATTAAACCCATGCAAAGGAAGTTGAGAAATATGGATAAAGGGAGAATTATATTTTTGAATGGCGTTACAAGTTCAGGTAAAACTTCAATAGTAGAAGCTATGCAATCTTACTCGAAACCATTTTTTTATGTAGTTGCCAATGATCTTTTTGAAAATACGATTGGTGATAAACATCTACAGATAGACTACTGGAAGTATTTAAGTGAAGTAATAATTATAATGTATCATACAGCAAAATTATTTTCGGATAGTGGAAAGCATGTAATAATCGATGGGATACTTGTTGAAAGGCCTGAGTTAAAGCCACATTATGATAAAGTCAAAGAGATTTTTAGTGGGTACCCTTTGGAGATAGTCGAGGTGTACTGTCCTATAGATCTTTGTCGTAAGCGAAGTATAGAGCGTGGTGATAGAAGAGAAGAACAATCAGATGAGCAAAATAAAATAATGTCACAAAACATTCGTTATAGCTGCTCAGTGGACACGAGTTTGAATACACCAGAAGAATGTGCAGAAATTATTATTACATCATTATTCAAAAAGAATGATAAACAATCGTAAATGAGTATTAATGATAGCGACACGCAGGAGTCGGGCTCATCGGATAACAACGTGATCTAGCTTCGTGGCTATCGTCACTCGGTCTCTCGAGGAGTATCATGGAAGTAGATGTAAACAAATCGATGCCCCTAAGATAAGAGCTCTAAGGGAACCGACGTCAGGAACACAAGAATGTTAGATGAAATACCAGCAGTAATTAATTTTAAAGGACGGATACGATGGAAATATCAAACAAAAAAATCAATGAAATTCTTAACAAAGAGCATAGTCCTAAATATCATGATAAATCAGATGTTGCGTGGTCTGTTCTCCTACTTAAGAAGAGTGTGACATACCCGTAGATTATTTTGACTCTGTTTATTCGATTTACCACATAGGCTGGACAACCGACCTTGAAGGAACTTTTTATCGGGTCGCTTCTTATTTAAAAAAGGCCGGCGTATTTTTCTTCAGTTGGTCTCAAGGGTGGCATCAGATAACAATATATTAACGCATCCTGAACACGAAAACGTTAACTGAAACCAGTGAGAAAGGAAATAAACCAGAATATGTATAAGAAGTATGAAATAAAGTATCCTAGATCAGAGTATGTCCAAGTAATTATTTCTATTTTAATTACTTCAATACTAATACAAGTGCTTCGAATAGATGATTTATTATCTGTTATTTGTGTGGTTATATTATTATTAGGTAACCTAATCCGAGTAGTAATGCTATTGAAGAGGATATTAAGAAAAAATAAAGAGTTAGAAATTACAGAAAATACAATTAGGCTTAATCAAGCTGAAGTACCAATACAACAAATCGAAAAGATTATAATAGAAGGTTATTTTGTACAGAGTATCGGTATCAAGTTAAATGGAAGAAAATTAGTTTCAATGGATTTTCATTTTAGATTTAAGAATAACGAGGAAATTAATATTGAAGAATTAAAGCAATGGGCAAATAGGAACAGGATAAAAGTAACTAGTGGAAGAATATTCAGATGGATATAGATATCCTGAAAGTAATTAAGGGAGTCTTGCCTGCCAGCCGGTAACCTCGTATCTACTCTTCGGACATACTCCCATTGCTGCCGATGAATTTCATAAAAGCAGAAGACCACCATTCGCCGACTAACCGTATCAGCAGCCCCCCGGACTTAAGTTGGTGAAGGTTCGCTGTTACAAGAGCGTTAGTGGAAATTATTTTAATAACCAGGAGAACAAAATGAAAAGAATCATGATAATTGGATCTGGAGGATCAGGGAAATCTACATTCTCAAGTAAACTCTCTGAAGTCTTAGGCTTACCATTGTATCATTTAGATGCGTATTATTGGAAACCTGGATGGGTTGCAACCCCTAATCACGAATGGGATGAATTTCTAAGAGAGCTCATACAAAATGATGAATGGATTATTGATGGAAATTATAATCGAACCATAGATATTAGAATTTCTAGCGCAGATACAATAATTTTCTTTGATTTACCTCCGTGGATAACTACGTATAGAGTCATTAAACGAAGAATTAAATACCATGGAAGAACAAGACCTGATCTGAATGAGGGATGTCCTGAGCAACTAGATTGGGAATTCATGAAGTGGGTATGGAATTTCAGAAAACATAAAAGACCAGGAATACTCGAAAAGTTAAAAAAATATGAAAAAGAAAAAAATATAATAATACTTAAAACACCAAGGGAAGTAAGTAACCTAATAGACAAATTAAATAATTAAATTCGAAAAAGGGCAATAACATCTTCTAACTTTGTATCTTCGCACAGTGGTGGAGCCTCTTTGTCTGCATGAGGGATCTCGATGAAGCATATTCAGCAGAGCCATTGAAAGGGAATAAAAATGACAAAAAGAACCAATTATATCGTAGTCATTATCATTGCGTTAATAACCATTGCTTATTTATACTTTTCTCCGACTACAGTTCACAAAGAGATGGAAGGCTTGATCTGTTCTTTCGATTCGGACTTTGAAAAGATAACTCAAATGGTGATATCTGGTAAATCTAATCGAAATGTATTTTCTAGAGATTCGTTTTTTGGCCAGTTAGTCGTAGATGATGATCTCTCATATGATGTTGAACTTTATTACGATGGTGGGAAGTTATTTGGGACAATTACAACGTTTAGTAAGGACGTAAGGCTTAAATCAGTAGGCAGCGTGATGACTACTAAAGAATTAGAATATATATGGATAACGCTGAATGATATAAATGAAAAGTATGGTATTCAAGAAGGATATATTTTTAGTCCAGCAGATAACAAGGAACAAGCGAACGAATTAATAAAGAAAGAACTAATGAAAGTAACACAATGAGGTGTAGTCTTCAGGTAACACATTCACACTGCGAATCGCTAACTCGCCCCTTGTCCGCACCGAAAATTATTGAGGAAGTGGAACCTGGCAGACAATCCTGGACCGGCTAAGTCTTACGACCCGCGCTACGTACTTTAAGCACTAGGGTGAATGCAATAACGTTATAGGAAATCAGCGAAAAGTTGTATAAAGAACTAACAACTATAGTAATACGACAAAAATTAATAAAGTCTAAAATAATGGAGGTTCTTTATGGATTCTGCTAACAAATGCACCATTTTGTTACTTGGCACATATCATATGGGCAATCCTGGACTAGATATGCACAATGTTAAGTCTGATGACGTCTTGGCACTAAATAGACAAAAGGAGATTTATGAGGTTGTCGATAGACTTAAACGATTTAATCCAACGAAAATCGCAGTTGAAGCTCTCGCTGATGAACATGAGGTATATAATAATCAGTATCTCTCATATTTGTCAGGTGAATTTACTCTCGGGGCAAATGAAATTCATCAATTAGGTTTCCGTACTGCGGCTGATCTTGGTCATGATAGAATTTACCCTATCGATTGGAATGAATGGTATGGAGGGGTTGCACTAGGACATGTTTATGAATATGCACAATCAAACATGCCTGAGCTCTATCAACGGTTAAATTCTAATAACCAGGAAAAAGCAGAGGCTCTTCAAAAGTCAATGAAAGAAAAAACAGTAAGGGAACTTCTGATGACAGGTAATACTCCTAGTGCAATACAAGGGGACCATGAAACGTATATGACTGTTGCTCGAGTTGGGGATGGTGAAAACAATATAGGAATTGATTGGCTCTGTAATTACTGGTATCGTCGAAATTTAATTATCTATTCTAATATTTCACGAATTTCATCTCATCAAGATAGAATTCTTGTGATTTATGGCTCCGGACATATCCACTTACTAACCCAATTTATTAAAGAGAGTGGTCTTTTTTTACTTGAATCTGTAGAAAAATATCTAGGAGACCGTTAGATAACAGACCTTAACTAATGTAAGACAATACTTCAAATAGCTGACGATTTATGTGTCACGTCGAAGCTGTTGACATCCTATAACATAGTATCTTCGCTGGGGGGTGGTCCGTCGAACCCAGTCGCTGGCGCTATGAGCCTCTCGAGTTCGTGAATACGGAAACGTTAGTTGAAATCAGTTAATACTACAAACTGACTAAAATGATAATAATGAATGAAACTGATATATAACGTTACCCACATGCTCTAAATGCTGATTGAAAGGACTTAATTACAATGAACAATTCTTAGTATATTTGTATATCAGGAGAATAGTTTGTGGCTAGTGTACATGGACTATTAACAGAAGAATTCGAAGAAGCACCTGGCCCTCTAGTCAATTTTCAAGTGTTGGGCGAAGTAATCAAAAACATCAAGAGCAATGGAAAAAGTTGTGGAATCAAAGCATTTATAATAAGGGGCTTCTGAAAAGGAGTAACCAGAAATATTTAGTCTTAGATCCCCCTGATTTTTTAATGATTAAAGAAAAAGACCTAAAGGAAATGCTGATAAATATGTGGCCGTCATTTATTAATTGGTGGAGCATGCCTGCAGGCGGTCAAACTGCGATGAATTATTGGGAAGCTAAACCAGATCTTATAGCTTTTGTGCAAGAATTCGAAAATCAAGCCGGAAGAGAAATAAAACCATTTAAGTTACATGTCGATTTAGTATATACAGGACTGAAAGAACCAATTGAAGTGAATAACCAATTCATAATAATGCCCATTAAAGCTGAGTATTTATTGAAGAAAGATTGGTGGATTAAGAGATTTAAAGAGCATTATTGAGTGTAAGAAGAGCAGGTCGTATAACAATATTCACGCTGGGGCCTATGTTTCGTTAAAAGTTATTGATAAATGATGCAGCGCTTTAGGTTGTCAGCTATGTGATTTGCCAGAACATATAGCTGAGCAAGAAGTGAGAGGAATAAAGTGAAAGGTCCGGCCAATAAGAATGTGGCCGGACCTTCTTCGTTGCTTATAACACTTGGTAATTCTGGAGGCTTAACTTGGTTCTATATGAACATGTACGTCATAAACGCCGTGTGTTTCTTTTAATTCATGCTCCACCTGGTCTGAAATATCGTGGGCGACCCGGATATCCAGATTCGACCTGACCAGGATGACGATGTCGACAACCGTGTTGCTGCCATAATTCCTTGCCCGAATGTCCTTGACTCCCTTAACGCCAACCACTTGCTTTACGGTTTCTTTGTAGCTTTTGACAATGTTCTCATCGAAGCCGTCGGTTAAATGATGAGAGGCATCGCGGAATATATCCCAAGCGGTTTTACATATCAGGAAGCCTACCAATACGGCGGTAAGCGGATCTAGCCACGGCAGATGAAATTGGGCGCCGATGATTCCCACGACCGTACCGATGCTGACCCAGGCATCCGAGAGATTGTCTTTTGCCGCTGCCATAACGGCTTGACTGTTTACTTTGGTGGCTAGGCGCTTGTTGTAGCGGTAGACCAAGAACATCACGATGGCGCAGCCTATGCCAGTCCATGCGGATATGAGATCAGGCGATTCATGGTTGCCTTCAAACATGGAAGAAACGGCCCCGAACAGGACTTGGATTCCGACGGCCATCATAATAAAAGAGGCGATCAAGGAGGCTACCGTTTCCGCTTTCCAGTGGCCGTATGGATGATCCCGATCCGCAGGTTTTTGCGATAAACGCAGTCCGATCAATACAGCAATGGACGCCACGATATCTGTAGCATTATTTAATCCGTCCGCCCTCAAAGCCTCGGAGTTCGCGGTGTAACCTATCAATAATTTGATTGCAGATAAACAGATATACGCAATGATACTGATGATGGCACCTTTTTCACCCAATTTTAAATCATGATAACGTTGTTGTTCCAAATCAAGCCGACTCCTTCCACACGCCCCAAAAAATAGTACCTGACTATATTACCAAGCAGAGCAAGGGTGGGTCTAGAGCAACGTTTTTTCCTATCACTTAATAAGTGACAAGGGGCAAAAAGAGTTGCACTGGACTAAGAAAGATAGTTCGAGGCTATGGTCTTGGCATATGAAACTGAATACTGGATGGATGATAGTATTAGATGACGATAGACATTAATATCCAAGGAGAGTAAGATCAGTTATATACTAAATGGTACATAACAGGGGTGAGAGTGGTTGGCACGTCCGCGGGAATTCGATATGCATAAAGCATTGAACAATGCGTTGGAGTTATTTTGGGAAAAGGGTTACGAAGCGACCTCCATTACAGATTTAACGACCAGGATGGAGATTAGCCGGCCGAGCCTATACATGGCTTTTGGAGATAAACGTGCGTTATTTATGAAGGTATTGGACATTTACATGGACCAGTTTCTTCGGAAACTCGAGTCTATTCTTGCTGCTAATGGATCGGGGTACAAGGGGATTGAGGCATTATTTCGAGATATTGTTGAATCGGTCGATGACCGTGGAATAAAGCGCGGTTGCTTGTTCGTAAACACAATGACGGAGCTTGCCGCACATGATGAGCAAATCGCGTTAAAAGGCCGTGAGTATCAGGATAAGGTATCACAGTTTCTGGCAAACGCGTTGACCGAAGGAAAGGAAGCGGGAGACATTGCGCAGACCATCGACGTTCATTCCACGGCACATTTTCTAATGCTGGCATTGGTTGGACTTTTCGTGGTCGTAAAAATAGAACCCGCCCCGGTTGTTTTGAAACACAGTATAGAAGTTACTTTGGGTGTATTGAGATAATTTTTTTGATCATTATATACCAATTGGTATATAAAAGTGCTAGCGCATATTATAACTTTTGTAAGGAGATGGTTGGAATGCGATGGAAGCAGCTGACTCGTCACGTGTGGGGCGGATATGTATATTGGCCATTGCCTGTCATGGTATGGATCGTTGAAGATCGGGACGGATTAACGCTGGTTGACGCAGGGATACCGTCCATGTGGAATTCGTTGTATCAAGCGTTAAACGTCCGCTTCAAGAATAAGCCCTTAGTACGGGTGCTGCTTACGCACAGTCATGGGGACCATGTGGGGATGCTGCCGAACCTGACTCGGACCTTGCAGGTTCCGATTGTAGTACACCCATTAGAAGCGGACCGAATATCTGAAATCGCCTCAAATCCAATCATATCCCTGGATTTGGACCATACGTATGGCGGGTTAATCCCTTATCATACACCGGGACATAGTCCGGGGCATGTGGTATTCTATCATCCTGACGACCAAATTCTTCTCGCAGGCGATCTGTTCACAGCATTCTCCGGCAAACTCCGCAGACCCATTGCGAAATTTACGCCTGATATGGAAGAGTCACTTCGGAGCGGGAGGATTCTTGAACGACTGGACCCTAAGCTTACGGCTTGCGCCCATTGCGGTGTTGTTAAACATGCGTCATCGCAATATCCCAAGCTGCTTTGTAAAGGTCATGGCAGTCGGTAGTCTTTGATTGCTTTCACTGTAAACAACCACATGATAACGGCTTTACAGCCCTTATTCCCGGTATATACCTCCAGTTCGGAAATATTGAATGCCAGAGACTATCCTTTAGAAGGAAAACGGATCGAACAAAAAAATAGCGGGTGAGATCATCTCTCGACACCGCTATGGATTGACACGTACGTTCTTTACATGATCTTGTTCAAGTAAAGCATATATTCACCGCGGTTCAGCGGGTTGACTTGTCGCCGTTTATTCACAGGGACGGTGGCTTGCACCTTCACGTAGCCTCCTGGTTTAACGGAGAGCATGCCCTCACCGCTTGTCAGGGAATGGACTTCGGCTTTCAGCAAGTCGGTTGTCCGCACGGGGATGGTACCATGAACGTGGACAGCATGGTTGTGGAATGTCGGTTCCTGATAGGTCCCTTCCAGTGCCGCCAACTTGGACAATACTTTGCTTAGGCTGATTTCAGGCAGAATGAATTGGATGACATTGATAGGCTCGTATACTTCCGTTCCGGCTTTGCCCAGCGCAGCCATGAGGACGAGTGGGGTCAGGCTGCGAAAATCCTTTGCCGTCGAAACCGGACTTGCGTAACCGGTATGCGTCAGCGTCACGATAATATCGGTCACGGTCCATCCATACAAACCTTCCTGCAGCACCTCAATCACCGTGTCTTTAATCGCTTTCTGAAAGGATAAGGGGAGGGAGCCCAGTTCCACTTCCAGACGATACTGAATTCCGGTTCCTCTCTCGCCAGGCTCAACCCGTAAGCCAACCGTTGCATAAAATGGACACTCGCCAATATACTCAACAGCTTCTCCGGTAGTTACAGGCTTCTCGATACAAATGACCCGCGGAGCAGAAAATACAGCTTCGATGCCGTGTTGCTGCTGGATCGTTTCCAGCAGAATTTCTTGCTGGACTTTGCCGAATACGTGGATGATGTTTTCTTTGGTTTTCATATCCTGGATATATTGCAGGAATGGATCCTCTTCGGTGAGATCGCTTAAGGCGGTGTGAAGCTGATGCTCCTCCGCTGGATTCTTGGCCGAAACCTGGACTTGAATCGGCGGCTTCTGAAAGTGGACCCTCTTCATCCTGTCGGAAACAGCACCGATGACGTCGCCCACCTTGAGTTCATCGGTCATGAGAATCGCAATGTCTCCGGCATCGATCTGATTCACCGGTATGGATTTGCCGTGGTGCAGAGCATGTAGGTGTTTTACCTTGAACATGGTGATGTTGCCATTCTGCGTTATCACCGTAATCTCATCTCGCGCCTGGATACTGCCGGCGAACAGCCGGAGGTATACGTTCCGTTCTCCGTTCGGAAATTTGATTACTTTGAACACCAGGCCGGATAACGATTCATGCTGAAGCTCCGAGGCGTTATTAACAGGGAAATATTCGCTAAGCGCATGAAGCAGCGGCTCGATGCCGATCCCTTTGGCTGCTGATCCTGCAAATAGAGGGTAAGCTTTACCTTGCCGGGTTTGCCTGCGTAATTCTCCCAGCAGCCGCTCGCGTGATATGGGAATATCCTGGACATAGTCGTTCAGCAGATCGTCATTGGACAGAGCCAACATTTCGACCCACCCGGCGTTATGGGGATCGGCCACGTCTACCCGAACGGTTGCGCTGCCCTCATGAGTTACAGAGCTCATCTCGCAAATATGTTCATCCAGCAGATTCCGTATCATGGTAAAGACATTATGGTAATTCGCGCCCATTCGATCGATCTTGTTCATGAATAGAAGGGTGGGAATCCGTTGTTCTTTCAGCGTTTGCATGAGCACCCGCGTCTGGGCCTGTACGCCCTCAACCGCGGAAATCACCAGAATGACGCCATCCAGCACACTCAGTGAATGCTCGACCTCCGAGATGAAATCGGCATGTCCCGGCGTATCGATCAGATTGATTTTTAGATCGCCCAGCATGAAGGATACTGCAGCGGATTTTATCGTGATGCCCCGTCTTCGCTCAATCTCCAGCGAATCCGTGATGGTATTGCCTTGGTCAACGGAGCCTGCTTGGTCAATAATGCCGGATCTGAACAGGATTTGCTCCGTTAGTGTGGTTTTACCGGCATCAACATGGGCCAAAACTCCAATATTCAATATGTTCTTCATATATCATAACCCTCATTCGTTTCATAGTTAGTTGTCCTTTCCGTTGGAAGTTATGGTTCAATTGCCGCATGTATATCGCCTCCGTGTGAAATAAAAGTTACTTCCAGTTTATCCATTGAGAGCTGATCGGAATATGTAATAAATACTTATAATCGTTCATTATCTTGCTCTAAATCTGGTAACGTGCAGCGTCTTATTTGAATTTACATATTTAATACCGTGAAAAATGGTCGGCATTGGATTAGGATAAAGGCATACACCATATATTGAAGGAGTCTTGCATTTGATAACACTTCATGCCATAGATAAGGACAATTGGGAGGATTGCATCCGTCTTAAACCAAGACCTGAACAGGAGAAGTGGATTGCCCCCAATCTATACTCGATAGCGGAAGCTCAATTCATGGAGGGCTTCAAAACGCGTGCGATCTACCATGATGAAGAGATGATCGGATTTGTGATGTATGGCCTGCACCCGCACGATGATAACTACTGGATCTACCGGTTTATGATCGACGGCAAGTTTCAGGGACTGCATTATGCCAAACCTGCGATTCGTCTGGTTCTCGAGGAGATTCGGAACTCGCCGGATACAACAGACGATGTTATGCTCTGTTATAAATCCGAGAATGTACATGCAAAAAGGCTATATTCCCAAATCGGGTTTAAAGAAGCCGGGATTGCCCCTTGGGGAGACGTGATGGCTAAATATCGTTTTATATGATTAGCGTAGGGAGGGAACGGCAATTCGAATATTAGCGATTAGCGACATTCATGGCTGCTACGATGAGTTCAATCAGTTACTGTATGATGTGCAGTACAATCCCGCTAAGGACAAGCTGATCTTGCTCGGGGATTATGTGGATCGCGGATTCAAAAGCAGGGAAGTCATTGAACAAGTGATGAAACTGCGGGATGAAGGTGCCATCACTCTTCGCGGAAATCATGACCAGATGATGCTGGATGCCATTTTGTTTGATACGGATGAAGCGAACTCGCGCTGGATTCGCAATGGAGCTCGGCATACGATTGAAAGCTACTGCGGCGCCGATTTTTTTGAGGGTGAAATGGATCGTGCCAGATATAACGAAGGAAAAGCCTATATTAAAAAACAGTTTGAGCATCATCTATCCTTTCTTGATACGCTGGCTCTCTTCTATGAAACAGACACTCACATCTTCGTGCATGCAGGGATCAATCCGGGTGTTGAAGACTGGAAGTTGCAGCCTCAGCATGATTTCATCTGGATACGGGAACCATTCTTCAATTATCCTACAGGCATCAACAAAACCGTGGTGTTCGGGCATACGCCAGCGGTCAACCTGCATGACTCGGAGCAGATTTGGTTCTGTGGAGAAGGGGACAAAATCGGTATCGATGGAGCGTGCGTGTACGGTAAACAGCTGAACTGTCTGGAAATCACGGAAGAGCAGGAATACCGAACCCATTCTGTTCGGTTCATACACCATGATGTGAACGCAAAGGCAGAGCAATGAATGAACGAACACCTACTTTTAATAGGAGGATCTATCCATGTTAATGATGAATGAAAAGATAAAAGCACGCGAAGTAGAGCTGACCGGCTTAAACGGCGAAGATCTGGGAGTCGTCTCCAGGGATGAGGCGCTTGCGCTGGCGAAAAGTCACAAAGCCGATTTGGTGTGTACCTCGCTATTCAGCAGTCCCCCGCCATGCAAACTCGTAAGCCGGGGGCAGGCGAAGCAGGAGGCCGTGAAAGAGAAGAAGGGTCAGCAAGCTTCAGCCGGTCCGATGAAAGTAAAGGAATTCCGCTTGTCCGTACATATCGAAGAGCATGATTATGACACCAAGCTGTCGCAAATGCATAAGCTGCTGGCAGCGGGCAAAGCCGTCCAGCCCGTTATTCGCATTCAAGGCAAGGAGGGCGAAGCCGCCCGCAAACTGCTGGAGCGACTCGTGCAAGATCTGGCTGAGGTAGGCAAGAAGGAGACGGGCATACAAGTCAGCGGCAAGCAGGCTACGGTGAAGCTGCTGCCCATCTAATCGAACGGGACAAATTTTTCATTGCATCGGAGTTTCATTGTAGTTGACGTTTTACGGTTTACTTTTTATTTTTTTGATGATACTATGGATCAAATTGTAAACGCCATGAAGAGAAGAGTAGATGAGCAGGAATCCCTACAGAGAGCTCCGGTAAGCTGAAAAGGAGTTGGAAGCCATTCATTGAACCAAGCCTCTGAGCGGCGCATCGGAACTTATGGATAAGGGATGGTGCGACAGGAGCTCCTGTTATAGAGCTAGGGTATAAGCGATCGCGTGATGGCCGTACCTGATAAGGCTGGTATCGTGAGATATCGGCGAATAGGGGTGGCACCGCGAAACCAATCTCGTCCCCAAGACTTATGTCTTGGAGACGGGATTTTTTTGGTTTTGACGGAAATAAGACAGATCAAACAACTTAAGGGAGGAGTCAGGTATGAGCGACGACAAGAACAAAGGAGAAGAAACGGTGGATTTCTTGACCAAGATGATCAAGGAGGATGTAGAGAACAGCGTGTATAACAGGCCGGTGGCTACGCGATTTCCGCCGGAGCCTAACGGCTATCTGCACATCGGCAGCGCCTATGCGATTTACATCAATCATTCCATCGCCAGCCGGTTTCATGGAACATTCAATCTTCGGTTCGACGATACGAACCCACTGAAGGAAGATATCAAATATGTGCACGCGATTCAGGAGGATATCGAGTGGCTTGGACTTAAGCCGAACGTTTATTTCGGTTCGGATTATGCGGATCAAATCGCTGAAGCGGCCAGGAAACTCATTGCCAAAGGGAAGGCTTATGTCTGCGATCTCACACCCGAACAAATGACGGAATACCGTGGAACACTGACCGAAGCCGGCATCAACAGCCCGTTTCGGGAGCGCAGCATTGAGGAGAATATGGCGTTATTTGAGCAAATGATCGCAGGAGCATTCCATACGTCGGAAAAAGTACTTCGAGCCAAAATCGATATGTCGTCCCCCAACATGAATCTGAGAGATCCCGTCCTGTATCGTATCATTCATGCAGAGCATTACCGGACAGGAACAACGTGGTGTGTATATCCGATGTATGATTTCGCCCACCCGATCCAGGACTGGATCGAAGGAATTACCCATTCGCTATGCTCAGCCGAATTTAAAGATCATCGACCGTTATACGAGTGGGTACTTACGGAGTTGGAGGTGACGGAGCCTCCGAAGCAGCGGGAATTCGGAAGATTGAATATCTCGGGATACGTAACGAGCAAGCGATACCTGAGGGAATTGGTGGAGGGAGGTTTTGTCGACGGATGGGATGACCCCAGACTGCCAACGTTGAAAGGATTACGGCGGCGAGGCGTGTCACCTGAGGGCATCCGGCGTTTTCTGGGAGAACTCGGGGCGTCTCGCGGCAACAGCCTGGTGGACTTGGGCATGCTCGACCATTATATCCGTCAAGACTTGAAGGAACGGTGTTATAACACGATGGCCGTCATGAAGCCGCTGAAAGTGATCATCACGAATTTTTCAGAAGATTGCACCGAGATGCTTGCCATACCGAATCATGAAAATGATGAAACGTTGGGTGAGCGGGAGGTTCCTTTTTCACGGGAGTTGTACATCGAGCAAGAGGACTTTATGGAGGAGCCCGTTCCTGGATTTCACCGGTTATCTCCTGGCAAGGAAGTGCGCCTGAAAGGAGCCTACTTCATCAAATGCGAACATGTCGTGAAAGATCCAGCCACGGGGGACATCATGGAGATCCACTGCACGTATGATCCATTAACGAAGAGCGGGAGCGGATTTAATGAGCGGAAGGTGAAAGCAACGCTGCATTGGGTGTCTGCGAAGCACGGGATCCCGGCGGAACTTCATTTGTATGATAAGCTGCTGAAGGACTCGGCCGAGTTATCTGAATCGGACAACATATGGGAGGAGCTCATGAATCCCGATTCATTGATTCGGGTCGAAAACGCCATTTTGGAGCCTTCCATGCAGACAGCGACGATGAACCGAACGTACCAATTCATCAGACACGGCTATTTCTGCGTGGATTCCAAGTATACGACAGAACACAGTCTGGTGTTCAACCGTATCGTTCCTTTGAAGGATTCATGGAAAAAGCCTATTCGAAATTAAAATATAATTCCTACAACCGAAGCGGTTATATAAGCGTTGAGTGTAGGAGTTTCAGCCAACACCAAAGAGCCGGCAGCAAGATAGCTGCCGGCTTTTTGTGCTCGTAGTAAATTATCAGCATTTTTACCCTATATATTCAGCGTTAACGCGTCCAATGGTCCGGTCGAGATAAGGATGAAGGCAGTTTGGTGCCGGCGTCTCCTTTCGCCGCGTTAACCTGGAATTGAGTAAGGAAGAGGCTGGTCGCCAGATTGGCTCCCCTCAGGTCTGCGTCCCTGAAATCGGCACCGATTAGATCGGCAGCCCGCAGATCAGCTCCTCTGAGGTCCGCGGCAATGAGATAAGCTCCTCTCAGATTGGCGTATCTTAGGTCTGCTCCTTTAAGTTTTGCTCCCATCAGATCAGCACCGCGCCCCCCGATCTTTTGACGCACGGGCGGTCCTTTATGCTTCTTACGGGCATCATCCCGCACAAGCTCACTGGTTCGAAGGAGCAGCTGATTCACGTCTGCCCGATGAGCTGCAACATCCAGCCTTAACAAGGATTCGGGAGGAAGCTGTGTCATCCGCCGCGTCTCTTTTAGCGATAATCTCAGATCAGTATGAATGTCTTGAGCCGGTTGCAAAGCCAGGGCTTCGTTCAGATACCATAACAGCTCGTGAAGCTGTCGCATGATGGGGAATACGTCAAACATTTCTTTTGCCATCTCAGGAGCCTGCCGCCAGTCGCGACCGTTATAAGTACCCTGTGAAACCATTTGGCCTGCTCCGAAGCAGTCGAATACGGTGCAGCCTCTCATACCTCGCTGTCTCAAGCTGCTGTGCACGCCGCAGCGGAAGTCGGTTTGTAGGTGGTTACAAGGGGTTCCACCGTCTTTGTCCATGGCAAAATCCGTTGAAGCGGCGAAGGGTAAGGCAACGCAGCATAATCCAAAGCAGCGTTCGCAATCCGCTTGTAATTCTAATCCGCCCTGTTCATCGGGGACTTGTTCTTGTTTGTCTAGCATAACGTTAGAGGAGCTCCTTCCAAGTCGGTGTTACGTCAATAAAGTGACATCTAGTTATATTTTAAAACAAAATGATCATAGAGTCATAGATGCAATCTTGGTTTAAATGGTTTTATACCTTGTGAAGGGATTAAAATCAGAAGCCCCAGATGCTATAATGCACCAAAAGCAAATTACCAAACGATCATTTCTCGTTTCACAGAAGGGTATTATCCCATCATGGATCATCGCCCCTCCACGCTAACCGCTTGTTATTGGTTCGGCTGTAAGCGACATGGGCATCCTGAATACGTATAAGTCACGGCATCGTGACAAACTCTTAAGCTGCCAAGGAATTTCCGGCAGCTTTTTTGTATGTTACATGCCATGCCAACCGATAGTATATAATGAAATTCGTGTCTTTGGTCATCGCTTTATTTGGAATTTCCTTCATTTCAGGACATATGTCCTTTCCTGAGTTTGGGGAATTCACTTTTAATAGTATACAGACCTATAGAAGAAGGAGTATGTATCGTGAGAGGAATCTTATTTGCATTCATTGGCGGTGCCTGCATTACGCTGCAAGGGGTGGCCAATGCCCGGATTAGCCAGGATATGGGCACATGGCAAGCCGCTACGGTTACGCAGTTGACCGGATTTATAATGGCACTCATTATTCTTCTGTTCGTCCGCGACGGAAGCAGGCAAGGATTTGGACAAGTGAAGCCGCTGTATCTGATCGGTGGAGCCTTGGGGGCACCCATTATATTCAGTGAGGTGACAGCGATTCAGAATATCGGCGTCACATTAACGATATCCGCATTGTTGATCGCCCAGTTATTCTTGACGTTCCTGATTGACAGCAACGGATGGTTCGGCGTGGTGAAGAAGAGGATGAGCTTGCCTCAATTCATTGGGATCGGGATGATGATCGCCGGTGTCGTGATAATCAAATTATGATATGGAAGCAAGTGATCCATTAGATGAAATGTCGGGAAAGGAGAGAGAGACGTGAAGGAAATTCATAATGCGGAGCTCATGCAGCATTTTTTGCTGAGCAACCAGATCCAGTCCGTATTTCACGATGATTTAATGCCATATCTGGTGTTATATCACTTCGATCAGGGCGACATCGTCTGCACGCAAGGCGAGCCAGCCGAGATGCTGTATATCCTGGTTCAAGGGAAGATTAAAATCTTCACGACCTCTGCAGAAGGCAAGGCGCTTGTTCTATCTTTCAAAACACCGCTTGAGGTGATCGGAGATATTGAATACATTCAAGGCAATCCGTTGATCAATACGGTACAGGCCGTATCATCTGTCTATATGATCGGCGTGCATTATCGCTGGCTTCGCAAATACGGACAGGAGCATCCGCCGCTGCTGCAATTTTTGCTCCGGATCATTACGCGGAAGTTTTATATTAAATCCAATTTCTTGAGTTTCAATTTGCTGCATCCTGTCGAGGTGCGACTGGCCAGCTATCTATTATCCGTTTCTGACGAAGAGTCAGGCACGTTCGCTGCAAACGATCCGGCCGCTTACAATCTGACGGATATCGCGAATCTGCTCGGCACCAGCTACCGGCATTTAAACCGGGTGATTCTGAAGTTCAGTCAAGAAGGGCTGATCGAGCGCCGCAAGGGGTTCATTCTGATTAAGGATCGGGAAGCGTTGACGAGTGTGGCGGGAGGCAACATCTACGAAGAATGACGCTTAGTGAGAATGAAACATGAAGTAAGGAGATGGAACATGTTAGCAGGATTGGTATTGGCACTAATTGCAGGATCATTGGTTAGTTTGCAGAACATATTCAATAATAGAGTGAATGAGAAAACAGGCTCCTGGTCTACAACGACGTTGGTGTTAGGCATGGGCTTCGTCGCTTCGTTTGGCATGAGTCTTGTTGTAGAAGGCAAAGGGACGTTTTCCCTTCATAACATGGAGCCTTGGTACTGGATTAGCGGGTTGATTGGGGTCGGCGTGGTGATTTGCCTGGTGCAGGCGACAAGGCTGCTGGGTGCCACCTTCGCCATTTCGATTGTCATGACCTCGCAGCTCGGTTTTGCACTATTGTGGGACTCCTTGGGATGGTTAGGGTTAGAGAAGGTTCCGTTTACCATGAATCAGCTGATCGGTGTACTTGTCATTGTTGGCGGGATTCTGGTATTTAAATTAGGCGGGAAACGGGAACAACAAGAGACGGCTTAGCGTTAAGCTTATCTGATGAGGGGAGGAATCCAAATGATAACGGAGATTGACAAAATCGCCTGGATCAACATCGCGAATGGACGCATATTGGGCGCTCGTTCCAAAGGAAAGGATACGTACTACTTGCCGGGAGGAAAGCGAGAACCCGGGGAATCCGATATCGACACACTGGTGCGGGAAATCAAGGAGGAACTATCCGTTCGTATCAAACCGGAGACCGCGGCGCATGCTGGCAGCTTCCGCGCTGGCGCTCACGGCAAATCGGAGGGCGTTAGAGTAACGATGTCCTGTTACACGGCGGAGTATGAAGGAGAGCTAAGCCCGGCTTCGGAAATTGATGAATTGGCTTGGTTAGCGTACAAGGATCGGGAGCGGGTCTCTGAGGTCTGCCAGATGATCTTCGATCATCTGCATGAATTGAAGAAGCTGGCTGACTAAGTCCTGTTGGAGAAGCAGCCTGCATCCAGGATGCAGAATTTAATGAGTGAGTATATTCAATGTCCAGACTGGTCCAACGGAAGGATAAATCAACACATCCATGCATCAAAAAAGACGCTCCTGCGGGAGCGTCTTTTCATATGTGGAACGAATGTTCGTTTTGTGGGTCATCTAAATTGAATCGGACGATATTCGGCTTTCATATTATTAGTATAGCTCAGCGCTTAATATAAGTCTATATTTTGCCAGGGAAATGTTTTATAGTTTGTAATACCCGGCCGGGGGACGTGGTATATCGCATTTTTTAACTTGTGCTGTTCGGATAGAAAGAGGGAGTCCTGTGCAAATACGATTATGGAATAATAACTTAAAGGTTCGATTATTGGGTGAAGCGCTGTTCAATATGCTGTTTTGGATGTACTTTCCCTTCATAACGGTTTATTTCGGAGCAGCTTTAGGCAATCATATCGCGGGAATCCTCATGACGGTTCCTCCCATATTCAGCATCATCGGCAGCTTGCTCGGCGGCGCATTAGCCGATCGGCTGGGACGCCGCCCCATCATGCTGCTTGGCGCCTCGCTGCAGACGGTCATGTTTGCGCTGTTCGCGCTGTCGCCTTCGCACTGGATCGATTATGCCGCTTTTATCGGCATCGGATTCGGGGGCGCCATCTATAGGCCTGCCAGCTCCGCGATGGTAGCCGATCTGGTCCCGGTTGAAGAACGACGGCAGGTATTTGCAACGTTCATGACGGCGAACAACTTGGGAGCCGTGCTTGGTCCGGCGCTTGGGGCCATTTTCTTTTTCCAGTATCGGCAGGAGCTTCTGTGGTCTTGTTCCTTCGTCTTGCTGATCTATTTTATCGCGATTTTCTTCATCGTTCAGGAAACCCTGCCGGCGCCTGCAAAACGCACGAAGCCGACAGGTTCGATTCTTCAGGTATTCAATGAACAGTGGAAGGGATATGGCGTCATTTTTCGAGATAAGGTGTTTTTGGTGTACATATTGGCGGGGATTTTTGCTCTTGTGGCCATCATGCAGCTGGATCTGTATTTGGCTGTATATGTGATCGATTATGTACCATCCCAGACGCTGTTCTCCTGGAACGGACATTCGCTTATGCTTTCGAGCACGGAGATATTAGGGTGGGTGCTGGGGCTTAACGGTCTCTTGTTCGTTCTCTTTATTCTTCCGGTCACCAAGTGGTTTCGGGATTGGAAGGAGCGTGACGTCTTCGTAATGTCTTCCCTGTTATCCGGAGTAGGCACTTTTGCACTCGGGCTGAACACAAACATCTGGTTCCTATTCTTCGTAACCATTATTTTCACTTTCGGCGAAATGGTCCGTTCTCCCGTGACGCAAAGTTTTATCAGCCGTTATGCCCCGGAGCATGCAAGAGGACAATATATGGGAGCTGACAGCTTACAGTTTACGATCGGAAGATTTCTGGCACCGGTGACGGTCTTTCTGTCTTCTTGGCTGCAGCCTATGGGTATATTCAGCATTATCTTGCTATCGGCATTAATCAGTGTGGTGCTGTATATCCTGCTATTTCGAATGTATGAAGAAGAAAAAGACGCAGCATAACAGACCTATGATATGGGAGTAGAAATGAGAGCAAGCCCGGTTGAACGCAGCCGCAGGCTTGCTTTCTTTTTTTTAATTTGACGCTGAAACGTGACTGAAGTCTTTAAAGGAATAAATTTGAAATTCATATTTACAAACCGCTGGTCGGTATATATAATATAGCTACAAATATACGGAGGGTTGGTGAAGGTCATGATTCCGTTTATAGCCATGTTGGTTTCGCTTCTTTTGTTTCGGACGCTCGGCTTTGCAGGCTGGGAGTATATGAATGACTGGGTCATCTCACTCAGATTTGCGGTTGCGGTGCTGTTTCTGCTAACGGCTTCTGCCCACTGGGGAAAACGAAGACCCGACTTAATCGCCATGATCCCGCCAGGAATGCCGAAGGCTGCGCTCATGGTTACCATCACCGGGGTGCTGGAGCTTGCAGGCGCGATGCTCATCCTTATTCCGGCTACCGCAGCTTTGGCCTCTGCCGGTCTGGCGCTGATGCTGATCGCCATGTTTCCCGCCAATGTATACGCTGCGAATCACCATTTGTCACTTGGCGGTAAGCCGGTCACTCCAATCGTACCGAGAACGCTTCTCCAAATCGTGTTTCTGGCAGCGGTTCTCATGGCGGGCTTGCTTCCACCTCAAGGGTAACCAACTTATCATTAAGGAGGAGTTAAATAAGTGAAGCAGGAAGAAAGGCGAGAGCAAACCAAGCGAATACTGCTTGAAGCCACGGAAGACCTGATTAGGGAGCAAGGCTGCAGCCAAACCACCCTTAATGACATCATGAAGCGTTCCGGTTTGTCTAAAGGCGCCATATTTCATTATGTTTCAAGTAAGGATGAGCTGTTTGTGCACGTATTACGTGCTAAGCTTGCCGAGCAGAACGAGCAGTTCATGAGCGAAGTGAACAAGCAAGGGGACATCAAACAGTTTGACGGACCGATGAATACGATTATCAACAGCATGTCGAGACTGGAAAGTCGTGATGATGTCAGCAACCTGATCTTCATGTACCTGATTGGCAAAAGCGATCAGCCCGAAATCGCCGACATTGTGGCTGGCTTCTATAGGGAAGCGACAGCCACTTCGAAGCAATGGATTGTCACAGGCCAGGAAGCAGGGGTTATACCGGAATCCATCGATGCGGAACGCACCGCCGAGCTGTTCGAGCTGTTGTCGTTCGGACTGCGGATGCGGGGGCTTATCGGCGTAAATAGTCATATATTCACCACGAAGGATTATACGGATTTCATCATCGATATTCTCCGACCCGGGAACGGGGAAGAGGGGAAGGATGGCCTATGACGCTGTGGTTATTTCTGCACATCGCCGGATGCGTATTATTTCTTGGCAATATCATTACGGCGGCATTCTGGAAAATAAGAGCTGACCTGAAAGGGGATCCGGCCGAAGTTCATAATACGGTTAAGAATGTTTTGTTAGCCGATATGGTATTTACCCTGCCGGGTTTGCTGCTAATTATCATTTCAGGCGTTATGATGGCTGTTCAAGCCGGATATGCAATGGGCGGAATGAACTGGCTGATGGCCTCATTGATTCTGTTTGGCGTTACGGGGATCCTGTGGGCAGGTTTTTTGATTCCGCTGCAAAAAGGGATGATTCGGCATAGCATGCAATCCATTAGGGATGGGGTCATATCCGCCGGTTATAAAAGAGCTTCGACGTATTGGGCGGTAGGCGGGACAATAGCCACGCTGCTACCGATTGTTATTTTATACTTTATGGTCAGTAAACCATTTTGAAGTGAAGAGAACGATCTGATTGCCTAACGTGATCAGGTCGTTTTTTTTAATTTGCGTTCATCCGACAATGGAACACAGGGGTGAGATGTGCCATTCCTACCCGCCAGCAGGTGCATATTTGACCATCCTCTGCATACAGTTAGGCGAGAAAGCTCTGAATAAGGGAGGATGCCCAAATGTCCGTTAATGATCAGCATTTGGCACAAATCGCTAAGGCCTATCTGCCAAGCGGTGCTGAACTTGTACGAATCGTTAAACCTGCAGAACATCCTGCAGTTATCGCAGCCGACGTAACGGGAGATCACATACCGGAGATTGCTGGTGTGTCCCGATTCAATGAAGCACTATACTTATTTGTGCTGCAGTACCGCAACGGCGGATATGAGGTCGTAGCCAATGTCTTGGGGCAGGGATATGCGGTTCATTTATTGACCGCGGCCCCGGTGTTGAACCCTCATATGAATCAATTGATTGTGGGATGGCAGCTCGGTTCCATCTGGTCAAAATTGTCGATATACGCTTGGACACCAGAGGGCCTCCAAGATATCGCACCTGCCGATATATATTACAGTTATATCGAAATTGCCGATATGCCAGGTGCTTCGGGTCCTGATGGTCAGGCTGAAATTGCGCTTTGGATCCACGATACAGGCGAAGCTTATCGAGTCGAGGTCGTCAGGTGGAGCCAAGGGGCCTTAGTCACTGCACCGGATGTATACCCCTACTATTATCCTGTCGTTGTTAGGTACTACGAGAGACTGACGCAAGAACATCCGGATTACTCTTATTATTGGTATTACCTGGCGGAGGCACAGTATCGGGCCGGAATGCCGGAAGCGGCCCTTGTGTCGGTCCGCAAAGCACTTACGTTCGCAGAACCCTACCCGGCGCGTGAAACGCTGCTTGAACTTGAGAAACGGATCAAGGAGATGCTGGCAAGCAGAGGGCAGTCTCAGCAGCATGTCGGGTTATTTCCGGCATCCGTGAAGACGACGAACGGAACGAAGTGGGGATACATTGACCGCAGCGGAAATATGGTCATTGAGCCGATGTACGATGATGCACAGGATTTTCAGGACAATGGTCTCGCGATCGTAGGCGTGAAGGGGAAGTATGGCCTCATCGACAGGTCTGACCGTTTTGTAGTGAAGCCTATATATCAGTTCATCAGCCCGTTCTCGGAGCATCGAGCGACCGTGATCGATGAACAAGGTTTTAAGATGATTAACGAACAAGGAGTAGTTCTGACACGACGAGGTTATCCGTATATCGCAGAACTTAAAGAAGGAAGAGCGGTTTATTATGTAGCCGATAATGGCAGTGGCGATAGCGCGAACAGCAGATACGGCTATTTAGATTCCGCAGGCCAAGTGGTAATCCCGGCGCAATATGAGGAAGCGAATGATTTTGTCGATGGCAGAGCTGTTGTGAAAATCCAAGACCGTCATTACGCGCTCATTGATCTCCATGGCCGCCGATTGGCCAATTATCCATTCGCCTACGTCGGACCGCCCGGCGATGGCTTGCTTGCTTATCAGAAGGATAGCACTGGCAAATACGGCTATATCGACGAGCAGGGGAACATCGTCATTCCGCCGACCTATACTTCGGCATTTCCTTTTCATCATGACAGAGCCATCGTCAACACGGCTGAAGATTACAAGTCGAAGTATGGCGTCATTAATAAACAGGGCGAGTGGGTCATCCAACCGGAATATAACGATATTCGGGATTTGAATGAAGACCGGTTTGCGCTTGGACGTGCGATCGATCCTGCACAGCCGTATATCGGCTCGATCTATGCCATTTCAGATTGGGATGGAAAGAGGTTATCCGATTTTGTATATCGTGAAGTATCGGAATACAAGCACGGATTGGCATCCGTTTATGATGCACAGCAGACGTATTTTATTGATCGAACCGGCAGACCGGCGCCGGAGTATCCTCAAGTAAACGGCAGCGGTTCGCTCACGCTCGAACCAGGCGGGCTAATTAAGGCATTGGTCGATCAGCGGCTGTCTTACCTAGACCGGTCGGGTCACGTCATCTGGAAGCAGAACACGGTGATTCCGCTGCAGCCACCTTATAAGGTAATGGAAGAAAAGTACAAACCCAATCCGGATTACTTGGTCTACTATCCACAGATCGAAGGTATGAGGGATCAGGCAGCTCAGCAAACAATGAATACGAAGCTTAAAGAAATGTCACAGTTGAATTTCATTCCTGAGAATCAACAGCTTGATTACACGTATACAGGCGATTTTGACGTCATTTTCTACAAGCAGAAGCTCCTCGAACTAGAGTTGAACGGTTATAACTATCCCTTCGGTGCCGCACACGGCATGCCAACCAGAGTTTACGCCGTGATCAACCTGGAGAACGGCAGGATGTATGAATTGAAGGACTTGTTTAAGCCTGGCATCGATTATGTGAAGGAGCTTAGCCGTATCGTTGGCAAGCAGATACAAGAGGATCCGCAGTATTCGTACGTATTCCCGGATAGCTACAAGGGAATTGCAGCAAACCAGCCCTTCTATGTAACCGAGGACGCGTTGCATCTGGTGTTTGCACCGTATGAGATCGCTCCTTACGCAGCGGGTTTTCCGACATTCACTATTCCTTTCGTTGAGATCAAGGACATGATCAATACGGAGAGTGAATTTTGGAGGGCGTTTCATTCCTGAGCTTTCATTTCGGGAATAAAAGCCATACCTAACCTTTCCATATTTCCAAACAAGGATTAGAATAGATGAAAACTCTCCTTACATACGCAGCTGGGCTAGGAGGTATGGTTATGGCAGATGGTGATACAGGCAAAAAAGATTTCGTTATCACATGCGCTGAGGATTGCGGGAACGCACCGAAGAAGGAGCTGCTTAAGAAACTCCACATCGCTATGGCTGGCATGGACGCACAATTTATGAATGAGAATTTCACGGATGGGATTCAGCTGAATTACGTTGGGGAAAGAATCGTTCAAGGGAAGGATCGAGTGATTGAATCGTTATGTCAGGTGAAGTATGGCAAGACAGTCGAACTGCATATTCATCATCTGATAACACATGGCAGTACCGGTGCAGCGGAAGGGATTCTTGTATTCGATGACCTGAAGCGCCTGGCATATTGTAACGTGTACCGGTTCAGCAGCGGGAAAGCTGCCAAAATTAAGGAGATCACTTCCTATACAATCCCATTGCCTGAATGATTACGTCGTAGAAAGGACCTTAATTTGTGGTAACTTTTTTTCTTCTTATTATTTATTTAGCCTTTATTAGTTTAGGGCTTCCTGACTCCTTGCTTGGGGTCGCCTGGCCGGCCATGCAGCCGGAGATCGGCGCTGCCTTCGAATCCGCAGGGCTGCTTTCAATGGTCGTAACCGGAGGCACGATTGTATCCAGCTTGGTCAGCGGAAGTTTGATTGAACGCTTCGGGACGGGTATCGTTACGTTTGTCAGCTGTTTGTTGACGGCGAGCGCGCTCCTCGGCTTTTCGTTTGCGCCATCGCTGTTCTGGCTGATTTTGCTCGCGATTCCGCTTGGATTAGGCGCAGGGGCAGTCGATTCGGGGTTGAACAATTACGTGGCGAACCATTATAAGGCCCATCATATGAGCTGGCTGCACTGTTTCTGGGGCGTAGGCGCAACGTTAGGACCCATCATCATGTCCTATTCGATGGGGACCAACGATGCATGGAGAGACGGATATTATACCGTATCGATGCTGCAATTCGTGCTGGTTTTCATCCTGCTCCTCACGCTTCCGCTCTGGAGGATCGTGGCGGGCAAGCATCAGCCCCAAGGCATGGAGGAACTTCATACGAGAAACGAATCAACGAGCGGTGATGAAGCTGCTGCTCGCAAACAAGGAAACCCGCTTCAAATTAAAGGGGTTAAGTTTACTTTGATGGCCTTCTTGTTCTACTGCGGAGCGGAAATGACCGTCGGTTTATGGGGAGCGAGCTTTCTGGTCGGGACCAGAGATTTACCGTTAGAAACAGCAGCAGTGTGGGTTTCCATGTATTATGGAGGCATCACGGTCGGCCGATTTATTACCGGATTCGTAACGCTGAAGTTCAACAACCTCACGCTTATCCGGGCTGGGCAGATGACGGCCATTGCAGGGGCCATCCTGTTATTGCTGCCGCTGCATCCCTATTTGTCCCTAATCGGGTTGGTTGTCATCGGACTCGGGCTTGCGCCTATATTTCCTTGTTTGCTGCATGAAACGCCGGCCCGCTTCGGCAGAGCCCACTCATCCAGAATTATGGGCTATCAGATGGCTGTAGCCTATACGGGTACCACGATACTGCCTCCGCTGTTTGGCATCGTTGCGGCTCAAATATCGATAGGTTTATTCCCTGTCGTCATTCTATTGTTTGCCGTGATGATGCTGCTGAGCTCCGAGAAAGTTAACCGTATCCTTTATAAAAACGGGAAGAGCGCGGTTTGATTAGAACCGGGCTCTTCTTTTGTCCGGAAATACACGTATACCGTATAAACCTTGCGGGCGCACTATTCTATTTTGGACAAACCTGATACATTATAGGAATACAAAAAAATAGTAGAGTAGAGGTGTTTGACACATATGCTTCATAACCCGACAGGAAAAGAACGCCTCGGATTAGCCTTGCTCCTCAGCTTGCTTGGCATATTAGGACCGTTCAATATCGATATGTATTTGCCGAGCTTTCCCGACATTGCCGATGATTTAAGCGCGCGGGCGACGCTCGTACAGCTTAGCTTGACATCCTGTCTGATCGGCCTTGCGGCTGGCCAAATCATTGTGGGACCGATCAGCGATGCGCAAGGAAGAAGAAGACCGCTGCTCATATCGCTTGTCTTGTTTGCCCTTTCTTCCTTATTCTGTGCATTGGCACCCGATATTACGACCCTTATCATCGCCAGATTCTTGCAGGGATTTACGGCAGCTGCCGGCCTTGTCATCTCGCGCGCCGTAGTAAGGGATGTGTTCAGCGGTCGCGAGCTTACGAAGTTTTTTGCCTTATTATCCGTCATTAATGCGGTTGCCCCCATGGTTGCACCGATGTCCGGTGGAGCCATTTTGCTTATGCCGGGTGCAAGCTGGCATTCGATCTTTTATTTTTTAAGCTTGTTCGGTGCAGTCATCGTATTGATCGTCGCTTTTCGGTTGAAGGAAACCTTGCCGCGGGAGAGAAGAACGCCTAGCTCCCTTACCCATTCTGTGCGTACGATGGGAAGCTTGTTCAAAGATCGATCTTTTATCGGATATACGTTGACAGTAGGCTTTATTCACGGAGGAAGCTTTGCTTACGTTTCGGGGACGCCGTTTGTATACCAAGGAATTTACGGTGTGTCGCCGCAGGTATTTAGCGTGCTGTTCGGAATCAATGGAATCGCCATTATTTCGGGGAGCTTCATCATTGGCCGTTTTGGCGGCATCATCCATGAGCGGAATTTGCTTCGAATCGGGGTCATCGTCTCCGTAAGTGCAACCTTCCTGCTCCTGATCATGACGATGCTCAAAGGGCCTCTCGCGATCATTGTCATCTTGATCTTTATGTATATGGTTACAATCGGCATGGTGGCTACCAGCACATTTACGCTGGCCATGGAGAAACAAGGTCATCGGGCAGGAAGCGCAAGTGCTGTCATTGGTTTGCTGCCCTTGATGCTTGGTTCGATTGTGTCACCGCTGGTCGGTATTGACGAATCCACAGCCGTGCCGATGGGGGCCATATTGTTCTTCACTTCCGTGTTGGGCGCGGCATCGTTCTTCAAATTGACGAAACCACAGGGGAGTCCAGTGGAAAGCTGAAATTGGGATTGGAGAGAGGGCGAAAGCCCTCTTTTTTTTGGAAAACAGCATGAAGAAATATGCAAAATATCCCTCGAATGACATTCCCATCTCCGTGACAAAATGTACTAAGGTGGTGAATGGAAATGCAGATGAAAAGAATTATAATCCACATGCTGTCGCTTGTATTGATCATGATTATGGGCTGCCAGCATCAAAAACCAGCCGAACAGGATTTGCTGCGGGTTAAATCCGAACAAGGGGCCACACATAAGAAAGTCATATTCCTGATGGTCGACTCACTCATGGCACAGGCCATCGATAAGGGCATTTCACAAAAACAGCTGCCCACCATACAGTATTTGATTGAACATGGACAATACCATAAGGATATGGTTAGCTCATTTCCTACGATGTCCGTTACCATTGACAGCACGATGTTAACCGGGAAAAATCCGAATGACCATGGTATACCGGGTCTCCTATGGTATTCGTCCGACGATAAAAAAATGATAAACTACGGTACCGGACCGATGGAAATCCTCAGACAAGGCATCAATCCGGTCCTGACCGATGCATTAATCCATTTGAACGGGAAACATTTAAACTCGAATTCACGAACGATTTATGAAGATTTAGCCCGTGTTGGCTTGAAATCAGGATCGATTAACGGCTTGATATATCGGGGAGCGACCGAGCATACGCTGACGATACCGGATTGGATTCAAGGTCCGACATCACTGCAGAAAAAAATAAAAGTCAAGGGGCCGGATTTTCTAACTTTGGGAGCCTTGTCTAATCCCTTAGAAGGTGCGGAGAATTTGCCTGATAATCTCACCGACCGGATGGGGCTAAACAATAAGTATGCAATAGAAGCTTTGAACTATTTGATTCAAGCGAACAAGCTGCCGGATTTTTTGTATGTTTATTTACCGGATATGGACCAGGAGCTTCACAAGAAGGGTCCGTCTTCGCTTGAAGGAGTCAAAGAGCTGGATCAGCAGCTCCAATCCGTATTGAATTCCTTCGGCTCGCGGGAAAAAGCGTTAAATGAGGCTGTTTTCGTCATCGCCGGGGACAGCGGAATGACACAGCTGCTTCCTGCGAATCAGCGTTCCGTGATTGATATGCCAGCTATGTTGAGAGGCATCTCCGTTCTAAAGCCGGGCGAAGAGGTAAAAGCTGAAACCGAGGTCGCCCTTGCAGTCAATGAAACGATGGCTTATGTATATAATTTCAAACCCAATCGTTCCCTGCGCAGCTTGGCGGAAATCCTGAGCAAGGATGACCGTATTGATTTTGTTGCTTGGAAAGAAAACGAATGGATGCATGTCCTTCAAGGCTCCACTTTGAAAGAACTCCGATATAAGGCCAAAGGTAACCTGATCGATCGCTATAAACAAACGTGGACCGTGAAGCAGGATGCCAAGGTGCTGGACCTTACATTAAATGCCGATCATCGAACCCTGGATTACGGACAATATCCCGATGTGCTGGAGAGGTTGTCCGGTTCGCTGAATTCTCATAAAGGTAAATTTTTGGTCGTGACAGCTAAACCGGGATACGAATTGGCAGACCGAAGTTCACCAACACATGAGGGGGGCGGGGGTCATGGCTCGCTCCGTCGAACCGAGTCGCTTGTCCCGCTTATCATTGTTGGAACTGACGAAAAGCCTGAGTATTTACGAATGGTTGATCTAAAAGCCTATTTACTTGATCTGCTGACAAATCACGTTCAGAAGACAAAATAATTTGCAGAGGCTATACCATCATGTTCAATAACTAGGATAATGTAGTATAGTTTGCTGGATTTTAGGCACCTTTTTCCGATTTTTATGGAAAAGGGTGCCTTTTTCGTAGCGATTTATTTGACTTTTGACGTTATAATATGATGTATCTCTGGCCACAACTCTTCTAGCTGTACAAGATGATCTCAACCTTACAAGAATTTTAATAAAGGAGCTGTAACGAACATGACGACCAATCGAATCATTCATTCCGTTATTTTTTCGCTTAAACATGAGAAAGGCTCAGCGGAGGAGCAGCGTTTCCTGGAGGATGGACGCTCTGCCCTCAGCACGATTCCAACGGTTCAAGACTTTAAGATATTCAAGCAAATCAGTCCTAAAAATACATATGATTTCGGCTTCTCGATGGTGTTTGAGAACGAAGCCGATTATGAAGCCTATAATGAGCACCCGCAGCATGTGGACTTCGTCGAGAACCGCTGGAAGAAGGAAGTCGAACAGTTTTTGGAGATCGATTACAGCGAAGTGTAGAAGATGAATTCACATGAATACACGGTAATGGAGGGAGAACATATTGAATCAAACAGGGGAAGATAAAGGCTTGCAAGTAATTCCGCGGCAGGCATTAGGACAATTGAAGCCTTATACGGCAGGAAAGCCCATCTGGGAAGTACAGCAGCAATACGGATTGGATCGGGTCATCAAATTGGCTTCCAATGAAAACTCACTCGGTCCATCGCCCAAAGCATTGCAAGCCATTCAGGAACAGCTGCCTGATCTGCATCGTTATCCCGACGAACGCTCTTCGGGTCTCGCTCAAACGCTTGGCGAGCACTTGGGATTGCCAGCGAATCAATTCATTGTGACGAACGGCGGCGATGAGCTGATCATGCTGATTTCTCGGGCATACCTTGAACCGGGCGACGAGATCGTGGTCCCTGATCCGACATTCAGCGAATATGAATTTGGTGCTTTTCTTATGTCCGGTACGGTTATCAAGGTACCCCTGCGTGAGCAATATGCCTTCTCAGCGGAAGATATACTATCGGTGATTACCGAACGAACTAAAATCGTGTACCTGTGTACCCCTAATAATCCAACAGGCACCTATATTCCCGAGCTTGAAATGAAAAGGCTTCTGGACCGTCTTCCTGCTCGCGTGCTGGTTGTGATCGATACGGCCTATCGTCATTACGCAACAGCGACTGATTACTCGGACGGGATTGACTTCATCAAGTTGGGATATCCGGTCATCACCCTGAATACCTTCTCCAAAATCTACGGTCTTGCGGGTATTCGAATCGGCTACGGAGCTGCTTCGGAAGGCATCATCCGCACACTGCTTCAGGTTAAAGAGCCGTTTAATGTCAATGCGCTGGCACAAGCGGCAGCATCGGCAGCGCTCGGAGATGAGGAGCACGTCCAGGCATCATGCCGGATGAATGAACAAGGCAGGCTGCAAATCTATGAGGGGCTGCGTCGTTTATCGATTCCTTGCAACGAGAGCATGAGCAATTTTATTCTGGCAGAGCTTGGAGAACAGGCGGAGATCCTATATCATAAACTGCTGGAGCGGGGGATCATTGTCCGCTACGCCAAAGGTTGGGGACTGCCCGAGCATATTCGGATTTCGGTAGGAACCGCGGAAGAAAATCAAGCACTGCTTGATGCTTTGGATGAAATCCTAGGGCATACCACGTAACCTATGGTAAGTATGAAGCGTTAAAAGAGATGCTGCTATCCGTCAGAGATCCCGATAAGAGCGCAGAAGATCGCAGGTTGAATGCCCATGCTTTTTTGATGACCCATATAGGCACAGATGACCACGATGCCAGCAAGGAGCCCCAACATCCCATAGATGGCGGATAAAATGATCAGCAGGTATTTGAACACGCGAACAGTTACAGCGTTCTGAAACCCCACTAACGGCTGCTTGGCCAAGTATAATACCGCGAACCATCGTAATCGTGGGTCCCACGCTTTTTGGAAGTCGAATACTCAAGAATGAGCTCTAGAACGATGAGGAGCAGCAGCGTTTCGACAAAGGCGGGATAAGGTACGTCCTGTCGGCTGTTAGCAATCGACAAGGCCAGCTGAAGCCGCAGTACTTCAGGGTTAACGGACACTAAGGCCACACATAACCCTGGAATAATCGTTGCGATCAAGACGCCCACAATTCGCAAAAGACGGATAAGGTACATGCAATCGAATTTCAATATTGAAATAATCAGCATTCGCTTTGAAATACTGAGCAAGGCTTTCTTTGAGATCCATATATTTACTCCCCCGCGCACATATATTAGATATCATTTCCATTGCAGCTATTGATTTATGCATAAAAGCTTAATTGATGTCACACTTGGAGTGCCTTATTTGTCTACATTATGAAATAGACGAAAAAGGAGAGATATACGATGGAGAACATGCTCATCATCAACGCACATCCGAGGGTGGAGTCAGCAACATCGGTCAGCCTGCAGGTGCTTCAGCATTTTTTGGAGGCGTACACGAAATGGAACCCAGCAGGAGTTATAGAACAAATCGATTTATACCGTGATTCTATACCTGTCATAGATCATATGATTCTAGAGCTACGGAGCAAACAGGGAAGAGGGGAGCTGCTTAGCGAAGAGGAGCAGCAGCTAACGGTCCGCACGTCCGCCATTCTACAGCAATTTAAGGCGGCACGGAAATATGTCATCGTCTTGCCGATGCACAATTTCAACGTTCCTTCGAAGCTTAAGGATTATATCGATAACATCCTCATTGCACGAGAGACATTCCAATATACGGAGAAGGGTTCGGAAGGTTTACTAACCGATGGCCGCAGTCTGCTGGTCATTCAGGCGAGTGACGCCATTTATACAAATAACGATTGGTATACCGAGGTGGAATATTCACATAAATACCTTAAATCCATGTTTAACTTTATGGGGGTTATGGATTATCAGATCATCCGGGCACAAGGAAATGCATTTTTCGATAGGGATCAAGTTCTGGCACAGGCTTATAAGGAAGCCGAAGAAGCTGCGAAACGTCTTGCAGGTAAGAAGGTTGAGACATCAGTATGAAAGGCAAGATAGAGTCCCGTTCTGTATATCAATAAAACAAGGCTGCCAACCCGGCAGCCTTTCCTTCGCTCATTCATAGTGGCCCTGCTCCTTCAAATAGGTGAGCAGTAACGCCATGTTTTTGCGAATCTCATCAGGGCTCAGATGACCGTAACCCAAAAGCAGCTTGTTTACATGCATGCCCTTCTGAATACTGTGATACTCCACTGGCGTAATGCGTATTCTGTTTAACCGGCTTTTTTCTCTGAACGACTCATCAAAATGAATTCCGGGAAACTCAACGGCAAGATGCAGGCCGGCCGCATCTCCCCAGGGGTGCCAGGCCTCCCCGAAACACGCTTCGAGTGATGATAGAAGCACCTCCCTACGTTCACCATATAACCTTCGCATTTTCCTAATATGTCTGTCGAATTTTCGAGTATGTAAAAACTCAGCCAGTGCTGCTTGCTCAAACGGCGGATTCTGGACATCCGTATAAGTGCGGAGAAAACGCCAGCGTTGCTGAAGCTTAGGTGGAAGTATCGCATAACCGATTCGAAGAGCAGGAAAGAGTACTTTACTAAAAGTACCGATATAGATTACCCGCTCCGAGTCCAAGGCATATAACGGCGATACCGGATCACCATAATACCGGAATTCGCTGTCATAATCATCCTCGATAATATAGCTTTGGTTCTCCCGTGCGAAACGGATTAACGCGGCACGTCGGTCAGCGGGCAGGATTCCGCCTAGAGGAAATTGATGCGAAGGCGTGATATAGACGGGTGAAGATGGTTTTCCTTTCAGCTTGTCTGGCTGTATTCCATGTTCATCCACTGAAATAGGCTGGACGATGTAGCCTTTATTAATAAATGTCTGCAGCATCTCGATGTTGCAGGGGTCTTCAACCATAATTTCCATTCCATCCTCATACAACAAGTCAGCAATGACGTGCAGTGCATGGGTAGCTCCTGCCGTTATAAAGACGTCTTCAGGATCTACGGAGAGCCCTTTGCTCCTGTAAAGCCATGAAACGATTTCCATGCGCAGTCGCGGCAATCCTTGGGGACCGGTATAACCTAGCAAATCAGGAGGCATCTCGCTTAATGTTTTCTGGGAGATCTGCTGCCACAGATACCGTGGAAATTGTCTTAATTCCGGCTGGCCCGTCCGGAAATCAACTAAAAAAGAAAGGGGGGGCTCAACCCGCTTCGGCTGTTCTTCGACTGGCGGGTCATCTAGAAACAAACCTTCGGCAATCCGGGTCGGTGCTCCCTGGCGGCTCACGACAAAGCCTTCGACGAGCAGCATCTCAATAGCTTCATTTATGGTGTTTCGTGAAACATGCAGCACATTTGCCAAAACACGAGTAGATGGCAGTGCTTCGCCTGCCTTGAGTTTCCCGTTAATAATCTGGTCCCGGACGGCAAGATAAATCTGGCGTTTCAGCGGAATTTCGCTGCTCCGCTGCAGTTCAATTCCCCACATTAGGGCATGACCTCCAACTGGTCTGTATAAATTCTAGTTTAACTGGCTCTTTATCCGTACCAGTTCACACTCTATGATTGTAGCATAATTCAATGTCTATTAGTCCTAGGATGGTTGGGGGATGTGATTGTTTGGAGCGTTGGAAAGGGATGTTGTATCTGTTGGGTGCATTTTCACTTGCGGGCACCTCGGTTATTACCGGTTGGTTTTTGAACGAAAGATTAGGGGTTTTCACCATTACTGCAGTCAGCTTGTTCTTTGCGCTTCTGTGTTTGCTGCCTCTGTGTCTGAGGAATCTGATGAAGACGGTCCGTCGTTTATCGATAAGAGAGTGGAGGATTCTATTCTTCCAGGCATTATTTGGAATGTTTCTGTTTCGGATGTTTTTACTGTACGGCCTACAACATACAAGTTCTGCTGAAGCCGGAATCTTAACGGGTGCCACGCCTGCCTTTACCGTTATTCTGGCCGGCATGCTGCTGAAAGAATCGATGAACCGCACCAAGCTCGTGGGTGTTCTAAGCACGGTGGGAGGAGTTATCGTGATCCAGGGGTTATTTTCATCGGATGTTTCATTTTCCATTCATCATGTATGGGGTAACGCGCTAGTCCTCTGCGCAGCAGCGAGTGAATCTTACTTTAACATCCTGTCTCGGATCAGTTCAGTCAAGCAAAACAAGACATACGATGAGAGTATGCATCCTATAGTCCAAACGACATTGGTCTCTGCACTGGCCCTCATGCTCTGCCTGGTTCCTTCATGGTTTGAGAACCCCGCAGCTTCATTATCAGCGATCGGGCTTAAGGAGTGGCTGGCCCTGGTTTGGTATGGACCTATTGTAACGGCCCTGGCTTTTATTTGCTGGTATGCCGGCATCAAGCGGTGCCAGGCATCAACGGCCGCAGCTTTTTCGGGGATGATGCCGTTTACCGCTTTAATGCTCTCGGTCATCCTATTAAAGGAATCGGCAGGCTGGGAGCAGTGGTGCGGGGGACTCCTGGTCATTCTAGGTATGGTTCTGATTGGGAGAAATCAAGCACAAACCGGTAAATTGTCCATGCAGCCTGTCACTGACCATGGAATGATTTCTGGAGTTTCGAAATGAACGAATGGATACAGATGGATGGAAACGTAGAACGGATAAAATTGGGTAATAAATGATAAGCGGGATAACATGAAGGAGAAGGAGAGTGATACGGATGGAGAAATTACTAGTTAAGCTTCTGGTGCATGACGTTATGATTACGGCAATCCTAGTCGGTCTATCGAATGCTGCGTTTGCATCAGCGGTTATTGCTGCTTTGGGTATCGGCATTGTTGCTTATCTGGTGGGTGATCTTTTAATTTTGCCAAGGACGAATAACATGATGGCTACCATTGGAGATGTGGGACTGGTGGCTCCTTCGGGACCATGAGCCTGTTCAAAAACAACGGGCTTGAGTTTCGGCAACGCCAATCTGTGATTAACAAATTTAAACAATGAAAAAACACTCTGACCTCATCGGAGATCGGAGTGTTTTTGTGTTTTAGGCTATTTTTCTTCAGGTCTCTTGATTTGAAGAGGAGGGGGAATGAGCCAGCCTTTTTCCTTATTCATCTGGAGGATCCGCACACCCAGCGCCGTCTTGGTGAGATGATATTTAGCGAATAAAGCTCCTATATCCTCCCGGATGGACATCCCCATGGTTTTACTGCATGATACGAGTCCGAGTGAAGTATCAGCAGCGATTTTGGCGGCAATTTCAGGATCCGTGAATCTTGCACCTACTGGAATATCCTCCAGTTTGGCCGGGGGTCTTTCGGGAAGTCCCGGTGCAGGGGCGATTCCGTTATCTGTAAGCAGTTCATCACATTCTTTAATCTCAAGTTTTGCTTGATCCAGCAGATCTTTTAGCATTTTTTTGAGATCTTTATCGCCTGCGTGACTCATATAAGCTTCGTAGCAGGAAACCATGCCTTTTGCCATCATGGACGTTTCCCATACACTGAAGATTTCACCATAATGCATAGGCTCATTTTTAGGATTGCCGCTTAGAATTCCCAAGTTGTTCTCTCCTTTTGTGTTTAATACAAACAGAGTCATTATGTGCAGGAGAGTATCTTTTAATTCTTTCGAAGCAGGTATAGGCAATTTCGAGGAAATCATTGTCTGAAGGTGCGGATGCATGGGAAATGGGACATTAACGCAAACTGGATTCGTGACAATATTGAGGAAGCGGGAGGAAGTTGAATGTATTTTTACAAAGAGGATCTGATCAATCTGATCGTTCCGGATAAACCCGATCCAGCAGCTGCAAAAGTGCTGCAGGAAACGCTAGGCGGCCGATTCGGCGAAATGCGGACGTTGATGCAGTTCTTTTTCCAAAGCAATAATTTCAGAGGGAACGCAACTCAATACCGTGACTTGATCCGCGGCGTTTTCTTGGAGGAGATAAGCCATGTCGAGTTGGTTCAACATACAATCAACCAGCTGCTGACCGGCGCGGGCGCAGAAGGGGCAGGTAATGCCGGAACGGATGGCGCGCCGCTGAATGAAGCGATTAAGCATGCGAATCCGCATCATTTTATTATGGGAGCGCAGAGTTCATTGCCAGTTGATGCCGCAGGAAACCCATGGCAGGGAAATTACGTGTACGATCACGGGAATTTGGTTAGTAATTTACTCGATAATGTCGTGCTTGAATCTACGGGAGTGCTTCAAAAAACACGGATCTATGAGATGAGCACAAACAAAACCTTCCGCGAGACGCTAGCTTTCCTGATTGTGCGGGATAATGCGCATCAAAATGCATTTGCCAAAGCGCTGGAGACGCTGGGCGTTGAATGGGGTAAAATATTCCCTGTTCCGAATTATGACATCCATAAATATCCGGAATGTCAAAAATACGTAGATATGGGCTTCCATAACGCACAGTTCAACTTCAGGCTGGATGATACTCGAATCGGCGAAATCTTTAGCGGTCAAACCCCAAGCAGAAATGGCGGGGAGCTACAAGTGGTTCAACCTCCAGAGGGGTTCCCTTTACCTGTGATGCCTGAGCTGGCTAACGAGCACGCGCCTGGTTTGTATGATTTAAATCAGTAATTCATCTGATTGGGTATGCAGGTTATTGAACCAAAAGAGGCGGTCATCGGGCTGCTTCTTTTGGTTTTTTCATTTGTTTCTGTTGAATTTAAAGATAAGTATAGTAAGATAGAACACAATCCGAAAGATTGAGATATCTCTGAAGATCATATAGAGTGAAAAGGACGGGGGAGGATGGCTTATGAAAAAAGTGCTTTTGTTGTTGGCGGATGGATTTGAAGCTGTGGAAGCGAGTGTATTTACGGATGTACTGGGGTGGAACAATCTGGAGGGAGACGGGACAACCCAGGTAGTGACCGCGGGACTGCATGACAGATTGAAATGCACGTGGAATTTTACCGTCATTCCTGAGGTCACGCTGGACTCGGTGAAGGTGGAGGATTACGATGCTCTGGCGATTCCTGGCGGGTTCGAGGAAGCTGGCTTTTATAACGATGGATACGACTCCAGGTTCTCCAAGATCATTCGGGAATTTCATGAGCAGGGCAAGTGGATTGCCACGATCTGCGTTGCAGCTCTTACGCTTGGCAAAGCCGGCGTGCTGGAGGGACGAAAAGCCACGACGTATGATCACCCGACCAGCATCAGAAAATCGCAGCTGCGGGAATTCGGTGCCCACGTCGTGGAAGAACAGATCGTTGTTGATGGGAACCTGATTACTTCATGTAACCCGGCAACGGGTTTTGATGTGGCATTCACTTTACTGGAAAAACTGACATCCTTGGAAAATACCCTGCATGTGAAAGAGCTTATGGGATTTACAAGGAAAGCATGATCAAAGACTAAATGGATTTTAAGCAGTGAGCCTGTCCGAAAGAAGACAGAGCTTGCTGCTTTTTTTTGTGATTACGGCGTACCGCGGTTTATATAAAAAATAATTATAATCATACAGCCTATATGTAAGCGTTTATGGAGGATGATACCCTTGAGTGCAAGGAGGGATATAATTTGCGTTTATTTCCTGTCTCCTACTCGCTTCTATCCAAGCAAGCGGTAGGGTTACATATCCAACATCATTATGAGATCGGTAGCGTTGTGAAAATCATTAGATCCCTCAGCGAAAATGATCTTGCCGCTGTCCCGTTTTTTGTTGCCATTCGGCAGCTTTGGCTCTTTGGTCTATGTTTTCAAGATTCGGAGTTTGCAGGCATGGCCGATTTTGATGAAGGTTTTAGAGATAGCAAAATGCAGTATTTCAAGAGTTTGGGTTACGTCTAGAACGGAGGAGAACATATGAAAGTTACCGTGGAGTTAACCGATTCTTCCACCAAATTTATCATTAATAATATATATCCGCTGTATTTGCATGATTTATCAGGGATATGGGGATGGAAGCCGAATCGATATGGCATCTATGAGGATGATGACACAAGAACCTTGAATGACCAGAATCAAGTTTTTGATATATGGTGGGAAAAGCCAACGATTTTGTTTCCTTACCTGATCCGAGTGGATGGCATCCCGGCAGGATTTGCTCTGGTAGCAACCCCGCCATACACATATGGCAGTGAATTTTACATGAATGAGTTTTTTGTTATGAAACCCTTCCGAGGCAAACATGTTGCGGAGAATGCTGCATCACAAGTGTTCGACAAGCATTCCGGCAGCTGGGAAGTCCAGACGAATGCCACGGATCGCAATAAACGGGCGCAGGCATTCTGGAGAAAGACGATGAACAACTATGTTTCGGACTCACGCGTGCAGGAATTTGTGGCTGTGAGGGACGACAATGAAAAGCTGATCTTTCAGTTCGACTCATCGCTTGCATCATTGAAGTAAAGATTGAGGGAAAGCCCAACCGGTCGATTGCGATCGGTTGGGCTTTTTGTTACCTTATCAGGCATTCTTCAGCTTTTAAACTTTTATTTTGCCATTGATGTAGCGGAATGGAGAGTTAAGCCGTCTAAAGGGTATGGAGGTGGTCAACAGATGGCAAGGCCGGCCGGCCCTAACGACAAATCAAGATTTCCGTCTGAGCCCTCCCTGGCGCTGGAGCAATTCATGAACGAGTATGGCACCTCCATACTGCGTACAGCCTACTTCTACCTGGGGGATCGACATTTAGCGGAGGACGTTAGCCAGGAGGTGTTCCTGCGGGCTTTTCGCCATTGGACATCATTCCGGGGGGAGAGCAGTGTGAAGACGTGGCTGACGAAGATTGCAATTAATGCATGCCGGGATAAACTGGGGTTAAAGATGACACAAGAGCAACCGACGGATCCGCTGCTGCTGGAAAGCTCCGTACTCCGCAGTGTGGAGGAGGAAGCCATGGAGCGCCTAGATCAAACAACCATTCTTAAATATATTGCCAAACTGCCGGTTCATTATCATGAGGTTATTTACTTGTATTACTATCTTGACCTGGGAACTCGTGAAATCGCGGAAGCTACCGGAGCACCGGAAGGGACCGTTCGCGGGAGGCTTCACCGGGCAAGAGAGCTTCTTGGCGAATACCTGATAAAGGAGGGACTCGCACAATGACATCCCAGGACGACCAACTTCGGGACCTTATAAAAAACGAAGCGGATGACCTCTTGTTTGGAAACCTTCACTTCGATACGAATATGCAAGTGAAGGTGAAGCAGCTTGCAGAGCGAGAACGAAAGCAGTTGGAGAATCAGGAGCGAAGAACGAGAAAAAGATGGTATCCATGGTTCGCCGGAACAGCAGTCGCTGCTGCGCTCATCGGATTATTCCTCATTTTCGCTGAGCCTAACTTCCTTAAATCTCCGGAATCGCCTACTGTAGTACTGGAGCCCCCTGTGGTCCTAAACGATCCTGGTCCTGATGCCCCGATCGAGAATCCACCGGGTATTTCGAATAACGAACCGCGAATTCTCGGCAGCTATGATGAGGCAGAGCAAGCCTTTGGTGATAAGCTTCGTATTCCGTCCTATCTTCCGGAAGGCTTCTCCCTTTATCAAATTTCGGTAACAGGTCCGAAAGAAGAGGCAGCTACAGAAGCGGTATTCAGTTACACAGCAGGCGACCGCTCATTCGGTTTGTTTGTAAACAAAGATGACAAAGTGAATATGCCCCAGCATTTCGATGAAAAAGTGGACTTGAACGGTGTCGAAGGCTATTTAATCAGAGGCGAGCCAATTCAAGACAACGGAGGGATGGTTCCTAATGTTCAGCTCCATTGGTACACAGATCATATTCACTTTATGATCTCAGGTCTTGTGAGCCAAGAGGAAGCTCTTCAAATTGCCCGGTCCATGGAACCGGTTATGAATCCAGATCCATAATCGATCATACAGAAAAATCAGGAGGTAAAGAGATATGAAAAAGGTAAATGTGAAGCATTGGGGCAAGATACTGCTGTTGGGGAGCGCTTTGCTCGTATTTGGGGCTGGTTCTGCCTTAGCTGCGCCGGATAGCGCGGTATCATCATCCTGGCACTTGGCTTCCGCAGCGGAAGATCGTCTGACTAACAAACAAGCGGAGATTGACGAATATGTTGCCGGTGCAGGTCAAGAAGAGCTTTCCGCACAGGGTTTTACTGTGACTCACACGGGTGTGGTCGGTGATAAGGTTGAGGTTGGCATTACACCATACAATGAACAGCATGCAGAATTCCTTTATGCGAAGTTTGGACGTGATATCGTTCAGGTGGTGGAAGGAGAGCAAGCGATTCTCTATGGAGCGAATGCGGCTGAAGCCGATGTGGTTGCAGCGGAAGAAGCGGGTACGAATCCATGGATCTGGGTCGGCGCGGCGGTTGTCATGATTGCGGGTGGACTGCTTATCGCCGGAAAAAAACGGTTTCCACGGAGTTAAGAAATTGCACCACCGTTGAACCGTTCAAAACCGTATGAAGCAATAGATGAACTCACTGAACCCAGGTCCCCGATCTTATGATCGAGAATCTGGGTTTTCATATGGGAACTGTTGTTTATGCTGCATGGATGATAGACTCACTCTTATTGTGGTTATCCTTTACGGTGCAACTGGATTAAAGTATTCTGACCCGCAGCAAGTTGCCAAGTGTCTTGGTCCTTGAGCATCACATAGATTGCCAGGCTTCCTTGTCCGTCTTCGATGAGTTCCCCCTTCGATGTAGCCGGATGCTGTCGTATATGCGCGATGGCCACATCCTGGCGTAAGAATACAAGTTTTTCAACGAAATACTTTGCGTAAGAATGAAGAAGCGGTCCCTTTAAAACAACTTTATGAGCGTTATTTATTTGATCCCAGCCTGAGAGCATCTCCCCCATAACATTGACCCAAGTGGAGTCTTGGGTAAAGTGACGGTCCAAGGCATCGGCGTCATGTTGATTAAATGCCGATTCCATATCGGCAATCGTTTGTCTAATGATGCGTCCTTCCTGCTCCTCTAGCACCTTGCGATTTTCCTGGATGTTGGACATTGCGAATAACCTCCTTTTTTTTGTACTGCATTTTGGGTCGAGATCTCTTCACCCATCAATTGATTTCTGTGATTTCATCTTAGATGATAAGATATATAATTAAAAATATATTTTATGGCAGGAGCATATGCCCTCAGGTATATAAGCGAGATGTGGGATCATCCAGACGTTCGAAGACCTCGTTACTGATAAAAGAAAAGATCGACATTACATTAAAACAATTCATACTTGAGGTATGAGTTGTTTTTTTATATATGTTACAGATGTCCCTTTTTGGGCAGAAGAGGTGTTATACAAACGTAAATTAGATTTACGCGGAGGTGCGTCTTCGAATTGGATTCGATAGAGGAGTGCGTGAGGCGCGTTAAGGCCGGTGAGGTCGATTGTTTCGAGCCTATCGTTGAAACGTACAAAAAACAGATCTACATATATTGCTGCCGGATGCTCGGCTGCAAGCAGGACGCGCAGGATGCCGTCCAGGATATCTTCATCAAAACGTTCACCAAGCTTCATACCTATGAAGCGAAGGTATCGTTCTCATCATGGTTATACAAGATTGCCTATCATCATTGTCTTAATCTGCTTCGCAAGAGACAAGTTCGCATGCGAGTGAACCGACTCATCAAACCGGCAGGTTATGCTGATAGCGTGGAACAGACGCTGGAGCGCAGGTGGTTCAGCGAACCGCTGGAATATGCCATGACTAAGCTCTCGGTGGAGGAGCGGAATCTGCTCGTGCTGCGGGTGTTCGAAGATAAACCATTCACGGAGATTGCACAGATTCTGGATAAGAATCTCAGTGCAGTGAAGAAAAAGTATGCTCGGATGAAACAGAAAGTCATCAAGCTGATTCAGGAGAAGGGGGGTACGGAGTTATGCGAGATTCGGGACAATCGGACCAAGATCGAATTCTGAGAGGCATGGAACTGCACTCCGTGGAAGAAGAGGTGGACGTGACCCCCGCCATCATGCACAAGGTGCGTCAAATTCACCAGAAGAAACAAGGAAGAAATGCCGGCAATCGTAAGAAAACGTTGATTATTGCGATGCTTACTGCGATTTTGATTCTTTCGTCAATTAGCGCTTATGCAAGCCAATACCTGATTCAGATCAAGAACAAGGAAGGCGAAGTTATTCTGTCTACCATAAAGCCATGGAAATACTCCGAGTCGGAATATAACGCCAAACGTAAAAAAGAGACGGAAGAAGAGCTGAGCAAGAGGTTAAAGCCCGGAGAACAGGCTGTATATTATATCAAGGATCAGCATCTGACTTCATCAACCAGAAAATATCCACTGAACTATTTTTATATGGCGACAAAGCATCCGAATTATCAAGAACTGGCAAAAGAAATTGAGGAGAAGGATGCGCCCCTACTTCGAAAACCTGATTATGTACCCGAAGGGTATCGATTTGATTTTGGACGGATTCAAATTAGAAACGAACCCGTGTGGGGAACACCGGGGTACGAAAGTCTTCTAAATGAACTTAAAGAGCAGGCGGAGAAGTCGGATGAAGAACAGGGACTGTACTATAAAATTGTTCCTTGGTTCAAGATTGCCTCTACAGGAATGGAATATCGTAAAGGCGATAATCGGATCAGGATTTTAGCTTTTGCACGAGAGAAGGGCCCAAAAGCTGGAGTGCTCACAAATCAAGCCGTAAAACTGACGGTAAATGGGAAAGAAATGATTTTTTCTGCCGATCAGACAAATGAAACGCGCAGCTTGACTTGGTTAAGCGACAGTGAAGAGGTGCTATATATAATTACGGATGATCCAAAGGATCCGCTATCCAAGGATGAGTTTGCGAAGATTGCAGCCGGTCTTGTTTCGGAATAAACGCTTTTTCACTATTTTTTACAAAATGTCCCTTTTGTTGTCGGCAAGGTGTTATATGAGATGTATTTCAACACTATTTTAATAGGCCTTACCGCCGAAAGGAGCATGAATTGTACCATGATGAAAAACAAGATGAAGGTCGCTTTATTTCTCGCAGCAACGATGATGATCGGTTCCGCGAATGTTTATGCAGCAAGCACTGCAAGTACGTCTGTTCCGCAGACGAAAGCAGCGGCTTCTACTGCCAAACCGGAGAAGACATCCGTTTCGTATGATGATCGAATCAAGGAGCTCAGTAACAAACTTAAAGCAGGGCAGATGGTTGCGTATTATGTTGCGGACCAGGAATATAACCGGTTAGATGACATTTACTTTACGTCTATAGGCTTTGTTCATACCAAGTATGCGGACTATGTGGCGAAGGCAAAGGCATTGAACGCTCCTACGCTTACCAAGCCTGTTGACTTGCCGAAGAGTTATTCATTCCAGAACGCGATTTTATACTTAAAGAGTCCTGAAAGAACGTCTAGCTTGTACGCAGAAATTGAGCAGGAATTAAAAGCGAAGGCAGCAAACGGCGAGAAATTCGTATATTCCGACATCATGAAGTCGAATGAAGCGTCCGCGGCGATTCTGAATTTTGATAAAGGAAAAGTAAAGCTTCAAGTCGTTGCGAGTTATATTGTCCCTGAACAGCCAATGGGCGGAACGCCTGTGCCGCAGAAGAAACCGAACGAGAAGAAGGAAACCATCGTCATTAACGGAGTGGAATGTGTCTACACAGCTGACTCCAAGGGAAGGGATCACCTGGATTGGGTGGATGAAGAGCAGCAGATCCGGTACAGCATTTGGGCGGAGAGCGCCAAATCGGATGTGCTGAACTATGCGAAGAAAATGATTGCGAAATAAGTTATTACCCTAAAGAATCCATATTCATTTTGACTCAACGCCAGTCTGTTTTTATTTTATTTCTCTATAGTCTAAGCTCTTTGAAATATCGAGCATAGGATGTTGTGTTCGGCAAAGTAAAGGAGGTTAGAACAATGGGTGAAGTTGGTGGATATGGCGGAGGATATGGTTCCGTTGGAGCAGTACTGGTACTCTTCATTCTCTTGGTCATCATCGTTTCTGCATTCGGATTTGGATTTGGAGTTTAATAGGTATTAAATGAGTGAAACCCGCACCGCTTGCCCGGTGCGGGTTTCTATCTGTATTAATGTGCAACATGTCTGACGATTGGCGATGTCAAACCATCATGTGGGACAGACTCTAAAAGCAAGGACAACCATTTGTCGTATAACTCCCACGGTTTACCCGAATCCAGCAGTGCCTTGCAAGTATAAATCCCTTCCTCGACGGATCTGACTTTATCCGCCAAGTGTAAGCGAACAGCTCCATTCAGCAGTACCTGGTAGATAAAAGCGATATTCCCCTTACCCTGCAGAACCTCTGAGGTAACGTTAGCTTGTTCGGACGGGGTCCAGCTTATGTCCGGAACGGGCGTATCAAGTCCGTACGCTTCCGGATCGATGATATGGAGGCTGGCTTCACCGTTCTCAACCCGGTAAGTCCGCGTGGGACGGTGAATGAACAGTTCATCGGAGCCTTCACTTCCCTGAATGATGATCGCTTTCCGATAACCGAGTTTTAGGATCAGTCGGCTTAAACGGTCAAAGACCGTGTTATGGTATACGCCGAACGTTAGGAAAGGGGAATGGGAGTAATCCACAAACTTTTCGGTCGTATTGAGCACGGTCCGCATACCGAGCTCCTCCCGGATTGGGCGAAGATTCTTAAGCGGGGGACACCATTCCTCAGCATGTACATATAATACGCCAGATTGATGGGCTGCGCGGATGCATGATTCTTTTGTCAGTAACGATCCGGATATCCCCTTCTCCGCGAGTATATCCGATAATGTGATCCCCCACTTCGGGGGCAGTGATGCGGTTCCATGCAGAGTGACAGGCAGATCAGCAGCAGCCAGCACGAACGCGGTGGCTAAGGTAGAGAAAAATGATGACTTTCTGCCATCATAAGGTCCTGCACAGTCTACACCCTCATGTATAAACGAACGGTCCGCATATTCACGGCAAACCTGCACGAATGCCTCCAATTCTTCCACGCTTTCCATTTTGATGCGTTCCGCAATGAAAAAGGCTCCGATCTGAGCAGGGGTTGCCTGCAATCCGAGAATCGATTCTGCAGCCTGCAGCGCTTCCTCGTAAGTCAGGTCACGCGCGCCCCGCTTGCCGCGACCGACTTCTTTTAATAAGTGGATCATGATTTTTTTGCACCTCCTGAACCGGTCTCCTGCAGCAATTGATACAACTTGACGATCGAGGTTGCGACATCCACCATTCTTTTTCTTTCATTCATCGCCTGTTTGCGCAGGACATCGTATGCTTCGGATTCCGAAATATTGTTCATCTTGCATAGAATGCCTTTGGCCATATCAATCCATTTACGCTCTTCAATGCGAGCAAGGAGCTGCGTTCTTTCGTTATGCCACTGCTCTCGTTCGTAAAAATGCTTGGAGCTAAAATGCAGCGTCCAATGCAGCTCATGCTCCTTCATGGCGGGGAATAAAAGTCCATCAATAATAACATCATCCTCACATGCTTCGAGAGATTGCGAAGCGGCATGATCGCTGCACCACCACAGAACCGGAACGCGCTTTTGTTGTTCAAGGGTGCTGGACCACGATTTGATTGCGGCAACCGGGAGGTGGAGTACCGTTCCGTCTGCTTCCATGATTCCAGCCAGCGCTTGCTTCTCACTTCGGGCAAGGAGGACCTTGTATCCATAAGAACGAAGGATAAACTCCGGAAGAAGCGCCCTGGCATCTGTGTCACTTCGCTCTGAAGCAGGGACCGGATGGTGGATAACCAGCAATGAACGCATGGATTGACGCTCCTTTCATAAATGATAGTCGTCAGATATAAGCTGTCAGTAAAAATAGATATTATGTTAAATTATATAACATATATCACAGGTGGATGTCGATATTTAATAAATTTTCTTCTTCTCATGTCAAATATGTTGACAGTTGGCCCGAGGGTATTGTATATTTCCCTCAAGAACTTTAAATTTTGGATACAACGGTGTATCCCATTAGCGGCAAAGAAGCCTGCTTTCGTTCCGGTAAGAGTGTGCCTACTCTACTGGAGCGAATGCAGGCTATTTTGGTTTCTGTAAGGCTTCTGATGAATCAACAAGTATATTCAAAGGTGTTAGACGGAGGGGAGTGCAAACCATGACAAAAAAGAAGTTAGTGATGATCGGGAATGGTATGGCAGGGGTACGGGCAATCGAGCATTTGATTAAGCTTACGCCTGAGGCGTATGAAATCACGATATTCGGATCTGAGCCGCATCCGAATTACAACCGGATTATGCTGTCTTCCGTTCTTGCAGGCGGAGCCGACATGCAGGAAATTATAATCAACGATTGGGATTGGTACAAAGAGAATAACATCCATCTATATACCGGCCACACCGTAACCCGGATCGATACCAAGAACTGTAAAGTGTACTCCGATCAAGGAGCTGCGGCCGAGTATGATTCATTGATCATCGCAACCGGTTCGAATCCGTTTATGCTTCCTCTGCCTGGCGCAGACAAGGAGGGAGTTATCGCCTTTCGGGATATTAAGGATTGCGAGATTATGGTGGAGACTTCCAAAAAATATAAGAAAGCCGTGGTCATCGGCGGAGGATTGCTTGGTCTTGAAGCAGCAAGAGGGCTGCTCCATCTCGGGATGGATGTTTCGGTGGTTCATCTTAGTCCCTATATAATGGAACGGCAATTAGATGAGACCGCAGCGAAAATGCTGCAGCTGGAATTGGAAGCCCAAGGCATGAAGTTCCTGCTTAGTAAAAATTCGGAGGCCATTGTGGGCCGAAAGCGGGTCAAGGAGCTCCGCTTCACGGATGGGACGCGCGTTGAAACGGATCTGGTCGTCATGGCTGTCGGGATCAAGCCCAACGTCATGCTGGCACAATCCGCGGGCATTGAAGTCAACCGGGGAATTATCGTGAACGACTATATGGAGACGAGCATCCCGGGGATCTTCGCGGTCGGTGAATGCGCCGAGCATCGTGGGATTGCGTATGGGCTTGTCGCTCCGCTCTACGAGCAGGGAGCCGTGCTCGCCAAGCATCTGGCAGGTGTGGAGACAAGTGGTTATGGCGGGTCCGTACTATCTACCAAATTGAAGATCTCCGGTGTAGATGTATTCTCGGCAGGTCATTTTGCAGACCCGGAAGGATCCAGGTCGATGCGGTACCAGGACGAAGTTGAAGGTGTATATAAAAAAATTGTCATCCGCGATGACCAGCTCATCGGAGCTGTTATGTTCGGCGATACGGGAGATGGGCCAAAGCTGTTCTCGCTCATGAAAAGCGGCGAATCCATCAAGGGCCGGGAGAAGGAGCTTCTGTTAGGCTTTACGGGGAATGCAGGTGCCGTATCGACGGAACAACGGCTGGCTCAGCTAGCGGATGATGAGATCATTTGCGGTTGTAACGGTGTGTCGAAAGAAACGATAAAAGATGCCATTCTCACGAAAAATTGCAACACCGTTGCTTCCGTTAAAGCTTGTACAAAAGCATCGGGATCCTGCGGCGGCTGCAAACCTCTTGTTGAGGGACTGGTTCAGTTATACGCCGGAGATGCAGCAGGGGAACCCGTAAAAGAAGGGATATGCGGGTGTACTTCGCTAGGACGGGATGAAATTATCGCAGAAATTACCCGTCTTGGACTTGGAACCGTCAAAGAAGTGATGAATGTGCTGGGATGGGAGAATCCGGAGGGATGTTCTAAATGCCGGCCATCCTTGAACTACTATCTGGGTATGCTGTTTCCAGAGACCTACGTGGATGAGAAGGAATCCCGCTTCACGAACGAGCGTTATCATGCCAACATTCAGAAGGATGGCACGTATTCCGTCGTTCCCAGAATATATGGCGGTGTGACGTCGCCGTCGGAGCTAAAGAAAATCGCGGAGATTGCGGAAAAATTCGATGTGCCGATGGTTAAGATTACAGGCGGACAGCGGATCGACCTGCTTGGCGTCAAGAAGGAGGATCTGCCGAAGATGTGGGAGGAGCTCGATATGCCTTCCGGGTATGCTTACGGTAAAGCTCTCCGTACGGTTAAAACTTGCGTGGGGTCCACGTTTTGCCGATTCGGCACCCAGGATTCCATAGGCATGGGCGTACGCTTGGAGAAAGAGTTTGAGCGGCTGAGCACCCCAGCCAAAGTGAAACTTGCGGTTTCCGGATGTCCTAGAAATTGCGCAGAAGCGACCATCAAGGATTTTGGAGTCGTAGCGATTGATGGTGGATGGGAACTGCACGTCGGCGGCAATGGAGGCGTTCATGTTCGGGCTACGGAGTTATTGTGCATCGTGAAAACGGAAGATGAGGTGCTCGAATGGGCCGGGGCATTTATCCAATACTATCGGGAAAACGCGCAGTGGAATGAGCGTACATCGGTTTGGATCGAGCGAGTAGGCTTGGACCATGTGAAAAAAGCATTAGAGAAGAAAGAGGACCGCGTCGCGCTCTTCTCGAGAATAAAGCTGGCTTTAAGCAAGCAGCAGGATCCATGGAAGGAAATTACGTCGGACAGCGGGCTTCGTAAAAACTTCGTGCCTTTGCCTGATGCTGAACCAGTGACGAAATAGGGGGAATCCAATGATGACGAAACTTCATGTAGGATATGTAAACGAAATTGATCATAAAGGCTCAAGGACCATTGAAGTCGGCGGAACGGAAATCGCGCTGTTCCGTTTATCGGATGGGGATATTCTGGCTGTGGAGAACAAGTGCCCGCATAAAGGAGGAAAGCTTTCGGAGGGAATGGTGTGCGGGAAGCAGGTGCATTGTCCGCTGCATGATTGGAAGATCGATCTATGCAGCGGGCGGGTTCAAGAGCCGGATACGGGTAATGTTAACACCTATCAGGTTGAAGTTGATCCGGTAAGCGGCGCGATTTACCTGCAGGATCGTACGGCTTGACGCGAACCAGTTACCGAATCAGAGGCATTTCATAAGGTGAGTGATTGATTCATTAAAGGGGGTGCACGAGATGGATTATGTGAAACCGAATCAGGTAATGGATGACATGATCGAGGCCGGAGCCGCGAAAGCCCGGCTGAAGACTTCGCAGATGCTCATCCGCGGCATGTTATCGGGCGCCATCCTGGCGTGCGCCACCACGCTGGCTTTTTCCGCTTCGGACCAAACGAATATACCGATGGTAGGCGCGCTCCTGTTTCCGGTTGGCTTTGTGATGATTGTACTGCTGGGCTTAGAGCTGGTAACTGGAAGCTTCGCACTCTTGCCTTTAGCCGTCCTGGAAAAGAAGGCTTCAGGTGCCTCTATGGTTGCGAATTACGGATGGGTAATTCTCGGACATGTGATAGGCTGCCTGATTTATGGGGGGCTCTATACACTTACCGCGACCAGGATGGGGACGGATATGAGTCATCCGCTTGTTCAGATGATCATCGACACCAGTGAAACAAAGACACTTGGTTATAAGGCACTGGGCGTGAGCGGCATGCTGCTGGTGGTGATCAAAGCTATGCTCTGCAACTGGATGGTGACGCTAGGCGTTGTCATGGCGTTTACGTCAAGTTCAACGATAGGGAAAATCGTTGCGATGTGGCTGCCCATCCTGGTCTTTTTCGGTCAAGGCTTCGAGCATGCCGTGGTAAATATGTTTGTGATACCGGCGGGCATGATGCTCGGGGCGGATGTCAGCTTGGCCGATTGGTGGCTCTGGAACCAAATTCCCGTATTAATAGGTAATTTTATTGGCGGAGCGGTATTTACCGGGGCGATGTTGTACTTATCCCATTTCGGATTCGGAAACCGCAGCGAGGTTAACCCGATTGGGAAGGTCCATCATGGACTCAGAGTTATGGAGGCGACCGCGGTTCCGGTCGATAAAAGACGATGAGGCCGGGCATGGTGTATATTGTTGGCGCAGGTCCGGGAGATCCGGAGTTGATTACGCTGAAAGCCCTTCGGCGTATTCAGGAAGCGGATGTCATTATGTACGATCGACTGGTGAACGATGAGCTGTTGAGTTACGCGAAGAAGGATGCTTTGCTCGTATACTGCGGTAAGGCACCGGGCAGCCATTCCGTTCCGCAGGAGAGGATTAACGAGAACTTGATAGACTTTGCCCTTGCAGGTCATGATGTGGTCCGGCTCAAGGGAGGTGACCCGCTGATCTTCGGCCGAGGCGGCGAAGAGGCGTGCGAATTGGCTGCACGAGGCATTCCCTTCGAGATCGTGCCCGGCATTACCTCGGCTTTGGGCGCAGCCTCCTCCACAAGGATACCTCTGACCCACCGTGGAGCCAGCACTTCGGTAGCTTTTGTCAGCGGAACGAGCTGCCATGGAAATGAGCGGGGCGTCAGGTGGGACTTGCTAACTCACAGTGTGGATACGCTTGTTGTATACATGGGCGTCAGCAGAATGAACGATATCTGCAAGGAGATGCTCGCTCATGGCAAGCCGTTCTCGACTCCCGTAGCTATCGTTGAACAGGGGACTCGGGCAGAGGAGCGAACCATAACGGGAACGCTCGGAACCATCCACAAGATCGCTCTTCTAATGAACGTGAAGAATCCGGCGCTTCTGATCATTGGCGAAGTTGTGAGAGTGAGGGATCAACTCTTGAAACTGGCTGCGGAAGCGGAGGAACGGACAGGTTAAAAGGAACGAAACGCATATATATATACGCTGACAATAGGAGTGAACCCTTATTCACGTGGGGTTCACTTTTTTTGGTGTGAAACAGGTTTGCAGCATAGGGAGGGCATACACTATATGAAAGCGGCATGTGTTATACGCGATACCAATTTGCAGAAAGTGGGAAATGCTGGGCGTATTACAAACTGATCTATCTGGGCGGGTACTGAATGCAAATGGCGAGCCGGTTTCCGGACTCTACGCGGTTGGCAGACTCTATATGGACAGACAAATGAAATTTTCCTCTTATCGTAGGAAGGTTTATGGTATTCTGATTGGTAGCACATGAAAGGAGAATGTCCATGTCCCATGATCAGGATATTGCTGAAACCAACACGAAGCGGCAATCCCATATTCAATCTTACATCGATTCGCCCGACTTGCAGAACAAGCTGTATAAGAAAACCCTCATCGTTGTGATCCTCTCGCAAATATTCGGTGGGGCTGGTCTGGCCGCAGGATTGACGGTCGGTGCGCTTCTGGCGCAGGATATGCTCAAGACGGACAGCTATGCAGGAATCCCTGTTGCTCTTATCACGGTCGGTTCCGCACTGGGTGCCTGGTATATTGGTCGGCTTACCCAGCGCTATGGAAGAGGGCCGGGTCTGGCTGCCGGATTCCTGGCGGGTGGAATTGCCGCGATCGGAGTTATATTGGCTGCCGTTTATCATAATATTTATCTATTGTTCGCCTCGTTGTTGATATACGGTGCAGGTACCGCAACGAATATGCAAGCTCGTTATGCAGGTACGGATTTGGCTAAACCTTCACAGCGTGCAGGAGCGGTCAGCATGGCGATGGTTTCCACCACCTTCGGTGCCGTTGCGGGTCCGAATCTGGTGGGGGTTATGGGGAACGTTGCCGAATCCTTCGGGATTCCTGCCTTGGCCGGACCATTTATTTTAGCGTCCGTGGCTTTTATTCTGGCAGGCATGATCCTGCTATTATTCCTGCGCCCGGATCCTTATGCGATAGCCCAAGCAATTGAGGAAGCTAGAATGAAAATTTCCGGTGATTCTTCTGCCGGCACGGTGAACGGATCAAAACGAAACAAACGGGGGATCATGGTTGGAGCCTGCGTGATGATATTGACTCAGGTGGTCATGGTCTCAATCATGACCATGACGCCTGTCCATATGAAACATCATGGACATGATCTAGGAGCGGTAGGTTTGGTGATTGGCATTCATATCGGAGCGATGTACCTGCCCTCGTTAATCACAGGTTTTCTTGTCGATAAAATCGGCCGCATCAGCATGTCCATCGCTTCGGGCGTCGTGCTCTTGAGCTCCGGGATTCTAGCCGCTGCGGCTCCCGCCGAATCCATGGCGCTGATCATAACGGCGCTGGCTCTGCTGGGGCTGGGTTGGAACCTTGGTTTTATCAGCGGAACGGCGCTCATCATCGATGCAACCCATCCATCCGCCCGCGCCAGAACGCAGGGAACAGTGGATGTCTTGATTGCTTTGGCGGGAGCATCGGGCGGCGCTTTATCCGGTATGGTGGTTGCCAATACCAGTTATGGTACGCTTTCCATTGCAGGAGGTTTACTGTCACTGGTGATGATCCCTGTTTGTCTAAGCACGGTGAACAAGCGCAAACCATCATCATCTTCAAAAAACGCGGCAATATAATGAAAACAGCCTCCTATCATAGACGATAGGAGGCTGTTTTGTAATGGTAATGGGCTTAAGGAAGGATGTTGCCCGCCGCACGGTAAATGGCATACCATTCTTCGCGGGTGAGCGTTACATCGCCAGCTTTAATGCAGTCCTGCAAACGACTGATATTCATCGTCCCGATGATCGGCTGCATGTGTGCAGGGTGACGAAGAAGCCATGCGATGGCAATCGTAGTGTTGGTTACGTTGTATTTTTCCGCAATCTCATCGATCTTCTGATTAAGCTCAGGGAACTTGTCGCTTCCAAGGAATACGCCTTCAAAGAACCCGTATTGGAAAGGAGACCAAGGCTGAATCGTAATATCGTGAAGTCGGCAGAAATCCAGTACGCTGCCATCACGGTTAACCGCGGCGTCATTCTCCATATTGACGTTGATCCCGCTCTGAATCATGGTGGTGTTCGTGATACTAAGCTGCAGCTGGTTGGCCACGAGCGGCTGCTTCACTGCTTTTTTCAGCAGCTGGATCTGCATCGGATTCTGGTTGGATACGCCGAAATGACGTACTTTACCGGAGCTTTCGAGTTTATCGAATGCCTCAGCCACCTCTTCAGGCTCAACCAGCGCATCGGGACGGTGCAGAAGGAGTACATCGAGATACTCGGTTTTGAGTCTTTTCAGGATACCATCGACGGAATTCAAGATATGCTCTTTGGAGAAATCGAACATGCCCTGACGAATCCCGCATTTGGATTGCAGAATGATCTTCTCGCGGACTTCTGCATTCATATGTATCGCGTCTGCAAAAATTTCCTCGCAAGCTCCGCCGCCGTATATGTCGGCATGGTCGAAGAAGTTAGCGCCTTCCTCCAGTGCGGATAATACGAAACGCTCGGCTTCCGCTTTTTCCAGCGAATTTATACGCATGCAACCCACGGCTACAACAGGTACTTCCAGTGAACTGCTTCCAAGCTTCATCGTTTTCATGATTACGGTCCTCCCATTCAAAAATAGGTTGATTGTGCGACCACCTCGCTGTAGTTGCAGGGGCAGCTGAGAACTTGTAAGCAAAACTATATAGATGAATAGGTCTATGCTGACAGTCTCTAGTTTATTGTGACATGCAGGTGCAAGGTGTACAAGCTTAAATTTGCCAAGAGAGCTTGGGAATCATTGAGCGAGGGAAGAGGATCCGGACGGCAACGATCTTGTGATCGGGGATGACCAAGCAGGCGCAGTCGGTGATTCCTAATATTTGATATGTACCGCTGGGGAGCGTGCTGCCTATTTTAGAGATGGCTCTCGGTTTATATGAATGACTCGAGCTCTCCGGTTCTATGGGAAGGCTCGAGTCACCATTCTTCAGCTTCGGTATATTAAATATGGATGCTGGGTCTAACCTTTGCTTACGAAATTCTTAGCGTTATCTACTTTCAGCTTTTTTACATGTTGAGTTAATAGCTTCTTGTCGCTTATGATCCAGGTGTGATTCTTGGAGTTCCGTCTTCGGTTCGCTATGAAATGGTAGGGACTACCAGAGTATATTCTAAAGTTACGAGCAATACAATCAGCACAAAATTTGACGCACTCGCTGCGATTTTGGTTCGGAAACGATACTTGATTGAATACGTGCCGTTTAACCAGAATGGTCGCCCCTTGAACAAGGGGGGCCCATCGATTGGCCATGTTGGGGTAACGGTACAGAAGATCCTTTTGACCGGCAAGCTTCATGAAGTGAGCCCTTTTTCCTACAATATCAGCACGAGTCTTGATCATGAGACCGACGCTGTCCTTCAGATAATCGCGAGTGTAATAATCATCGTCGTCAAATTTAGCAATGATGCTGTGCTTAGCGACCTTTACACCAAAATTGAGGCAGCTGCCGAGCGATAATTCAGCTGGCTTCCTATATATTCTCACGTTACGATATGGTTTGGCTGCCTGTTGAACTTCCGATAGTCTTAGGCTGTCATGATTTAATATGATGATTAACTCTTTGTGCCTGTAATTCTGTCTGGCGTAATTTTCTAACAGATTGTGCAGGCATTCCGGTCTTTTGGTACAGGTGATGATCGATACAGTAGGCTGTGAGGGAGATAATGACCTTTTCGTCAAGTGTGATCGCCTCCGGATTTCCTCTGAACGAATGTTTTGTAGTCTTTTACATTCGGAACTTTAGGGTGCTTGTCGGTAAGTTCTTTATCGCTGATCACCCACGTATGGCTTGATGAATTCTTCCTTCGTACTGCTGCAAAATTATACTTATCACCGGAATAGATCCTGTAGCCCTTACGCTTGCTTCTCATGCAAAAAAGATCGTCTTCACCGACGTTTCGATTTGGAAATCGTACTTGGTTAAGGACGTTCTTTTTAAACATGAGCGTAGCACCCGGCAGTTGGGTTACGGGGCGATTTTCATCGTTAGGAAAACGTAGAATTAGAGTTTTGGAGCCTTTTAAATACATATAATGTGCGCGTTTTCCTATAATATCAGCATTCGATCTTCTTAATGATTTCAGGCAGTCCGACAAGTAATGAGGGGCGTAATAGTCATCGTCATCGAATTTGGCAATGATGCCGTATCTCGTTTTGCTTACAGCGTAATTTAGACACGCACCTAGAGTGACATGTTCGGGCATGCGATAAATTTGTATATTTCGATGCTTATTGGCCAGCTGTTGGTATGGAGAGAGTGCGATTGAACTATCGTTGATAACGATAATAAGCTCTTTTTTGGGGTGAGATTGTCTAGTGAAATTGTGGAACAGGTTTTTTATATAATTGGGGCGATTGGTGCAGGTAATAACGGATACGCCCTGTGCTTTAGATGAATGGTTAAAGCTTGCTGCCATTACATCACTCTCCTTATCTATGAAGATAATTCCTATATCACATTAGAATATGTAAACTATAAATAGTGGTAACGGCATTACTGCATGGTCAACTCAAAAAAAATTATAATAGGAGGGCATCGAGATGAAAGAGGGATGGGAACGCACAGTGCCGCCGATGCAACTAGACATCACACAAATTCATGACATGATTACACCCGTATTTCCCCGTAAAAAAGTAGTAGCCGCTGAACGGATCGGTACCGGACTTAGCAACACCAACTACAAAATTCGTCTGGAAGGCAGTGCAGAACCTTACGTGCTGCGTTTGTTCAGGAAAGGCCTGAAGATTGCGGAAAAAGAACTGGCTATCATTCAAAGGGTCCGTCAAACCGTACCTGTTGCCGATTATATCTATGCAGATACGAGCTGCAGGGTATTCGATAAGCCATGGGCGGTAATGGAGTGGAAGGAAGGCGATCTTCTTCGTGACGTGATGCAGGGCGGAAGCGAGCAGGATCTCATTGCCGCTGCAGCCTCCGCTGGACGCATTCTCGCCAACATACACAAGCACACATTTACGGATTCCGGATTCTTCAATGGGGACATGAAAGTCCAGGATCCGACGAGGATGGACGGGGAACGGTTTCTCGCATTTATTGAACAAAGCCTCTTTCAGGATCCATGCGGCCAATGGCTCGGGGAAGAGCTGGCTCAATCGGTATGGTCCTTCAGTCGAACGTACAGTCATTTATTGTCGGAGCTAGAAGATACGCCCGTGCTTGTTCACTCGGACTATAACGGTTTAAATATATTAATGCAAAATGGTGCTGGAGGATGTGAGGTTTCGGCAGTGCTTGATTGGGAGGACGCTTTTTCATGGAACCGATACGTAGATATAGCCAATATGCTTCGATACGAACGCGAAGGATCTGTATTTGAAAAGAACTTTATTCGTGCATATCGTGAGGAAGGAGCGGTCCTGCATGATCACTGGAAAATCCTATCCAAGCTTGAGGATCTTGTTGCCTTGTGCGATATGTTAACCCATTCCAGCTTGGCCACGCCCAATCGAATGCATGATCTACAGCGTTTAATTGCGGAAACCGTTCAGGTTACGAATGGCTGAGGTTATTTTCGCTTCGTAAATTAAAATAACAATTCGAGTTGCAATATGGACTTCGCCTGTCTATAATGGATATCATAAGTCTATAATAATATTTGTCCATGGAAATCTTCCTTGGGCATGGAGAAATAAACAAGAAGTCATGTCTTCTTGTGTTCTCATTATGGATATTAAAGATCCGGAAAGGTGTTGGTATAAATGAGTGAGCAATTGCATGATGTCCTTATTATTGGCGGGGGGCCGGCAGGCTTGAATGCTGCGTTGGTATTGGGGAGAGCGAGAAAAGATGTGGTGCTGATCGATGAAGGGAAGCCGCGTAATAGAGTTACCCGCGAGACTCATGGTTTTCTTACCCGAGACGGTGTCAGCCCATCGGAATTTCGGCGCATCGCAAGGGAACAGATTAGCGCGTATCCTTCTGTCCGTTTCGTAGAGGATACTGCCGCATCGGTCACAGGTGTTGATGGCGATTTTCAAATTACAACAGGACAAGGGACGGTATTTCGCAGTAAAAAGCTGCTCTTTGCCGTCGGGAAGAAAGATAGCCCAATGGATATTAACGGATTGGCAGACGTTTATGGAAAAAGCGCCTTCGTCTGTCCATATTGCGATGGATGGGAACTGCGGGATCAGCCGCTTGTTGTGATTGCCAAGGGTGCGGGTGCAGTGCACTTTGCCAAAGTCATTGCAGGTTGGACAGATCATTATACGATCTGTACCCATGGGCCGGATGAACTGACGGATGAACAGCGCCAAGAGTTGAAGGAGCATGACATCCCCGTATTCAGCTCCCCGATTCATCGCATCGAATCGAACGAGGGTATGGTCCTGCAAGTCGAGCTGGAGGATGGAAAGATCATTCCTTGCACAGGCATCTTTTTCGCACCTAAACTGGTCTCCGGCTCTGAATTGCCGTCCGCCATCGGATGTGATATCAATGAAGCCGGAAGCGTGGTCATTGACGCCTTCGGTAAAACGAGTGTGCCTGGCGTCTACAGCGCCGGTGATGCAGCCACGGAAATGTATCAGGCCATAGCCGCCGCTTCGATGGGAGCCATGGCAGCGGCTGCCATCAATGGTGAGCTGCTTAACGAACGTTGGAATCGGTAAAGCATAAATATGCGAAAGGCAAGCTTGGTTATGATCCATGCTTGCTTTTTTTTATGCCCTTAGGGGATTTTTTGAGTATAAATGATTCTTACACTCCGCGGTTGTGACGTTTTTGGGTATGATGGAATCATCAAGTAAAAGGAAGGGTGTTTAGGATGAGAAAAACGATGGATTACATCATGAATCAAGTTTGGAGGGATATGAACATGTAACCCTCCGACATTATGGAGGAGATATATTTGAATTCACGAACCAAGAAGTTTTTGTCCTATTATAAACCGTATCTGGGGTTATTATTTGCAGACTTGGCATGTGCTTTTGTTGTTTCGGCAATTACACTGATGCTTCCGCTGTGTATAAGGTATATCACCATCAACGTGTTGGAAGGGAATTCCCCGAATCCGCTGAATCAAATCTATGCAGTGGGTGCTGTCATGCTGGCCATGGTCCTTATTCATACTTTCTGCGATATGTTCATCTCCTATAAAGGACATATGATGGGAGCTTATATGGAGAGTGACATGAGACGGGAGCTGTTTGACCATTTTCAGAAGCTGTCTTTTGGTTTCTATGATGAGAATAAAACAGGGCAGCTCATGACACGTACCACCAATGACATTCTGTCGCTAACCGAATTGTATCACCATGGACCCGAAGATATTGTCATTTCCGTTCTGAAGTTCCTGGGTGCATTCATCATCTTAATGTATATTGACGTGAAGCTTACCCTGATTGTGTTTCTCTTTCTGCCGGTCATGGCCGTGTTTGCTTTTTATTTTAATAAGAAGATGAATGTGGCGCTGCGTGTTAGCAAGGACCGAATCGGGGATATCAACGCGCAGGTGGAGGATTCTCTATCGGGTATCCGTGTGGTGAAGTCGTTTACGAACGAACACGTAGAAAGGAAAAAGTTCGCTTACGCTAATGAGCGATTCGTTGACAGCAGAAGGGAAGGGTATAAGAGTGAAACCTACTTTTACGAAGGGTTGGTCGGGTTTACACAACTCATTACCATAACGGTCATTGTGTTTGGCGGAGCCGCAATCGTGGATGCCTCCCTGGAACTGGCGGATTTGCTCACTTTTTTCTTGTGTATTGGCATTCTGATCGAACCGATCCAGAGACTCGTTAATTTCGCCAGACTGTACCAGGAGGGTATCACGGGATTCGACCGGTTCATGGAGATTCTGGAGGTAGAGCCGGATATCGAGGATTCCGTTGATGCTACAGTGATCACGCAGGTTCAGGGGAATATCACATTTCAGAACGTCAGCTTCAGATATAAAGATAACTACGGATATGTGCTGAAACAGGTATCGCTGGACATCAAGCCTGGCGAGTATGTGGCACTGGTAGGTCCCTCCGGCGTCGGCAAGACGACGTTGTGCTCGTTGATTCCGCGTTTCTATGAAGTAAGTGAAGGACGCATCATGCTGGATGGACGCGATATCCGGGATATCACGCAGTACTCGTTAAGAAGGCATATTGGGATTGTTCAGCAGGATGTATATTTGTTTGCGGGAACCGTCTTCGATAACATCCGGTATGGCAAAATGGAGGCCAGCGAGGAAGAAATCATCGAAGCTGCGAAAAGAGCGAATGCCCATGATTTCATCATGGCACTGCCGGAAGGTTATGATACGGATATCGGGCAGCGCGGCGTCAAGCTGTCCGGAGGACAAAAGCAGCGGCTCAGTATTGCACGAGTGTTCCTGAAGAATCCGCCGATCCTTATATTTGATGAAGCGACCAGCTCCCTGGATAATGAAAGCGAGAGAGCCGTCCAGGATTCGCTGGAACGGTTGAGCAATAATCGCACAACGCTTGTCATCGCTCATCGCCTGACAACGGTACGGAATGCGCAGCGAATCGTCGTGTTATCCGAGGACGGAATTGAGGAACAGGGCTCGCATGATGAATTAATTGCACGTCAAGGCGCGTATGCGAATTTATACAATATGCAATTAACCATATAAGCAGGAAGAAAGGCGATTTGCGAACGGTTTATGCACCGTCAGCAAATCGCCTTTTCCTATTGTTGGATCAAACTATTGATTGCGTTTGTTACGTTGTCCTGTTCCAATCGAAAATCGGAATTTACCCTTGAAGTGTTTTTCCAGGTTGCTGGTCTTCCACTTCCTTGATTGCATTGTCCTCGTCTTGGACTTTCCCCTTCGAAGAACTAAACCATCCGATAACGGCAATCAGCACAAGAACAATATAGAAGGATGCCTTCCAGATCGAGCTCTCAGGGAAGTGATGGTCGATAAGGGCAACATCGGGATGCGCAAGGGTAATGACGGCAAGCTTGACCCCTACCCAACCGACAATGAGGAATGCCGCCACTTCAAGCCCGGGGCGCTGCTGCAGCAGCTTCACGAAGTAGGATGCCGCAAAACGCATGATGATCAGACCAATGAATCCTCCCAGGAAGATGACGATGAATTGACCTCCGTCCAGGCCGCCGATGTTCGCCAGACCGCTTGGAGGCAGTGCCACAGCCAGTGCTACGGCTGCAAGTATCGAGTCTACCGCAAACGCGATGTCTGCAACTTCGACTTTGAAGACGGTCATCCAGAAGCCGGATTGCTTCTTGGGTTTGTTCGGTAGAGGCTTGGCGTCTTCCGTCGGTTTTTTGCCTTTGATCACATGTTTCAATGTGTGATTGATCGAAATGTAGAGAAGATAGAGTGCGCCAATGGCTTGCACCTGCCATACATCAACCAAGAACGAGATTAAGAACAGCGATCCGATGCGGAATACAAACGCTCCGAGCAATCCGTAAAATAAAGCCTTTTTACGCTGCTCCTCAGGTAAATGCTTTACCATAATGGCAAGGACCAGCGCATTATCTGCTGCGAGCAACCCTTCCAGTGCGATGAGCACCAACAGTACCCACCCATACTCCAATAAAAGCTCCATACCAATTCCTCCCAGTTATTTAATTGAAGGCACAAAAGAAAAGGACCTCCACCGGCAGGTGAAGGCCCCTCTTAATCAAAAAGAGACCTTCACCACAGAGTGTGTGGTAAAGGTCTCGCAAACAACGTATCGTTGCCAACAAAGCCGGGGAAATTTCCCGGAATGACGACTTTGTTGTGTCAGCTACTCCCCTTTAATCACGTTCCTGCATAACTGATATCGTTATCAGTTAAGCCGTGATATAAAGATATATATTTTTGGGGGATTAGTCAAGCTTTTTTTTTACTTGAATTCAGCAGAATACGGCTCCATTGGAACGGGACTAGAGCGACTCCTCATGTTTACATTAACGCTCGATATAACAACGCTAAGAAATACTAGGGCAGCACCCAGATATTGATTGGAATTCAGGACCTCGTGAGCAAACCAGAATCCGACCAGCGCCGCGAATACAGGCTCCAGAGAAAATACAAGTCCCGTCCGGGTAGCCGTCGTATATTTTTGGGCAATCGTCTGAACGATGAACCCGACCGCGGTGCACACCACGCTAAGAACAAGGACGGCCATCCACGAGTTGGTCGTGCTTGGCCATACTGGAGCTTCAAAGAGCAGAGACGAGACAAACGCATACAATCCGGTGAATCCAAGCTGCAGGATGCCAAGGCTTAGCGTATCGACCTTCTGTGCGGCAGTGCTTACCATATTGATATGAAGCGCATAACATAATGCGGCTGCGATGCAGAACAGATCACCGATCTTAAATGTAAAAGGAAGCTGGATGGTTAACAGTGCAATGCCCGTTAAGGCTAGCACAATACTGACAACCACTTTGTTCTCTATTTTTTTCTTAAATAGAAACGTATGTAATAAGGGGACAAACACCACCGTTAGACTGACCAGAAATCCGGCATTGGATGTTGTCGTGGTCTTCAGACCGAAGGTAAGCGCGGTGAACATGATAAATAATATAAAGCCTAGAAGCATGGCATATCGAATCGTCTTTACGTTAACCTTGCGCAAGCGGGGGAGAAAAATCACGCCTGCAAGTATAAAGGCCAATCCAAAGCGTAGGGCTATCAAATTAAACTCTCCGAGCGAATCCAGTCCCATTTTCATAAAAAGATAGGACGAGCCCCAACAAATGGTGATGAACAAAATCATGAGATCGGCCTTCAGCGGTTTCAAGTTCTATTTCCTCCTTCAACTGATTGAACAGAATCAGTATACTCACGTACAATAGACAAGTAAAACGAATGTTTCTAATAATAAATATGAGTAAAATTCATGTATAAATGATCAGGAGGAATTCCCTTGAGTATTAATAAATTCAAAGTTTTATTAAAGGTTGTCGAGCACGGAAGCTTGACCCAAGCCGCCGAAGTGATGGGATTTACCCAGTCCGGTGTCAGTCATATGATCAGCAGCCTGGAAGATGAGTTTGGTTTCTCGTTGCTGATTCGGAACCGATCAGGAGCGAAGCTGACAACCAATGGAGAAGAGATTCTGAAGACGATACGGGAAATATTGAAATGGAACGAACATTTGGAACAGCAGGTAGCTTCCATTCATGGAATCGAGCTGGGAACCATTCACATCGGTACCTTCACCAGTGTCGGTGTTCACTGGCTGCCGGGGATTATTCAGGATTTTCAGCGGGATTATCCCCATATCGAGATTCGTTTGGTCGAAGGAGATTACCGGGAAATCGAGGATTGGATCGCGGAGGGCAAGATTGATTGCGGGTTCTTGTCACTTCCAACGTCGGATACATTCGATGCGATTCCTCTGCATCAAGACCCGATGCTTGTATTGCTGCCCTTGGAACATCCGCTCAGTTCGGAGGACTCTATTTCATTGTCCCAGATTGAGAATGAACCGTTTATTATGCCAAGCCAAGGTTCCGATTATGATGTGAACCGGATGCTGGTGAAGGCCCGGATCAAGCCGGATATCAAATATACACTTGGTGATGATTATGCCATTATGGCCATGGTGGAGAAGGGGCTCGGCATTAGCATTCTTCCTGAACTTGTGCTGCGAGGGCAGCTGCGGAATATACGGCTGATCGAATTGAAGGAGAAGAGCTTCAGATCGCTCGGCATTGCCGTAAACTCCATGCGGGAGATATCTCCCGCTACGAAGCGATTCTTGAATTATGTTAAGAGTTATCCCAAGCTGTAGCTTCGATAAGGGCGCTAAATGTGACTCATACCCGACATCCAGACTCTATCACACGGCAGGAGCTTCGTTCATGATCATTCTATACATAAAATAATGGGTGTCACAAAATCGCTTGTTGGGATTGTTATATAGGTAAACAAAGAAGGAGGTGAGCTCGCTTGCAGCCAACCATCCCCGGGGAAGTGGAAGGAAAAAGAGAAGCCATTGGGCTCTCTCTCATTCTTCATCATTCTCGCTTATGTTTCGGCTCGGAATGTTTTGCCTAACGGGTTGCCAAGGCCATAATAATGCCGGAAATTATATAGGATCGGGCTCCATTTGGCGGGATCAATGTGATGCTCATTCCACATGATGTTTCGATGGGCGTGTACATGGATCGTCTGTGTTTCGACAATGGCAAACATGGAAGAATAGTCAGGCATCCGAATGTTTTTCACTGCGGCCTCAATTTGAATGGGGCACTCCATAATCCGAGTAGGCTTTACCGTGACAGAATCCGCAGGAGTTAAACGACTAATCGCGTATTTATCTTTTTCATATGTAAAACCGTTCTTTGCCTTACCATCAGGAACCGGATATTTTCCTGTATGAGGGGCTAATTGTTCAACATTTTCCCATAAGGAAGGGTCAGGAAGGTTGATGACACATTCCGGATGCCTTTCCAAGTTCTCTATCGCTTTACCGCCAAGTCCGATTCCTAAAACAATGTAATCTCCGAGCGCCCATGAAGAGGATATGGGACTTATATTTACGGTATCGTCTTCATTTAGCGTATTGAGTAAAACTACCGGGGTTCCATAGTACAGAATTTTCGGTTTAATGATGTCCGAGTTGATCATGCCGTTCATTTCCTTCATAAAATGTTCCTCCCATTAACTGTTCTATCCCAAATCATTGTAAAATAGAAAAGGTTCGATGCTCATCGAAATATGGATTACATCAGGAGGGATCGGGATGAATGCGAATTCGAACATAGCACAAGTAGCCTCACTCGTAAGCGATGCTTCTAGAGCGGCTATTCTAACCGTCTTATTGGACGGGCGATATCATCCGGCAAGCGAGCTGGCGTACATGGCAAACATCAAACCGCAAACGGCAAGTTTCCATTTATCGAAAATGGTAGCGGCGAATCTGGTCACCGTTGAACAACAGGGAAGACATCGTTATTATGGGATTCAGAATCAGGAGGTTGCCCAGATCATGGAGACACTTCTATCGATAACGCCTCCTGCCGAAATAAGATCATTAAACCAGGCTGCGGAGAATGAAGCCTTACGCCAGGCAAGGACTTGCTACGATCATCTTGCGGGGAAATTGGGAATCCAATTGACGAATTCACTGCTCAGCGCCGGGGTCCTATCCGAAGTGGAAGATCAGTTTACGGTTACAGAAAAAGGAGAGGGCTTTTTCAAGGCATTTCAGGTCGATCTGTGCCGTGTTAAGCGCAAACGCCGCTCTTTCACACATCGATGCCTGGATTGGAGTGAAAGACGCCATCACCTGGCCGGGGCATTGGGACATGCCCTGCTAGAAAGGTTGCTTGAGTTACATTGGATACAACGCGTTCCAAACACAAGAGCCATAAAAATCACGCCCGAAGGCAAGAAGGGATTGCAGGAAATATTCCATATTGACGCGGAGTAGGAACGGGGCTTCGGCATAGGAATGATGCTGATCGACGATGCAGATATACTTATGGATGCAGAAAAAAGGATGCAGAAATATGAATGCAGAAAAATAAAAAGAACTGCTCTCGCCTCATCAGAAGATGAAGAAAGGCAGTCCTTGAATTAGAGATTAGCGCAGTGTTTTCAAAGCTCCGCTCCATGCAAGCACTTGGTCAAGCATGCCATTCAGGTTGACGAGATGCAGATCAGCCGGTTTGAATACAGAGCCACTCTCGAAATCAGTAAATAATGAAAGTGCTGGGTGTACACGAACATCCGCTACGGACAATTCGCCCAGAATTCCACGCAGATGTTCGGCAGCACGAGCGCCGCCAACCGAACCATAACTCACGATACCTGCAGCTTTGTTGTTCCATGGCTCACGAGCAAAATCGAGTGCATTTTTCAAAGCGCCAGAGATGCTGTGGTTGTATTCTTGTACGATGAATACAAAGCCGTCAAGACTGTTCAGCTTATTGTTCCAAGCGGTAGCTTGCTCTGTAGCATCAGCTTCGCCCAAAAGCGGCAGCTTGTAATCAGCGATATCAACGATTTCGTAGTTTGCATCTCCGCGTTCATCAGCGATACGTTTAACCCATTCACCTACTTGCGGGCTTAAACGCCCTTGACGTGTGCTGCCTAGAATGATACCGATATTCAATTTGGACATTGTTGTTACCTCCTGATTATTTTAAATTTATTTTATCTGGATGTGTTTGTTATTTTGCATGAGCTAATCATAATCTCAGGGGGTTAACTTTGTCAAGTAGCTTACAAAAAGTTCGTGAAAAATATTCTGATTTTTTTGTGTCCATTATATTCTCATTACGGTCCCAATGCGGCAGGATATGGTCCTGAAAACAGACGGTGTTTTGTACCGCATAGACAGCAGCAATGTTATACTGATCATATGTCCTGGAACAACATTCTGAACCGGGATAAACGGTAATTCCGCAAACAAAAGTACATATAAAGATTGGAGAGGTGAAGCAAGTATGAAACTTAGACAATTAAGATCCGACGAGTTTGAGATCAGCACCAAATTATCCGAATATGCCTTTCAATATACGCTAACACCGGAGCAGCGAGAATCCAATCAAAAGCATTTTAAACCTGAACGCTTCTGGGGGATTTTTGATGGAGAAGAGCTGCAAGCGAAACTGACCATCATCCCGCTGCAAGTTTATGTGCATGGAAACAAATTCGATATGGGTGGTATTGCCGGTGTGGCAACATGGCCCGAGAACCGCAGACAGGGACATGTATCCACCTTGCTCAAGCATGCATTGCAAGAGATGAAGAGCAAAGGCCAGACCCTTTCCTTCCTGCATCCGTTTTCGATTCCGTTCTATCGTAAATTTGGCTGGGAACTTTACGCGGAATACAAAAAATACACCATTCCGGTATCTAAATTCCCGCGTAAGGTGGAAGTGCCTGGCCGCATTGTAAGAGGCGTAACCGATATTCCAACACTGGACGGCATGTATCAAGCCTATGCCAGCCGCTATAACGGTACACTTGTGCGGGATGAAGCATGGTGGACAAGATTCGTGCTGCAGGGCGACAACCACAGCGTTGTTTATTATTCAGCGGAGGGCAAACCGACGGGCTACGCATTATATGAGCTCAAGGACAAAGATCTCGTGTGCGACGAATTTGTGTACCTGAATGAAGAAGCCCGAAGCGCACTCTGGACCTTTTTTGGAAACCATGATTCCAGGATTGAGCAGGTTACGATGACGATGGTACCTGGGGATGATCAGTTGCCGTTCATGCTGCCGGATCCACGCGTTACCCAGGAAATCGTCCCATACTTCATGGCCCGTATCGTAGATTTGAAATCCTTTGTGGAGCAGTACGCTTTTGAGGCTCATCAGGAAGCCGTAATGACCATAGAGGTGGAAGATTCCGTTGCGCCTTGGAATGCGGGCAGATGGAGGTTGTCCGTTAATCAAGAGGGGAAAGCGGAGCTGTCTGAGCTTCCGACCGATCAAGGGGAGCAGGCTGATCTGACCACCGATATTCAGACATTGTCTGCGCTGTTTACAGGTTACAAAAGAGCACAGGCGCTGCATGCCATTCACCGTTTGAACGGAAATCCAAAGGCCCTAACACAATTGGAGACGATGATTCCCGCTGGTCAAACCTACCTCATGGATTTCTTTTGAGAGAGGGAGAAGACTTGGTGATTCGCAAACTGTTGGCTGAAGAACTGGGGCGTCTCTTGGAAACAATAAACAGAGAGCAGCATTTCTTATACTATTCCTACCTAACGTTCCGGAAGAATCAAACCGTTCACTATGGGCAGTTCTCAGAATGCGGAGAGCTGCTGGGTGTTACGGCTTTCCTGAAGGGTCTGTCTTTCTACGCCTTTTCGGTTTATCCCCTTCAGACATCGTTTCGGTTTCGGTCCGTGCTGACCCGAATGAAACGAGATCTGGAATTACCCGATGGGGAAATAGGGAGCTTTATCGTGAATGAGGATGAATGGGAGGTTCTGAACGCTGAGATTGATGTGATGAAACCTCCCGCAGGCATCCTTCTCATGAAGCATCGGCATCTTGAAGATTTGCCGTTAGGGGATGACGAGGTGTTTCGTTTAGACCCCTCGTATTTTGACATGATCGAGTCGAAAATGGCGGAGTTCCATTCGATGGCTTTTGCAAGGGAAGAGCTTCATAATCCGTTCTATGGGGTTGTTCAGGATCAGGAGCTCATCGCTGTCGGCGGATACCATATTTATAGCGATGATTATGTGGAGCTTGGAAATATCGGCACGGATGCTGCGTGGAGGAGACAGGGGTACGGCAAAAAGGTGTGCGCGGAATTGACCCGTAAGGGGCGTGCAACCACTCCCCATGTGTATCTGAATGTGCTGGAGGATAACCTAAGCGCGGTACGTTTATATCAGTCCCTGGGATATGTGACGGTGTGCAAACAGTACATCGTTGAATTCGGTCTATAGTTAGGAGCAAAGGGGGAAGAAGCCTGATTTAACAGGCTTCTTTCGTTTTTTTATCGGAGGGTACAGGTTCAGTCCTGAACCTCCCGCTTGGAATATACATAAAGCTTCCCGTCATCTCCATATTCCGCGTATGCGATGTCTTCAAGGGAGTCAAAGCCTTGTTCCCGTGCTTTCGATTGGATCTCGCCCTGTTCAATGGGTTTGCCCAGCATCGATTCCTCGAGCAGCTTTCCCTTATCAATAACCGTTACCGTAAAGGTGTCCGGCTTGGCTTCTATGCCCATATCCTGGGCCGTGGGCGGCTCGTACTCGGGTTTACGCATGACGGACAGCGATCCGTCCGTTTCCAGTATGGCGTATTTGACTTCAGTTAACGAGAAAATGCTTTGCCGTCTCAGCATGGATAACAGCTGCTTATATTCCATATCGTATTTGTTCAACAAATTTTGGTTGAGCTTTCCGTTATCGATCAGGAGTACCGCCCGGCCTTCCGTTAAATATCCGAACTTAACAAAGTGGGTGGTTGCCTTCTCGAAGAGGTAAGACATCGTTGTCCAAAGCGCAAGCGCGAATAACAAATGATATAGGTTTACCTTATCATCATAGAGGCTTGCCCCGACGATTTCACTCAGAATTAAGGAGGACAAGAAGTCAAGCGGTGTAAGCTGGCTGATGGTTTTTCTCCCCGTAACAAATGTGATGATCCATAACCCGAAAAAGCTGACGATTAGTTTAATCCCTAAATCTATAAACATATCCATGGACAACCCTCCTTCAGCGTTCATGTTATATGGTAAGATATTAAACGTTTTGGCTTCAAGGAGAAACAAGGGAGATTTAACCTCCCATTTCGAGGGTTGACGATTACTTGAGAATTTCCGAAAAGCTCTCCTTGATCCCCTAAAACTTTACTCTTTTTAAATCAACCACTTGAAAACGACGCTACGTCATCTTGTAAGATGTATGTTGTGATAGAAAATTACGATCTATGTCATAAATACATACAGAAGGAGATGGTCGGAATGAACAAGGGAGATGTCATTATTTACGCTTGCGTCATCATTGGAGCGGGTATCGGTTTAGCGCTGGACAGCGCGTTTCCAGGAGTTCTGGTCGGTTTAGGCGTTGGATATTTGATTAAAATCTCATGGAACCATGAAGAAAAGTAACCATGATAGAGATATTTACATAGGTTATATTAGAGGGGAGTGGAAGTAATCCAAATTAACATGGAGCTATCATTCGGATTGGGTTTGACAATTAGAAAAAACTGACTTATAGTACTTTACTATCAGCAACGATCAAAGACATGATTCTTGAAACGACCTGCCCAGAGAGGGAAGTGATTGGTGAAAGCTTCCTCCGTGATTGTTTCTTGAATTACCCCTTTGTAGCTGTGTTTTTGAACCCTGATCGGTCGTTCGACAATCGACATGGAACTAGAAAACACCGAATCATCCCCGTTACCGGATGTCTGAATGAGGATCCGAAGAGCACGCTGGCAGTACGAGCGTTTGCCGTTTTCGGATCAAATTAGGGTGGAACCACGAGCTGAACGCACTCGTCCCTTCGGGATCGAGTGCTTTTTTGCGTTCAATCTAAATTTGATGGAGGGATAACAATGTCAATCGTAGTAACGCTGCCAGACGGAAGTAAAAAGGAGTATCCCGCACAAAGGACGATGAATCAAATCGCGGAATCCATCCATTCAGGTCTGAAGAAACAAGCCGTTGCAGCCAAAGTGAATGGGAAACTCGTGGATTTGGATCATAAGCTGTGTGAGGATGCGGAAGTAAGCATCATAACGCTGGACTCTGAGGATGGATTGTACGTGTATCGGCACAGCGCTGCTCATCTGATGGCCCAGGCCGTTAAACGGATTTATGGCAGCCAGTCCGTCCATTTGGGGGTAGGACCTGTCATTGAGGATGGTTTTTATTACGATATGGATTTGGGGCACTCGATTACGTCTGAAGACTTGATTGCCATTGAGCGAGAAATGCAGAAGATCGTTCAGGAAGACCTGCCGATTATTCGCAAGGAGGTGGGTCGTCAGGAGGCCGAGCGTATTTTCCAAGATGACCCGTACAAGATGGAGCTGATCCGCGAGTTACCGGCGGACGAGGTCATTTCGGTGTACGAGCAGGGAGAGTTTGTTGATTTGTGCAGGGGGCCGCATCTTCCTTCAACGGGCAGAATCAAGGCATTCAAATTAATGAGTGTGGCCGGCGCTTATTGGCGGGGGAACTCGGACAATAAAATGCTGCAAAGAATATATGGAACGGCGTTTCCCAAGAAGTCGCAGCTCGAAGAGCATCTGCTGCTGCTGGAAGAGGCCAAGAAACGGGATCATCGGAAGCTGGGAAAAGAGCTCGGGCTCTTTATGTTTTCGGAGGAAGCGCCTGGCATGCCTTTCTTTTTGCCGAACGGGATGATCATCCGCAATGAGCTGGAGCAATTCGCAAGAGGACTTCAGTTCCATCGCGATTATGATGAAGTGCGCACTCCGCTGATGATGAACAAGCGGCTGTGGGAAATGTCCGGTCACTGGGATCACTACAAAGACAATATGTATTTCACGCAAGTGGACGAGACGGAGTATGCCCTGAAGCCGATGAATTGTCCAGGGCATATGTTAGTCTACAAAAACTCGCTGCATTCCTACCGAGAGCTGCCTATTCGCATTTCCGAATTTGGCCAGGTGCACCGCCATGAATTCTCAGGCGCACTGAACGGTATGATGCGGGTGCGCACGTTTTGTCAGGATGATGCGCATATTTTTGTAAGACCCGATCAGATCCAGGAAGAAATCAAGCAGGTTATCGATTTTATCAGCCAGGTTTATCAAGTGTTTGGCTTTTATTATACAATCGAGTTATCGACAAGACCGGAAGATTCCATGGGCTCTGAGGAATTGTGGGAGCAGGCGGAGTCCTCCCTGAAGCAGGTGCTGGATCAACTGGGGCTGCCGTACCGGATAAATGAAGGGGATGGCGCGTTTTATGGTCCGAAAATCGATTTTCATATCTTGGATTCCTTAAAGCGAAGCTGGCAATGCGGCACCATTCAACTGGATTTCCAATTCCCTGAAAAATTCGATCTATCGTATATCGGAGAAGATAACCAGAAGCATCGGCCGGTTGTTATTCACCGGGCGGTATTTGGATCCATCGAGCGATTTATCGGGATTCTTACAGAGCATTACGGTGGGGCTTTCCCGATGTGGCTGGCTCCCGTACAGGTTATGATCATACCGGTATCCGACCATTACATCGATTACTCGTTAAAGGTGAAGAAGCGTCTGGAAAATGCCGGCATACGGGTGAACGTCGATGTAAGAAATGAAAAGCTGGGTTATAAAATTCGTGAAGCGGGTCTGCTGAAAACGCCTTACACGCTTGTTCTTGGCGAGAAGGAAATGAACTCCGATCACGTATCAGTCCGTAAACGGGGCGAGGGCGAACTTGGAGAGAGTGCCTTAGATGATGTAATCGCAAGGCTTCGGAATGAGATTGAGTCCAGGGGGATTTGAACATCCCATTGATGATATTCATCACCGTGCTTGATCCTTGAACATGGTATAATTTGGATATGTCTGAGGAGTGAAGCCCGTTAATGATGAAGGAGAGAGTACCTTGCAAACATACCAGAGCAAAGAAGCGTTCATCGCTGAAATTCAACGAACGTATAGCCTTTTTGACCAAGAATTTGATGAGGTACCAGAGGATAAAAGGAATCTTCGTATTAGTGAAGTCGATAGAACACCCCAAGAGATGATTGCCTATCAGCTGGGATGGCTAACGCTGGTGATGAGCTGGGAGAAGGATGAACTTGCGGGTAAAGAGGTTACGACGCCAACCCCTGACTTAAAATGGAATCAGTTGGGGGCGTTGTATCAGCAATTCTATCATACGTATGATGGATATTCTTTGGAAGAATTACGTTCGTTGTTAAAGCAGAGGACGATAGAATGGTGTGAATGGATCAACAGCTTGCGTGAGGAAGAGTTGTTTCATTCAGGGGTTCGCAAGTGGACGGTAACCAGTGCCAACTGGCCGATGTGGAAATGGCTGCACATCAATTCGGTCGCGCCGTACAAAAGCTTCAGAACCAAAATCCGAAAGTGGAAAAAGCATGCCGGCTAGACCGTATCGCTCGGCAGACATGAGGGGCCGTTCTATATAGACTTAGTTGCTTGATGTACGGCTCTCATAAACAGAAAGTGTATCAAATAAAGCCATGGCGGTGATCAGGATATTACTCCCACACCGCTAGGCTTCTTTTTAATTAAGATAGAGTTGGTCCATGGTATATTGAATGTACAAAAGAAACCGTTCCTTTGGGTCGTGCCTCCACTTTACCAAAGAACGGTTTCTTTGCGACTAAAAAATCAAGAAATCTGCACGGCGTAGCGGAGAGGACGAATCGATTCCGGACAAGCGTCAGCGCTCGCCTTTGCCCACACATTTCGTCCTTGCTCAGAACCATTCCAAGAAATGTGGGGGCAACAGCGATGGGAGGAACGATTCGTACATGGAGCGCTTCTAACAGCAAGAAGGGGCCTCCCCGAAGATTTTGATCTTTTGGGATAGCCTCTTTTTTTAGTTGGTTTCCAACGAAAAGGGATGGATTTGTTCCTTTATCACCACCTTAGGGCGCAAAAGTCAAAATATTGCACATCAAGGCAAAAATCGGCTCTACAAGAACCGGGTGACTCTCCTTATCATGAATCGTAATCATGATGGATTGGAAGGGAGCACGACGTTATGTGGAGCAGTGCGATTAAAGATGCTGTAGAGAAAATCCGGAAGAACATGGATACCTTCGGGACAAGATTTCCCCACGTCAGCAGGGACGGCGCTTATTTGCTGAATGACAATGACGACTGGACGAACGGTTTCTGGAGCGGTCTTCTCTGGCTATGTTATGAATACACGGGCGACGAGGCCTTTCAATTGGGCGCGAAACGAACGGTAGAAGATTTTCGCCGCCGCTTTGCAGAAAAAAAGGTGCTTGATCATCACGATATCGGATTTCTGTATTCCTTGTCCTCCAAAGCGGAGTGGATCATTGAGAAGAACGAGAGCGCCCGCCAATTGACGCTTGAGGCTGCGGAATTGCTGCTGAAACGCTGGCGTCCAGGCGGTGGATATATTCAAGCTTGGGGTCCTGAAGGAGATCAACAGGAGGGCGGCCGCATCATTATCGATTGTTTGATGAATCTGCCGCTGCTGTTCTGGGCGGGACAGCAAACCGGCAATCCCGTATATAGAGAGATCGCAATCATGCAGGCGGAGAAGACACGGCGTTATCTGGTACGGGGAGATGACAGCTCATACCATACCTTCTTCTTCGATCCGCATACGGGGGAGCCGATCGGAGGCGCCACGCATCAGGGTTATACGAACGGCTCGACATGGACGCGGGGACAAGCTTGGGGGGTGTACGGCTTCGCACTGGCTTATCAATATACGGGAGATCGTGTATACCTGGAAACCTCCAAACGAATGGCGAAGTATTTCCTGAAGCACTTACCGGAGGATCATGTCGCCTTTTGGGACTTTAACGCCCCCGTAAGCGCTGATACTTACCGCGACAGCTCGGCCTCCGCCATTGTGGCAGCAGGCTTGCTGGAACTGATTGGGCATTTGGATGAGGAGGATCCGGAAAGAACTGACTTTGAGCAAAGCCTGGAGGCTTCCATGACCTCGCTGGTACGAAATTACTCTACGCTCGGCAAGGAGGCGGAGGGTCTGCTGAAGCATGGCTCTTATCATGTACGCGGCGGATTGTCACCGGATGATTTCATGATCTGGGGGGATTATTTTTACCTGGAAGCTTTGATTCGGATGGAGACCGGGAGCAAGGGGTACTGGTATGAACGCTGATGCCACGGAAGCTTCGGTGAATGCCGTATGGGCTCTTTTGAATCTGGAGGATCCCGTTATGCGTTCGATACAGGATGCAGACGATCAAGGCCATCGGCGCGATATGCTGTGTAAGCTGCATAAACACTTCTCCTGTCGGAACACACCCGGATGGTGGATGAGCAGTGAGGATAAGCAGAAAATTACGGATTATGTGAAGCAATGCTGTGCAGATGAACTGGAAACCGTCATGAAGACGGCGGATGAGGTGGTGCAGCAGACGTTCCTGTTCCGCTTTCCATGGGATATGGAACGAAGCGTGATTCCCGTTACATTTGACGGTGATATTGACTGGTGCCATATTCCCGATCAAGACGTGGAGTGGGCCTATATGCTGAATCGCCACCGCTATTGGGTGGCGCTGGGACAAGCGTATGCGATGACAGGCGATGAGAAGTATGCAGCAGTGTTTAGCCAGCAGCTTGGAGACTGGATCGATCGGAATCCGGTACCTGGAGAACCTACGACGGATACGTTGACATGGCGTCCGATCGAGGCAGGTCTACGCAGCGTGAACTGGATCAAGGCACTTCGATACGTGATCGGTAGCCCTTCCCTGACTCCGTCATTGCTCGGTAAAACGCTGATTTCGCTTCACGAGCACGGGGAGTATCTGGCTGCTTCGTTCACCAGCTGGAAGCATATCAGCAACTGGGGAGTACTGGAAACTTGCGGTTTATACCATATTGCACTGTTCTTGCCCGAGTTCAGCAAGTCAGCACGGTGGCGGGAAATGGGAGAAGAGAGATTGAAGGAGACGGCGAGTCTTCAAATTATGGCGGATGGCATTCATTGGGAGCAATCGCCTACATACCATCATGAGGTGCTGGCTTGTTATCTTGACTGCATTCACCTCGCCAATCTCAACGGATTGGAGCTTGACGGTCCTTTTCGGCGTACGGTCCGCGAGATGGCCGAAGCCTCCCTGTACTGGGCGAAGCCAAATCACAGGCAGCCGATGCTGGGAGACAGCGACGATAGCGATATTCGTGGTATTCTGACCTATGCCGCGTGGTTATTTGGGGATTCCGTTCTGAGATATGGCGGACATGCTCGACCGGATTATGATAATGCCTGGCTGTTCGGCATAGACGGAATCCGTGAGTACAAAGCTATGGTTCCAGCGGAGCCGCCATCTCAGAGCCGGGCTTTTACCCATTCCGGTCATTATACGATGCGAACGGGTTGGGACGAAGATGCATTGTACCTTTGTTTTCACTGCGGCCCGCTTGGCGGAGGCCACGGTCACGCCGATATGCTGCACGTGGATCTTCATGCCTACGGCCGTGATCTGCTCACGGATCTTGGAAGGTATAACTATAGTGACCATACACCGCTGAGAAAAGCATTAAAGGAGAGCTCAGCCCATAACACAACGGTTGTCGACGAAATCGGGTTTACCGGAATCAAGGACACCTGGTCTTTCGACCGGATTGCCGCGCCGCTAGGCTGCAAATGGGTCAGCAGGCCGGAGTTTGACTATGTCGAGGGGGCGCATGACGGCTATCTCTATGGGAATGAACCGTTGTATCCGCGGAGAAGGATCATCTTTGTTAAGCCTTATTTTTGGCTGCTGATCGACAGCTTGGTGTGCCTTGAGCAGCATACCTTTACCCAGCATTTTCATTTTCCGCACACGCCAGGAGAAGTCGGGATCGAAGCTGAGTCATTGATATGCTGTACAAACACCCCCGGGGAGGCGAATCTATCGATTATCCCCGTACGCACAGACGGTCTGCGCGGAGAAGTTGGCGAGGGTGTAATATCCCGCGAATATAACCTGTGGGAACCGAATGCGAATGTGACTTACTCCCGGACGGGAAAAGGATTGATCAGCATCATGCAGGTGCTGTATCCTCATCGTCCAGGCGAAACGGCTTCTCCGCGAGTTCGTAAGGTCCCGGTATACCGTCATACGGGTGAGCGGGTTCATGACGGGCAAGCGGAGGCATGCGGTGTTCAGCTCCCGGGAATGGAAGAGGAGTTTATACTCGTTGTTAGTCACCGTGCGCCGTCAGGCCATTATGATTCTTTTGTGGTGGAGGACATGCAGATCTTCGGGGAGGTTGTGCTGATGACCCTTCAAGGCGGAAATAAGCATGCAACCGTCATCATTTAATGAATGCTTCCAGCACAGAGGACTGATAGAATAAAGAGGACAAGAGCATAAGAGAGGCGCAGAGAATATGTTCAAATTCACCTACTACAAACGCATCCAGCTGTCGTTTCTTTTGCTGATCTTTATTCCGCTGATCGCGGTTTCTATCATTTCATTTGTTCTGATTCGGGATACGATGGTAGAGAAGCTGCAGCTCAGCAACGAGAATGTCCTGAACGTCATGACGGATGAGCTGAGCAAGACGATTGACGATGTTACGTTTGCTTCCCATTTTATCGTGAACGATACGAATGTTCGCAATATCCTGAAGTCATTCGCAGACACCAAACGGCTGGCTACTTATCAGGATTATGTACATTTTAGACAAATTCAGGACGTATTTTCCCTGATTAATTCCAAGCCGCTGAATAATAATGTACGCATGTACTTGGTCAACCGTCAGCATTTTGTCATCTCATCCGGCACGGAGGATTTGACCGCCATTAACGGAAGTCTCGACAAACTGATGGAGCGCGTCGATCTGAGTAAACCGGAAACCCTGCAATGGCTTGGGATGGCCGGCGGCGACTCGTCAGGGAAAGGCAAGAGTTATTATATTGCCAGGGTCATCTATGACAGCCGAGAGAAGAGGCAAGTGTCCGTATTGCTTAGTGCCATTTCCGATTCGTACTTCAACAAGCTGCTGGGTACGATCGACTTCGGCAAGGTGGCGCTCTTTGATGCAAACGGGGAATTCATCGCAGGCAATTCCGGGTTGCTCCCGCATCATACGGAGACCAAGGGCAGTGTCCGAACGGACAAAACCATATTGAAATCGAACTGGAAGCTGGGTTACGAGGCCTCGGAGAAAGAGTGGTCGGGGCAAATCTCCCGGACTTTTTATACTGGTCTTGCGGGGGTTCTGCTGCTGTTTCTCGTGTTCTCCGGAATGTCCATCCTGATCGCCAAAAGGCTGCACAGTCCGATTCTTAAACTGCAGCGGGTCGTACGCCAGTTCGGAATGGGAAACCTGGATGTCAGACTGGAGGTCAAGGGCAAGGATGATATCGCCGAATTGGGGCAGACGCTGAATACGATGCTCGATCAATTGCAGCGGCTGATCCATGATATCGAACAGGAGCAGGAGCAGAAGCGAGTGATGGAGCTCGAGGCCTTGTTTATGCAAATCCGCCCACATTTTTTGATCAACACGCTGAATTCGATCAAATGCAGCCTGATCTTGACGAAGGATACGCTTCACAGTGGAATTATTGATTCCCTGATGAGTTTGCTCCGCGCCTATCTCAAGGTCAATGAGCCGGCCACCTTGCGCGAGGAATGCAAGCTGCTGGGCCACTATGTTGACATTATGAAAATCCGCAATGAAATCCCGCTTCATTTAGAGGTTGACCTGGATCCGGAAACCGAGGGACTCATCTTGCCGAAACTTATTTTGCAGCCCATCGTTGAGAATGCCATCGTCCACGGGCTTGTCGATCATCAAACTCCGCGCATTGAGATCCGTTCCCGAAGCAACCCGGACGGAATCAGAATCGAGATTATCAACAATGGCTTCGGCGCCGATGAAGACATGCTCCTATGTCTAAACCGTAGACTTGAAAGACCAAGCGGCGAGCAGAATGGTGCTTATGAGAGGGTCGGTCTTATGAACGTGATCCAAAGACTCCGATTGACCTTCGGACAGGAAGCGAGTTTGACACTCGCCAACCTTCCGCAGGGTGGAATGTCAGTTTCACTGTACTTGCCCCAAAGTCATCATCATGGTTTTTTACCGGAGGGAGAGGAAGAATGATGTACAGAGTAATGCTCATAGACGATGATGTTCCTATGCTCAAGGTACTGCAACAGATGATTGACTGGGAGGCAAACAATCTGCAGATTGCCGGCAGTACGTATTCCAGCGCGAAAGCGATGCACATGTTTGAGGAAGTCCGGCCGGACATTGTCATTACGGATATCGGACTGCCACAGAAAAACGGCATTGAGCTGGCGGACCATTTTATTCGCATGAAGCCGGAGGTTCGGATTATCTTCCTGACGTGTCATGAGGATTTTCATTATGCCCAGCAGGCCGTAAAACTGCAGGCGGATGACTATTTGATCAAAGATCAGCTTACGGCAGAGCAGCTGGAACAGAGCCTCGGCAAGTCCATGCACTTGTTAAAGACGCGGGCTGGTCTGATTAATCGCGAGGCAGCGAGTTACAATAGCCAGCTCTTTCGGCAGGATTTGCTGCAAAAGGTGCTCAATGGCTCTCCGTCCGAGGCCACTTTGGCTTATGCGGCGCAGATCGGCATTTCCTGGACGTATCCATGGTTTATGCTGGGGCTGGTCAGCATTCAGCTCTCCAGCTTTGACAAGCGCTTCAGACAATCGGAATTTCCGCTGATTTTATACGCTGTCTACAATATCGCGATGGAATTGTCCGAATCGTATGAAGGGATTACGCCGTTCATGGAGCAGGGGAACATTGTGATTCTGCATAACTTTAGGGTGAACCTCGCACAGAATGCCAGCTTGCATCTCCATAATTATTTGCAGCGGCTGCGTTATCAGTGCGTCCATTTTCTCAAAATTCAACTGAACGTTATCGCGGTTACGGACAAAATGGAATTAAGCTCGATTGGCTCCATTTATCAGGAAATTCTTCATGACAATTGCGAGTTTTACGAAAATTCCGACTATACGATATCCGAAATTTCTCAAATAAGATCGCGGTGGTTTCAAGCCGCGCCTCAGGGATTTCTAGATAGCTACGTTTCGGAGCTGGAACGGAAACTCATCAAGCAGGATCTCGACGGTATCCGTACGACCCTGCATAAAATCGCCAGCACCGCAAAAGAGCTGTCGATTGATCCGGCCGACTTTGCCAGGGATCTTTCCTCCATGCTGCGAGGTATCGAGCTGATGTTCTCCAGTCTCAAATTCGATGAGGATCTGTTTGCCTATCTTGCTTTAGCACGCACCTTGGAAGATATGATGGAACTGGTGGAGAGAAAGCTGACCCAGATGATCGGAACGCGGCAAGCGGGAGTGGGAAGCTCCACGAATGAACCGAAGCTGCAGGTGATCCAGCAATATATCGATCAGCATCTTGACGATAACATTACGTCGATCGACATGGCACGCTATCTGTTTTTGAATCCGAGCTATTTTTCGCGCTATTTCAAACGGATGACGGGGTTGACCTTTACGGATTACGTGCATCAATACAAAATGAAGATGGCTACCAAAATGCTCAGAATGTCCGGACAAAATCTGGAGTCCTTAGCTATGGGATTAGGTTATTCGGATCGGACGTATTTTTCAAAAGTGTTTAAAAAATACGTGGGGACCACACCCAGTGAATATAAAGCGAAATACACCGCACGAAAATAAGCGGACCGCTACCACATCGGTCACTTATACAGCATCAAAGCATAGGCTCCACTTTGTGGGGCTTCTTTAGGTCAAAATCTTGCACATGGCTGGTCATAATCCCTCCTTCTTGCCGATGGCGGATGTATTACTATAATGACAACTTACAAATTGTTGAGGTGATGCTAGATGGAGGCTGTACAACAACCAGTGCCCAAGAGCCGGCGGAAGTTTTGGACTCCCAAGCGGAAAGAGGCTTTGATCGGGTGGCTGTTTCTGGCCCCGGAAATCGTCGGGATGCTGCTATTAAACGTGTTTGCTCTTGGATTTTCTTTGTATTTAAGTTTATCCGATTGGGATATGCTGTCAGGCGTCCAGGGGATCGAGTTTACCGGATTTGATAACTACATCAAGATGTTCCATGATCCGACCATTATTCAAGCGATAAAAAACAATTTGATCTATATGGTTCTTACGGTGCCGATCCCGATTGCCATCGCTCTGGTGCTTTCGGTTTTGATTCACAACAGCGTGTTCTTCAAGAGTTATTTTAAAGTCGCATTTTTCATTCCTTATATCTCTTCGATTATCGCAGTTGCTGCGGTGTGGAGCGCATTATTCCACCCATCGCTGGGACCGATCAACCAGTTTCTGATGGATCTCGGGATCAGCAATCCGCCGAAATGGCTGGTCGATCCGAAAACGTCGCTCTTGGCGATTTCGATCATCAGTTCCTGGGCGGGCCTGGGCTACACGATCATTATCTATATGGCCGGGCTTACGAACATTTCGAATGAAATTTATGAAGCGGCGGATATTGACGGTGCCAGTGCAATTAAAAAGTTTTTTGCGATTACGGTTCCGATGCTCCGTCCGACAACCTTCTTCCTGTTAATTACGATGTTGATCGGCTCGTTTAAAGTGTTTGACATCATCGCCTTTTTAACGGAAGGCGGCCCGAACAATTCTTCTACCGTGCTTGTATTCCGCATCTATGAGGAAGGCTTTCAATATTACAATATGGGATACGCTTCGGCCATTTCCTGGCTGCTGTTCGCGATTATCGGTCTGATTACCGCGCTCACCTGGAAAATGAGAAATGAAGAATAAGGAGGGAGAGGAATGTACATGCAGCTTCTTCGAAAAAACCTGTCCAAAGTGGTAGTCACCTTTGTCATGGGGGCATTGTCCATTGTATTTCTCGTACCGCTCATCTGGATGATTTCCGCGGCTTTTAAATATGAGAAGGATGTTATGCGATTCCCGATTCAATGGATACCGGAAAAGGTGAATCTGGCGTACAATTTCAAGATGGTCTGGATGGGAAGAGTTCCCTTCTATGATTTCTATTTTAATTCTTTTAAAATAGCGATTATTACGACCCTAATCACCCTGATTATCTCATCCATGGCAGGTTATGCGCTAACGAAGATTCGATTCAAGGGACGGAATCTTGTTTTTATGGCCTTGCTCTCGTTCATGATCATTCCGGATCAGGCGACGCTCATTCCGCGGTTTCTGCTCATTCGCTGGTTTGGACTCTACAATACGCATGAGGCCATCATCTTCATGAGCATGTTCTCGATTTACTTTACGTTCCTGCTGCGTCAATTTATGAACGGGATCAGCGATGAATACTTGGAAGCGGCCAGAATTGACGGAGCGGGTCATCTGCGGACATTTGCTTCCATTATGGTTCCGCTGTGCAAGCCTGTGCTTGCTACGGTGGCGATTATTAAATTCATATGGACCTGGAACGATTACCAGAATCCGCTCATCTTCTTGCTGGACAAGGACTTATACACGATTCCGCTGGGGATGACGCTGTTCCGTGATGACTACACCAACAACTATGCCATTATGATGATGGCGTCAGTCTCGGCAATCATTCCGCTGGTCATTGTGTTCATCGCATTGCAAAAACAGGTTATAAACGGCATTGCTTTGGGCGGGGTAAAAGGTTGATACGAAGTCTAAAGTCAAAATTCAGAAGTTTGAAAAGTCAAAAATGTAATCCTAGAACCTCAAAATTGTGCACTTGATCAGCCATGCGGGTGCCTATAATGAACATGAAAACAGCACCACAACTAATTTATCTGTGCAGGGGGAAGTAAGATGAAGAAAAAAAGTAAACACAGATTATCCGTCATTCTTAGCACGATCCTGGCGAGCACCCTGGTATTAAGCGGCTGCGGGAAATCCGGGTCAGAAAGCGGTGCCAGCACGAACGGTGGAAGCGGTCAGACGGACAAGCAGGTTACCGTCAAGTACTACAACTGGGATAATGAAGCTCAACAGGCGGGAACGGACGCCATGCTCCAGGAATTTATGGATCAGAATCCGAATATCAAGGTCGAGCATGTGGTCCTGGTTCCCGGCGATTCCGTGGAAATGTTGAAAAAGCTGGATTTTCTGATCTCATCCGGTGAAGCGATCGATGTTATTCAATTCCCAAGCTTGGGCGGAGTTCTCGAACGGGCCTCACGTGGAGCCCTTGCTCCCTTGAACGAGTTCTATGAGCAGGAAAGTCTCGTTCCGGAAGACGAATACTTTGTTAATGCTAAGCTAGAAGACAAGTATTATGGCATGCAGTACACCAAGAGCACCAACTATGTGATGCTCAACAAGGATGCCCTGGATGAAGCGGGACTTGAGGTTCCGAAATTCGGCTGGACTTGGGATGATTACCGCGACTATTCCAAAAAGTTGACCAAGGGCGAAGGTGTTGACAAGCGTTACGGTTCTTACTTCCATACATGGGAGCTATATATGAACGCTCCGGCGCAGACCATGATGAAAGATCCGTTCGTATATGAGGACGGAACGACCATTCTGGCAGATCCGACCTACAAATACTTCTTCCAGCTCCGCAAAGATATGGAGGAGGCGGACAAGTCGGCCAAACCTTACAGTGACGTGCTTGCCGCGAAGCTGAACTACCGTACCGAATTTTTTAATGAAGTAGCTGCTATGATTCTTACAGGCAACTTTACGGTAGCGGATCCAGGCAATACCGAGCAATATCCGCATGATTTCAAAACAGCTTTCGCTCCTGTACCTGTGCCTCCTGCAGGATCGGAACCTAAAGAGTATGAAGGAAAATACTTCACCAGCGGCAATATGCTGGCGCTGGGTGCCAATTCCACCAACAAGGAAGCCTCCTTCAAGCTTATGAGATTCATGACAACAGCCGATTCGGACAACAGACTTGAGTTCTCTGGATACAAGAAAGCGAATAACGAAGAATTGTTGACAAAGCTGGTTGCCGGTAAAGAGGATAAGTACGATATGGAGTCGTTGAAATATACGCTGTTTAGCGATGAAATCCAGTATCTTGATGCAGCCAAAGTCATGATGACGGATACTTCGGAATTGACCAAGATCATTAATGACGGCTTTGCGAAATTCATGCTCAGCAACGAACCGATTGATGAGGTTCAACAATGGATGGTCGATGAGGCTACAAAAATTATTAACGAAAAAGGCGTTGTCAAGTAACGGGGCAATGCAAGAGGTATGAGAATCCTGGTAGGAAACGGGTTTCGGGGGGCCATTTAACGGGCTTCCCCAAAGCCCTTTTTTTTACGACTGGTGAGAGTTGGAGGGGAAGTTATGTCCATATCTAGAAAGCTTAAGGACCAGCTTGTTGTTCCTTCGCTGGAGCAGCTAGCCTGGCAGGACATGGAGCTCGGGATGTTCTGCCATTTCGGAATCAATACGTTCTGCGACCAGGAATGGGGGGAAGGCAAGGATGCTCCGTCTTTGTTTAATCCGGACGGCCTGGATGCTAAACAGTGGGTCCGGTCTGCGAAGGAAGCCGGATTCCGTTATTTCATATTGACGGCCAAGCACCATGACGGCTTTTGCCTGTGGCCGACGGCGACAACGGACTATTCCGTAGCCTCGAGTCCGTGGAAGGAGGGTCAGGGCGATGTCGTACAAGAGTGCGCGGATGCTTGCCGGGAAGAGGGCATCGGCTTCGGTATTTATGTATCCCCCTGGGACAGGCACGAGCCGTGTTATGCCGACCCGCAAAAGTATGATGACTTTTATTGCAGACAATTGGAGGAGCTCTTATCGGGCTATGGTCCGCTTGTGGAAATTTGGTTTGACGGCGCAGGGTCGGAAGGCCGCGAATATGACTGGCCCCGTATCATGGATCTCGTTAAAAGGTATCAGCCCGGTGCCATGGTGTTTAATATGGGCGCGCCAACGATCCGCTGGGTCGGCAATGAGGATGGCGTGGCTCCGTATCCTTGCTGGAACACGGCCGATTCTTCGCGGGGCAGCATGTTCAGCGAAGAATCGCTGAAGTGGCTGCCGGAGACGCCGGGCTGGGTGCCCGCGGAATGCGATGTCCCCATCCGCAAAGACCGCTGGTTCTGGCATCCGGATGAAGAACACTTGCTGTTGTCCGTTGATCAGTTAATGGAAATCTACAATCGGTCGGTCGGACATGGGGCGACCTTGCTGCTCAACGTCGCTCCAGACCAGCGCGGGCTGCTTCCGGAAGCAGATGTAAAGCAGCTTCTGGCATTTGGCGGAGAGATCAAGCGTCGGTTCGGTCATGCCCTGGCCGAATGCTCGGGATCGGGAGAGGTCGCCCAATTGACCCTTCCCCAAGCATGCGTGATCGATCATGTCGTGATCATGGAGGAGATTGCTCACGGGGAACGGGTCCGTCAATATGTGCTGGAAGCCTTCGTCGATGGAGAGTGGCTTGAACTTACACGCGGCAGCGCGATCGGTCACAAGAAAATCGATGCATTCTCACAAGTTACGGCCGACAAGGTGCGTATGCGGGTACTGGAATCGGCAGCAAGTCCGAAAATCAAAAGTATGGCGGCTTACCGCTGCGGGGAATAAACGTTGGATTTTATATAAGGTGTGGAGGGGTTCTGTAATGGGAGTGCTCACTTGGAAGAACGGGCAATACTTGCTGAACGGGCAGCCTTACCGGATCATATCGGGAGCGGTTCACTATTTCCGTGTCGTTCCTGAATATTGGGAGGACAGGCTATTAAAATTAAAGGCCTGCGGCTTTAACACCGTTGAAACGTATATCGCATGGAATGTGCATGAACCCAAAGAAGGGGAATTTAACTTTAGGGGTATGGCCGACGTTGTATCGTTTATCGAAATAGCCGGGAAACTGGGCCTGCACGTCATTGTCAGACCGAGCCCATTCATCTGTGCGGAATGGGAATTTGGAGGATTGCCGGGCTGGCTGCTAGGTTATGGAGAAATCCGGCTTCGTTGCAGTGAACCGCTCTATTTAAGCAAGGTGGATCACTATTACGACGAGCTGATCCCGAGACTGGTTCCGCTGTTGTCTACAAACGGAGGACCGATTCTGGCGGTTCAGGTCGAGAATGAATACGGCAGTTACGGCAATGACCACGCTTATCTGGAATATTTGCGCGCAGGAATGGTGCGGCGCGGCGTTGATGTGCTTCTCTTTACTTCGGATGGGCCAACCGACGAGATGCTGCTGGGCGGGACGCTTGGCGATGTGCACGCCACGGTGAATTTCGGATCCCGGGTAGAAGAATCGTTCGGCAAATACCGGGAGTATCGCGCGGAAGAACCGCTGATGGTCATGGAATTCTGGAACGGCTGGTTTGATCACTGGATGGAGGACCATCATGTGCGGGATGCGGTCGATGTCGCCGGCGTATTGGATGAAATGCTGGAGAAGGGTTCCTCGATTAATATGTATATGTTTCATGGCGGAACCAACTTCGGCTTTTACAGTGGAGCGAATCACATCCAGGCATATGAGCCAACAACGACAAGCTACGATTATGATGCCCCTTTGACGGAATGGGGGGATCAGACGGAGAAATATGAGGCGGTGCGGTTGGTGCTCGACAAGCATGGTTTTAAGCCGGGGTGTGCCTTCCCGGATCCCATTCCAAAGGTAGCTTACGGAAAGGTCGCGTTGTCTGAAATGGCCGATCTGTTTGCGGATGCCAATCTAAAGCATCTCTCAGAACCGATAAAAAGCGTATGCACCAAGCCGATGGAAAAATTCGGACAGTCCTATGGCTTTATACTGTACAGCACATTTATTCAGGGACCGCGGCAAGGACAGCAGCTGCATATTCAGGAGGTTCGTGATCGCGCGCAGGTATTTCTGGACGGTCGGCCGCTTGGCGTTATCGAACGATGGAAATCAGAGCCTCTCGATATTACCGTACCCGCAGGCGGAGCAAGGCTGGATATTCTTGTCGAGAACATGGGCCGGATCAATTACGGCCCACTAATCCGCGATTCCAAGGGAATCACGGAAGGCGTCAGAATCGATAACCAATTCCTGTACGACTGGACGATCCGAACCCTGCCGCTGGAGCCAGAAATGCTATCTTCTCTCTCTTATACACCGGTTACGGATGAAGGGCGGGCGGAGCAAATAGAGCTGTCCATTCCGGAGTCGGAACACGCGGGCCTGCCCCGATTTTACCGCGGCAGCTTTCGGGTGGAGGATATCGGAGACACGTTTCTTCGCTTTGATGGCTGGACCAAAGGTGTCGCCTGGATCAATGGCTTTAATCTCGGCCGGTACTGGAACGCGGGGCCGCAGAAGGCCTTGTATATTCCCGGCCCTTTATTGCGTAAAGGGGAGAACGAGCTGGTTCTATTTGAACTGCATGGCGGTCCCGAATCTTGCGAAGTCGAGCTGTCAGATCAACCGGACCTTGGACAAACCGCGGCAGTGGACGAAGCTGTGCTCAATTTTGTACAGGATGGGGAAGAAGACAAATAGTCCATCACGACAGGGAATACAGTTCATTGAGTACAACATGCCCGGCCAGAAAATCCTTCTGGTCGGGCTTTTCCTGCAAGCAAGATACATGATGGCATGGGTTCTGAAAAATAGCTTCCCTTTTTGTTCATTTAGGTTTTTAATGTTTATATGGGTTCGGATTTGGTTTCTTTAAGTTCGTTTTTTATCTTCATTATGTTGGGAAGCGGCTTTACCATCGGATTGGGAAAGGAGAACAAATGAACGATTATAAAGAGAGAATGAACCGGATTGTTCGGAACGTTGCGGAACAAGCATGGAGGCAGCCTCTATTACCCAGCGGATTGTGGTTCCATGGGGATGTGCGTGATAACTTCTACTATGCCTCTTATCTGTTTGCGGCTTCGCTAGACCTTGAGATTGATCCGAAGTTTAACCGGCAGGAGGGTAAACGGCTGGCAGAGGAGGTTCTGGGTCGTGTGCTGCGACTGCAGAACAAGGACGCGAAGAGTCCGATGTACGGACACTGGCCGCTGAACCTGGGGCCGAAGCCGGAAGCAGCGAGTCCGCATACGCTGCCGGTTGAATTAATGGGGAGCTTGATGGTTTTTTTTCATCGCAAGTTTGAAAGTGAGATGAGCGAGGGCTTGGCGGCTGAGTTTGAGGCTGGACTGGAACACATCTACCACGGAGGATTTTTTCGCAAGCCGCTCACCGTGTGCAATCATCATGAGGCTAAATATACGGCAGCCAAGCTAATATTCGGCCATCGGTTCAATGATAAGGAACTTCTGGAGGACGGAAAACAAAGTCTTCGGAATACCCTGACCTTGCTCCGGCGGGAAGGCATGGCAGAATACGGCTGCTTGCCGTGGTTCTGGCATTGGACACAGGCGTTCACCTGCGCGTTGGAACTAATGGAGGAACCGGAATTAAAGCGGGAACTTCATGAACTGCTGGATGAGCTGTGGAGCCTGCGCACGTCCTATTATTTGAAAGGGGCGTGGGTAGGAGCCCACTCCAGAGGATGGCCGCATGATGCACCGAGGGATGCCAATGTGCTTCACGATTATGTCCAGTTCGGTGATTTTAGCCTTCCGGAGGAGATGCCGCGCACGGAGTACGCCGGTTTTCTGTTCCACGAAGCTCCGGAAGCTGATCGTCGTCTAGCCCTGGATCGAAGCGAACCGACCGAAGTGCGCAAGGCTCTGATGAAATCGGTTGACGGCGAGATGCGGCAGCTGCACTCCTATGCTTATGTCACGGAACATTTTGCGGCGGGCGGATTGTGGGAGCGGGTTCGTGAGTTCGACAACGAGCAGCTGCGCTGGATGTTCAGCCTGCCTGTCCGCACTGGCGGCAAGGCAAATCAGCTGTATTTTTTTCACCCGGGAGAGGGATATGATCCCTCAGGAAGCGATCCCCGCCACCAGAGTGAGTGGATGGAGGTGCTGTACCACAAAAATGTGGTGCTTGCACTGTATCCGCTGCCGGAACCAGCGGGTGATGGTGGCGGTGAAGTTGTCGGCGTTCTACCGGAAGGAGAATGGCTGTATGAGGCGGAAGCTCTATACGGCAAGGTAGATGAGGTTTATTTTGCCGTACATTTGAGCCCCGGGACTGCGTATGAGATTAAGGAGCAGTCCGGATATCATCTGGCCGTCTGCCATGGCCCTCGAATGGCTCTCACCGTAGAAGCGGTAACCGTTCGGGAAGCGGAGAACATAGGGATCGGACAACTGGCGGCGTTCGCACGGCAAATGTCCGGGCACAGGCCGGAATTCAAGACTGACGGCGGATTTGAGGTTGCGTATACAGGATGGATGACCGAGGATCGGCTGCATCTGAAGGTTATGGCTTCAGGCAGCTCAGCGAGAACGATAAACGGAGCGGAATGTACGTTTGAATCGTATTCTGTATAGTTATCGAATAGAAAAGAGGAGTTAAGATGAAGAAATTGCAGCTGATTCAAAAAATAGCAGAAGAAGGCGTGGTCGCGGTTCTGCGCGGCGAAACGCCGGAGCAGGTTGTGGAGATGGCCGAACAGGCGATTGCCGGCGGCATTAAAGTGATCGAGGTGACGATGACCGTACCGTTTGCGCTCCGGGCCATTGAAACGTTGTCGCGCAAATATTCCTGGAACGCCGAAGACCCTTCCTCCTATGCCATCATCGGGGTAGGTACAGTGCTTGATCCGGAAACCGCGCGTGTTGCGATATTGAGCGGCGCCGAGTTTGTTGTTGGGCCGTGCCTGAGCAGGGAAACCGTGATGCTGTGCAACCGCTATCGGATTCCGGTCATGCCTGGCGTGATGACGATCAAGGAAATCCAGGAAGCACTTGAACTGGGGGCGGACATTGTCAAGCTGTTCCCTGGCAATCTGTATGATCCGTCGATGATCAAGGCGATCAAAGGCCCGCTGCCGCAGGCGAATATCATGCCGACCGGTGGTGTCTCGCTTGATAATCTTGGAGAATGGATTAAGGCGGGGGCTATAGCCGTCGGTATTGGCTCGGATCTGACAAGCGAAGCTTTGAAGCGGCAGGATTACAGCTTGATCGCACATAAAGCAGCCGAATACAAGAGAGCGTATCTGCAGGCTAAAGGGCTGCCACAGTAACTATATTTTGGAATTGGCAGAAAAATTAAATCAGATAACGCCTGTTGTTGACTCTCTGAGTCTTCAAGAGGCGTTTTATTTTGAATGAATTCACTTCAAGGACCTGTCTCAAAAAGTATATAATATCCAACTGCGGGAACAGTAGAGGAAAAGATAAATGAAGGTAATTGAATTCCTTGTAAGGCAAAGCTGACCATGAGGGAGAAACGAGGAGTCGTTTACATGACGGAGAACACCACACGCAATCATGTTTCACAAGAAAAATTGCCGGTTTCCATCGCGCAATTTATCGAAAATATGAAGAGTCGATTCGGGCAGAGCGGAGATATCATATACAGAGAGTTAATTGTGGGGGCTATCCCCACGGTGATGGTTTACATTGAAGGGATGGGAGATCCCCATCTTTTAATAGAAGCAATTCATAAGGATTTACCGCTATTTATTGAATTCCCCTATCAATCCCCGGAAGAACGTATGAGAATGCTGAAGGAACTGACGATAACAATGGGGAAAGTGGGGGAAGCCCGAACCTATCAAGAGGTTGAAAAAAAACTGTTGTCCGGGAACACGATCGTCTTCATGGATGGAACATCCACCTCGCTTTATGTGGGTACTGAAACACTGAAGCAGCGCGCAGTTGAAGACGCGACTTCTCAATCCGTGGTAAGAGGTCCGAGGGAAGGTTTTACTGAATCCCTCCGCGAGAATACGGCATTAGTCCGGCGGAGAATTCAAAGCCCTAAGCTGCGCATTGAAGAAAGAACTGTAGGCGAGCACACCAATACGCAATTGGCCGTGATGTACATGGACGGTTTATGTGATATCGATGTACTCAATGAGCTGCGCAGAAGACTGAATGCAATCAAGCTGGACAGCGTCCTGGAGAGCAATTATATCGAAGAGATGATACAGGACCATCGATACAGCCCTTTTCCGACGGTATATAATTCAGAGCGGCCCGATGTTATTGCTTCTGCAGTACTGGAAGGGCGAGTTGCTATTTTTGTGGAAGGTACGCCGTTTGTATTGGTGGTTCCGGCACTGTTTGTACAACTGTTTCAATCGAGCGAGGACTATTACCAACGCTGGGATTTTGCCAGCTTGGTTCGACTTCTTCGATACTTATGCTTCGGAATAGCGCTTCTTACCCCCTCATTATATATTGCGATCACTACGTTTCATCAGGAAATGCTTCCGACCAATTTGCTGACAAGTTTGATCGGTCAACGCGAAGGGGTGCCATTCCCCGCATTTATTGAGGCGTTGATTATGGAAATCACGTTTGAAATTTTGCGAGAGGCCGGGATTCGATTGCCTAAATCGATCGGCCAATCCGTTTCCATCGTTGGCACTTTGGTTATTGGACAGGCCGCCGTCGAAGCGGGTCTTGTATCGGCCGCGATGGTGATCGTTGTGTCCATGACGGCGATTGCCAATTTTGCCCTTCCGGCTTTTAATATTGGGATCTCGGTCCGGATATTGAGATTTGGGCTAATGGGAATAGCAGCGTCATTCGGATTGTATGGAATGATAATCGGAATGATTATGATTGGCCTCCACCTGTGCAGTTTGCAGTCCATGGGGGTTCCTTATATGTCTTCTTTTGCACCTATACGCTGGCGGAGCCAGAAGGATGCATTGTTGCGATTGTCACGCCACAGTATGAAGAAATACTTGTCCAAATCCAAGACATGAGCCGTCTTTTTACGTCATGACTCGAATTCTTTATTTTAGACAGATGGGACTGGTTATGGATGTGGGAAAGAAAAGTACTTACAGTCCTGCTTATAGTCAATCTAGCCATAACGCCTGGATGCTGGAGCAAAAAAGAACTGAATGAGCTTGCCGTCGTCATGGCACTTGGAATCGATACCCACGAGAATGGGTACGCCGTTTCTGCTCAAGTGCTCAATTCCAGTGAGACGGGGTCCAAAAAAGGTGGATCCATGGGGAGTCTTCCGGTCGTAACATACAAGTCAGTCGGTAAAACCATCCCCGATGCCCTTCAGCGCATGCTGAGCATGGCACCTCGGATGCCGTATCTGTCCCATGTCCGGGTGTTGGTATTTGGGGAAGATTTGGCCCGGCTAGGAGTCAGCGACGTGCTCGATTATATCTCCCGGAATCATCAGCTTCGAACGGATTTCTTCATGCTCGTTGCCAAAAACGGGAAAGCCTCTGACATCCTGGAGGTCGTTACGCCATTCGAGTATGTTCCGGCAAATTCGCTCTATTCCTCGATTCTGATATCGCAGAAAAAATGGGCAGCGACGGGGAAAGTTACATTGCAGCAGTTTGTGACGGAGTTAAAGCGCAGCGGCTCAGACCCTGTATTATCCGGGGTCCAGTTAAACGGCAGTTTAGCAGAAGCACAGTCTCTGGAGAATGTGAAGCAAATCAGTCCTTCAACGCTGCTTCAACATACGGGATTAGGCGTGTTTAAAGGGGACCGGTTAGTGGGATGGCTGGGGGAACCGCCTAGCAAGGCCGTCAATTATGTCTTGAATAGAGTCGACAACACGGCGGGATATATTTCATGTCCGGACGGAGGCATCGTCGGGTTTGCGGTAAACCGGGCAGACACATCGCTTGATGTTACGCTCAATTCGAAGGGGATCCCTGAATTCTCAGCCGAATTGGAGATCGAAGCGGACGTGAACGCCGTTCAATGTCCGATTGATATCAGTCAACCTGCCGTCATCGACGAATTAGAGAAGGATATCGAGGATAAATATAACACCAATATTTCGAAGCATATCGGTCTGGTGCAGCAGCGTTATGGATCCGATGTTTTTGGATTCGGTGAGGTCCTGCACCGAAAATATCCGGACGTTTGGAAAAAATACCGGGATCATTGGGGAGAAAGCTTTAAAACGATGAATATCCGCGTGGATGCAGATGTAGCGATCCGGCGGATCGGATCCATCATACAACCCATAAACCAAAAGGTGGATGAGCCGTGAATTGGCATTGGTTATTCATATCGTTTCTGGTTATCGTGCTCGTTACGGAAACCCGTCATCTCCTGAAACTGCGCTCTCTTAGAGACATGGTCGTATTCTATGCGGTGTGGGGAATAACCATGCTTGCATTGATAGGAGATATGATGGAGGTGCCTTATCTAAGGCCGCTGGATTGGATAAGCGCATTGATGCAACCTCTGAACAGGTTGATCTCATAACGAAGAAGGGTATGGTTGTACGTGATCAAATACAAGGATATCGCCGCACGACAATTCTTTATGCTGGCCTTTGGCTTAACCATCGGAACCTCGATCCTGGTGACCCCCTCCGGGTTAGCGCATACCGCACGGGAAGATGCGTGGATGGCTTCCCTCTTCAGTATCCTCATTAACCTCCTTATGGTTGTGCTGTACATAGCCATCGCGCGTGTCTATCCTGGCCAAACGATCTTTGAGATCCATGAGAAGGTTTTGGGGAAGTTGCTGGGAAAGATTCTCTCGCTGCTCTACCTTTTTTACTTTTTGATTCTTACGGGCACATTGCTTGGCAACTTGGGTTTTTTCCTGAGCAGCGAGATGATGCCGGATACGCCGATCGAGGCTATTCAAATCTTATTCTTGATAGCGGCTGTCATGTGCGCTAGGATGGGCATCATTCTTTTGGCTCGTGTCAGTGAATTGATGTTTCCGTGGATTGTATTTCTGTTCTTGGTCCTTGTCCTCTCGCTGATTCCCCAGATCGATTGGAACCATATCAAGCCTATGCTTGAGGAGGGCTGGATGCCAGTTGCCAAGGCAGGATTCCATTCCTCCATGTTTCAGGAACTGATTGTGCTGATGACCTTTTTGCCTCTGGTTAAGGGGGAGAGGAAAGGGGGGAAGGCATTGATGTGGGGAGCCGCTGCAGGCGGGATCGTGCTCGGCATTACCGTCCTGCTCAGCGTGCTGGTTCTGGGCATTGAGCAGACGGAGAATAGTACGTTTCCGGCATTTGCACTTGCGAAGACGATCAACTTAGGAAACTTTTTCCAACGTGTGGAAGGCATATTGATTACACTTTGGATCCTGACTTTTTTTATCAAGATCTCTCTCTTGTATCTTTCGATTCTTCAAGGCATGAAGACCGTGTTCGGACTAAAGGAACAAAACCCGTTAATCTATCCATTGTCCGTGCTGTTTGTGATCGTGGCCTGGAATACATACATCAACACCATCTATGTTGCCGATATCATTCAGAACGTGTGGTCAAGCTATGCGCTCCTCCATTTGCTGATGATTCCCATCGGACTCTATCTGATTGGCTTAACCAGAACAAAAATCATCAAACTGAAGTGAATTCCATTCTGCATTAGAACAAAGCCCGATAACTCGGGCATTTTTTGTGCCGGCTGCATCAAACCACAAACGGTCATATTTTTCGTTAAAAAGCTTGAAAGTGACGTAGCGTCATCCTGTATAGTGAAGTTATCGAGACTTTAGGAAAGCAGGTGATGAAGTTGATTCCCATTCAAGATTTATCCAAGCAGACGGGGATTACGGTAAGAACGCTGCGCTATTATGACCAGATTGGCCTGCTGATTCCTGCGGCCAAAACACCGGGCAAACATCGTATATACAGTGATGAGGAATTAAAGAAGCTGCAGCAAATACAGTTTCTGAAAAGGCTGGGCTTCAGTTTGCAAGAAATATCGGATATGATTTCCAACCCGGAATGGAACTGGTCCACCAGCCTGATGAATCAGTTGGACTTCGTTATGAACGAACAAAAAAAGCTGAACCAGATGGAATCGGCGCTGCGGACCGTGCTTCATAGTATTGCGATGGAAGGTGAGACAAGCTGGGACGTTATTCAGAAATTGATTCACCTCTCTGGAAGAGACCCATCGTTAAAGCATTCGTTCAGGCAGCAGATGTTTGAGAACCGCGAAGTGGAGTTGTTAAGTTTACTCCCTAATATGAACAGCACGGACCCCGACTCTCTCGAGTGGATTGCTCTGTTGGGGCAGCTCAAAAGGCGGATGCAGGACGGTCCCGATTCACCGGATGTGCAGCGAATTGTACGACGGATGGATGAGAAACGACTTGAGGTATTTGAAGATGAAGATCCCTTCATAGATAAGCTGTGGGAGATCCGTAAATCGCCGGCGCAGTCCGAGAAGATGGGATTATATCCCATCGAGGATGCTCTTCTTCATTTCATGGAACAGGCATTCGAAATTTATGTATTACGCAAGGACAAAGAACAAGTAGAAGTGGGGGAGACATCTTGACGTTGGAACTGCTGCTCTCCATTGGAGCCTTATCCCTCTTGGACATGCTGAGTCCAGCAACGGTTGGCGTAACGGTGTATTTGCTCTTGACTGAACGGGACAGGCTAATCCCGCGTTTATTCATTTATTTATTCACAGTGGCAGGCTTCTACTTCCTGGTAGGGGCTGCGCTTATGCTGGGTTTGGATGCCGTTCTGCAATCCGTAAGCGGCATTTTTCAAAATCGAACGGTAAGCTGGATCATGACCATTGTCGGCGGTGTCCTGTTTGTCTTCAGTTTCTTTATCCCCACGAAAAAAACATCTGAGCCGCGCCGTCCAAGATCCAAAAGCTTCGGAGCCATGATCGGACTTGGATTCACGACGTCCCTGCTGGAGGTAGCAACAGCCCTTCCATACTTTGCGGCTATCGGGCTGATGACTACGGCTCATTTACAAACGGTTCAATGGATGCCCATCCTGGCTGCATACAATATCGTGATGGTGCTGCCTCCAATCCTATTGCTTGGATTACACCTCGTATTCGGCCGCATGATGCAGCGTCCGCTGGAGAAGCTGCGCCTGAAAATCGCGCAGAGCTCCGGATCGATTCTGTCATGGGTTTTGTGTATTGCCGGGCTGATTCTGGTGCTGAACAGCATAGATAACTTGTGATGATACCCGATTTATATAAGAAGCATGCTGAATGAGAGGATGCCGAGAATCACCTTGGATCCTCTCCCAACATCAGGAAGGGAAAGCAAAATCGTAGAGTCAGCTTTCCAATGATTTATTGACGGCTTCAATGGCATGTATGAAGGTTGTATCAAACAGAGGAACATTGGAATCCTCGGGTTTTATTAATAATCCGATCTCCGTACATCCCAGAATAATTCCTTCGGCTCCAACTTGAATCAGCCGTTCAATAACTTCTTTATAGTGAGCTTTTGAATTCGATTGGATGTTACCGAGACATAATTCCTCGTATATCACTTTATTTACGATCTCTCGATCTTGTTCATTGGGGATGAGCACTTGAATACCATTAGATTCTAATCGTTGCTTATAAAAATTCTGCTCCATGGTATATTTGGTTCCAAGCAAGCCTACTGTACGCATCCCATGTTCATGGATTTGATTAGCCGTAGCATCGGCAATGTGCAGCACAGGGATCCTTAATCTTTCTTCTATGTAATCTAGTACCATGTGCATCGTGTTGGAACATATCACAATAAAATCGGCGCCGCCCTTTTCTAGTGAAAGTGCAACTTCACCTAATGTTTCACCGGCTTTTTTCCAATTCCCCTCGGATTGATAGCGTTCAATCTCTTCGAAGTTCACGCTGTACATAAGGCATTTGGCGGAGTGGAGGCCACCCAATTGGCTTCTCACCTGCTCATTTATCATTCTGTAGTATTCAATGGAGGATTCCCAGCTCATTCCCCCGATTAGTCCAATTGTCTTCATAGTTAAGCTCCTTTACAGTCCGAAGTAAATTTTATTATAGGGTGTTTCAACGTGCATAACAATTGCTATCTTATGATATCGGGCACCTTTGAGCCTGCTATGTATTCATCGTATCCTCGGTATGATATATTAATCGCAGGGTTCATCGACTGACCGATACTTAATTGTAGCGGTTTGTTACAGGTGTGCTTGTCCTTGCATTACAGCCTGAGACATTGAGGGGGTTATCCATGAGCACGCGGATTTTAGAACGGATAAGAGAAGAGACGGCAGCCCAGCATGAACGAATCGAACAGAATCCATACGCCAAAGCGGCCTTCGATCAGACCTTGACCATAGATCAATATCGGTCTTATTTAGCGAAATTTTACGGATTTATTAAACCGGCCGAAGAGCAGCTGAAGGCAGAGGGTGCCGTGAACCATCTTGGTTTGGATCTGGAAATCCGAACGAAATCGAATCTATTGGAAGAAGATCTTATTCATCTGGGAATGAATCCTGATGAGATTGCACAATTGCCACTGTGCAGCCAATTGCCAGAGCTGAGCAGCCAAGCACGAATATTAGGATATCTGTATGTTATTGAGGGATCCACACTTGGTGGCCAAGTCATTACGAAACAAGTGATGAAGTTCTTGCCGCTGAGTCCGGAGTCGGGTTTACGTTATTTCTATGCATATGGTCAAGAGACCAAGCCAAGATGGACCGAATTCCGGGAAGTACTGCTCAATACCGGGGAGGATCCGGATGTGATTATACATTCGGCTAAAGAAACTTTTCGTTTGCTGGATGCTTGGATCAGAGAATAGTTAGAAAACCATAGAGAAACCTTGATGAAAAACCGCGTTTTGCGGTTTTTTTGCGTTGAAGCGAAACATGCGTTACACGCATACCAATCTAGCTATAGCCATAGGCTATAACTAGATATAGCTTATATGAGTTACACTATACCGATCAATACATGATATCTTTCTTGTAACAATTTGTATAGGAGTGTTACATAGATGGCAAAAAGCAGTGTACTGGGATATCCACGTATTGGCGCTGATCGGGAATGGAAGAAAGCCTTGGAAGCATTCTGGGCAGGCAAGCTGGAAGAATCGGAGTTTCACAGACAGCTGCAGGAGATTCGGTTGAATCATTTACGGAAGCAGCAGGAGAGCGGGATCGATCTTATTGCGGTTAATGATTTTAGTTATTATGATCATGTTCTGGATACGGCGACGATGTTTGGTATCGTACCGAAACGCTTCTCTTATGTGGGCGGCGTTGTGCCATTGTCTGTATATTATGGTATTGCACGCGGAACGAAGGATGCTACGGCAAGTGAAATGACCAAGTGGTTTAATACCAATTATCACTATATCGTGCCTGAATTGGATGGGGCTGCTCCGGTACTGACAGAAAACAGACCCCTTGCAGCCTATCGGGAGGCCAAGGAGAAGCTCGGAATAGAAGGCAAGCCGGTTATTGTCGGTCCGCTAACCTTCCTGAAGTTGTCCAAAGGATATCAGTCGTCGGAGACGGATGCTTGGTTGGAAAAATTGTTACCGCTCTACGTACAGATTCTTCAGGAGCTTGCCCAAGAAGGCGTTCAATGGGTACAGATCGATGAGCCGATACTCGTTACAAAATTAAGCGATGCCGATCTTAAGCGGTTAACCAGCATTTATGGAACGTTTGCGGCTTCGGCACCAGGATTGAACATCATGCTGCAAACCTATTTTGAATCCGTTGAAAACTATCAGGATATTATCCAGCTTCCGGTTAGCGGCATCGGTCTTGACCTGGTGCACGGATACCAAGGCAATATGCAAGCGATTAAACAGTCAGGGTTTCCTGCGAATAAGGTGTTGGGCGCCGGCATAATCGACGGACGGGGTATTTGGAAGGCGTCTCTTCGCGAGAAGCTGTCACAATTGGAAGAGCTGACGAAATACGTAGCCCCTGAACGTCTGATTGTTCAATCTTCGTGCAGCTTGCTGCATGTTCCGGTGACGGTGAGCAGCGAAACGAAATTGCAGCTAGAATTGAAAGGGGCGCTCGCCTTTGCAGACGAGAAGCTGAATGAACTGGTTCTTTTGACAAAAGCAATCTCCACAGGAGCAGCCCGAATTACCAAGGAACTGGAAGCATGCGATGCTGCGCTTCAGGCGCTGAAACAATCCGGAGAGCGGAATCGCCATGATATTCAGCAGGCAGTTGCAGAGATTAGTGCACAGAATCCGGTTCGCAGTCTGCCGTTTGCGGAGCGTCATGTAGCTCAAGAGAACAAATGGCAGCTGCCGATTTTTCCGACCACGACAATCGGCAGCTTCCCGCAATCAGCCGAGGTTCGCAAGGCACGTCAGGCGTGGCGTAAGGGAGAGTGGAGCCATGAGCAGTATGAGCGCTTCATTCAAGAGCAAATCGATGTTTGGATCAAGCTGCAGGAAGAGATTGGCCTTGATGTGCTTGTGCATGGGGAGTTCGAAAGAACGGATATGGTTGAATTTTTCGGAGAGAAGCTTGGAGGTTTTGCCTTCACTCAGTTTGGATGGGTTCAGTCCTACGGCTCACGCTGCGTAAAACCGCCTGTGATCTTCGGGGATGTGGCATTCGAGAAACCGATGACGGTGGAGGAAACGAAATATGCACAATCGAAGACGGACCGGCCCGTGAAAGGGATGCTAACCGGCCCGATTACGATTATGAACTGGTCGTTCGTCCGCGAAGATATCTCGCGGGAACAGATCGCCTATCAACTGGCTTATGCCCTAAGACAGGAAGTAGAGGCGCTGGAGCAGGCGGGCATAGGAATGATTCAGGTGGATGAGCCAGCGGTGCGCGAAGGGTTGCCGCTTAAGGAGGAAGATCAAGCGGAGTATCTCGCTTGGGCTGTTAAAGCCTTCCGTATGACCACTTGCACGGTTCAGCCGACTACGCAAATTCATACGCATATGTGTTACTGCGAGTTCCATGACATGATCGATTCGATCGAGGCGATGGATGCCGATGTCATCTCGATTGAAACTTCGCGCAGTCATGGCGAGCTGATTCATAGCTTCGAGGTCAATACGTACAGATTAGGGATCGGACTAGGCGTGTATGATATCCACAGTCCGCGGGTACCTCGAGTGGAAGAGATGACAAGCATGATCGAGCGTGCGCTGCGGGTCCTGGATCCGAAGCTGTTCTGGATCAATCCGGACTGCGGCCTCAAAACACGCGGTAAGGAAGAAACAGTCGCATCCCTTCGTAACATGGTTCTAGCCACGGAGATCGCTCGCTCGTCCTATTCGTTGAACGTGTAACGCAGACACAAGCCGTCTGCCTGTACGATTTACGTCGATCTGTCATTGGTGAATCAGGGAGGAGACACGTCGGGTTTATAAATTTAAAAGTGTATGAATTCGAGAAAGCCGCACACATGCGGCTTTTTTTCTGCGCGGTGGTTTTGCATCCTCATGAATCTATGAAAATACTTTTGTTTGTATCCATAGTACAGTATCGGACACAAGTTGTTGACATCTTGGTAAAATCGTTGTCACATCCGGCGATTATATTCTTCTTATGGAATCGTATCTAGCACGATCATCCAGAAGGAGGAGCCATGAACAATTACAAGAAAAGAAAGAAATTTACCAGAGTCTTCTATATTCTATTTATTGCAATCCTGCTTATCGTCGGCTTCAAATTGGCATGGCACGTCGGTTCATCAACGGTAGAGTTGATGCCTGCATCATCTGCTAGAGTTGCAGATAACTATAAGACGCTTCCTGCCGTGCCCAATCATCAAGAAACATTTCGGATCGTCATCGATCCAGGCCACGGGGGAAAGGATCCTGGAGCTACAGGAGTCAGCGGCGCATATGAGAAGGCGTTCAATCTGTCCCTTGCCGGACGGGTTGCTGCCCTCCTTGAGGAGGATCCTATGTTTGAGCCTCTCTTGACACGAACGGATGACCAATTCATAGAATTGGAGGAGCGGGGAGCGATCGCGAATGATGGGAATGCGGATGCCTTCATCTCCATCCATGGCAACACCTATACGGATCCTATGGTATCAGGAACAGAAACCTTATACAGAAACCAGGACAGCATTCCATTGGCCCAAGCCGTTCAGACGCATTTGGCGGAGGGAATTGGACTCCGTGATCGCGGCATAAAGGAAGAACAACTAAAAGTGCTAGGTACACCCAGGATGCCCGCAGTGCTTGTTGAAGTTGGATATCTTACCAATGCGGAGGATGAGCGTTTCCTGCTGAGCGATGAAGGACAAGACCTTGCTGCGCAGGCTATTGTCGATGGACTCAGAGAATATTTTTTGGGATCGCAGGAGCTCTCGCTTGAACACCAAGGAACGAGTGATTTAGATGAAGAAAGATCGCCCGATACCTCTGAAAGCGGAATTCGGCCCATGGAGAAGAAGGTGTATTTTAATGGTTCAGCGAAAGACGGCAAACAGGTCGCACTTACATTCGATGATGGACCGGATGCCATTGTTACGCCCAAAATTCTTGATATCCTGAAAGAAAACGATATTAAAGCTACCTTTTTTATTCTGGGAAACCGGGCTGAGGCCCATCCTGAGACTGTGCGGCGGATTAAAGAGGAAGGTCATGTCATAGGAAATCATTCCTGGTCACATCCCAACTTCAAGGAGTTATCCATGGAGGAAGCGATGAAGCAGGTCATGGATACACAGGAGGAACTGAACGACATCATTGGTTATCGGCCATCCTTGTTCAGGCCGCCTTATGGCGCTTTGGATGAGGACAAAGTGGAAGCTATACAAAATAAGGATCTAGCTATTGTGAACTGGTCTGTAGATACGATGGATTGGTCAGGTGTGCCTGCTCAGGAGATCATGGGAATCATCCACGAGCAGTTGAAGCCAGGAGGCATCATTCTTCAGCATACCGCAAATGGTAAGAATCATCTGGCCAACACCATTGAGGCACTTACACTGTTAATACCTGATTTGAAGAATCAAGGATATTCTTTTGTCACCGTACCGGATCTGCTGCATTTGCCTGAATCACAGACATAATATGCTTGTAGGTGATCAGGTTATCATAACTGTGGGGATATGCTAAAATCGAATCATCAAATAGCTCGTGAATTAGGAATGGAGACTTCATGAAAAAAACAAAAATTCTCATTATCGAAGATGAGGAGCCGATCGCCGATCTGCTGGCCTATGGCCTCGCGATGGAGGGTTTTGAAACCCGTACCGCGGCCAGCGGTGCCGCAGGCTTTAGGGAGCTTGCGGCATTTCATCCCGATCTACTCCTTCTGGATTGGATGCTGCCCGACCAAAGCGGGCTCGATATATGCAAAAAAGTAACAACGGACTATAACATCCCCATATTCATGATTACGGCAAAATCCGACATCACGGATAAAGTGCTCGGGCTAGAATTTGGTGCCGATGACTACATTACGAAGCCCTTCGATCTGAGGGAGGTAATCGCCCGAATTCGCACGATCCTCCGGCGGCTGGATCAGGCGAACCAAGGGGATAGGGGAGGAATGCCGGAAGCCGTGATCCGCTTCAGGGATATCGAAATCGCAATGGAAGAGCGACTGGTCAAGAAAGAGGGAAGACCGGTTGATCTTACGCCGAAGGAATTTGATCTTCTCCTGACCTTGTACGGCCACCGGGGGAAAATTTATACACGCTCGGAACTGCTGGATTTGGTCTGGGGATATGATTTTGTTGGGGATACCCGGACGGTGGATACGCATATTCAGAGGCTCCGCAAAAAACTGGATGCCGGCGATTTGATCACAACCGTATTCGGCATCGGCTATAAATTCGAGAAGCAGGCGGAATAAGAGATGATCCGGACCATCAGAGCCAAGTTTATTGTTGGTTTTTTTGTGATCTTCAGTCTGTCGTTCCTCGTACTCAATCAAACCGTCAAGGAGATCATTCGGACAAGCAATCAGAAGATCGTAACTTCCGATCTGGTTGGACTTAAAAACAACAGCAATGTATATGTAAGGCAAGCTTTCCTTATCAATCATTTTACGAACAATAAGCTTTATTTCGGGCAGATGGCCGAGGAAATGGTGAATGATTTGAAGCATGCTACCTCTAGCCATGTCAGCGCGTACACCGTCGACGGCAAGTTATTGTTCTCATCGGACGAGAGAAGATTCTCGGGACCCTCGGATGCGGATCTTCGCCAAGCGATCGAGGGAAAGACGGCCTATACCATCACCTATGGTCGAAACAGCGGAACCGTTCTCTATTCATATCCGGTTATCATCGATGGAGTCAAGGTGGGCATATTGAGGTTTACCAAGGATTTTACCCTGCTCTACGAACAAAGCGGCCGGATCATGGACATTATTTTCTACATTGCGCTTGCCATATTCGGAGCAGCGTTCCTGTTCTCGTACCTGCTGTCCAGGAATATCACCATACCGCTAGTGAAGCTTACCCGCGCTTCCACTGAAGTAAAGAACGGAAACCTGGATGTTCGAATCAGATTCCGGCGAAGAGATGAAATTGGCAAACTGGCTCTGAATTTCAATGACATGATCGACCGGATCGGTAGCCAGATATCCACGATTGAGCGTGACCGGGATCGCTTGAAGGAGCTAAATGAGCAGGAGAAACGTTTTTTTGACAATGTGACCCATGAACTCAAAACGCCGCTCACCTCCATTCTGGGTTATGCCGAGATCATTCGGGAGAAAGGGGATGACGATCGGGAGTTCTTCGATAAGGGCATGAATCACATCGTTGAAGAGAGTCGACGTCTGCATGGCATGGTGCTAAGGCTGTTGGAAGTATCGCAGCACAACGCTGGAGAAGAGGATGTAGAGCTTGTGGATTCGGGGAAAATTCTGCGCGATGTAGTTGACTCCATGTCGTTCCGGGCCAAGCGCTATAAAAAGAGCATCGTTTGCGAAGCAGAGGAAGGTTCCTTCGTGCTTGGCCAGCCTGATCGGCTGCGCCAGCTCTTTATCAATCTTCTGGATAATGCCATCAAATATAGTGCCGCCCAATCGGAAATTACCGTCAAGGCTGAGCGTGTGGACGGAAGCGTTCGTTATACCTTCGATAATCCCGGAGAGCCCATACCGGATGACGAGCTCGCAAACGTCTTCCAGCCGTTCTACTCGGTGAGCCAGAAGCAGAAGGAAGAGGGCAGTGTGGGTCTGGGCCTCAGTATCGTTAAATCCATCGTCGATGATCACGGCGGAACCATCCGTATCGTCAGCGAGAAGTTTCATACTGTCGTCTATGTTGAAATTCCTTATGTAAAGACGGGGGCTGTCCAATGAGATATCGATATAAACGTTTAAAATTATGCTATGCTCTTGCCTTGATTTTACTGACCGGCTGTGCAAGCGAACTGCAATCAGAGACCGTCATTATCCCCAGCGAGGAATCGGATCAAGCCGTGGACGAGGGAAGCCGGCCTTTCCAAGTGAAGACGATTTATCGAATGCCAGAATCCAAGGCTCCAGTTGAATTGCTCGGCTGGTCATCATCCAAGTCGGTAGTCGGTCTTTTTTATGAAACCGAAGCAGTGGACGCGGCGAAATTGAGCTTGCAGCGTTTTCCATCCCCATACGAGCGAGTTGACCATTCATTAGAGATTGAAATGAATAAGCTTTCCTATCAATTGTCCCCCAATGGAAAATATGTTTCGGGAATTGCCAAAACGGAGGAGGGCGTTTTTCTGCAATTGATAGCATATCCGGGCGGGGAGGTGGAAAGCCTCGAAGCTACGACAGATGCCAATCAGGAGCTATGGTTTGAGGAACCGACTTGGTCCGGCAACAGCCGGTTTGTAAGCTATATGGTGATGGAATCAAACAAAAGGCAGTCCAGCATCGGGATTTTTGATACGGAAGCGGAATCGGCACGTGTTTATCGACTGCAGGGTCTTGAAACGGAAGCCCTTCCCTTCAAGGTGATCGTCTCGGATGACGGGAAAATGGCGCTCATCGTTCTGGACGAATACGGTCACGGTCGCCGAATTGCTATGGGTGCCGTCAACGGCAATGCGATTGATGTTCAGTATGAGCATGATATCGGCACAGACCAAGCCGCATGGTTGAACGATGATCAATTCGTATTCTTAGGAACGGAGGGAACCCTGTTCGTATATGACCGCAGAAATCATGAGCTGTCCATTCTGCTGGAGAAGGTGGATAGCTATGAGTTCTCGAAGGATCGCAAATATATCGCCTATTCCCAGAACGGGGAGAATACAATTTATGCAGGTAAGCTTCAAGGGAAGAATATACTGAGCGCAGAACCCATCTATCATGGGGTCATACCTTCTAAGATGTATTGGAGTCCGGACCATCGCCGGCTTCTCGTGAACGGCCGCAAAAATTATGTCAAAGAGCAGGGGCCTGTTGCGATCGGACCGACAGAACATCAGCCATTTATAATCGAATTCAAGTAAAGGCGGAGGGTTCTTCGACCACCTATTTATTCTTCGCGATGCGGCAGATTGAACGATAGGCGTTCGATTTGCCGCTTTTTCTCTTTAAGGATGAGAAGGGAATCGTGCAAATCCTCGTTTTTTGTTATGATTATTATCTAAACTTTGAATAGAAGAGGAACAAGACATGCAGTTAAACGAACATAACTTGATCAAGATGCAGAGCATCATCAAGGAACACCAATTTGAACATGCAGCTGACTATTTAATCGAACATACGCGCCAAGGCATACGGTTATCCAAAAAGGGAGTGGAGGACTATGCCAGGCCGTGCCATTCACGGATTGGCGGAGATCCGGATCTTCCCGAAGAAATTGAATGGCCACTGACTTCGGAAGGTACGCCGATGACGTTTTTGGCACAGCTGCAGTTGAGGGATGTGGCAGCTCATGATGCCACCGCTTCGCTTCCACTGGGCGGAATGCTGTATTTCTTCATTGGCGTTGATGAGCCTGCCTATAATATTGAACATCGGGTTCTGTATCTGACAGAGGATCAGACGGCGGCAGCGGTTCGACGCCAGGCTCCTGAGGAAACCACGTTAGAAGAAGAATTCACCGGCTACCGTATTGAAGCCAGAGCTACGCTTGAGCCTCCTAATTACGCATATGTGGATGACGCAATCGTCGAGGATGAGGAGCACGATTTTGAATCTTATGAGGACCTGTGTCATCAATTGACTGGACTGGGATCTGACGACATTGCAATGATCTTTGGCTATCCCTCTACCCAGCACGGAGATTGTGAGCATGAGGCTGCTTTAATGCTGCTAACCGGATCCGAGTACAATTACTCCATGGAGGCGGCTATGCAGCAGATCACCGATCATTGCGGAGGCAACGCGGAGCAAGCCCAGCAGGAAATTCGGGATACACTGCTTCTGCTCGCGATCGATTCGGACGACGATGTAGGATTTTGCTGGTGGGATGCCGGTGAGCTGCAATTTTACATGCGAAAAGAGGACTTGATGGCCGGAAATTTTGAGCGGACGTATTGTTCGCTGTATTCAAGCTGACTAACAGGGAGCGAGCAATGACAGCAACTTCCATCGGCTCTTGGTCGGAGGATCGGGAATGGATATAGCAGAAATCGATACGTTAATCTTCATCGGATGTTCAAGGATTTGCTTAATGAAGTTCTGTCACTAGAGGGGGGATGAACCATGAAGGAGAAGGTCATTAAAGCATATGATAAGCTGGCTGGAGACTACGAGCGGCATGTAGATTCGCAGAGTGGACATAATGCGTATTACGAAAGGCCGGCCATGATGCATTTGTTACCGGCGAACATGGAGCAAATGACCGTCCTTGATGCTGGTTGTGCCGCGGGGTGGTATACGGAGCAATTTCTTAAACGAGGGGCCCGGGTCACAGCGGTTGATCTGAGTCCGGCGATGGTAGAAGCCTGTAAGAGGCGAGTCGGCAATGAAGCGACGGTATTCGCATGCGACATAACCGAGGATCTGCCCTTTGAAGATGAGGTTTTTGATCTTATCGTAAGTTCATTGACGCTTCACTACATCGAGGATTGGGCGCCGACCTTTCGCGAATTTCAGCGCGTGCTGAAACCTGGCGGCAGTTTGATTTACTCCGTTCATCATCCCTTTATGGATGTTAAACATTTTGATCGCCAAGATTACTTTGCTCGTGAGTTATTGACGGAGGTTTGGAACAAACCGGAGTCCGGACCCGTCGAAGTCTCCTTTTATAGAAGACCGATTCAGGAAATCATCAACGTAACTTCTTCACGGTTTCGAATCGATCAGCTGATTGAGCCGCAGCCCAGTTTAGCGGATAAAGACAACCCGGAAGCTAAGGAATGGATGGCCAAATGGTATGATCGCCTGATGACGAACCCTCACTTTTTGATTGTGAAAGCCTTAAAATCATAACTTCGAATCCATACATATTCATAAGGGAACCGCGTCCATCGCGGTTCTTTTTGTGCTCGAAGGACGTGACGGAAGATACGATTTGCTGGTATGACGGCAATCAGACACTCCGGCCGTGATTCGGTTATCGATTGAAGAAGGATAATCACCCTAAGACTTTCTACGCATGAAAGAACGCTACAGCCTATGTGTATCATAGCGATTGGTTGTATAATAGAAGCAATGCAATGCAATGCATTACATCACATCCAAGGGGAGAATATCATATGCAATGGAATGAAATCACGACATTAGAAGAATGGAATGCGATTCTGGAAAAATCCTCCGAGCGCGGCCAAGTTATTTTGAAGCATAGCACGACATGCCCGGTTAGCTCCAATGCTCTTTCGGAGTTCGAATCTTACTTGAAAAAGGCACCAAACAGCGATGTGGATTACACGCTGGTTAAAGTCATTGAGTCCCGGCCGGTTTCCAATAAAATTGCCGAGGATTTGAACGTAAAGCATGAATCACCGCAAATTATCTATGTGAAGGACCAAGCGAAATATTGGACGGCCTCACACTGGGCGGTTACGTCTGCGCATATCACCGCGGTTCTGGACTGACATAATCCTTTGTCGCGCCTGAAAGTATGGTGTAAAAGATGAAAGAACTGGAAGAACTAAGATCGATAGAGGCCATCGAGCGGTTTATTCAAGATCACACCTTCAGTTTTGTTTATGTATCCAGACAAGATTGCAGCGTATGCCACGCGATCTTACCCAAACTTAGACAATTGTTGGAGCAGTTCCCTCGTATCTCATTGGGACATATCCAAGGCGAAGCCGTCGGGGAAATCGCCTCGAGATATTTGATATTTACCGCTCCGGTACTCCTCTTATTCGTAGAGGGAAAAGAGCATCTGAGAGAGGATCGCTTTGTACTGTTTGGCGCGTTAGAAAAGAAATTAAAAAACTTGATGGAGCTCTTTAGCTAGATATCAGCGAAAAAGCAATGAACCAAAAGGCGATATTCCTAAGTCACAAGACTTACGGAATGTCGTCTTTTTTGCGTTTCAAAACAAGCTGAAAAAGCGGAACTTTAAGGCAATAGCAGTCATGAAAAATTCAAATATTTGTCGAAAATCAGGACTAATTTGCATTCAAATATTACTAAAGTATTAAAAATTAAAGGGGATATGCCGATTTATTAATAGTACAAAAGATGTAAGGTTTATGGAATCATAACGTGAATATGGATCTATTGAACTGGAATTTCGCATAACAAGAACTTTGTGTGGAATGGACCTATGTCAGAAGAATGATGGAGGGGAAAGCGGTTCATTCAAGATGAACATTTTTGAAAAATGTAATGTATTCATGAAAAATTCCGGAAATTTTATAGTTTCCAGGAAAGTAGGTGATGCGACAGGTTCGCAAAAGAAATCCCTATTTTAATTGGAAGATACATAAGAGATATCAAAGGAGAGACACCAAGTGAGTGAGCCAAAACCGTTATCAAGAGGAATGCGTTTTAAAAATTTGAGCATTGTTACAAAAAATATGTTATGGACAAGCCTGTATATCATTATTACGGGTGCTGTCGTTATTGGATCTAGTTATTATATCCAGGACAACGTGCTGACGAAGCAGCTGCAATCCGATTCTGGAAAAATTATGGATACCTTGGTTAAGTCCGTATCGGTGGAAGATGCTCTAGCGGTGAAAGGCGCCACCGACCGCAATGCGGATATCCAAAAAAAACTTACCAAGACGTTTGATGATCTATCCTTAACGCATCCCAATATTGCACAGGGCTATATTTTTGGACCGGAGCTCGAGGGTGGCAACCAGACCTCGATTATTGCCATGCCGACGGCAGTGCTCGATATGTTTGCCGAAGAAGACTTGAATCTGGGCGACTTATACGAACAGCCGGATATCCATGCCGATGCCGTAAGAGAGATGCTGAAAACGAAAAAAATCGTCTACACCAAAGCCTATAAAGACAATTATGGTACCTGGATCACCGTGCTGCATCCTTTCCAGGATGCCAGCGGGGAAATTTTTGCTTACATGGGGATCGACGTGGATGCAAGCTTAATCGCTTCCGGGAAACAGGAATTGATCACCAATACGGTTTTTGCGCTGCTGATTACCTTGCTGATCGTATTAGCGCTGCAATACTTCACGATCAGACGGACATTCGCACCGATTCAAGCATTAATGGGGGCGCTGGACAAGCTGAGCAAAGGTGACTTTACCGTCCAATTAAAAGCTGGCGAAGATGAGCTGGGGCAGGTCAATGCCAAGTTTAATACAACCGTCAATCATATTAATGAACTTGTCACAACGATCAAAACGGTATCGGAACAGTCTGCAGAGCAGTCTAAATTTCTCTTCTCGGCTGTGGAAGTCAATAATAACAAATCTTCAGCTATTACTAAGAATATGGAGGAAATGTCGGAACGCGTTGCTCTGCAAAGCACTTCCATTACCGAAAGCGTGGTTTCGCTTGAGGAAATCTCGTCCGGCGTATCAACGATTGCCGGCAATACATCGGATCTTTCTGAGATATCGGTGCAGATGAAGGAGCAATCGGAGCGTGGTAACCACAATGTGGAGCAGGTTATCGAGCAGATGAATTCCATCGATCATTCGGTCAAAAACTCGGTGCATATCATCGAGAAGCTGCAGAACCGTTCACATGAGATTGGTCAGATCGTGCAGGTTATTACCGAAATTGCCTCTCAGACGAATCTGTTATCACTCAATGCCGGAATCGAGGCGGCAAGAGCCGGCGAAGAGGGCCGCGGGTTTGCTGTCGTCGCCAGTGAAGTGAAGAAGCTTTCGGAGGAATCCAGAAAATCGGCGGACCAAATCATTGAATTGGTTCGATACATTCAGGATGAAACGGCATCTGCGGTAGAAGCCATCAGCGAAGGAGAACACAACGTCGCTAAGGGAATTGAGGTTGTCAAAGAAACGGGTGAGCTGTTTAAAGGCATGCTGGTGGCAACCGATACGGTGACGAGTCAAATTCAAGAGGTGTCTGCAGCTACCCAGCAAATGGTTGCCGAGACCGAACAGATTACCGCAGCGATTAAACAATTGGCAGAGCTTGCAGAGAGAAACTCGTCTGTATCGGGTGAGATCCGGATCAGTGCCAAGGAACAGCAGGCTTCCTTCGCCAAAATTTTCGAATCTGCAGAACAGATCAGCCAGGTTTCCGCTGAGCTGGAGGCCCTTGTAAACAAATTGCGTGTGTAGTGTTGCGAGAACAAAAACAGTAGAGAAAAAAAGATGGAGCTGAAACCTTTGAATACAACATTGATGATCGAACAAGGCAAAGAATATTGGTTGAATGAACTGCAGCTACCTTTACCGGGATTCTATCTGTACACCGATGGTCCAGCGCATCTTCAGGAGCAAGAGCTTGATCGCACGACGTTGAAGCTTCATATCGAAACCGGTAAAATCAAGCGGTTCCGCGATTTATATGACATGAAGGTGTGGATGCTCACAAGCTATGTGGTGTTTCTATACCGAATGACTCACGATACCGATTTACTGATTGGCGTGAACAATGAAAAGGGCAATCTCCTTCCGCTGAGAGTTAACTTAAGCGGCAACGACTCATTCGCACAGATCTATGAGCAAATTCTCGGCAAAATGGAGCACATTGAAATAAGCAGCTTTTCGCTTGAAGATATAGAAGGATTCACCGGTCAACCGCTCTCGCTCCAAACGGTCTATGGCCATAATGGGAATGGTTATGCTTATAGTTCCAGCTGGCTGAACTGGATGGTTCAGGAGGAGAAGAAGGACGAGTGGACACTCTATGTATCCTATGCCCAACCATTGTATCGAGAAGAAACGATCGAAAAATTCAGCAGGCATTTTGAGCTGCTCGCAACGGCGGCTCTTGAACATATGGATGTTCCGGTTAGCCGTTTGCCTATGCTGACAGAAGAGGATAAGAACGCGTACTCGATACTCAATGACACGAAGAAGGAGCTCCCGAAGGATCCTACCATTGTGTCGATGCTTGCTTCCATTGTGGAGAAATTTCCGAAGCGAATCGCGCTATCGACAGGTCATGAGCAAGTATCGTATGAGCAGCTTGACCGGTTGTCAAACCAAATTTCACATATGCTTATAGACAAGGGACTGCGTAAAGGCCAATTCGTCTCGATATTTATGAAGAGGGGCCTGGATACGATTGTCAGTATGCTCGGTGTGCTCAAGGCCGGCGGAGCCTATATCCCGCTGGATCCATCACATCCAGACGAAAGAAATGCCTATATTATCGAGGATACCCAATCGGCGATCATTCTGACGCATCAGGACTTTACAGCCAAGCTGGATGGACTCCTGGCTGGTTTTCAACCGAAGCCAGCGTACTTCTGTCTGGATGAACAATTCCTTTCGTACTCGGATGAAGCCTGTGGCGTCCGCGTTGAAGGCGATGATTTGGCATACATTATCTATACCTCCGGTTCGACGGGCAAACCGAAAGGGGCCTTAATCGCCCATCAAGGCGTCGTGAATTTGGCACTTGCCAATCAAGAGAATTTACAGATGAGTGAACAGGATATCATTCTTCAATATTCCACATTCAGCTTTGATGCTTCCGTATACGATATATTCGGATCGTTGGCATGCGGTTCACGACTGCATCTTCTTACCGATGAACAGCGTTTCTCCATAGACGCCTTTACGGAGGCCGTAGCAGAAACCAAGGCAACCCGTGTCGCCATATTGCCTACGGTGTTTTTTAATCAATTGGCAGCGTATTTGCCTGTGGAAGACACACATAAATACCGGAATATCAAGACGATCGTCGTCGGAGGGGAAGCGCTGGCCGGAGAAACCGTTCGGATGTTCCAGAAAAAGCTGCAGATTCCAATCGTGAATCTATACGGCCCAACGGAAACAACGGTTGTAGCAACAGGTCATGTCGTGGATTATCCGGTTCCGGACGATCTGGCCACCGTGTATATCGGGACGCCTTTTGCCAACTATGAATTGTATATTGTGAATGAACATAATGAGTTATGTCCAACTTGCGTAACCGGAGAGCTGCTGATCTGCTCGGTCGGCGTAGCCAAAGGGTATCTGAATCAGCCGGAGAAAACAAAAGAAGCCTTCATTCTGGATCCGATAACACCGGAATCAGGAAAACAATACTACCGTTCCGGAGACTTGGTTCGTCTGCTGCCGAACGGACAAGTGGAATACCGGGGACGTAAAGATTCGCAGGTGAAGATCAGAGGCTTCCGGATCGAGATTGGGGAGATCGAAGACAATCTGGCGAAGCACCAACAAGTAAAGGACATCGCGGTTATTCCGAGAATGGACGAGGACGGAACCAAAATGTTAGCGGCATTCTATACAACCCATGATGGACAGGCAGCTTCCGCTAAGGATTTGGTGCAGTTTTTAGGTCAGAAAGTACCTGGTTACATGATTCCTAAATACATGTGTTTCGTGGAAGAAATGCCGCTATCCCCGACCGGTAAGATCGACCGTAAGAAGCTGGCAATGTACGAATTGTCGATGGAGATGGAAGAGGATGACTCCCACTACGAGGCACCGGTTAACGATATTCAGCGGAATGTTGCTGCGGCTTGGGAACAAGCACTTGGACAAACCAAGATCGGCATCCACAACGATTTCTTTGATATCGGCGGGTATTCGCTGAAAATACTGGAGATTCTGGTGCTCCTTAAGCCGCAGTACCCACAGTTGAAGATCAATGATTTCTTTGTGTATCCGACGATTGCAAAATTAGCGGAGCGAGTAGAGGAATTGGGGCAAGTAACGATCCCAGCCGATCAATTAGAAGATAGGGATCTTCCTATTCAGGATTTGGCTGAGTATCCGATCTCTTTCCCGATCAACGATGGTTCGGAACAACCCATCTATCACCAGCAGCATATTTTGCTGACAGGCGCCACGGGATATTTGGGGTCACATCTGCTGTATGAACTGCTCAAACAATCGACCGCTACCCTGTATTGTCTGATTCGACCAACAAAGCAGATGGAGCCCTATGCCCGCCTTGAGCAGATCATGACCGGATATTTTGGCGAAGAGGTCAAGTCTCGAATGGACAAAAGGGTGATTGCGATTCAAGGCGACTTGGAGCAGGAATATCTAGGGCTCGGAGCTGAAGACCGTGCCATGATTGAAGCGCGCATCGATTCCATCATTCATTGCGGAGCCGAAGTGAAGCATTTTGGCGATTCCGGCTATTTTGCGAGAGTTAATGTGGAGAGTACGGACCGTTTGTTGGCTTTGGCTCAGAGAAGACCGCATATCCGTTTTCACTTTATTTCTACGCTTGGGATCCCTGAAGATTTGGCACTGGGCGGTCAGTGGGATGCCATCGTTGCCGGAACGGGATATGAAGAGTCGTCCATTGAGAATGTCTATACGAACAGCAAGCTGGAGGCAGAGAAGCTGGTCATTAAAGCCGGTTCAGATCGAGGCATTCCATCATCGGTTTATCGCGTGGGGAATTTGTCCTGTAACTCGGAGAATGGAATTTTCCAGAAAAACATCGATAACAACGCGTTTTACCGCATGCTGAAAGCGATGCTGCTGTTGAAGAAAGCGCCCGGTGTGAGATGGGAAGTAGATATTACGCCGATTAACTATGCCGGGGAAGCCATTACCGCACTGCTGCTTCAGCAGGAAACGGTCGGGCGGGTGTTCCATATCTGCAACCCGGTTGCCGTTCCTTATGAGGAGATGGTGGAGCATTTCAAAGCCTATGGATATGACATTTCGGTGATGGACTGGAAGGAATACGAGGCATGGTTATTGGATCCTCAGCAGCCGAAGGATAAGGAAGGCCTTGAGCTGGCGATGGCGCAATTCGAAGGCGACGGAGCCAAGAATTCCATCTACCGGTATACTTGTCCGCAAACCTCGGAATTCCTCAAGCACACAGGGGTAAAATGCGCTTTACCGGACAAGCTTTTATTCGAAAAAATGATTGAATACGCCGCTGGTATTGGATATTTCGTGAAACCGGAGTAATCATAGGCAGGCAGCAAGCATGAAACCGCGAGAAGCTCTCGCGGTTTTTTTGTGGTCAGGATCAGGCATAGCATGCAAATATTTTTTTTGTGGCTGGAGTGTGGTACGATCATACTGATTTAAGTCCAGTAACACCAAATGAGGTGGCCCATGAATCACGAACATTGGAAGCAGGCAGAGACCGCACTGGCTTGCATGGAAGTTTTCAAGAATGGAGAGAACGACCCTGTAACGATTGAAGGCGAATCGGATGACCTGCGCTGCATCGGAATTGGTACGGATGCTGCAGTATTCGTATACGAACCTTTGCCGGCTTATGCGTTTAAACTGTATGCTGCGGAGGCGCAGCCTAAGAAGGAAGCGGAGATTAAGGTCTATCAAGAGTTGGTGGGAAGCCCCTATTTTCCTGTATTTTATGGAGCAGGTGAGCGTTACGTGGCGATCAGCCATGAATCCGGATTCACTCTGTACGACTGTTTGCTCTATGGTATGCCCGTTCCGAGGCAGGTCATCGATGATGTTGAAGCAGCACGCTCCTTTGTGCGCAGCAAGGGCTTAAACCCGCGGGATATTCATTTGAAGAATGTACTGCTGCAGGAAGGGAGAGGGAAGGTACTCGATGTATCGGAGTATATTCAGGATGGAAACGATAAACGCTGGGAGCATCTCGTGTGGGCTTACGACAACGTATATCCGCTGCTTGAGGGCAAAAAGTTACCACTCTGGGTGTTGGAGGCCGTGAAGAACGGGTATTACCGTCTAGACCCATCCAGTGTGAATATGCAGGAATTTGCGGACCGGATTGGACGACTGTTCTTCAGGAAATAGGATAACCGGGACTATTCCAAACGGGGTGGGAGCATTCCCCGCTTAGCAAACGAAGCGCTATCATCAGAATATATACGGCGGAATCAATCCCCCTGAAGCTGTAACGGCTCCAGGGGGATTTTGGTCATTAGAAGATACTCCAGTTCATCTCTCGGGATATGGTCTGCAGCAAATGTACGCCGGCATAGCTGTTGCCCTTGTCATTCAGTGCGGGTCCCAGCACACCGATTCCATAACGTCCCGGCACAAAAGTTAAAATGCCCCCTGAAACGCCGCTCTTGGCGGGCAACCCTACCTGAATGGCGAATTCTCCTGATGCGTTGTACATGCCGCACGTTGTCATGAACGTCCTGGCGATTTGAACATACCTTCTAGGTATGAGCGTGTTGCCGGTAATCGGATCCGTACCGCTGCAAGCCAGCACTAATGCCATTCTGGCTAGATCGGCGCAATTCACAGCGATGGAGCAGTGCCGAAAATACACCTCTAACACCTCTTCAACATCTCCGCTGAGCACCCCGTTTTCCTTCAAAAAGAATGCTATGGAACGATTCAGATTCCCGGTTTCCGATTCTGAACGGTAAACGCCCAAGTCGTATTCCAAACCAGCGTTGCCTGATAGCTCTTGAAGAAACTGAAGAATTCGGTCGGATTTCTCGCTCGGGCTGTCTCCGTGAATTAAGGAAGAAACGGTTATCGCGCCTGCGTTAATCATCGGATTGAAGGGAATGCCGGGCCTTACTAACTCCAGCTTCAGCATGGAATTAAAGTTGTCTCCGGTCGGCTCCATGCCAACCTTGCTGAAGACGGCATCCTCTCCATTGTCCATCAGGGCTAATATTAGCGTAAACACTTTGGAGATGCTCTGCATCGTAAAGCGCAGCCCGCAGTCCCCGGCTGTGGCGGATTCGCCCATAGTGTTCAGAAGGGTGATGCCTAGAGCAGCATGCGGAGCTTTGGACAGCTCTGGGATGTAGGCGGCGACTTTGCCTCTGCTGACACATGGTAAACTGGCTTCCAGCCAGCCGGGAAGCTGCCGTCGGATGGCTTCGATTTCGGTTGGCCTCATCTGTCAAACCCCTTTCTTGGTGTTAAACACCTTATAAGCCCGCCATGGCCGTGTCCATGCTGCGGGTTTTTGTTTTGTTCTGAGTAAGCCATGCTCGTGTTTGTGTACTGAGCAAGTTTGTTAAGCTTTATGTAAGGTTCGTATAAAAATCGTGTAAGGTTCGCCTTTTATAATTACATCTGTGCTTAACTAACGACAACTTGAAGGGGAACGCGATATGACAACCATATTACAAGCAAAACATGTAGAAAAAACATTCGGTAATCAAGGAAATCAATATACGGCATTGCACGATATTAATCTTGAGATTCAGGAAGGCGAGTTTGTCGGGATTATGGGACCATCCGGGGCAGGCAAATCCACGCTGCTGAATATTTTCTCGACGATCGATACACCGTCGGCAGGCGATATTACCATTGCCGGACAGCATATCGTGTCGATGAACGAGGAGCAGCTATCGGATTTTCGCCGGAATCAGCTCGGCTTTATATTTCAGGACTACAACCTGCTGGACACACTCACGGTCAAAGAAAATATTTTGCTTCCACTGGCGTTGTCCAAGGTGCCTGCAGACGAGATTGAGAAACGGGTTAACGCGATTGCCGATACGTTTGGCATTCGCGATATCTTAAACAAATATCCTTATCACATCTCGGGTGGTCAGAAGCAGCGTACCGCGGCCTCGCGCGCAATTGTCGCCAATCCAAGCCTCATATTGGCGGATGAGCCGACAGGGGCGCTGGATTCCAAGTCGGCAACCAGCTTGCTGCAAAGTTTAAAGAAACTGAATGAGATCGATCATTCCACCATCATGATGGTCACTCACGATGCTTATGCTGCGAGCTACTGCAAACGCGTCATTTTTATAAAAGACGGACAGCTTTACCAGGAGCTTCATAGAGAAGACCAACTTCGCAAGGTGTTTTTTGATCAGATTCTGGAGGTGCTGGCTGCACTTGGGGGTGAGCACGATGACACTGTTTAGCATAGCCAGAAAAAATATCCGTAAAAATTTCACCAATTACTTTTTGTATTTTGCTTCGATGATTTTTAGTATCGTCATTTACTTCACTTTTGTTTCATTAAAATATGATACTGCCATTCAGTCCGCAGCGGAGGGATCGACAAAAATCAGTTCAGCCTTTAGCGGTGCCGCTGTCGTGCTGATCATCTTCGTGGCTATATTCATTTGGTATTCCAATTCCTTCTTTACCCGCAAGCGCAAGAAAGAAGTCGGATTGTATTCATTGCTCGGTGTGCGGAAGAAACAAATCGGCCGGATGTTATTTTATGAAAACTTTCTGATGGGTGTGCTAGCTCTACTAGCCGGGATGGTTCTAGGCTCCGTGCTGACGAGATTCTTTGTATCCCTGTTAATGAAAGTTATGGGATATGATGCGGTGTCGAATTTCTCGATATCGCCTGCGGCCATCATCAATACCACCATCGTATTCATGATCATTACGCTTATCACATCGCTGCAGGGTTACCGATTGATCTACCGGTTCAAATTGATTGAATTGTTTCATGCGGATCAAGAGGGAGAACGGGAACCGAAGGCTTCATGGATCACCGCTATATTGTCTCTGGTATTCATAGGCACCGGATATTGGCTTGCTCTGCAAAATCTGCTGCAATCCAAGGCTTGGGCGGCGCTGGGATTCATGTTAACGCCGCTCGTCATCCTGATGACCGTGATTATCGGAACGTATCTGCTGTTCAGTACCCTGACCGTTACGTTGTTGAAATTGTCCAGAAACAATAAGAACAGATTCTGGAACGGGATGAACATGATTGGTGTCTCTCAGCTTCTATATCGAATCAAAGGCAACGCCCGAACGCTCACCATCATTGCTGTACTTAGCGCGACAACCCTTACTGCTGTTGGGACGGCTTACAGCTTTTATTACAGCAATGCAAGCAGCGCCCAGCAAGCGAACCCGAACAGCATGATGTGGATCTCCCATGACAGCAGCGTGACCAAACGCGCAGACGAGCGGATCGGCTCAGCTGCACATCACGAGCTGTTATATCATGTGTCCGTCCCTGTCCTTGAAGTGGACGCTGATGTCAGAGGGCTGAACGATGCATTTTCGCAAGATATCCAAACTTACAGCGTCATCTCCGAGCATGATTTTAACGAGCTGGCGAAGGTGCAGGGCCGGAAAGACACCATCACTTTAAGCGGAGAAGAGGCCGTTGCCTTGGACCCGGCCTATTACGAAGGAATTTCACCGACGTATGTGGGTTCTACGGTCACGCTCAAACCAGACAAGCAGGAGCAGCAAATTACCTTTAAGGGATTGAAGAAATTCAGCGTGCTAAATATGGGGACGGTCTATTCTACAGTGGTCGTAAGCGACGAACTGTTTACGCACTTGCAGAAACAGACTAACACGATTTTGCTGGAGGCTTACGGCATATCGAATCAAGATAAAGCGAAGCAGTTGACGGAGGATCTGGAAGGCATCTTACCGGAAAGCGCCTCATTCGCCAGCTATTATCATGATTATGCGAGAGGAATGGAATCGTCAGGCCTGTTGATTTTTATGGGAGGATTCCTGGGACTTGTGTTCCTGACGGCGACAGGCAGCATCATTTACTTCAAGCAATTGACAGAGGCCAATTCGGACAAGGCAAGATATCAGATATTATACAAAATCGGCGTAAATCGGCGTGAGGTTAAAAAGAGCATTGCCCAGCAAGTGCTGTTCATCTTTGCTTTGCCGCTCGCTGCCGGCATTGCGCACTGCGCTGTCGCACTTTCTGCGTTGTTCAGGCTTCTGCATATGAATCTTGTGATTCCGGTCGTAATCTGTATGGCCGTCTACACCTGTGTTTATTTGATCTATTACGTTGTTACCGTTAGGTCCTATTATAAAATCGTAACCAAAACAAAATAACCAATCATAAAGGAGTACAGTCATGAAAAAAACGTTGATCTTCGGCGGCATTCTTGTCGCCATCCTCATTGGATTTGTTGTATTCATTCAAAATGTAAACATCAATCGCCTCGGAACAGAATCATATTATGTGCAAATCCAAGATGGAAACCGAGTGGAAGACAAAGCGGATAACGGGGAGAAGTACATCTACTACGAGTACAACCTGGAGGGGTTCGACAAAGAAGGGAGCGCGAAGACGTTAACCTTTAGGGCAAACAAAGAGCTGCGAAAGGAAGCGTACTTGCGTTTATATGTTAAAGAAAAGGGAGTCAGTTCCTATCAAGAGGTACAGGCAAACGAAATTCCGGAAAAAGCCAAGATGAAGCTTGAACCGTTAGAAAAATAAGGACGATAACAGAGGGAGAGAATAACGTGACTCATCTAAAAGAAAGAACGACGAGCCTATCGAAGAAGGCTATCATTAGCTCACTTGTTTTGACATTGACTGCATGCCCGCTCATCAGCGCGGGTCATGCAGTGGCAAAAGCCGTTTCCCCGTCTACAATTTCACAAGTCTCTGCGAGCGTTGAAGCGCATGCGCCGATTCAATATCATATTCAGGCGAGACTGAACGAGAAGAACATGACCATGCAGGGAAGCAGCATGGTTACCTATCGTAACACGAGTCAGGATACGTTGAATCAGCTGGTATTCCATACCTTTGCCGATGCCAACCGTTCGAAATCGACGCAGACGTCCATGTTTAAACGATCGAACGAAGAAATCAGCAAGAACCATCCGGAGAAGAAGCCGGATGATTTTCTCGGAGGTATTGATATTCAAGGAGTGAACGCTAACAGCCAAGCTCTCGAGTTCGATAATAAAGATCAGGCTTTGACTATTCAATTGAAGGAGCCCTTGAAACCAGGCGCAACAATCACGGTACATATGGACTTCTCGCTGAACATTCCGTATGGTTCGCAGCGCTTATCGTATTACCAGGATATTGTGAATGGCGCTCACTGGTTTCCGGTCATGTCGGTCTATGATGAGGAGAAGCATCAATGGGACACAACCCCTTACAGTCCAACGTTCGAAACCGATTACTATACTTCAGCAGATTATGAAGTTGAGTTTAACGTTCCCGCTGGTTATCAGGTGGTGATGCCAGGCACGATAGCGACAAGGAATGACGTGGAACCCGGCCGTAAGGTTGTTACCTCTGTTTCCAACAATACAAGGGAATTTGTATTTTTTGCCAGTCCCAATTTCAAAGTGGACAGTGTTACCCGCGACGGTTTGACGATCGAATATTTTTATTTTGATAACGAACCGGGAAAGAAACAGGTCATTGATCGGTATATCGATCAGGCATTTAAAGCCATTGAATTTTTTGGTGATAAATATGGCGCTTATCCTTATCCGGAATTCCGAATCGTCGAGTCTTACGTGGAGGGCGTGGCTATCGAATATTCACGGGTCATCCAGATGGGACAGGTTCACAGCCAGGCCGATCCAGCGCAGGACACGGTATTCGTTCATGAAATTGCACATCAGTGGTTCCATGCTCTGATCGGAAACGATTCGGAGAACGAATCGTTCCTGGACGAAGGTTTTGCCGATTTTTCCAAGGTGTATTTTGCCGAGAAGCAGGGGGATAAGCTGAATGGCTTTAGATCCATTCAATTTGACGTTTCCCCAATGGAACTTGCCATTGCGTCGAACAATGACGAGGTGGGGGATATGGCTAGTCCGGTTTATTACGATAAAGGCCGCCAAGCGATTTACCAATTGTACCGGTCCGTTGGCGAAGTAAAGTTCGATCAGTTTATGAGGGAATATTTCAAACGCTATGTATACAAAAATGCCACAATCGAGGAACTTCTCCAAACGATTGAAGATGTGCTGGGAAAAGAGGCCCGTAACGAAATGGCCACGGCTCTATACGAACCGGGCTTTGTACTTAAGCCTGAATACCAACTGTCAGAAGAAGAGAAAACAGCTTATATGCATGATCAGTTTCAATTGCTGTATCAAACATCCTTAAACCAAATTCCAGACCTGCCCTACGAAACGATGAGCCGCATCATGGAGAAGGCCCTCCAGGGAGAGCCGTTATCGATCGTTCTGAGTGACCAAGTAAGCAGTCCAGCACACAAGCAGCAAGAAGCCATGGTGAACCAGCTCACGATGCTCTTTGATATCAGCGGAGTGAAATATGACGTTATTCGGGATCGCCAGGTATTGAAAAAGAAATTGAAGAAAGAACTGGGGACAAGCAATCTGATCGTGATTGGCAACGGTAAATCGAACGGGGTGATCCAGGCGCTGAAATCCGGTATCATCGAGCGGGCCAACAAAATGGGCTTTGCTTGGAAGGATACCATGAATCAATCAGGTGCTTCCGGAGCGTATGCGATCAAGCATCCATTCAATCAGAATCGCTTGATGCTGCACTATTTCTGGAATGGAGATCATGTAGAGGACAAGGCCTTGGAGACGTACATGGCGAAAATGCAGGAATCTCTCGGATTCACGAGCACTTTTTATCAGTACTATGTGATGGACAAGAAGGGCAAGGTGGTGTTAGATAAATCAGAGGAGAATCCGCTATCGAAGTTTTTTGCGGAGGAGTAAGCATTACGTATGTTCCCTTCCCGAGCCATGCTCTGTTGAATAGCAGCCTGGCAGGTGGGAAAAATGTTGGTTATAGCAGGGGGTGAACGTATTGATGTTTGATCAAAAGGTACTTGTCGTTGATGATGAGACGGATATTGTCAGGCTTCTTCAAACCGTGCTGATCAAGGAAGGCATCGATCAGGTGTATACTGCAGGAACAGCGGAAGCAGCATGGGTTGAATTCCAGAAATGGCAGCCTGATCTTGTTATTCTGGATATTATGCTCCCGGACGGAGAAGGATACGAAGTATGCAAGAAAATTCGCAGCGTCTCCAATGTTCCGATATTCTTCTTATCGGCCAAGACGGAAGAAATCGATAAAATCCTGGGATTCGCCATCGGCGGCGACGATTACATTACCAAGCCATTTAGTCCCAAGGAAGTGGCTTACCGGATCAAAGCCCGGTTTCGGAGACCGGATATTATTGAGCATGAGGACAAACCGAAGCGCGTGATGAAGAAAGGCCCCTTTGAATTGGATGAAGAGAAGGTAGAGCTGAAGAAGAACGGCAAAGTCATTCCGCTAAAACCGAAAGAGTTGGGATTGCTCACGCTGCTGCTTAAACATCCGGGTCAGATCATCAGCAAGGAAAGTTTATATGATCAGGTCTGGGGTGAGGAATTCTTCGGTTTTGATAATACCGTGATGGTTCACATCCGGAGGCTGCGGGAGAAAATAGAAGATGACCCTTCCAATCCCCGGTATCTCCTCACGGTAAAAGGCCTTGGGTATAAGCTTGTCGTAGAGGATGAATAAGGGATGAAGTGGAAGCTGACAGGCAGGTATTTGGTCTCCGTGGTTCTTATCGTCGTCATCGTTATTATTATGAACATCGTCGTGGTTATCGGTTTATTCATTCTACAATCGGTGAATGAGGATCTCCCAATCTTAAATAGGCAAACCTCAGCGGAATCGATATCCCGATCCCTCCAGGAACATATCGTAATAACCGGATCAGGTGTTTCGATAAGCGAGAAGGGCAAGGAGATTCTGGAGAAGAATCAAGCGTGGGTTCAAATTCTGGATGAGGATGGCGGTGAAATCTACCGTTATCTTGCTCCGGAGGAGGCCAAAACGAAGTACGCCCCCATCGATATCGTGCAAATTTATAAGTATGTCGAAAAGGAAGTACTGTCCACCGTTTTCGTTGGCGAAAAGAAGGGTTTCGAGCATCGTTACAGTTACTTGGTTGGATTTACGACTCCATACCTGGAGCGCCAAGTGTTAACCTTCGATTCCCGGAACTTTGCTCAAATGTTTAAGGTCTTTAGTGTTTTTATCATCATTGTTGATGGATTTATCGCCTTATGCATCGCTTATATCTTCAGCAAGCGGCTGACCAAACCCATGTTTATCTTAATCGACAGCATTAAGCGTTTAGCTGGTCGTGATTATAACGTCTATCATCAACCTAAGGGGATTTATAAGGACGTGTTTGCCAATATCAATCTTTTGTCGGAAGAGCTGAAATCAAGCGAGAAGGAAAGAAAGAAATTGGATGCGATGAAGGAAGAGTGGATCGGGAATATCTCGCATGACATCAAAACGCCTCTTGCTTCGATTCAAGGCTATGCGGAGATGATCAAGGACACGGAATATCAGTTTTCCATGGATGAAATACGTGATTACGCCGGGATCATCGAAGGAAAGTCCAAATATTTGCGAGACGTGATCGAGGACTTGAATCTGTCGACCCGCTTGAGGAATAAAGAGCTGACGTTGAATAAGAAAAATGCAAACATCGTGAGCCTGGTACGCAATGTCGTCATCGATACCCTCAATGACCCCAGGTATGCCAACCGGGACATTGATTTTAGCAGCAGTCATGAGGTTATTAAACTCGAGGTTGACGATATTCTGATACGCCGAGCGATCAGCAATCTGATCTATAATGCAATTGTTCATAACCGTGAGGATATTTCGATCAAGGTCCGGGTTGAGAAGTATGATGAGCATATCCTGATTCGGATAGAGGACAATGGAAAGGGCATTAAGCAGGAGGAGCTTGGAAGAATCTTCGATCGCTATTACCGTGGGACCAATACGGGAGAACTCCATAAGGGATCAGGTCTTGGCATGGCGATTACGCATGACATTGTGATCGCGCATGGAGGGAATGTTCAGGTTCATAGCACGGTTGGCCAAGGCACGGTTCTTGAAATCAAACTGGAACGGAACAGCGCCCAATAGGAGTGATAGTTTTCCATTGATATTAGGTACCATAGGCAGGAGTAAAAAAACGCAAAAGGGATACACTACCGCAAAAGGAGTGTATCGCTTATGAAACTGCTTGTTAAGTTGTTGGTGCATGGAGTCTTGATTACGGCACTGCTGGTTGCGCTCACCGATGCTTCGTTCACAGGCGCTATCTTGACGGCATTAGGAATTGGCATCGTCGCTTATTTGGTGGGGGATTTATATATTCTGCCCCGAACCAGCAATATGATGGCAACGATTGCGGATGCCGGCTTAGTATTCGTGATGCTGTGGATCATCGGTGGAGTTGCAAACTGGACAATCGATTTCTCGGAGGTCCTGCTGATTGCGGTTCTTGCGGGAAGCTTTGAGTATTTGTATCATATGTGGCTCAGGGGCGAGCATTTGTTTGAAAAGAGACGGCGGGCCTCGTGACCACGGGAAAACCTTATATCGATCAATATGCGTATATGATGAAGCCTGAGATATCAGGCTTTTTTATTAGCCTATATGTCTATTCTATGAGTCTACCGAGCGTACCGTGAAGCGAGCCCAGAGAATAAAATAACCCCATTGCTCATTCGAGAGCGATGGGGTTATTTCGTTTCTTACCTCTTTAAGGCTTGGCATTTTTCCAGTAAGCATACGCATGCACCACGCTACCGGTAAAGGAAGGTGAATCCTTCAATAAATCAGGCAGCTTGGCCAGCTCTTCCTCCATGTAAGCTGCTCCTTCTTCATAGAAGGTAATATGATCGCCTTCATGGCTGGCTTTGATCTCTACGGAAATCTTGATCGGTTTGCCCAGCTCATCGGCAAATGCGATCTCTTCCTTAGCTACGGCGACAATCCCGTTCGATCCTTCCGCTGCATCACGGAAGGCCATGAGAGAAACATGGTCCATTCGGTTGATCATCCACTTGCTGAGGGACATATCTTGCCCGGTAACTTTGTATTTATCCAGCCACACGGCCATATCCATGCTTGCTTCCAGATTGGAATCTTTTTTCAATTCCGTAACAAAAGCATCCAGATTCGCGGTCCATTCGGAAATAACCTGCTGCGAATTTTCCCTCCATGCAGGCAGCACATAAGGCTCAATGTCCAAATGAATGCCATGAAAACGCTCATTGCCTTCCACAGCACGATTGTAGTTCTTCACATAATTGACCAATCGCATCATTCTGGGCCGGTTCTCCTCAAGTGCCCATATCGGATGACCACCCATGGCATGGACCTCGATTCCGGCTGCAGCCGCTTGTTTAACAAACGACGAGTACGAACTGTACGGTTGCTCCAGGTCCAGCCTTACATACAGCCAGTTCAAGTTTTTCTCTTTCGCAAAATCAAGAATTTCCTGACTGTTTTGAATTACTTCATGGGCTTCCCAAATATATGTGCCTCTTACGATAGAGTCCCGTGTAACGGGATCCGCATCGGGCACGCGATCGCCCTCTCCCGGTTCAGGATTCGGATCGGGGGCCGGTGATGGGGAAGTAGGGTCCTTATCGTCTGGCGGCACGCTCCCATCATTAGACATGTTTTGCCAGTTGCGAATATCGTGGATAGCGATCCCGGCAAAGGAAGCATATGAACTGAGCGCACTGGACAGATGCTCCAATTTCGCGTTCATTCTTTCCTTACCATGTCCATAAAAGCTGGTGTGAGGCTCACCCGGCATTTCCTTCGTGTTAACCCCGATAAGAATCTGCTTACCAAGCCTGTTGGCAAGCTCAAGCTCATCTCGCGTCAGCTCCAGAATGCCATGCTCGGATTCTACTTCGTTCCGATAGGCCATCACGGTAACATGGTCAAATGTACTGATCAGCCATTCATTCAGACCGGCTCCATTACCCAAGGAGTATTGATCAAACCAGAAGGGGATGTCAATTCCGAGCTCCAGGTCGCTCCCGGATACTTGATTCAGGAACACCATAAGATTTTGTTCCCAGGTGCTGATGATGTTGTCCTGCTCATCCTCCCACTGGGCAAGTACATACGGCTCTATATCAAGATGAATGCCGTCAAATCGGGCGCCGGCCGAAACCTTGCCGTTATAGTTGATCACCCAATCGGCGAGTCCGAGCATATCCTCCCGATGTTCGGTGAGGGCCCATCTTGGATCTCCTCCTAAAGCATGCACAGCAATTTGACTCTCATGCGCACGCTGTATAAATGCCTCGTAAACTTCGAACGGCATTTGACGATCAATCTGTAGGAAGATTAGATTAATTCCTTCTTCGCGGGAAAAATCAAGCAGTTCTTCGCCGCCATCCTGAATCAGATCCGTCTGCCAGATCCAAGTTGCTTTTGTTGTAGCATTTTCTCCATAAGCCGGGGTTTGAAGCCCCACCAGAAGCATGACAGCCAACAGGCCGGCAAGCATCGGGTAATCTTTCACTTTCATGTTTTCCCTCCGTTTCTCTGCGAGAACTCCACGTATTCTCTATTTAGTAAACGGGGTTATTATAGCATTGATGCCTCAAAAAAAGATGAGACCTTGTTCTTACGGGACAGGTGGCAAGCAATACATCGAACAAATGATCGGTTTAAAAGGAACTATGATGTATTTGGAAAAATATAACTAAATTATATAAATTATATGAATTTGAACAAGATTAAGGCTAACTACTCAGGAAGAAAGTTGTGTTTTTGGCTTTTATATGGCCTAGTGTCACTGTTTATAATGATGAACTTCATGATTTCGAAAAGCATTCCCGTATACCGTTTGGCATTCGAGTCCATCCTAGGACTAAAAACATAAGGTGGGCGACATGATTAATTTGGAATCAAGATTGGAGAATATCGAAGACCGTTTTGTGAATATAGATACCTATCTTTGTAGACATGAGTTTACGTTAGCCGGCAATTGGGATTATAAGCATGGTTATCTGGACAGGCGCTTGGATCAGGAGCGGATGGTGTGGCTTCGGATCCCTTTTCTGGTAACCAAAGGCACCCTGGATGGCGAATGCGGCGGTTGTCATGCTACGATAAAGCTCGGCCGTCCATTCGTATTTAGACATATATACAATACGGGAACCGACAAGCATGCAGCACCTCGTTTATTAGGAGCTCTCTTTGATCAATTCCAGGCTCCGATCGACCCGGACGCATCAGTGGACGAGATGTGGATTGAACAAGCACGAAAAGTCTTGGATGAAGTGGAGACAGGGTACTTGCACTGATACTCGGCGCTGACGAGGAGATCAAGTTATCTTGATCCCTTTTTATAGTTACATCATAATAATCAAGGAGCTCTGACGTTTGCTGCGGTCAAGGGGCTCCTTTTTGTATGGGTGAACAGAATAGGGGGATTAAAGAATATCCTTAGAAAACTTTAGAACTTTCGTAAAAGCGGGCTCAAATGTTAAAACATCCTGATATAGTTGGATAGACTGGCTTCATTATGTGCCAACTTGGATCAATTAAATAAATGAAGAAGGTGATACCCACCCATGAACAAAAAAACATTATTTAATGATGGATGGACATTTGCAAAAAGCAGCCTTGACCATACGGATTCGGCGAATCTTAAATTCCAACCCGTGGACATTCCCCATGATTGGCTTATTTATAACACGGAAAATTTATATGAGAACAGCATGGGCTGGTACCGGAAGCAATGGTCGTGGAATGGCGAAGGAGCTCAGGTTCTGCTGTGTTTTGACGGGGTGTATATGGATTCTTCCGTCTATGTCAATGGTCATTGCGTGGGAGAATGGAAGTATGGCTATTCCTCCTTTGAACACGAAATCACAGATTTCCTGGTAGAAGGGGAGAATGACCTTATTGTGAAGGTAGTGTTTCAAAGTCCGAACAGCCGGTGGTATTCGGGCGCGGGCATCTATCGTAATGTGTGGTTAAAGATAAGGGAAGCGAACCATATCGCAACAGACGGCATTTATATATCAACAACATGTCAGGAAAATGGATGGTTGGTCGAAGTCGACACAGAAATGAATATCGTAGATGATGTGGTCATTAACCACACGCTCCTGAAGGGTGGTCAGAGGATCGCAGAGGTGTCCAATCACGTCAACGCTAGCAGCGCTGGGAATATAACGAATACGCAAACTCTAGCTGTTGAGCGTCCATGGCTCTGGAGCCCAGATGAACCTCATCTGTATCAGTTGGTTACCGAGATGCGGGTGATTGGAACTGATCATCCGACAGACCGGCACGTTGAAATGGTAGAATCGGTGTCGCACAACGTGGGATTCCGCCATATCCAGCTTGATCCGAATCAGGGATTCCTCCTGAATGGCAGCAAACTGAAACTGAACGGTGTATGCGAGCATCATGATCTCGGAGCACTGGGTGCAGCGTTTAACAAAACGGCCTTAGCCAGAAGGTTTGCTATTCTGAAAGACATGGGGGTTAATGCGATTCGCACTGCTCACAATATGCCTGCCAAGGAATGGATGGATCTTGCGGATGAAATGGGGCTGCTGATCGTATCGGAAGCCTTTGATATGTGGGAACGGCCGAAAACCCCTTATGATTATGCAAGGTTTTTCCCGGATTGGGTTCAGCGCGACGTGAAGAGCTGGGTCAAACGGGATCGAAACCATCCGTCCCTTATCATGTGGAGCATCGGGAATGAAATATATGATACCCATGCGGATGAGAGGGGTCAGGAAATAACAAGAATGCTGATGGCAGAGGTCCAGCGATACGATCCCAAGCAAAATGCAAGCGTTACCATCGGATCGAATTATATGCCTTGGGAGAATGCTCAGCTATGTGCCGATATCGTAAAGGTGGCAGGCTATAACTATGCCGAGAAGTATTACGAGAAGCATCATCAGGCACATCCGGATTGGATCATCTATGGCAGCGAGACCGCATCGGTCGTACAAAGCCGAGGCATCTATCATTTCCCGTATGAAAAGTCCATTCTAGCCGATGACGACGAGCAGTGTTCCTCCCTTGGAAACAGCTCGACCAGTTGGGGGGCGAAATCGGCGGAGGCCTGCATTCTGGCAGAGCGAGATATGCCCTTCTCGCTGGGACAGTTTATATGGACCGGATTCGATTATATTGGAGAACCTACACCGTATCATACCAAAAACTCTTATTTCGGACAGATCGATACGGCAACCTTCAAGAAGGATTCTTATTATATCTATCAAGCAGCCTGGACGGATTACAAAACGAAACCCATGGTGCATCTGCTGCCATACTGGGATTTCAACGACGGCCAAATGATCGATGTTCGCATCTGTTCCAATGCGCCAAGCGTCGAGCTGCAGCTGAATGGGGAAACCATCGGTACGCATGATATTGACCATGCACACGGAAGACAGCTGGTGGGTTGGTGGAAGATTCCTTATGCAAAAGGCGAATTGAAAGCGATCGCTTATGACGAAGCTGGCCGTATCGTGGCTGAGGATACAAGAAACTCTTTTGGCGATGCCAAGCGTATTGTTTTGTGCCCGGATAAAGAAGAATTAACAGCCGATGGAACAGACCTCATCTTCCTGGAAATTGCGATGGAGGATGAGGACGGCCATACCGCCCTGAACGCGAATAACCGGGTGGAGGTGCATGTGACGGGTGCCGGGCGGTTGCTTGGACTCGATAACGGAGACAGCACGGATTACGATCCGTACAAAGGCCGGAGCCGAAGATTGTTCAGCGGCAAGCTGATGGCAATCATCGGAGCCACATTGGAGCCTGGGCCTATTCGAATCGAAGTGTCTTCCCATGGTTTGGAGAGCCGATGCCTACATCTGACATCCATCCCGGCGCAGGATGAATTGACAAAGGGCATATCGGCAAGCATGAATAACGAAGAGGGGCCGTGCCTCACGGGGAACATGCTCGAGCTTCCGCTTCGCAAGATTGAACTGATCAGCGAAGGAGGTCCATCATTTCATCCGTCCAATCGGCAAATGGTGGTGCGTGCCATGTTACATCCGCCGGAAACCACTTATCAAGAGGTCGAATGGGCTGTCGTGAATGATGCCGGCATCGAATCCAATATCGCCAGTGTGGAAGCCAATGGTCATGAAGCCATCGTAACCGCTCTTGGCGACGGTGAGTTTCGTTTGAGATGTACGAGTCGGAACGGGACGGATAAAACCAAGCTCATCTCCCAGCTTGAATTTCAAGTTGACGGTTTGGGGGCGGCCTACAAAGACCCATACTCTTTCATTTCCGCAGGACTGTATGATTACAGTCAAGGTGATGTGGGAAACGGGAACGAAAGAGGCGTAGCTACGAGCAGAGACGGTGAGACGCAAGTCGGATTTCGGGACATCGATTTCGGTCCCCATGGCTCCGATACGATCACCATTCCGATATTTGCACTCTCAAGCGAAGCGTACTCGCTGCAAATCTGGGAAGGCATGCCTGGTGAGGAGGGCAGCTCCTTGCTGGCCGACTGCATTTATCAGAAAGAATCCAAGTGGAACGTGTATCAGGAAGAAACCTACCGGTTGTCCAAGAGGCTGCGCGGCATAACGTCAATATGCTTTGTCCTGCGCCAGAAGGTGCACATCAAAGGGTTTTATTTTCATGCGGGGAATCGGGCCTTCGAGCAGAATTATGCCGCAGATGGTGATCGAATCTACGGAGATACCTTTACGATTATGGATGACAAGGCTGTTGAAGGTATAGGAAATAATGTTTCCCTCGAGTTTGACCTAATGGATTTCTCAGAAGCAGGCACTTCAAAACTGATTGTGTACGGGCGTTCGGCCATAGACAAAAACACGATTCATATCCGGTTTGCCAATTCGGCGGGAGAAAGCAATCAGCTTGTTGAATTTACGCAAACAGATGGATACGAAGAGCAAGTGTTTGATCTGGAGCATGTGAACGGTAAACAGAAGGTGACGTTCATCTTCCTGCCGGGAAGCCAGTTTGATTTTGGCTGGTTCCGATTTGTACGGTCAGGTTCATAATACCAATGGTGATCGAGGCTGCTGATCCAATCGGCAGCCTTCTTTGTTTTGAATGGAGGTATGGACCATTTACACGGATCGATAGGAATTTAATTAACCCTGCGGTATAATTAAATAATAGACATACCGAGATGGAAGGGACCGTGAGGAAATGAAGCAAACCAATAAACCGAGGAATAAAAGAGTGGTCAAGATTGTTATATGGACCCTGTCTATACTAACCATTATTACCATAGCAGCTAGTGTCCTACTGGATTCTCTTACTTACAAACCGCTCGATGAAGCGAAAGCGGTGTTTCAAAGTAATACGAAAGTAGTTGTCGAACACCTCAAGGACGGCTATCGTTTCGAGCCGGTGGGCGGGGAGGTGATCCAGCCCGACATTATTTTTTATCCGGGTGGATTGGTGGAGCCCGAAAGTTATGCGCCTTTTGCCAAGAGAATGGCAGAGAAGGGGCACCGCGTATACATTGCATCCATGCCTTTGAATCTCGCCATCTTCGGACAGAATAAGGCGGATTCCTTCATATCGGAGCATCAAGACAGACGTTATGTCATTGGCGGGCATTCCTTAGGCGGTGTTTTTGCTGCGAGATATGCTTCTGAACATGCGGATGTCATTGACGGGGTTTACTTCATGGCATCCTACGCGGATGATGGAGGAAAGCTAAACGGGTTGAATATGTCCGCGCTTCAAATCACCGGTACGCAGGATGGCGTTCTTGATCGAACCGAGTGGGAGGCTGCAAGAAAGAATCTGCCGGACGATACGACATACGTGGATATTGCGGGCGGCAATCACGGACAATTCGGTTCTTACGGTTTCCAAAAGGGAGACAACGAAGCTTCTTTAACCCCGGCAGAGCAGTTGATCGAAGTGACGGAAGCCATAGACCTCTGGATCCAGGGCCTTGATTCGTTTCAACGTTGAAACTGAAATGTAACCCGATTGAAACTTCTACGTATATAGGTTATAAACATGGGTACATGTTAAACACTTAAAGAAGTTGAGGGATTCCATCATATGAATGTGGCGTATACAGACTATGCCGATACGGGATATCGGCGGGCTGAGCAGAAGGCAGCTCAGTATTTTGCATCACTTTATGTACAGGTTAAGGAAAAGAGTTATGTGCCGATCCTGACAGAGGACATTCTAGTATGGAAAAGGAAGCATATTCATCGTCCTTCATGGCTGTCTTTTTTATCGCGCGGAAAGAAGAAACCGGATAGCCGGGATTATCATAAATATATCGGCTGGCTTCATTATACAGGTGAATTGGATAATTACTTGGATCGAAGCATTTCCTATATTTATATGAGAGACCTGGGTATGGACCTGGATTCGCCAGACACGAAGGCCCGAATTCGGCGCGTTGCCCAAGATACCAAGAAACTTCTGCTTCGCTCGACCAATAGGAACGGTGGAGGTACGCCGGATTACATGAGTTTGGCCGGGCTGTACCGATGGGCCCAGAAGGAAGGCATCGAGAATGCCGTGATTTGGGTCATTAACAAACTGAAGCTCGTGGCGACCCATATCCCGGAGGAGATGGATGCGGACCAAGCTCAACGCAAATTGATTAAAATTATCGTAGGCGTTGTTATGCACGTCATCGAGGATATGAATGCCGAGACATCGCCTGCGGAGCGCTCAGCCCGCCTTGATGATGCTATCCGGCTGGGATATTCCTATGGGTTGACCTATCCTTTTATAGACGATCTGCTCGATTCAAGGGTACTTAACGCTCAAGAGAAGGAACAGTACTCCCAGATGATACGTCAGGCGCTCCTTACTGGAACGGTACCGGAGCTTGGGCAGTGGACCGGGAAGAACATGGATCTCGTTCAATTCGTTCATAAGGAGCTTCGGGATGCATTTGAGTATATTCAGGGACACCAACGCCCGGAAACGCAGCATGCTTTTTTCGAGCAGTCTAATGTATTTTTTCATTCACAGCATATTGACCGAATTAAGGATCTTGACAATCCCAATTACAGTAACGAGGAACTATATCTGCCAATCATCTTGAAATCATCGTCCTCCCGCTTGATCGTCCGTTCCGTTATCAGCGCTTCGGCGGATGAAGGCTTTGAGGACCGGACCTTCTTCTACGGTATCTACAACCAGCTGGCCGATGATTTTGCCGATATGTTTCAGGATATGGAAGACGGAGCGGTAACCCCGTATACGTACTATTTAAAATATCGCGGTCAGCGTACGGATCTTATCAATCCTTTTGAAATGTACTGGGCGGTTATTTCCCATCTGATTCATGAGGTGTATCATTCAGACGCCAAGACGCGAGAGGTGATGCTGGACCGGGCCATTAATGGCCTGAAGCGTTGTAAAGAACGGGTCGGTGCTGAGAAATATAACGATATCATGGATATTTTTGCATCCGGTAACCCGGAATTCAATCGGCTTGTCCAGCAAATGGTTCGAACAGCCGATCAGGTGGATTTCTTCGATAAGTTGCTGCGGGACCAGATGGTTACGGTGCTCCGAAACGAGCGGAAGGAAAAGGATTATTTTATCGATACCATTAAAACCGTTCGAAACGAGATAAACAACAGCTTGCAAATCGCGAAGCCCCTTGGCATTCCACCCATGAAAGAGTCGCTGATTGACGCAGCCAATTATACGCTCGAAGGGGACGGCAAACGTCTAAGACCTATCTTGACTTGGGTCATGGCGGTCAACGAATACGGTCTGCAAGCTTCCGCCATCGTGCCGCTGCTAAGGTCGCTTGAATACATGCACACCGCTTCCTTGATATTCGATGATTTGCCGTCTCAGGATAACGCCTCTACCCGTAGAGGACGACCGACCCTGCATCGGGTTCATGATAGCGCCACGGCGGAAATCACCGGCTTGTTCCTGATTCAGAAGGCTATCGAAGAACAATCATCCCTTGAAGGGTTTGATCCCCAGACGGTATTAAAACTGATTCAATATTCGTCTCAGCGAGCGGGAGATATGTGTTCGGGCCAGGCGATGGATTTGAATTCAAAAGGGAAGGCATTGTCTTTGGAGGAGCTGAATACGGTATGTTATTACAAGACGGGCATTGCCTTCGAGGCATCTCTCGTTATGCCTGCCATCCTCGCTCAGGTGAAGGAGACCGAAATTGCGACACTGAAGAAATTCGCCTACCATGCGGGCATTGCCTTTCAGATTCAGGATGATTTGCTTGATGTGCAGGGTGATATGGAGCAGCTCGGGAAACCAGGAGGACAGGATGCGGAGAATAATACATCGACCTTTGTGAGCATTTTGGGTCAGGAAGGCGCCAGTCGGGAAATGTGGGAGCATTATTGCCTGGCTATGGAGGCGCTGCAGGAGATGCCGCGCAATACGGCGTTTCTCAAGCATTTATTAAATTACATGGTAAATCGAGATCGTTAAATTGCTTCATTGTTAATGTACAATCATGAGAAAATATCCCGAGAGGAAGTGTTGGCGTGAATGCCAGCACTTTTTTTGGTTATGGCATTGGTTTAAGCCATGCTTGCTGCATGCTTGTTACAAGGATGGATTGTGCAAAGGCAGCAATTTCAGAAGAAATACAGCGTATTCCCTAAAGATATAATAAGCCCTATGATACGCTTCTTGCCAGCGACCTGCCGCCGATTGAAAGAGCGTCCCGTCTGAGCACGCCGATTCATATCATGGTTGGCGAACAAAGTCCTGAATCCATGCTGGAGATTGGAAGGCAGCTAAGCCGAGCTATTCCAACGCCATAAACACGATCCTAGAGGGCCAAGATCATATGCCGGATCCGGAATTGTTGCTGCCATTACTCTCAAGCTTTCTTCACAAGCAGTTGAAGCGGAGAAGAATAAAAGCGAGATTGTTTTTTTGATAAAAAAGTACAGTTCATGCTGCATGGAATTTGGTATGATGACCTCATAGCCAATCCACATAGAGAGGGGGCAACAGGCTTGAAATGCAGAGCGGTGAAATCGTTCAACGCGCCATTGATTATATCGAGGATCATCTGACGGAATCACTAACACTTGAGGAGATTGCCGGCGTGGCGGCCATGTCGCTGCCTAATTTATACCGTTTGTTTCATAGCCTGACGGGACACCCGATTAAGGAATACATACGTAAACGCAGAATCAACGAAGCCGCCTTATGCTTGCGGGATAGCGACTTGCCGACCATCGATATCGGGTACCGCTGCGGATTTGAGTCGTATCCGACATTCATTAAAACCTTCAAGAGACTCACGGGACAGACTCCAGGACAATATCGAAGATCTGAGGTAGTTTACAGCTTCGAACGGATGAATCTGAAAGAGCATGTAAGCTATTTGGAAGAGCGGGCCTTATCTGAACGATTTCCTGAAGTAAGGGTTATCCGTCTGAATCCTCAGCAAGGGATCGGCCATCTATTCGTTTCCGAGTATGAGGAGGGTATAGAGACCGCTGCGATCGATCATTTTCGCGAACGGTTGTCATCACACCGTATCGATCTCAATGGGCTGAGGCTCTTCGGTTGGAACGTGGACATGGAAGGTGAAACCAAGCCCTTCGGTTATCAACTGCTGGCTGTAGGCTCGATGGACCAAGCCGAGATGATGAAGCATTCGGAACTTAATTCCCTGACGCTTGAGGGCGGATTGTATGCAGTGGCCAGAACGCCATCGGTAGCGGAAGACAGTATTCAAAACACCTGGAACCGTTTGTTCTCCGAGTGGCTGCCCCGCAGTGTGTTTGAGCAAGGAAAGCATGAGTTCATTGAAGAATATGCGCTGAACCGAGATCAAATCGTTCGGATGAAGCTTTATCTTCCGGTGGAACGAAGTAAGCTGGTGAAACCTATCGAAATCGTGCAGCTGTCTTCGCTTAAGGTGATGCGTTTTCGAAGGACGGGTGTAGACTGCGTCAAACAAGCGGATGAAGCATCCATTGCCTGGTTATGCCGTAATGGATTGATGGAAGATTCGCGAATCCGCGTATTCATGCACTGTGACGGTGGACTGCTGGACGAATGCTCTGCTTATGAGGTTTATATAGCTCCTCCTGAGGATTTTCTTCCTTCCTGTGAAGAAGCAGATCTACAAGTTGAGCTGGAAGGTGGAATGTATGCCTGTCTGGAGTCAGGTGCCGCTGGCACGATGACAGGAGTACTTGAAAGAGTGGATCGATGGCTCGATATGTCAACCGAGTATAGGCCGGATCCGGGACGCTTTTGGTATGTGAGCTATTTGCCTAAAGAAGAGGCGGATCACGGGATTATCAGAGTGAAGTGTTATGTTCCTGTTCAAATCATGTCATGAGCATAAGAATGGAGGGAGTTCATGGGCCGATTACCTGTAGAAAGAGTGCGGCCTGAAGGGTATCGTCCGTTTACGACGCCACGCGTGTTAAAAATGATACATGGAGGCAAAAATATGAGCGAACAAGTGCGTGATAATCACAACCATGCAGAGGTTAGTCCGATTAAGAACAAAGTGGGCAGCATATTCATCCCGGTGCGGGATATCGAAAGGTCGCGCAGTTGGTACTGCCGTGTACTCGGAATAGCGGAAGATGATTGCCAGGTGATGAATGGTCATTTATGCCCTTTGCCCATGGAAGGAACGGGCGTGATTCTGGATACCATGCCGAAGTGGGGAGGGGATCAGCCGGGGGGAGCCCCATCCATCGATACTCCAGCGTTCATGCTGCTGACAGAGGACCTGGAAGGATCGTTAGCTTACATGAAAAAGCTCGGAGTGGAACTCGTGACGGAAATTGAACATCATCATTGGTTCGTCATAAAGGATCCCGATGGAAACAAACTTATGATATGTCGTGAATAAGCAACCCATTTTTGAAACCATACATGAGATTACGATTTACGTAAAAAAGGGTACATCGAGCTTGGGAATGTTCCATTTACTGAAAAAACATTGGTGGGAATAACAGAATGAGATCGAGGGAGACTCTAGGCCGGGGCTTGCACCGGCTTTTTTTGATAGGATAGGATTTATTGAATGCAGATTATAAATGTAAAAAAATATAAATTGAGGTTGATAGTGGTATATAGTGAACTTATAATGGAAATGTAAGCGTATTATTTTACCTAATATCCTCGAACAACAAGTGAACCTACCATCATAGATTGGTTGTATGGGCAAATCATAGAGAACGAGAAAGCGAGGTGACTCGAAGCTTAGTAGACGGTTCGCTAGAAGAACAGCTATGAGGTGCACTAGTATCCATGAAGCCTTTAATTCGATCATAATTAGGAGGGAACATGATGCTAAGAAAAGGAATAAGTGTCGTTATACTGTTTAGTCTTCTGGTCGTTCTAATGCCTGTCAACAAGGCCAATGCCGCACCGAACTGGAATTTGGTATGGAGTGACGAGTTCAATGGGACCTCGCTCAACAGAGCCAATTGGACACCGGAAATCGGTACCGGCAGCGGCGGATGGGGAAACAATGAGCTGCAGTATTATACCGACCGGGCACAGAATGTTCAGGTAACTGGCGGTAACCTTGTCATTACAGCACAGAAGGAATCCTACGGCGGGATGAATTACACTTCTGCCCGGATCAAAACCCAGAATTTGAAGAGCTTTACTTACGGGAAAGTAGAGGCGCGGATCAAGCTGCCATCGGGTCAAGGTCTTTGGCCGGCGTTCTGGATGCTGGGAAGCAATATCAGTTCGGTTGGCTGGCCGAAAAGCGGTGAAATTGACATTATGGAACGGGTAAACCATAACCCTTACGTGAATGGTACCGTACACTGGGATGCAGGAGGGCATGCCGAATATGGACGAGTATCCGGCAATTTGGATTTCTCCCAGTTCCATGTCTACAGCATAGAGTGGGATTCCAAATATATTCGTTGGTTTGTAAACGGTCAGCAGTTCAATGAATTCTATATTGAGAATGGAACCGGCAATACCGAGGAATTCCAGCGCCCGTTCTTTCTATTATTGAATCTGGCAGTCGGCGGAAATTGGCCTGGAAGTCCAAACAATTCCACGCCGTTCCCATCGCAGATGCTGGTGGATTATGTACGCGTGTATCAAGACAGTGGTACATCGAACGTGATCAGTGATGGGATTTACACGATCGCTTCCAAGGCGAGCGGCAAAGTGATGGATGTTGTGGACGTCTCCATGGCAAGCGGAGCCAAGATTCAGCAGTGGACCAACTACGTTGCCAATAATCAAAGATTCAGGGTAGAAAGCACCGGAGACGGGTACTACAAGCTCACAGCCGTGCACAGCGGAAAGGTTCTTGATGTGCCGAATTCGTCCACAGCCACCGGCGTTCAGCTGCAGCAATGGGACGATAATGGATCGAATGCGCAGCGATGGAGGATCGTTGATGTTGGCGGAGGGTATTACAAACTTGTGTCCAAAGTAAGCGGACTGGCAGTCGATGTAGCCAGTGCCTCCACAGCAGATGGGGCGGTTGTCCAGCAGTGGACGGATAATGGTACGGATGCGCAGAAATGGATGTTCACCAAAATTAACTAAACTTGGACAAGCAGCTCCGTGAGGGGCTGCTTGTTTGGTTATGAAGAAGATTGGCTTAGTCCTGTTCCAGCTGACGAGCTGCATGCCCGTTTGGTATAATGGATGGAAAAATCCGGAGGAATCAGGAAACATGCAACCAGTTCTTTTTACGAACGGAAATCTCTTTTTACCCCATAGCGCTTCAACAGCGGATTCGATATATGTGGAAGACGGAATCATTCGTGCTATTGGAAGCGCAGCAGACCTGCGACTTCAGCTGGCGGATCGGAGGTATCGAACAGTGGATTGGGATGGCGCCTTCGTTTTACCTGGCCTGGTCGATGCGCATCTGCATCTCGGTATGCATGGACTGAAGCTTGGCATGCTTGACTTCACAGAGGCGACCTCTAAGGAAGAGATGCTGGATATGCTTAGGGAAAGGGTCGCGGTTACGCAGCCTGGCGAGTGGATCATGGGGTTGAACTGGAATGAACATAACTTCCGAGACCATCAGATTCCGAGCATGCAGGAACTCGACGACGTGACTACGGAACATCCAGTCTATCTAACCAGGACCTGTTTCCATGCTTACCTGGGTAATTCGGAAGCGTTCCGAAGAGCGGGTGTTACATCAGACACGCCAGATCCGGAGTCCGGCGCTTTCGGCCGGGATGCCGATGGCCGGTTAAACGGCCGCATTTACGAGAATGCATCGATACCTTTTGCCATGGTGCAGCCGGAGCCTGATCCCGCCAGCCTGAAATTAGCGATGCTGGAGGCATGCCGTGATGCGCTGCGTTTAGGCCTTACGGCAGCTCATACGGAGGATCTCCGTTTGCTTGGAAGTGTGGAAGCAATGCAGCGGATTCATAGAGAGCTAAGAGAGGAGGGACTGCACTTTCGTACCCATCAGCTGATGTTTCATGGTTATCTTGATGAAATGAAAGAGTTGGGCCTTAAGCCGGGCAGCGGCAACGATTGGAACCGGATTGGGGCCGTCAAATTATTCGCGGACGGGGCGGTTGGCGGAAGAACGGCACTGCTGAAGGAACCTTACCATGATGCGCCTCATACAAGAGGGCTGGCTATGCATACTTTTGAGGAGCTAAGGGAGATTGTTGGCAGAGCGCGTCATCTGGGCTTTCCCGTTGCTTTTCATGCGATTGGGGACGGAGCGGCAGCGTTGATGACGGATGTGCTTGAATTCTATCCATTAAGCCGGGATGCGAAACTTCCGGACCGATTTATCCATGCCCAAATTGTACACCCGGATACGGTGAAACGAATGAGTAAGCTGAATCTGGCCGTTGACCTGCAGCCCCGGTTTGTAGCCAGCGATTTCCCTTGGGTGCTGGAGCGTGTGGGCCCTGATCGGACAAGCTATCTGTATGCGTGGAAGAAGTGGCTGCGCTCCGGCCTGCCTTGTTCCGGAGGAAGCGATGCTCCCATAGAGCCGCTGAGTCCGCTGCTTGGGATTCATGCTGCAATGACGAGACGGAAGCCGGAAGAGAGACATGATGGATATCTGCCGGAGGAGAAGCTGAGCTTAACGGAAGCGATTGAATTGTTTACGCTCGGCGGCGCAAAGGCCGAGGGAGAATCAGGGCAGCGGGGAACGATAACAATAGGGAAATATGCCGATTTTACCGTTGTGGATCGTTGCTTGCATGATGCTATGGATCCGGATGAAATGCTGAAGACGAAGATCAGAATGACGATTGTGAACGGGGAAATCGGTTATACGCAGTAACTTATCCAATCGAGCAGTCCAGCAAAGGACTTGCTCGATTTGTATTTATGGATGTTTTTTAATGACACAAAGATGGGTTATCGACTTGAGCCTTACCTGACGACATGGTATATTGTGAAGTTGCCGGCAAAATCGTCGCACAGCATGAGGGGATGATCTTAAGCAAAACGTTAGTGGAGATTAGAGAACATGTGAGTTATCCGGATTAACATTCAAACCATTGGATATAACGGCTACATCGTTGGTTCGTGTGAAAAACAGGAGGCGCAATTGCCTCGTTGTTTCATATATTTAAAGAGACTGAGGAGTCGAAGAAGGGAGGAAGCCAATGAACTTAAAATGGAAGACATATCTCCCGCTGTTATGGATCCTGGCCATTCCTGTGCTTAACATTTTTTATGGGATATTGAACCATGCACATACGCCGGTAAAAAGCTTAACGACGGATCTTGACACTGCAATTCCGTTTGTACCGATATTCATTATACCGTATCTGGTATGGTACCCTTTCATCATTATTATGCTGTTTCTGTTCTGTGCCAGAGACCGAAATGTATATTATCGAACACTGTTGACCCAGTGTATTGGACTCATCGCGTGTTACATTATCTTTTTCTTGTTCCAGACGACGGTAGAGCGGCCGCCGCTTGTAGGCACAGGGGTTTTTGACAGGTTGGTAAATCTGGTGTACAGCACCGACAATCCGTACAACTGTTTCCCAAGCATCCATGTTCTGACCAGTTACTTGATGATAAAAGGGGCAGCAGCTAGTGCAGGCTTTACGAATAAAGATCGGGTGGCGGTGCATATCTTTGCTTGGTCGATCATTGTTTCCACGCTACTCGTGAAACAGCATGTCCTGCTGGACGTGGCGGGTGCCATCGCACTAGTTGAGATTCTGTGGTTTGGGGTAGGAAAATTATCTTTAGGACTCCGTTCTAAAAACCGGGGAGTTATCGTCCGCGGGGAGAATATGTAGGAGCAATGAAAGTCCGGATAGTACGATAGCCGTTTAAATTGCAAGCATTGTGTCGAAATCGAACGATAAAAGCCGCGTTTATTAGGGAAAAATTCAAATCATCATGTTACAGGAGAAGCCATAAGAATGATGTGGAACACCGAAAAGCTCATCAGAGATTTCAAGAACAATCCCAGGATGGATGGAACGATTCTGGCTTCATACTGCCGGATTACCTCCCTGTATGGTGACCGGAATGACGCAGCCGCCTTATTCCGACTGTTTGCGGAGGAGCCTTCCGATTACAAGCGTTCCCTGCTGCTTGATCCGATTATGAGATGCGGAGATCAGGAGCTGGCAGAGGATATAGCGCGTGTTTGTTTTGATGGGAAGAAACTTAAGGAGAACATGCCTGGCGATATTTTGCATGTGCTCGGGTACTTGGACTATGACCGCATGATGGATTATATGGTGGCGTGCATAACCGCAAATGATTGGTATTTATCGAAAGCTGCCTGTATCGGCTTGATGCATCTCCCTTGCGAGCGTTATGGCGAGATATTCGCTGATGAGCTGGAGCGGGTTTACGGACAACCGCTTTTTCCCGAATTTCTCCCGGCTCTATGTTTCAAATTCACCGATGCCCGGATGGTTCCCCGTCTTATGGAGTGGGGGGAGCAGGCCTCTACGGATTGCAATGCGGGATTGATCCTGGGCATCGCTGCATTTGGCCGATCGCAACAGGCGAAGATCCGACGTATTTTGATGGAACCGAAATGGGAGATGGATGCAACCGGAACCGGAAGCCACTGGTGGGGTTACATGTCCATGCAAATGTCCGAAGTGACGTTCAGTCAGCTTATTTCGGATATGTTGAATAGCATGCCGCTGGATTTACATAAGGCTAAGACGTTAGAGGTAGAGACGTTGATCGTTCACGGTCTGCAGGTGCTGCATGATTTGATGGAAGTGAAGCTGAGTGATGATCTTCATCCCCTCCGTTTTGCTGCGACGAATAATGAGCGGTTCTCCGATCTTTACGCGCAGTTGTTCCAATGGAGCAACGAGTATGAAGATGATTCCATGATAGGCCGGATCCAACATGTTTTAGGATACGATCACCCGGTGGTGAATCAATACATAGTATTAAGAACGAGGATGGAAATGGCGATCCGCCGGGAAATGGAACTGGAGGCAGTGCGACTTCAGCCATAAAATGGTTCCGACAGGTGTGGATCGATGGAACAGCTCATGAATCAGCCGAGTTTTCCGAAAATTTTATAAATAAGGTTTACCGCCGAAATGGTTTTATATATAATAATCATAACAAATGCGATGAAGAGACGAGTAAATAAACGAATTCTTGTACAGAGAGCTCCGGCAGCTGAAAAGGGGCAAAGCGTTCTTTATTGAAAAAAGACTCAGAGCAGCACATGGAACCCTCATTGAGAGGCGGATGGTGTGCCAGGAGCTCCTGTTATAGAGCTAGAGTATCTGCATTACCGGGTAATGCCGTACTCGATGAGGCGAATATGGTGACATATTGGCAAATTTGGGGTGGTACCGCGAGTATAACAATCTCGTCCCTAAGACTTATGGTCTTGGGGGTGGGATTTTTTTGTTATATCAAAAGAAATATGATGGTTCAAGGTAGGATACCTACACGAATCTCGCCGGTTTGAATAGTTATCTAGAAGAAGCTCATTTACTGCATGATTTTGTCCGTACGGTAGATCAAAGTCGATGTATGGGGAACATGACGCCACTATTGAAAGGATATGAGTAACGAATGTCTGAAAAACTTAAAGTCGGTATTGTCGGTGGAACGGGTATGGTCGGTCAACGTTTTATGCAACTGCTGGATGGGCATCCATGGTTCGAAGTCACTTCCATTTCTGCCAGCAAAAACTCAGCCGGCAAAACGTATGAAGAGTCGGTTCAGGGCCGCTGGAAGCTTGCCACGCCTATTCCCGAGAAGGTGAAGGGCATTATTGTGCAGGATGCTTCACAAGTGGAACAGGTAGCGGCAGAGGTTGATTTTGTATTTTGCGCGGTTGATATGAAGAAGAATGAGATACAGGCATTGGAAGAAGCCTATGCCAAAACGGGGACGCCCGTCATTTCCAACAATTCCGCCCATCGCTGGACGCCTGACGTTCCGATGGTCATTCCGGAAATTAATCCGGGTCATATTGACGTGATTGCCGCGCAGCGCAAACGTCTGGGAACGACAACCGGTTTCATTGCCGTGAAGCCGAATTGCTCCATTCAGAGTTATGTACCGGCGCTTCACGCTTTGCTTGATTACAAACCTACCCAGGTTGTTGCCTCCACCTATCAGGCAATTTCCGGTGCCGGTAAGAACTTCACCGATTGGCCGGATATGCTGGACAATGTGATACCGTACATCGGCGGGGAGGAAGAGAAGAGCGAGCAGGAGCCGCTGCGCATTTGGGGCAGCGTTGTGAACGGTGAGATCGTGAAAGCCCAATCGCCGTTGATTACAACGCAATGCATTCGCGTTCCCGTAACCGATGGCCACCTAGCCACCGTATTTGCATCGTTCGAGAACAAGCCTTCAAAGGATGAAATTCTGGACCGCTGGCAGCAGTTTAAGGGAAGACCGCAAGAGCTGAATCTTCCAAGTGCGCCGAAGCAGTTCATTACGTATTTCGAGGAAGAGAATCGCCCGCAGACGAAGCTGGACCGTGACATCGAGCGCGGCATGGGTGTATCGGTGGGCAGATTGCGCGAGGATTCCCTCTACGATTATAAATTCGTAGGACTCTCGCATAATACGCTGCGCGGCGCGGCTGGCGGAGCTGTTCTGATCGCCGAACTGCTGAAAGCCGAAGGTTACATTCAAGCGAAATAATATCGATACTCATTAAGAAAAAGGCGACTGCTTGATGCAGTCGCCTTTTTGTGGTCATTGTTCAAGGTTCGTACATTGACGAAGTTCGTGTTTATCGTATATAGTGTAATTCGCGCTTCAATGCAAAAAAGCAAAGAAGCCGAAAAGCATAAAAGCGAAAAAGTTCATCTATATAGACAAGGACGGGAAGAAGCCCTGTCACGACCAAGTATAAGGAGTCTTAGCACCATGGAACGACATCTCAGTTTCTCAAAAAGCATCATTCTTATTGTGTTTATACTGGCAGTACTGTTTGTCTCTATCTTTCTTCTTAAGGCAGAGCCGCATATACCGCTTTTGGCAACAACCGTGGGTATCGCCTCCTTGCTGCGGTTGTTCGGGTTTTCCTGGAAGCATCTGGAATCCGCTATCATTCAAGGCATTCAAACGGCGATTATGCCGATTCTCATCCTTTCGCTCATCGGCATTCTGATTGCGGTATGGATGATGAGCGGCACCGTCCCGACCATTTTATACTATGGAATGGATTATATTGAACCGCATTATTTTGCCGTGAGTGCGTTATACGTGACCATCGTGGTGTCGATGTTTACCGGAAGCTCCTTCACGACGGTCAGTACGGTTGGCGTTGCCTTCATGGGAATTGCTGTAACAACCGGGATTTCGCCGGCACTGGCAGCAGGAGCGGTGATCTGCGGAGCTTGCTTTGGGGATAAAATGTCGCCGCTGTCCGACACAACGAACTTTGCTCCGGCGGTCGCCGGCATATCCTTGTTCACCCACATTGGCAACATGATGTACACTACGGTGCCGGCCCTGATCGTGACAACGATCTTTTTCCTGCTGGCACCAACGGCGAATAGCCTGGATTTAACATCGATTATTCAAATCAAGGCTGCACTGAGCGACGGATTCCAAATTCATTGGCTAACGCTGCTATCGCCGCTTGCGGTCATTGCCTGTTCCATCAAGCGGATTCCGATCCTCCCTACACTCATTGTCGGCATTGTTACCGGACTCATCGTAACGGCCTTCGTTCAGGAGCAGACGGCAGTCGATGTCTGGTTCAGCGTCATGCAGAGCGGTTACAAGAGTACAATCGCCAACGAAACCGTTGCTTCCATTGTCAACCGCGGCGGATTGCAATCGATGATGGGGTCCGTATCACTGATATTGATTGCGTTATCCTTGGGAGGGCTGCTTCAGCATTGCGGCGTCATTGAAGCCTTCTTCCGCAAAGTCATGCAGCCGCTGAAGCGGAAGAGCAGTATCGTTCTGATGACCGGGGCGTCCGCGATTGCAGTCAACGGCATGACAGGTGAGCAGTATTTATCGATCCTTTTGCCTGGTCAAATGTTCAAGGAGGAATATGTCCGCCGAGAACTTCCGGCGAAGACGTTGTCCCGTACATTGGAGGATTGCGGTACGCTTGTTAACCCGCTGATTCCATGGGGGGTAAGCGGTGCTTTCTTCGCTGCTACGCTTGGAATTCCGGTCATTGAATATGCGCCGTATGCAACTTTCTTGTGGTTAAGCCCGCTCTTTACATTTGCCTATGCCTTGATACCGCGATTACAGCGGAACACGCTGGGCAGGAAGATCTAAGGATAACCGAATAAACATGGATCCTCAGTTTGACCTTGCTTCCCGGATAGGGGAGACAGGGTCTTTTTGATTAAAGCGATTTATACCCAGCCTGTTCTTCGATACAACTGATATGATGGAAAGTGGTGATGTGCAGCCTACATCGCGGATTCATTCTTACCGGGAGGGGATATTAGCATGAACCATAGGAAAGGTAACGAGCCAACCGCTGCGGCACTGATGGAATTGCATGTTCTGGCGATGTTTACGCATGACGGGAATATGCAAATTCGCACCATCAACGAGCCTTGGCCGGGAGAGGAGCTTGCCCCGAGGTTTTTCATGGGTCGAACGATAGACGGCTCTTCGATCTGCAGGTTTCGTCATGATGTTCCCGAAGGAATTGCCGGGCAATTGAGGGCTTTGGTTGAAGATGAGCCTATCGTTACTGAAGAGGTTCTGACGAGGCCTAAACATTTTGCAGCTTATATGAACCTCCTTCGCGCTGAGCACTATACGAGCGGACCTTGTTATCGGATACCTGATCAAACAACGCAGGCCAAACAGACGGTAAGGATCACACCGGGAAATATTCGCGAATATTCGCTCACCGGTTTTGAATGGCTGACCACGGAAATTGATTATGACCAGCCTTGTGTTGCGCTCATTCATGAGAATAGGGTGGTGTCGGTTTGCCGCAGCGTCCGGATTACTGAACGAGCTCACGAAGCTGGGCTTGAAACGTCAGAGGAATTTCGTGGAAGAGGTTATGCGGCTGCTGTTGTTGCCGGATGGGCCATAGAGGTGCAAAAAATGGGCGCGCTGGCGTTGTACAGTACTTTATGGGGAAATAGCTCTTCCCGGAGAGTAGCAAATAAATTAGGGTTGTCCTATTACGGAGTTAACTTCACGATCAGTTGACATGCTGGGCAGCGTAAACACCTTACTGTATGAAGCCATAAAGAAATCCCTCAATAAAGTTGAGGGATGAAGTGAAGTACTCCATGATGATGTTAAATAATTAGCTCGAGCTGCCTCTTCTGTTCTTATAATAGCCATGACCTTGGTTGCCATGCCTGTGTTTGTAATCGGATGAGGAACCTTTACGACGCGAATAGCCATGACTGCTGCTGTATTTTCTTACATAATTCTTCGCGGAACTGCTGTAACGCTTACGGCCATGACTATGGGATGTAGAGTGGAGAAGCTTATTCATGATCTTTCTTAACATGCGAAAACATCCTCCTTTCTTGTTCGTCATCATTCCATATAATTTAATCGGATCGTAACATAAATGAAACCCCATAATCAAATTAAAGGCTGCCCTTCTTATCAGAGGGGCAGTCTCTTGCATTAGCGAGCGACTGCAGCTCGTGCATGAACTGCAAAGAACTTGAGTAAGGTTCACTCAATTGCATCAAGCGTTTAATCATGTTCTGCAGTCCAATCGAGAGATGAAGTTCTTCCTGCCAGCTTCGCTCCACGGCTGCGCCCTGGTTGTGATCCGGTTCGTAGGTAGAATAGAGCATGAACAGCATAAAGTGACCGATGTCCCGGAGATCCTCGCTTTCCTTCGAGTCCTTATATTGAACAGAGGACGCCGAGCTGTCTGCTCTGAACTTTTTCCGTACAGGTACTGGGAGCGGAGGGGGCTCACCAATCCTTCTCGCGAGTCCAAAATCAATAAGTTGGATCCTGCCATCCTTAAACAGTACGTTCGGAATCCGCAGATCAAGATGAACATAGCCTTGGTCGTGTATGTATCGGACCAGCTTCAGAAGCTGCAGCGTGATCTCGATGCATTCGTCTTCTTCGTATTTCATGTCTTGTTCAAATATTAAATCTTCAAGCGTATCACCGTTCATATAAGACATGACCAGATAAGTATGGCGGTTGTCCGTGAAAAAATCCCGATATACCGGAATTTGCGGATGTTGGAGAGAACTTAGTATCGCTGCCTCACGGTTCAGCAATTCTTTGGCGTAATTGCCTTTGCTGGGTCTCGACTGTTTAACAGCGACCACGTTCCCGCTCTGTTGATCCTTGCATTTATAGATGATGCCGTAACTTCCTTCTCCAATCCTCTGTTGAACAGTGTAACGATTTCCCAGAACCGTATTTTCTTCAGCCGGGTAATCCCGCCAAGCGTTTATAAAGGAGCTAAAGTATGAGAATAAGCGCATATCGATTCCAATCTCTCCCTTGGGTCCGTTTGATCTTCCGGAGCAAGTGCTATTCCTATTTATCGTACATGATAAGTTTAACTAAAGATAGTTCAGCTAACTGCCGGGTCTCAATCGAGATTCATCCGATCTTTCCGATACTCCAGCGGCGACAGGCCGTTTAGCTGACGGAACAGCTTCGAAAAATAATGGATGGAAGAGAAGCCGTGCTTCTCGGCAATGTCCGTAATGCTGATGTCCGTATTCCGCAGATCCTCCTTGGCCCGATTGATTCGGAACTGGTTAATGTATTGGATCGGCGGCAAGCCTGTCGATCTTTTGAACAATTCGAAAAAATAACCTCGGCTGATTCGAAGCTCATCGTAATACGATTCCAATGGCCGCAGCTTGCCGTGCAGGATATCCTGATCCATTCGCTCCAGAAGCTTGTTCATTCTGTGATCGGGAATCACCTCATCCTGCAATGCGAATTCAAGAAAATACTCGATGAATTGCAGGAACTGACTTTGTGTTTTTACGCTTCGCATATAGGTATGCTCATTCTCAAACTGGTTCCCGGTATAGAACTTTTCAAACAGATCGCTCCATACTTTGATCTTCTCAACCCTCATATATTCTGGAATGGCGTAAGGAAAGGCAGGTCCTACATAGGAAGGAATCAGTTGGGCAATGTCATAGCAGATCACGCTGGGGTGATCGGCCAAAGCCCGGCGGTCCACATAAGACCAATCAAAATAACAGCAGACATGTACCATGGGATCTTGGTTGTCCGCTATCCAATCATGCGGCTGTCCTGCCGGTATATACACCAGTGAACCCGGGTCGGTACGGTACGTGCGTCCACAGGTACGAACGATGCCCTTACCTTCGGTAATTAGATAAAGCGATGACGAATAGCAGTGCCGGTTGCTATTGCTTTGTCCCTTGGAAAAGGGGTACCTAGTGGCATACAGCACGTAGGGATGGAAGGCGGCAAAATCCACGTGTTTATTTCCACATCCTTTAGGTGATTTCGATATTTGCATGACGATTGTACAAAAGCCTGACGTTTATGTAAATACAGTCATTTAGCCTCTTGCTATACTAATTCTGAAATTAAAACATGCAGAGGAGGGGAAATAAGATGTCGGACAGTCAATATCTGTTGACGGATGAACAAATGGTGCATTTTATTACTAAGGGCTATGTGGTGCTGCGCAACGAGTTGCCGGATCAGCTTCACGCTTCCGTCAGGGATAAATTGAATGTGGTATTGCATGAAGAAGGTAATCCCGGCAATAACATTCTGCCCCGTGTGCCCGAGATCCAGCAGTTCTTCGAAACGCCAGTCGTTAAGGGGGCTTTGACCAGTATACTCGGCCCGGATTACTATATGCACCCGCATCGGCACTGCCACTACAATCAGCCTGGAAATCCATTGCCGGGAGGGGGGCAGTGGCATAAAGACGGTTATTGGTCCAGCATGCGCAGCCACCGACCCTGGTGGGCGATGATTTTTTATTATATGCAGGATATCACCGAGGAAATGGGACCAACGGCCGTCATGCCAGGTACTCCATATTACGAAAAGTTTATAGGCGATCAAGGCGAGACGTTGCTGCCGACCGGCAAAGCGGGAACGATGGTACTGGTGCATTTTGATTTATGGCACAAAGCTTCGCTGAACGTATCCGACATGGATCGATACATGTTAAAGTTTCAATTCGTCCGATTGCGCGCGCCCGAATCGCCAAGCTGGAATCATCAAGAGAAAGAAATGAATCTCACGAGTGGTGGAACACCTTACGTGCATATGAATCTTTGGAGGGACATATGGAACTGGATGCGCGGCGAACCGGGTCAGGAGAACCTCTCGGCAGCAGGAGACGAAGCCCAGATCGAGCAATTGGTTAAAGAATTAAAATCCGAGGACGAGGTCATTCGCGCCAGAGCGGCGGATCAAGTTGGAATGTTAGGAGAGAAGGCCGCTTCCCTGGCTTCAGAACTGGGCCGAATGTTGAATGATAAGGAACCGGTAGCCTTGAATGCCGCTTATGCACTTGGCAGATTGGGGTCCGCAGGGATTGATGAATTGATTCACCGCATTTCCGAAGGAACAACGCAAATCGCGCAGAGAGCGGCTTACGGGCTCCAAGGTGCCGGGGCGAAAGCCACTCCGGGACTGCTATCGTTGCTGGAACACCCCAATGAAAAGTGCAGGGCGCTCGCCGTATTCATACTCGGCATGATTGTACCGCCGTCGCATGAGGCGGTGTCTGAACTGAAAGCTTGCTTGCGCGATCCGAGCGAATGGGTTCGGCGAAATGCAGTCGAAGCGATGGGCATGATCGGGAGTGATGCCGACGATGTGTGCCTGGCCTTGGCAAACGTACTGGAAGAGTCGCTTCTGCAAGAGGAAGACAGAGGAACTATTGGAATCGATGATACGGACATCAGCCAGCAGAGTTATATCATGAATAAACTCGGATATACTGCTGCCTTGTCACTGCTCCGTACCGCCAAGGCCTCTGATGTTCCCATCGTGATCCGTTCGCTTGAGCAAGCGCTGCACAGCAAGGATCGTTATGTAAGGGCGTATGCCTTCGAAACGCTTACCCATCTGCGGACCCCTGAAGCGGTTGATGTTTTGATTCGATATTATCGACCGGCCAGATGGTGTCCGGATACTACGAAGGCGAGCACTTTTTAATATCCGCTAAGGTCCGAAGCCTCTTATTCCTAATGGGAATGGGAGGTTTTTTAGTATGTCTGGTCTTCAATCTGATTTACGATCAGGTGTCCTTATTTTGCAAAAGCAAGACCCTTTCATGCAAAGACTTGTTCGTTGCACTCTTGTAAAATGGGCTCAAAGTTCGTGGTTAGCCATTTATGGTGGAAAGGGGCAGTCAAGCATGACAGCATCAATCAAAAGAGTTCATGTCGTATTTAAGACCCATCTGGACATCGGGTTTACCGATTTGGGAAAGAACGTAATCGAGCGATATATGGAGCATTTCATCCCCCAGGCCTTGGAGCTGTCCGAGCAGCTGGCTAACGAAGAGGGGAATGCAAAATTCGTATGGACAACCGGCTCGTGGTTAATCCATGAATTTCTGCAAACGTCTTCTTCTGAGATGCGGGTGCGCATGGAAAAAGCCATTGAGGAGGGACGAATCGTTTGGCACGGACTGCCGTTTACGACGCATACGGAAATCATGGATGCCCGGCTATTTGAATTCGGAATGTCCCTTTCGGGCGACTTGGACCAAAAGTATGGAAAATCCACGATCGCCGCTAAAATGACGGATGTTCCGGGCCATACGCTTGCAATGGTCCCGCTGCTGGTTAAACACGGCATACAATATTTGCATTTGGGCGTTAATATGGTATCCAAGAATCCCAAGGTGCCGGAGATATTCGTATGGCGCGCTTCCGATGGCTCGGAGATCATCGTCCATTATGCGGATAGTTACGGTAAACCGTTTCACATGGAAGGGCTGGAAGATGCGTTGTATTTTGCCCATACCCATGATAACCATGGTCCATCCACGCTAGAGGAGATCCGTGCATTGTTTGAACAGTTGGAGCGGGATTATCCCGGGGCGGAAATCATGGCCTCGACACTTGATGCATTTGCCCAGCGACTGCGTACCGTCAAAGATCGATTGCCAGTCGTGAGTGAAGAAATTGGGGATTCGTGGATACACGGGATTGCCTCGGATCCTTGGAAAATCGCTCGCTACCGTGAATTGCTAAGGCTTCGGGATCGCTGGCTCGAAACCGGTCAACTGGATAAGGACAGCGAGGCGTACGCTCGATTCTGCAACCGTCTGATGTTGATTCCCGAGCATACCTGGGGGCTGAACAATTCCGTCTATCTCGCCGATTTTGTTCATTATTCCGCCACGGATTTAGCCGCTGCAAGAGCACGGGATATCGTAGAAGACAATACATTGAGAAAATATGACTACCTATGCCAGCAGGCGAGTGATACCAGGTCGTACAGCCATTACGAGAGCTCTTGGCAGGAGCAGCGGGATTATCTTGATGAGGCCGTTCAGTCACTGCCGAAAGCGCTGGCAGCTGAAGCGAGAATGGAGCTGGATCGGATGAGTCAGCATGATACCGTCCAAGACTCGGAGCCGCTGCAGAACAAGCAGACGATTGAAACGAACGAGCATTATGAATTAGGGCAGTTTCAGGTAAGCTTTGCTGCCGACGGATCGATCAACCGATTGATGGATCGATCCGGGAAGGAATGGGCGAACGAGCATCAGAGGCTTGGCACTTATAGGTATGAAACCTTCAGCAAAGAAAACTACGACCGTTTCTTTAAGGAATATATGACCAATCTGGATATCCATCATGGCTGGGCGGACAACGATTTCGGCAAGCCGGGAATCGAGTATGTCAAACCGCGGCCGGAGCATCGGCAGTATACCGCCTCCTTGCGGACCCTGCATCTGGAGAGGTACGCCGATTATGATATCGTAACTGCCGAACTGAAGCTGCCTGGGAATCTCGGCAATCAGTATGGAGCTCCACGCATACTGAACGCGATCTATACGTTCCATGCGAATGAGCCCGTCATTGAGGTAAGTCTAAGCTGGAGGGGCAAACCAGCCTGCCGTCTTCCGGAAGCAAGCTGGTTTTCGTTTGCGCCTCTTGTGGATAATCCTAACGCCTGGAAGATGGATAAGCTCGGACAACGCATATCTCCGTTATTCGTCGTAAAGGACGGAAACCGGAACATGCATGGAATCAACGCGGGCTTATATTATGAGGGGGCGGACGGAACGGCGGCCATTGAAACCTTGGACGCGCCGCTTGTTTGTCCGGGGGAACCGCGGCTGCTGCAATTTGACAATACGTATGCTTCATTGACCGGAGGATTTCATTTCAATCTGCACAACAACGTATGGGGTACGAACTTCATGATGTGGTTCGAGGATGATATGAACTATCGGTTCAGATTGAGCCTGCACTCTCATTCGTGAGTCATCTGATCATGAAACAAACCGAAAGATGTGAGTTTATAACTCGCATCTTTTTTATTGTTGGATCATCCCCCGGTCAAGCTATGAAGAAGGTTTCTCTCGGGAAAGAAAATCGCTTATCCTGCTCCGAAGCTGCTCATGCTGTTCAAAATGGTTATACATCCGATAGGCAGCCGTCTGCGCATTTCCGAAGAAGAATCGTTCAAACTGGGTTTGGCGACCACCGAACGAGCTTGCGCCAAGCTCCCATGCAAGCCTGAACAATGCGATGCGATCCCGAGCATCCGTCGTTGCCCCTTTTAAATATTGATTAAGGTAGGGGCCTGACTCCGATCGAAAATCCAATTCGGAAGGGATCATAATCAGGCCGCTGGAGCCTAGCAGTTGAATCATCTCTACCATCTCGGGATAGAATTTGGGGAAGAGGATGCTGGATGCGATAAGAGGACTGGCAGCTGGTACGAGATATCCAAATTTATCATGGCTGGCGCCCTGTTCGGAGGCCAGTCTTAATGCCTTGAAGGTTTCCAGAAATGTAATCACTTTCGAAACATTCGAGACCATATGGGGCTCGAGTCCAATGTTCTGTTCATCCGCCAAGGATTCCAGCAAGCCGAGCATGAATTCGGTTTTTACGATAAAACGGACGGCCATTTGATGGGCGATATGCGTATGAAAGTGACTCTCACCGAATAAACGTCCGGCGTAAGTCTCGTCCCCGTAGTAAAATATTCGATCATGAGGGACCAGCACGCGGTCGAAGATAACGAGCGTATCCATCTCTTCGTATCTGGCGCTCAGGGGATAATCATAGGAAGAAGTGGCACCGTAGCTTTCACGGCATACAAAAGTCATCCCCGGTAAATCGTTGGGAACCGCAAATGCAAACGCAGAAGGATTTACATCCTGGGACATCGTTGGCGAAGGGGTCGGGAATACCAGCATTTCTTCGCAAGTAGCCCCTTGTGTAGCCATCAAGAAGGCTCCGCTTATAATCATTCCTTCATGATTCATCTCGACGACTTTAGCCGCGATAGCGTCTTCAGCAGCATCCTGCTGACCGGACATTTTACATGCATAGGGCTGGATGAAGGCGTGAGATAATGTAATATCGTGATCACGACAGTACTTATAATAGTTCCTGAGATTTTCCGCATATTTCGGATGATGTTCCTCCAGTATATCGGCAGCGGAATATAGGGACATGATTGCAGTGTTCATATAATCGGGAGAGCGGCCTAAAAAGCCGTGATGCCGCCTCGCCCATAACTCCATCATGATTCGGCGTTTCTGCAAATCCTCAGCATTCTTTGGCGGCAGAAAAGACAAGCCTACCCGTTCCCCCGTATCGGGTGAGGGGTAAGTCAATTGTTCGATATATCTTGCGTCACATTGCATATCGTATAGATCGGCCTGGGTTTGAATAAGACCTTGAAATGCAGGATGTTCGGATAAAGGTCCCTTGATAGGCTCACCTTTATACCAAATATTGATATTTTGCCGGTCAATTCGTTCGATATACTGCTTTCCCGATTTAATAGGCACGTTGTTCACCCCATTTGCAAAAATCATAAGCTAACGAACCTGTCTACTGCTGTTAATGTACGTGCTTCGTCCACACGGAGTACATTGTCCGTCGGAACCAACGGAAAATATGCGGTTGTACCTCAGAATTTCAAGTCAGGAAGTGCACAAGAGACAAAAAAAACGGACCCGTTACGGCCCGTTTCTTGATTTTTCGATTAATGGGATTGACCCAGATACTGCTCAAGCGTCAGGTTTTGCCTCGTGATTTCTCCTGCAATATAGACGCCCACGTAACGGACATGCCAGGGCTCATAAGAATAGCCGGTTAATTTCTCCTTGCCTTTTCCGTAACGAATGATAAATCCGTACTTCGGTGCATTAGCTTTCAGCCATTTGCCTTCTTTGGTATTTCCGAAGCTTTGCTCCAATGCATACCCTACGGAAGCACTGGATATATCCATGCTCAGCCCGGTCTGATGCTCGCTTTGTCCAGGACGAGCGCTTGTTTTATTAGCGACGGCTTCGCCCTTATTTCGGGCGTTGCGTTCGAATATGGCCTTCTGGGTGGCATAGGATCGGTAGCCTGACACGGCTTTGAGATCGATCCCGTCTTTCTTGGCTGCCGCAAACAATTTTTCGAGCGCAGTTGCCGCTACTCGTTTCATCTGTTTCTTAGGACTGGGACCCGAGAAGCTGAATGGAATCTGGGGTACAACCAAGTCTTGCGGAACATAACTCGATGGTAGATTTCTTTGCTTGTTGACGAGTACGACGGTGCTTGATAGATTGGTGACCATATTTAAACCATGAACCGTTTTTATAGTCCGGTTAGGAGCGTTGTTTTCCAAAAACGCAGTAAATGATAAGCTGGAAGAAGCTGCAGCGGCTGCTTCCGCCTTGCCGATGCCGGTGCTGCTTAGAAAACTGGATAAGGCTAGGCTTGTGACAACGGAACCGATGATGACTGTGGGTATGATGGATTTTACGATTTTTTTGTGCATGTGAAGTCCCTCCTCGTTAGCTGTCTCTGAGTATATAAGAGAGTTATATCGGTAGAATCTCTGACTTGTTTCTGAATTGTAAACAAAATAGAATAGATCGAATCTAATAATAACCCATAAATAGATTATAGTAATATGAAATCGTAACAAATTTCTACATAAGGAGACTTTTTAGATGGAAATACGCGATTATATTAAACAAGGGTTTGAGACCTATTACGCCAAATATAGTCAAGTTACGGAGGAGGGATTCTGCAGGTGGATGCGTCCCGACGTTCCTGCAGAGATGAAAGTCGTTGATACCGATGAGGAGTGGTCCATATGGAAATTGGTCCCTTCCGTTGTGGGTGAGGATCATATTGGGGCAATGGAAGAAGAGTATGGATTGACTTTTCCGGAGTGGTATAAAGCATTCATCTCCACGTATCATCATTACTTTGACGTCATACCTGAACAAGCAGTGGACGAGCCGCTGGATAATGTCAGGAACATGTACAATCCCTTGTTGTGCCGGCTGGGATACCTTCCTTTTACATGGGACGAAGAATACGGAAAGATATGGTGTATCGATCTAAGAGAGGACGCAGGCGAGGATTACGGAGCGATCTATGAGATCGAACATGAAATCTTGTTTGATCTGGATGAGGAACGAACGGACCAGGCCAAGCTTAAAGAATCGCTGGTATTTTTATATCCGGATTTCAAGGCGTATTTTGACCATACGTTCCTGGAAGGTTAAAACGTTTATCTTTATCTATAAGGAGAATCGTCACATGCGAAATGAACAGCTGCAGGAAATTTTGAATGAATACGATATCCGTGAGGCGGAAATTGCGTTTATTCGGCATAATGAAAATCGAACCTACAAGGTAAAAGGCCATGACGGAAGTACATATCTGCTGCGCATTCATCAACCGGTCAAAGACGGCATGGCAGGTCAGCAGCATACATACGAAGGTCTGATGGGTGAGCTGCAAATGCTGGAGCACTTGTCAACCCGAAATCATCTGCTTGTCCAAAGGCCTGTACGTAATCGGGAAGGTGAGCTGATCACGATCATCGAACACGAGGGGAAGCGTTGGAACAGCTCCGTGCTTACCTGGCTGGAAGGAAGAGACTTGCATAAGGATGACGTAAGCGACCCGGGATTGGTCGAGAAGCTGGGGGCCCGCATTGCAGAGCTGCACAAATTCTATAGCCTATACAAGCAGGAGGGCCTGGACAAGCGTCCGAGTCAGGGGATTGCCTACAATCAATATGTGATCGAGGTTATACAGCAAGGATTAGCGAAAGATTTGTTTACTTCCTCCGATGTTTCCATTATTGAAGAAACGATATCGTTGGTTAATGCGCGCCTTGCGGACAGTGGTAACGTTGAAGCTTGGGGGCTTATCCATGGTGATTTAAGCTTGGGGAATATCATCATGACCTCGGATGGAGAACTGAGTTTTATCGATTTTGGTTTTTTCGGACCAGGGTACCATTACACGGATGTTGCCATGGGTGCCATGATGGTTCCTTCGGAGCTTCGGGATATTTTCCTGAAAGGGTATTATGGCCACGATCATACGGGAGAAGATAAGCTTGTTCTGTTAGAAGGTTTCATGCTGCTGGCCATTATCGGATACTATGTCTTTCAGATGGAGAATGAATCCGTGCATGCGTGGATGCGTGAACGAATGCCGAAGCTGTGCGCCGATTACTGTACGCCTTATTTGTCGGGTGAACGCATATTTTATTCCGTATAACTCGATGTCGGCTCAGACGTTATCCGTGAAAGATCATTATAAGCATTCAATCCCTTGGTCAGCACGTTAATAGGGTGATACCATATGAGATGAGATATACAACTTAAGGATTAGAGGTGAACACCGTATGGCGGAAAGCAAACTTCTGCAGCAACAAAAAGCTCTCCAGAATGAGGCTTCTGAAGTAGCAGATGAACTTCGACTTCATGAGTTATTAAGTCAAGCAGGCGAACCGGTGCGTGTCGGCAGCTCAGCCCTCGGGTTGATGGTATGGAGAGACCTGGACATGACGGTAAAATGTACTCGGCTGAATCAACAATTAATAGCACAAATCGCATCGGAACTTATGCTGCGTGCTGGTGTGCGGGAGCTGAAGTTCATCAATGATACCGGAGTTTACAATATGGATCCCGCTTATCCCGATGGATTGTACATTGGCCTAAAGTATAAGTCTCAACAAGGGAAGGAGTGGAAGATGGACATATGGTTCGTGGATGAACCGGAGAGACAACCCGACTTAAAACATATCATAACGATGCCTGATCTGCTGACTCAGGAACGCCGGGAAGCGATTTTGAAAATCAAAAATAACTGGGCAAGCCATGCTGAATATGGAAAAACCGTACGAAGCTTTGATATTTATACAGCGGTCCTGGAAGAAAACGTAAGCACGCCGGAGCAGTTTCAGGCCTGGTTGGACCAAAGATCCATGAATATAGAATAAAGTCTATGATTCTAACAGCAAATTGGAGGTCAGATCCAATCCGGATTTATGATTGCCGGGTTATACGAGGATTCCTTCGGAGGCGAGAAATTGTTGGACCGTTATGCGAACAGTTTTATTGCGACAAGGGCCATAAAAGCTTAACAGCTTGCCCATTCCCAAGGCTTCATCAGAAGAGTCATCCAAGCGGGTGGCTTTTCTTTTTTATGTATATGTAAAACTTAAGTAAATCCTACTTTTTAAATATTATCCATATCATTTTTCCTGTGATAGCATGATCGTATATCTGGTAAGTGGAGAGAGGAATGATAGATATATGAGTTCAGCATTTTGGTTAACCAATGCCCGGTTAGAAAGCGGAGATGAGGTTCAAGATGGCGTTATTACGGGAACAAAGACGGAGATTCGCCATATATTCATAGAAGATGGGAAAATCGCGAAAATTGCAGCTTCGGACACAACGATAACAGACGAGTGGCCGCAGCACGATGTGAAGGGTTTATTGCTTCTGCCATCCTTTATCGACAAGCACTGCCATTTGGATAAAACGCTGCTTGGTGACCGATGGCGTTCCGTTACGCCGGTTTCCAGTATTTTTGACCGTTTGGCAATCGAGAAAGCGACGCTTCCTTCGCTGGATACCTTAACGCAGGAACGTGCGGAACGGCTGCTTGATATTTACCTGGAGTCCGGGGTGACGCATGTCCGAACGCATGTCGATATTTATCCGGAAGCCGGATTAGACAATTTAGAAGCGGTACAACAGGCATTACGCGCGTTTGAAGGAAAGTTATCTTATGAGATCGTAGCTTTTCCGCAGCATGGTTTGCTCCGCTCGAAATCAACGGAGTTAGTGAGACAAGCACTTCGCAGAGGAGCAAGCCTGGTCGGCGGAGTTGATCCGGCGACGGTGGATGGCGATATCGAAGCGTCCTTGCAGGAAATGGTGGGGCTCGCCGTGGAAGCCAATGCGGGCATTGATCTGCATTTGCATGATGCCCATCATCTGGGAACCTTCACCATGAAGCGGTTAGCACAGCTGACCATCGAGGCGGGTCTGCAGGGCAAGGTGGCGATCAGCCATGCCTTCGGACTAGGTGATATTCCACCATCCCAAGCACAGGAAATGGGGGACCTGCTCGCTGATGCGGGGGTCGCCATAATTACGAGTGTGCCTATTGGCCGGAACTTTCCGCCGGTTGGTTTGCTGCACGAGCGCGGTGTAGAAATGGCCGTCGGATGCGACAACATTTTTGATGTGTGGTCTCCCTTCGGAAATGGGGATGTGCTGGAGCGCGCCGGCCGACTGGCCGAAATATCCAGATGGGTGGATGAACGCGCTCTAGCGCAAACGCTACAATATATTACCGGTGGCATTACACCGCTGAATCATGATGGGGAGCAGGTGTGGCCGCAGGTCGGAGACGTTGCCAGCATCGTATTGGTTGAAGCTTCTTGTTCAGCTGAAGCCGTTGCGAGAAGATCCAAACGCGTGGCGACGATGTTTCAGGGAAACATCGTTTCCGGTTCGCTTTAGGCGAATTTTATGTCCATTCGGATTAAGTTGCTGCTGTCCTTTACCGGGATGCTGGTCATTAGCCTGCTGGTTTTTGTCTTGACTGCCAGTTTGTTTACCATTGCGGCTACCGGCGATATCCACGGTATTCGCGATTTTTATAAAGTGCACTACCAGATTAACCCGCTCACGGAACAAGAGGAGTCTATTTTCCTCGAATTAAAATATCTTGCCAAGAACGAGCCGGATGAGCTGCAGAACAAAGAGCTTCTGACGGAATACGATTTTAAGCTGAGAACCGTACGAGCGGGACTGTACGTCCGCAGAGAAAACGACCAGGTATTTGAGTCCAACACGATGAACCAGCCTCTACTGGAAGCAAATCTGCCTCCATATGACCTGAACAACAATCAGATCCGCAATACCCTTAACATCGGTGAACGGTTCTATGCATATGCCAAATATGATTTCCGGTATTCAGACGGGGCCAAAGGGAGCGTGTACGTGATTCGCGAGCGAAGTCCTTTCGGCGAAGTCACGCGCAAGCTGCTGCCCATACTTGTCTTGAGTCTCGTTGGCATCGTTGTCGTTGCGAACGTTTTGTTATATCGTTGGATCACGCGCAGCGTGGTCAAACCGCTTGATTTGCTCCGAAATTCGGCGGAACACATTAAGGAGGGAAATCTCCAGTTTTCTCTGGATTTGCATTCCAAGGACGAAATCGGCCAGTTGAACGAGACGTTTGAGAATATGCGGAAGCGTCTGCATGAATCGATTCAACTGCGGCTTCAGGATGAAGAGAATAGGAAAGAGCTGATCTCTAATATCTCTCATGACTTGCGCACACCCATAACGAACATTAAAGGGTATATCGAGGGCATACGCGACGGTGTTGCGGATACCCCGGAGAAAATGGATAAATACGTGAACATCATTTATAACAAAACCATCGATCTGGATAAACTTGTGGATGAGTTGTTTCTCTATTCCAAGCTAGATTTAAAGCAGGTTCCGTTCATGTATGAGCATGTTGATATCATCGGTTTTATAGACGATTGCATCGATGAGCAGCGCTACGTGTTGGAGGAGAAGGGAATACGGCTGGAGTGGAAGGAACGTACCGGTCAGTCAGTCCAGGTTGTTGCCGATCTGGAAAAATTAAAGCGAACGGTGCTCAATATCATCGGGAATGCCCAAAACTTCATGGACAAGCAGCACAAAACCATATGCGTCTCCACTCACCTTTCTCCGGAATGGGTAACGGTAGAAATACGGGACAATGGCATGGGCATCGACCCGGAAGCGATTCCTCATATATTCGAAAGATTTTATCGGGCGGAGCCATCCCGCAATTCTGCAACGGGCGGCAGCGGACTAGGGCTTGCCATTGCCAGCCAGATCATCGAGGGACACGGGGGTACCATCTGGGCGGAGAGCGAGCTGGGCGTCGGCACCAGCCTGTACTTTACCCTCAAACGAGCGAATATGAAGGAGGCACTTTAATCCATGACGGCACGTATTCTCATCATTGAAGACGAGACAACCATCGCTCAGTTGGAGCGGGATTATTTTGAGTTAAATGGATTTATGGTTGATCTATGCCATACAGGCAATGAGGGATTGAAGCTTGCCCTTCATGAGGACTACAGCCTTATCATTGTGGACCTTCAGCTGCCCGGTATGAATGGCTTTGAATTATGCAGCCACATCAGGAAGAACAAGGAGGTACCGATTCTGATCGTATCTGCCAAGAATGAAGAGATCGATAAAATCCGTGCCTTCAATCTCGGTGCCGACGATTACATTACCAAGCCGTTCAGCCCGAGCGAATTAGTTGCAAGAGCCAAAGCCCATTTGATGAGATATGTGAGGCTTATGGGCAAGCAAAGCCCAAGTCCAAGCTCAGAGATTCACATTCGCGGTTTGGTTATCGATAAATCGGCGCGACGGGTGTTCGTACGCAATCAGGAGGTCGCGTTCACAACCCGGGAGTTTAACTTGCTGGAATTTCTGGCTAGTCATCCGAACCGGGTGTTTAACAAAACGGAACTGTTTGAACGGATATGGGGCATGGATTCCAGCGGGGATATTGCAACCGTAACCGTCCATGTCCGTAAGCTGCGCGAAAAGATGGAGCTGGATCCATCCAATCCGCAGTACATTGAAACGGTCTGGGGGGCTGGCTACCGCTTTTCGGTTTAAATAATTTAGAAATTGTTAATAAAAGTTTTCGAAACGCTTAATCCCAGCTTTCTTGGGAGTTTAGGACTCTCCTCTATCATGGAGATATGACAATCAAGGCTCATATTTCAACGATTCAGGGAGGGTTTACTAATGAAAACATATTCTAATAAACTGGCGGCCATGATGGTGGCAGCTGCTCTGGGAACGGCTTCGCTGCCGTTACATGTTCTGCAAGCCGAGGCTGCGGGAGCTCCGCTGGCTGTCCAAGATATAGAGCAAGCCACTCAAGTATTGTCCCAGCTTCGCGTGATGCAGGGTTACCAGGATGGCTCGATGGGGATCACCAGTCCGATCACGCGGGCAGAGCTGGCGAAAATGCTAGTGCTTGCGTTTGGTCTTGAAGGCAAAGGGGAGACAGAGCCAAGCTTCACGGATGTGAATCCAAACGCGTGGTATGAGCGGTACGCATCTGAGCTGGTAGCGCAAGATATTATGCAGGCACCGGACGGACGTTTTGACCCGCGGGGAACCGTTACCCACGCCGAGCTGGTACAAATGGTGTCTAAAGCACTGAAACGAGATGCCAAGTCCGTGGATTACTGGGCAAAGCGTTTCTATTTCGAGGAAGGCCAAACCACTCGTGGTCAAGCTGCCTACTTGATCAGCATTGCCCATGAGGCGATTCCGTCAGAAAAAGCCAAAATCACCAGTGTCCGCGCACTGAATGCGATAACCCTGATCGTCACTTTTGATGCTCCATTAACCACAGACAATGAGGCGTTTGCCAAAGCCAAAGAAGATTTTAAATTGAACAATGGACTAGAACTCACCAACATGCCGCGTTTGAAGACGGGCTCCATATCCACTTACATCGTCCCAACCTCCGTGCAAAAACCGGGTACATCGTATACGCTTACCTATAAAGGGAAAACAGAAGGTACATTTACGGGTAATAGCACGAAGTTGGACATGACAGAGGTTAGACAAGTGGCTCAGGATACGTTTGAGTTGGAGGCACTTAAAGAGAACGGCGTCGTTGACTACGGTTATGTTATTTCCGCTTATAGCGGAGGCCGCGGAGCCAATGCATTCGTATTGGATGAGGACAACAGCGCCGATGGAAAAGTCTATCAGATCATATCCTCGGGTCAAGCCAGGGAAGTCACGATTACGCCTGCAGGCGGACAACCTATCGTGGCCAAATACGTACCATTCACCCAGTCCACGGATGGCAAACAAGAACCGAAATTCCGTTTGCATGAAGGCCAGGCACTGACGCCGGGTGTTACCTATACCGTTACCTCGGATTGGGCACAGATTGCGAACCCGACTTTCGTTGCGGAGAGTTTCGAACCGCTGGATATCATCGGAGTCGAGGCGATCAGTGACAGCTCCGTTTCCATTACATTATCCGAGGACCCTGGAGATGAGCTGTTCTCCGGTCGGAGCATCGAATTGATTGACACAGAGGGCGGCAAGCTTATGGCAACCTATAAATATTCAAGCCGCAAAGGTGCAGTAGGCGTGTTCGATCTTACGCAGGAGGGCAAACTGAAGCCAGGAACGACCTATACGATTAAACCGGTCGGCAAATGGGCAGGCGAAACAACGGCGGTTCTGACCGTGAATTAATAAACAGTGGGAAAATGAATACCCCATATGATAAGGATGAGCTCAAAAGCTCGTTCTTTTCATATGGGGTTTATTGCATTTGATAGAAACCATTTTATCATTTGGGACATTCGGGGTTAGCAATTCATTCCACGAAATCAGAAAAAAATTCCAACTAAATTGTTATTTCTGTAGTCGAAACATCCGGGAAGTGGGTATTAATTGTTAAACGGTTGACAACCTGTATATACATGTATATGATTTCCCTATATGCAACCTGTATATACAAGATGACGAGGAGGACGAAGTTTCATGTTGAACCCAGAAACCCAGTCTCAAGATTGGTGGAGAACTTCGACGGTTTATCAAGTATATCCGAAGAGCTTCAACGACACGACCGGCCTAGGTACCGGCGATATACGCGGGCTTATGGAGAAACTGGATTATATAAAAGGACTTGGCATCGACATTGTGTGGCTCCAGCCGGTGTATGTTTCTCCGCAAAATGATAACGGTTACGACGTAGCGGATTATTGCAGCATAGATCCTGCGTACGGGACGATGGACGATTTCGATGATCTTGTGACCGAATTAAAAAAGCGAGACATGCATCTGATGATCGACATCGTCGTGAATCATTCATCGACCGAGCATCGATGGTTTAAAGAAGCGGTTTCCTCACGCGATAACCCGTATCGCGACTATTACATCTGGCGGGATCCGGCAGAAGACGGCGGCCCGCCGAATAACTGGCAATCCAAGTTCGGAGGGCCAGCTTGGCAGTATGACGAGGGGACAGGGCAATATTATTTAACTTTGTTTGACAAAACGCAGGCAGACTTGAACTGGGAGAACGAGAAGGTCCGTGCAGAGGTTGTGGATATCCTCACCTATTGGGCGGAAAAGGGAGTCCGCGGATTCCGGATGGATGTCATCAATCTCATATCGAAGGATCCCAGTTTTCCCGATGACGACGGTTCGGTGGCGCCGGGCGACGGACGCAGGTTTTATACGGACGGCCCCCGAGTGCACGAATACATTAAGGAATTGAACGAAAAAGTGTTCAAGCCTTACAATCTCGTCACGGTGGGAGAGATGTCCTCCACAACCTTGGAGCATTGCATTCGATACTCGAACCCGGAGGAGAATGAATTCTCCATGACGTTCAACTTCCACCACTTGAAGGTAGACTATCCCAACGGGCAAAAATGGGAACTCAAGCCATATGATTTTGAGGAGCTGAAAAGAGTGCTCTCCGATTGGCAAATCGGCATGCAGAAGGGCGGCGGCTGGAATGCCCTCTTCTGGAACAACCATGATCAGCCGCGAGCGCTGACCCGGTTCACCAATGATGGCGAATACCGCACGGAAAGTGCAAAGATGCTGGCCACAACGCTTCACGGGTTACAAGGCACGCCATATGTGTATCAAGGCGAAGAAATCGGCATGCCCGATCCGAAATGGAATGATATCTCCGAGTTTCGGGATATTGAATCTTTAAACATGTACACCATTCTCCAGGAGCAGGGTAAAACGCCGGAGGAGGCTGCCCACATCGTGAAAGTACGCTCGCGCGACAACTCCAGATTGCCTATGCTGTGGAATGACGGCGACCAAGCCGGATTTACGACAGGGACGCCCTGGATCAAGATCGATGAGCGGTATCCGCTGATCAATGCGCAATCCGAAGTGGAGAATCCGCAATCGATCTATCATCATTACCGGGAGCTGATTGAATTGCGAAAGAACATTCCGGTTATTACGGACGGTGAATATGTTCGCCTGGATGAAGGTCATTCCGAAATTTATGCGTATGCCAGAACGAACGAGGAGCAGACGCTTGTTGTCATTTCCAATTTTAGCGACCGCGACGTTTCGTTCGAGCTTCCGAAGACGTTGTTAGACAATCTAACCGAAAGTCAATCGGTTCAACTGTTAGTCGGCAACACAACGGAAGAACCGGACCTTACTCCAACCGTTGCACTTCGACCGTATGCATCCTATATGTGGCTTATTCATAACAACTAAATTCATAATGTCAGGAGCGTAGAGCTATGGCCATTGATCGTAAAAACGTGGAGCGCATTGTCGAGGCAGTCGGCGGAAAAGACAATATCGAAGCCGCTACGCATTGCGTAACCCGATTAAGATTTGCCCTTGTGGACGACAGCAAGGTGGACTCCCAAGCTCTTGAAGCGAACGATCTGGTGAAGGGGCAGTTCTCGTCCCAAGGACAGTTTCAGGTCGTGATCGGACCGGGTCTTGTCGACCAGGTTTATGATGAAATGATGGACATCACCGGCGGAGCCAGAGTTTCGAAGGATGAAGTGAAGAACATTGCGAGCAAGAAGCAAAATCCGCTGCAGCGGGCGATCAAAACGCTTGCGGATATATTCATTCCGATTCTGCCGGCCATCGTCATGGCAGGTTTGCTGCTTGGTATCAACAATCTGCTTACGGGACCGGGTATCTTCTATGAAGGACAATCGTTGATTCAGGTCCATCCCGAGTGGGCGGACGTAGCCTCGATTATTAATCTGATTGCAAGCACCGCCTTTACTTTCCTTCCTGTTCTGATCGGATGGTCAGCGGTAAGACAGTTCGGAGGCAACCCGCTGCTCGGGATTGTACTGGGCCTGATCCTGGTAAATCCGGATCTGCTCAGCGCTTACCAGTATGCCGATGCCAAGCTGGAGGGTACGGTTCCCGTCTGGAACCTGTTCGGTTTTGAAGTGGAGAAAATCGGTTATCAAGGCCAAGTGCTGCCGGTTCTAGTCTCGGCTTATATTTTGGCCAACATCGAGAAGTTATTGAACAAACGCGTCCATGACTCCATTAAGCTGCTTGTTGTGGCCCCCGTGGCCCTGTTGGTGACCGGGTTCCTCGCGTTTGTTCTGGTGGGTCCGATCACGTTTGCCATCGGCAACGTTCTCACTTCAGGTCTTGTCAGCATTTTTGATTCCTTTGCCGCTCTGGGCGGCCTGATCTACGGCGGACTGTACGCGCTCCTTGTCATTACGGGGATGCATCATACCTTCCTTGCAGTGGACATTCAGCTCATCGGCAGTGAAGGCGGAACGTTCTTGTGGCCGATGCTGGCATTGTCTAATATTGCGCAAGGTGCCGCAGCGCTGGCCATGATGTTTATCATGAAGGAACAGAAGGCGAAAGGACTTGCCGTTACCTCGTCCATCTCCGCCTTCTTGGGGGTCACAGAGCCGGCCATCTTCGGGGTCAACGTTCGTCATAAATATCCGTTTATTTTCGGCATGATCGGATCCGGAATTGCCGGTGTGCTGCTGGCTGTGAACAACGTTCTGGCTTCATCGATCGGCGTGGGCGGGATTCCGGGATTCCTATCGATATTCCCTAACCAGTGGGGTGTCTTCTTCCTCGGCATGGCAATTGTATTGGTCATTCCATTCACAGGGACATTGCTGTTCGGGCGTTACCAGTTGTCCAAGCAGTCTCGACGTACAACGGAAGGGAATCCTGCTGGCTCGGATGCAGCAGAACAAGCTGTTCCAGCAGCATTGAACGGCAGTTTTCAGTCCGAGTCATTCGACTCGTCAGAATCGGCGAATAGTCCAACTATGGAAGCGGCTCAAGAAGTCGTGGTCGATATCATGGCACCGATCAAAGGGAAAGTGGTTCCCCTGTCTGAGGTGCCGGATCCTGCCTTCGCGGATAAACAGATGGGACAGGGCATTGCCATCCTCCCGTCCGAAGGAAAAGTGTATGCTCCTTTTGACGGACAAGTCGCGCATCTGATTAAGAAGAGCAAACATGCCATTATTTTGACGGATACGAACGGAGTTCAGATCCTGATTCACGTCGGTATCAACACGGTCTCCTTGAAGGGAGAGGGATTCACGGCTCACGTGGAAACAGGTGCGGAGATAAGCAAAGGGCAGCTGCTGCTTGAATTCGATATGGATCGGATTCAGGAAGCCGGTTTACCCGTCATTACGCCGGTCATTATTCCAGATGGGCAGGAACATATTCAGGAGGTTACGGAGTTTGAAGGCGAAGCGTTTCCAGGCGAAACGCGAGTGCTTCAGGTGACTCTCGGTAATGGAAGCTGACAGTTCCGATGCAGCATGTAATAGCCGCTGGAAAATGGTACAATAACTGATGGTGATAAAGGATGACGAACAACATTTATTGGACGCTATACAAAGATTATGCCGACAAAATCGAAACCGGCGCTCTGCAGCCCGGCAGCAAGCTGCCCTCGGAAAACGAGCTTGCGGCTACCTATCAAATCACTAGGGAAACGGTACGCAAGGGACTCAATTTGCTGGCTCAAAACGGTTATATTCACAAGGTAAAAGGTAAAGGTTCTTTTGTGCTGGATACAGGCAGAATGAACTTCCCGGTAACGGGGCTCGTCAGTTATAAAGAGCTAGCGGAACGGTTAGGCCGAAAGAGCCGAACGATTGTATATGAGACGGAATGTGTTCCGGCCGGGGAGGGAATTGCAAGGGAGCTTCAAATTCGTCCGGATCGGCTTGTATGGAGGGTCATCCGTGCAAGGGAAATCGAAGATGAGCGCATCATTCTCGATATCGATTATTTGCTTGCCGACATCGTAACGGGTCTAACGAGAGATATTACCGGCGATTCTATCTATCAATACCTGGAGCAGGAGCTCCATCTGAAAATCAGCTATTCGAAAAAAATGATCTCCGTTGAACGAGCTACTACGATGGACCAGTCCTATATGGATCTTGGAAACGATACTCATGTCGTCGTAGTCCGGGGCTACGTTCACCTGGAAGATACCACGCTTTTCCAGTATACGGAATCGAGGCATCGATTGGATAAATTTCAATTCGTTGATTTTGCAAGAAGAGAAACCAATCATGATTTTGGAGAGCAATAGAAGTGATTATGCAGCCGCGAATTCATCGCGGCTTTTTTATGTTGTCTTGACAGGCTTACCGGGGATTTGGTTAACGGGGCGATGTGCCGGAGAATAGATGGAAAGAAAGAGGAAATTTCCTTCTTGATGTTGAAGCTATCTAGTAGGGATTGTCCGATAATCAAGGTAAAGGAGTCGATAGAACATGGACTTGGGACTGACAGGAAAAGTCGTGTTAATCACCGGAGGAAGCAGAGGGATAGGCCTTGAAACCGCGGTTGCTTTTGCGTTGGAAGGTGCCAAGGTTGCTATTTGTGCACGGGATGAGGCTCAGTTAAAAGCTGCGGCAGACCATATCCGACAAACAGCGGATATCGAAACGCTAACCATCGCAGCGGATGTTACGAAACCTGAGGATTGCATACGAGCGGTGAACGATACCATGCAGCATTATGGACAGCTTGATATTCTGGTGAACAACGCCGGAGCCGCCGCTGCCAGGCCATTTGAACTGATTGACGACGAACAATGGGCATCGGATCTGGATCTCAAGCTGTTTGGCGCGATACGATTCGCGCGTGCAGCTGTCCCTCATATGAGAGAGTCCGGCGGGGGTGCGATTATTAATGTCACGACATCCTGGGCCAAAACGCCGCCGGCCTCATCCATGCCAAGCAGCGTCAGCCGCGCGGCAGGGCAAGCCATGACCAAGGCCATGAGTCACGATTTGGCGAAAGACCAGATCCGGGTAAACACCGTATGCATCGGAACGATACGCAGTGCACAGCTTGAAGCACGTTGGAAACGTGAATCACCTGAACTCACTTGGGAACAGTATGCCCGGGACCCACGCCATAACATTCCGCTCGGACGTATTGGAAACACGGAAGAAGCGGCAAAAGTTATCGTATTTATGGCATCCGATGCTGCTTCCTATGTTACAGGCACTTCCATCAATATTGACGGGGGTTCAGCTCCGTCTTTGTAAGCCGTTAGCAATTAAGAACGCGGGAGGTCTTGGATGTGAAGCATGAGGTCGTGATATCCCTCAATTATCGGCCGCCGCCGGCGCCGTGCTTATGGCATTTCGCAGTTTAGGTCTGCAGGTGGATTCCCATAGGATTGAATCCATACGCAGGCATCCTCATGCTACATGGTAGAATTCATTTTTTCATAATTTATATTATGTAAACTGAGGATCATATGTAGTAAGAGCCCCATTTGCCTAATGATGTTCTTCTCATAAGGATGTCGTAATTTTATATATGATTTGTCGCATAGTTGGACTAAAAAAATGAGTGAGATGTGATACCTTATATGTGGATGTCATGGCAGCTAAGTTCATATCCGGAGACCGAAGAGATGTTGTGGCAGAATTACATACATAAAAGCCCGCCTGCTCTTTAAGGCGTTATGGATAGGCAGGACTTTATATTTGAAGTGATTAAAAATTAATGAAAAGTGAAGGTGATGATCCATGTCTAAAGTGTATCGTATTGGAATTATCGGCTGTGGCGGTATCGCAAATGGGAAGCATTTGCCGAGCTTAAGCAGATTGAACAACGTGGAGCTCGTGGCATTCTGTGATATCGTCCTTGATCGGGCAGAAGCTGCTGCTAGCAAGTACGGGATTGAGGAAGCTAAAGTGTATAGCGACTATAAAGAGCTGCTGCAGGATCAAAGCATCGATATCATTCATGTTCTGACGCCTAATGACTCGCATGCCGAAATTTCCATTGCTTCCCTTGAAGCAGGTAAGCATGTCATGTGCGAGAAGCCGATGGCAAAAACGGCTGCGGATGCCAAGCGAATGATGGAGACCGCGAAGCGCACAGGCAAGAAATTGACGATCGGATACAATAACCGATTCCGTGAAGACAGTCTTTACCTGAAACAAGTATGCGAAGCCGGTGAACTCGGAAATATTTATTTTGCCAAGGCTCATGCCGTACGGAGAAGAGCGGTTCCAACTTGGGGCGTGTTTTTGGATGAGGAAAAACAAGGCGGCGGGCCGCTTATCGATATCGGTACGCATGCTCTCGATTTGACCCTCTGGATGATGGATAATTACAAACCGAAGATCGTCCTCGGTACCACTTACCATGAATTGTCTCGCAAGGAGAACGCGGCAAATGCTTGGGGACCATGGGAACCGGAAAAATTCACGGTCGAGGACTCCGCGTTTGGTATGATTGTAATGGAGAATGGCGCGACCATTATGCTGGAATCCAGCTGGGCGCTCAATACGCTGGATATCGATGAAGCCAAATGTACGCTGAGCGGTTCGGAAGGCGGAGCCGACATGAAGAACGGTCTTCGCTTCAACGGCGAGAAATTCAGTCGTCTGTACACCAACGAGATCGAATTGAATTCCGGCGGAGTGGCGTTCTATGACGGGAAGAAGGAGCAGGCTCCGGATGTTGAGATGAGAAGATGGATCGAGGCGATCGATCAGGATAAGGATCCTGTCGTGACCCCGGAACAAGCTTATGTCGTATCTCGAATTTTGGAAGCTCTCTACGAATCCGCAAAACTCGGCAAAGCCGTTTACCTGGACTAAGTTTAGATTTATATGATGATTTAATCATGCAAAAAGCCCTGAGGTTCAGGGCTTTTTTTTATTTCGATCATACTGAATCTAGCAAAACTGGATAGGTGATTGGGGAGAAATAGGATATAGTATAGATTAATGGGGCATAATGAGCTCATTACATCATGAAGGCAGGGTTACAAAATGATATTTATTTATAATGATTACGGTGGAACCCACACAACCTCGCTGGCAGCCGCGTATCATCTAAATAAATTACCCACGCATCGGCAGCTTACTACAGAAGAGATTCTGGCGGTTGACTGTTTTAATAAACTCAATACTTCCGACATGGGCAAACTCGTTTTTCACGGGCTGGATGAGAACGGGAATCCGGTATACACACTTGGAAGAGGCTCATCCAAGGTAGTCATACCAGCTCTAAAAAATTTGAGCCTGATCCTTCAAGACAAATATCAGAACGCAGAACCGATTGTATATTCCAATACTTCGCCTACCGTTCCATTGGTCATGACGATTGGAGGATTTTTAACTAAAAGATTAAAATTGAGTTTTGTAGGCGATCCATTATTAATCGCAGGCGCGAAGCAGTGCTGCAGCAACATCCGTGAACTGGTTCTACATACCAAACAAACTGCAGCCGCGAGGTCTGGAACAGAATCCGTAATCGTTATGGAGAACAAAAATTTCTCTTCTTAGCTATGCGAATCGCTACATTCATATGAGAAGTTAGACCAATTTGCATAAGAAACTCCAAACGAATGATGACATAGGGCGTTCTTAAAGAACATGCTTACGGCGTTTGCTTAAAGCGTCGAGGGGCCTGCAATTCCCTGCATCTGAGTTTGAATGACGATTAAAAGAATGACGTCCGGGTCAATCGATTTTCTGGATGTCGTTTTTTTTGTTTGTCCGCGAAACAATTTTCCTGAAAATCAATCGATTTTCAGGTGAGCCGCGTCTTACTTTATGAGTGGACGATATGGCGGCTAATTTCCCATTACCCAAAGACAGAAGAAAGGGGGACGGTGGGGTGGAGAATACGATGAACGAAGTCAAGTTGTCGGATTCGAAGGAGATGGAAGAAGAAGCTTTTTTCAACCATTTATCAAGCGAACAACGGAAATTATACTCCATAGCATTCAGTTATATGAGAAACGAAGCCGATGCGCTGGAAATCGTGCAGGAAGCGTCCTGCAAAGCTTGGATGAAGCGCAAAAAGTTGAAGGATGAGCAGGCGTTTGCCCCTTGGCTGATCCGGATCACGATCAACTGCTGCATGGACGAGCTCCGGCGCAAAAAACGCATATTTCCGGTGGAGGCATTGAGGGAAGAGGCTGCGCAGGAAATGCAAAGCAATGATCGGATCGATCTTGAGCAGGCAATGGATCGGATGAAGACAAAATATCGGCACGTCGTGATGCTGAAGTATTACCAGGATATGACTACGGCAGAAATTGCAAAAGTGCTCAGAAAACCGGAAGGCACGATTAAAACCTGGCTGCGTGAAGGGCTGAAGCAGCTTCGGAACTACGTCTAAGGATAGGGAGGCGAAAATACCATGCTGGACAAAGAACAGCGCGTACTTATGAAAGATTCAACCGTGTTGAATGAGAAAGCCAATTCCCTCCCGGAGTCTAAGCTTTCAACTGCGGTGCGGGGGGGAATGGAACGGGGGAGGAAACGCGAAGTGAAGCGTATGTATTCTTACGGATTGGGAGCCATGGCAGCAATGACTGCCGCAGCTCTCCTCATGTTCACGATGGACGGATCTCCATTTACGGGGAAGCAAGACCATCTTGTCCAGACCTCCAGTATCGGCAGCGTCTATAATCTGGAATCGTTCCCGACTGAAAGGATTAAGGATGGCTCGCTGAGGAGCGCGCTTGAACGAGGTCTCATACAGCCAATCAACCAGGCCATGGAGAAAAAGGGATATCGCGTGGAGATTCTGGGATCTGTATCCGACGGCCGGAAGTCCTTTGTTCTCTTTAATGTGCTTAATCATAGTGACAAAGATATCATCGTACGGGATTTCACGCTAGATTACGGAGGTTACGAAACGCCGTCAGTTGGAGCCATGATAGCCAATATGAGCGGGAGCGGACAGATTCCCCCAGGGCAGAACTCATATTATGCGTATTCCACGAATCTTTTGCCAACGGATCCTTATACGAATAAAGCAAGCATTCATATTACCTTATCTGATACGTCGGATCGAGCCTTGAACTCTAACAGTAAGAAGTACTTAACCAGCATGGATTTCTCTCTGAAACTCGAACCCAATATGTTTGAAGACAATGAACGAGCTTATTACCCGGATCGTACATTGAAGGTAGATGGACAACGGATTAACGTTCGCCAGTTGCTGTTTACGCCTCTGAACACCTATGTGGACTTGGAATATGACCACGCCAATGAGAAACAGATTTTCAAATTGCTGAATCCGGTTCTGATCGGAAAAAGCGGGGAGCATACCAAGAAGTTATATTATCCTCAAGCGATCTTAAAGGATGACGCCAAAGTTACGCTGGTATACAAGAACAGCCAGCTGGATCAGTTGGATACGACCACATTCAAGGCGTTTGGCATCGCGGCCGTGAATAAAGACGAGATGAACATCGTTGTTGATCTGAAGAAGAAACAAATCATCGATGCACCGGACGAGCTTCTGCGAATACTCCCGTCCGATCAGGAAGCTGGCGCAGGAGAAGTATATTTTCAGCGCATTCTCGAAGAAGCTCATGCAGCTGAAAGCTTCGGGATGTGGCTGGAGGACAGCTTCACAGATGCCTCGGGGGTGAAACATAGCAGGTTATCGCCAGAAAGCAGCAGTCACAGTGGACTCCTGACGTCGGTTAAAGATGATACCATAGAAGACACTACGGCCTATAATTTTGGGGAGGATGCGCTTGAGTATCCGCAACCGCTTACGATAGGAGTCAAACAATACTGGATTCCGATTAAGGATAGTCAGGCTATAGACCTGCTCAAGAAATGAAATAATTAAATGTTAAGGATACACGATTGTCCCCTCATGGCAGAAAAGAGATCATGATCTCAGTGAACTCTACATTGTGTCTATGGGGGGATATTTGTATTTGTTATGAAAGCAATCCAATGAAAGTTTACAGCTGGTTTTCTTCGGTAATAATGGGGGAATAGCATCTGAGAGAGGGAGGATGTTCCCATGCGGTATCGAAGAAGAACCGGCTATTCCGTCAAAAACCGCATCAAAGATACCCTACCGGCTAACACATCGATTACAGATCCCGATGCCTTAAGCCCGGATATACAAAGCAATCTAAACCATATCAGAGCAGCCCTCGGCAACAGCAGCGATATCGTGATCAGGGAAATTCCGCTGGATGAAGAGGAGATACACTATATCGCTATCGTTTATACGGACGGCTTGGCGGATCAAAAGATCATTTCGGAATCCATCATGATGGCCGTAGCAGATATTGCGAAATCCCGGGTTAGGGATGATTCGGAACATTCGAAACCATTCGACGGGCAAAAGATATTAGAACAAATTTCCCTTGTCAATCAAGAGATTCAGTCTATTACCGATTATAAAAAGTTGTTCCATTCCTTATTGTCGGGAGACACCATTTTTCTGGTAGATGGATTGAATCGAGGCATCGCGGCAGGTACACGCGGGTGGAAGGACCGTGGGGTCATGGAAACATCGGCGGAGAATGTCGTCCGTGGCCCGCGCGAGTCCTTTTCGGAGTCGCTGCGAACGAATACGGCCTTGATTCGCCGGAAAATCAAGGATCCTCAACTGTGGATGGAAACGAAACAAATCGGTCGAGTGACGCAGACGGATGTCGCAATGATGTACATTAACGGCATTGCAAACGATAAAATTGTCGGGGAAGTCCGGACCCGGCTTGGACGAATCGATGTGGACAGCATTTTGGAGAGCGGCTATATCGAGGAGTTGATTCAGGATAAGACGTTAACTCCTTTTCCCACCGTTTATAATACCGAACGTCCGGATGTGGTTGCGTCCGAGCTGCTGGAAGGGAAAATCGCGATTATCGTGGACGGGACTCCGTTCGTTCTGATCGTTCCGGCTCTTTTTGTCTCTTTCTTGCATGCTGCGGAGGATTACTACCAGCGCGCGGATATCAGTTCCTTCCTGCGCTTGCTGCGCTACCTGAGCATATTTATTTCTTTGCTTGGACCTTCCCTCTATGTTGCCATAACCACTTTTCATCACGAAATGCTGCCGACAAGGCTTCTGTTCGGGCTGGCTGGGCAGCGTGAGCAGATCCCGTTTCCTGCCTTTGTCGAGGCGGTCCTTATGGAGGTTACTTTCGAGATTCTGCGGGAGGCAGGCGTGCGGCTGCCCAAAAATATCGGATCGGCGATTTCCATCGTAGGCACATTGGTGATTGGGCAAGCCGCCGTTGAAGCGGGGATCATCTCGCCCGCCATGGTCATCGTGGTTGCGATCACGGCAATTTCCAGCTTCGTCGTTCCATCCTTTAATATGTCCATTGCTTTTCGGATGCTTCGGTTTCCGTTAATGGCCCTAGCCGGATCCTTTGGCCTGTTCGGCATCTTAGTGGGGATCATCGCTCTAATTCTCCATTTGTGCAGCCTACGCTCGTTCGGAGTCCCGTACATGTCGCCTTTCGCGCCGTTAATTCCGGAAGGGCAAAAAGATACGATATTGCGACTGCCGCATTGGATGCTGTTAAGTCGCCCCCGACTGATGAATCAGAACAACCAAAAGCGCAGAAAAAGCACGCCACCCCAAAAATCGCGGGAATAGATTATTGCAGACCAGCGGGAAAGTGAGTGAAATGGATGAAACGGATCTTGGCGTTGATTCTCCTACATATCGTCATCATGCTTTTTCTGAGCGGTTGCTGGAACCGCAGGGAATTGAACGATTTGGCCATAGCTGTGGCCGCTGGAGTGGACTGGGTGGATGGCCGCTACCGTTTAACTGTCCAGGTTGCCAACCCCGGGCAGCTCACCGCCAAAAGAAGTGGAGGTCCCCAAGCGCCGGCTACATTGTTTACGGCAGAAGGGGACACTATTTTTGAAGCCGCGCGGAGGATGACGCAGAACAGTCCGCGAAAAATTTATTTTTCCCATTTACGGATGTTTCTGATGGATGAGGCGATGGCAAAAGAAGGGATTGCCAAAGTTCTGGACTTGCTATCCAGGGATCATGAATTTAGACCCGATTTCTACCTGGTGGTGACCAAAGGAGCAACGGCGGAGGAAACGTTAAAAATCATGACGCCCATGGAAACCATCCCTGCAAATAAACTTTACGAATCGCTGCAAATCTCCGAGAAGGTATGGTCACCCAGCATGGCCGTAACGCTGGATGAATTGATAAGTGATTTGACCAGCAGCGGCAAACACCCTGTGCTTACAGGATTGATAATAGCAGGGAATCGGGACATCGGAAAAACGAAGAAGAATGTAGAAAATATTAATACGCCAAGCCAATTGAAATATTCGGGGCTTGCCGTTTTCAAAAGGGACAAGCAGATTGGATGGTTAAACGAGAAGGATAGCAGAGGGTATCGACTTATTACGGGGCACGTGAAAAGCTCTGTCGATTTCATACCTTGCCGCCGGAACGATGGAAAGGTTATTGTGGAGACGCTTAGGTCCGAAACGAAGCTGAAGGGAAGGATGGTCCAATCCCGTCCTGAAATGGATATCCGAATTAATATGGAGGGAAATATCGGCTCTGTAGAGTGCGGCGGCTTGGATCTGTCTCAACCTGATACCGTAAGAGACCTCGAAGTCCAAATGGAAGAAAGACTAACCCAAAGCTTAGAGGCAGTTATCGCTAAAGTACAAACGGAGCATAAAGTGGACATCTTCGGCTTCGGGGAAGCTTTTCGCCGTGCGCACCCGAAGGCGTGGAAAGGGATGAAGGACGAGTGGGAAGACCGATATTTTCCGAGTCTCGAGACCCATATCCAGGTGGATTATAAAATCCGGCGTACAGGAACTACCAACGATTCATTTCTAAATGATATCAAGGAATGAGGCGATGATTTCATGCTCAACATCGCGATTATTGCGGCTTCAGCTGTGATCTTAACCTGGCTGGAGCTGCCGAGGATGCTACGGGAAAAAGAACACAGGGAAATCTGGGGGTTCGCGGTACTCATGATCATTGGCATGGGAATTAGCGTGACTCAAACGGTCATGAACGATATTCCAACTCCCTTGGCTATGATCACGGTCGTATTCAAGCCGCTCAGTGATTGGCTCACTGCCATCGGTTTGATCCAATAAGAAAAGGAGCGGGAAAGATGCCCGTAGTCAAAATTTCACTGCGTCAGGTCAGCATATTAACTGCCATGTATACGATCGGAAGCGCTATTCTTATCGTTCCTTCGGGTATGGCTTCCATTGCTAAGCAAGATGCTTGGATTGCCTGCTTGGTCGGGACCGGCCTCGGATTCATCATTTTGGTGCTGCAGCTGCAAATGTTCAAAAAATATCCGGATACGAATCTGATGCAGTTGTCCGAGAAGCTTTTTGGAAAATGGATCGGCAAAATGATAAACGTTCTCTTCCTGCTTACGTTGTTCCTAGGCGGTCCCGCTACGGTGTTACATGAAATCGGTATTTTCATGACGATTCAGATGCTGCCGGAAACCCCGATTCAGGCGATCATCTTCCTATTTGGAGCCTTGGTTGTGCTGGGGGTTCGTTTAGGCCTTGAAGTGCTGGCTCGTTCAGCGGAAATGCTCTTCCCATGGTTTCTTCTTCTGTTTCTATCCATGAGTTTATTATTATTGTCAGAGATTGAATGGGAGAATGCTATGCCGATTTTCGAATCGGGGGTTAACCCCCTATTTCCAGCCGCGGTCTCTTTCGTTAGCATTGCTTTTCTGCCGCATATCGTATTGATGATCATCTATCCGGGGGCTGTCAACCGCCCGGCCGAGGCTTACAAGGCCGTTTATATCGGCAGTCTATTCGGCGCGATGGTGCTGTTTACGATTATTGCCTTAACCATCTTGGTCCTGGGTCCGGATATAACAGGAAGAAACCTATATCCAAGTTATATGCTGGCAAAAAAAATCAATATCGGCAATTTCCTTCAGCGTATTGAGGCAGTCATGGCCGTGATGTGGTTTATCACTTTGTTTTATCGGATTTCCTTGTATTTCTATGCCATAGCGATAGGCATAAGCCAAATATTTCATATTAAAAACTATCAGCCTCTGGTCGTTCCACTCGGTTGGATTCTGGCTGCGGTTTCCGTCTTCATCTATCCCAATGTTCCATACAAGTTGGTATGGGACAACAAGACTTGGATTCCGTACACGATTACGATCGGATTAATTCTCCCGCTGTTGTTGTTCGGCATGCACGGATTGCGTAAAATAGGTTCCAAAAAGACAAAAAAGTCCTCGAAACCCGCCTGAACGGTTGGAGGACAAAGTGGGTTTATTGATAATCCACAGAAATCGCAATTGAAATGGATAATGCTGGAGCTATTGTTCGATCCGTCTACTTGTAGACGGTTTTTTAAGTTGAGCCAGCAGGAAAGGGGAGATTATCTCTTATTGCACTAATAGATGAAGTCACTCTGACTTCATTAAGGAATAACGGCGATTGTGATTTATGCCAAATTCTTAGGTTTATCACCGATCAAGCCCATCAAAAACATTTGAGAATAAGCGTAGCCTTTATAAGTCTTGGATAAACACGAAGGAATCGTAAGATCCAGATCCATATAGGTAGTCAAGATCAACTGCGTGAACTCCTTCTGATTCGTCAAGGAATGCTCCTGCAATTGTTTAGCGAATTCCTTGGTGATATGATCCCTTCCTCCCAGTGCTTGCTGCAATTGGTATCCTGCCAAATATAACTCGGCAGCAGAATCTTCACCCGTCTTTCGATGCTCCGCTACATAGTTGCCAATCCAGTCGCGAACCAGAGAAGAAGGGTCCGTATTATTGCCCTTCGCTATCTCTTGAAAGCTCTCCTTAAGTTCTTTGTTTAGACGGATGTGCAGATTAGTATCCATTGGCAAAAGCCTCCTTAACGTTGTAGATCAATTGTACTCAAAGTGACTACATATTGTAAACACAATGTATACACAACAAATACACAATGCATACACGATTCAAACAAGATAGCCTAGCGGATGCTCTCACATCCTATCCATTGTCTGATGCCGATTGAAACCCCGCGTATCTTACAGTCGTATATGATACATTGTCATCTCTGACATCGTTAACAGGAGGAGATAAACCCGTGGCCATGAAGCGCAAAGATAAACCCAGTCGTACAGGTATCCATACATATAAGCAGAAAGCAAGAAAACAACGTAAACGATCCAAAGACACCCGCTTCGATCGGTTCTGGTTTCGGATTATGGAAGCGATCGGATGGATCATCCTGCTCGGATCGCTTCTAATGTATTGGGATTCCGCCCGGCTCACGACCATTATAAACAAAGCTCAGCCGGTCCAGCAGTTGACATCCGAAACGACTGGCTATGTACGTCTCGAAGGTCAGGCAGGAGGAAAAGCGGCATATACGGATGAAGGCAAGCTTCAGGGTCGTTACGCTCTGCTCCAGAAAGAGCCATTCCGCTGGGAATGCGGCAAGGGTGGTTGCGATTACAAGCTGGATGATAACGGAAGCCACCAATCTTGGGGAAGTTCAGAGTTAAACGGAGTAACGGTTCAGGCGGAACGGATCAGGTTTTACACGGACTGGCTTCCGCTGAATGTTGCGACGGTTGATCCTAAACATGTCACCCTGATTTACGAAGGAAATTCATCCCGACCGCTGCTGATGGAAAGTCCCAAGGGTACGGCTTACGGGTATTATGCCGTCTCCCCTGGAGATTGGGTGACGGTAATTGGCAGGGCTAGCAAAGGTCAGCTGGAAGCCTTCAACTTACCGGGGGACGATGCGAAGCAGCCTGTCCTGCTCATCGGTACGAGTGTAGAACAGATGTTGTCGGAAGAGAATGGAGTCCAGATCGTGTATTTGATCATTTCTTGTATCGTCGCATTGATGCTGCTCCCTAAGATGATCGGAAGAGCCAAGCGAATCACTCAATGGATAAAGACTAGAAGAGCGAGATAGTATGAAGCCGAGGAGCATGGCTGCGGCGAAGGCCGCGGCTCTTGATCCAAGGGTGCAGACACATTTGACATGAATAAAAACGAGGAGTAAAATGAATTCGCAGCTGCTTGAACAATTGTTCAAAACGAACGTTCAAATCAAAGAATCAACTTAACGAATAATTGGAATAGCAAATACATGAAGACAGGTAATGGATGTCAAATGGTAAACGAAGAACAGGTACAGGATCAGGAAAAGGACGTAAAGCAGAAGATTTTAGAGGCAGCGAAGAAGCTATTTGCCGGAAAAGGGTTTGAAGGCACCAGCGTCAGGCAAATTTGTGACGATGCAGGCGTTGCATTAGCGCTGGTATCCTACCATTTCGGAGGAAAGGACAAGCTGCTCTATGCATTGTTCGAACCGCTTAATGAACATTTTGCTAAGCTGTCCTTCAACTTGGATGAGCCGATCAAAGCGCTTGAAGCGTTTATCCGTGGTTTTGTTGCATACCGTTACGATAACGAAGAGCTGATTCATATCCTGCAACAGGAAATGATGATGCAAAGTCCCCGGCTCAAGATGCTTTCAAATGCCTATTATCCTTCTTGGGTACATCTAAGAGCCATACTGGAATCAGGGAAGAGTCAAGGCGTGTTTCAGTTCGAATCGATTGTGCATGCCGTCCATTTTGTAATGGGGGTCGTGATCTTTTCCAGACAGAACCCGTTCCTCGAGCCAGTGTTCAGCGATTTGCCCCCTGCGGAGGACAATGCCACGCAGGCAGCTGAGCATATCATTCGCCTTGTCTTGAACGGTTTGCATTCATCGTGAACAGCAAAGGGGATAACATCATGAGAGCAGCGAAAATATACGGAACTAAAGACATCAGGGTTGAAGAAACAGCCATTCCTCCCCTTGAAGCGGGAAAGGTGCTCGTCAAAGTGGATTATGCAGGCATATGCGGAAGCGACATGCATGAATATGTAGCGGGTACATTTCCAATCCGCACGCAGCCGGTTCTCGGACATGAATTCTCCGGTACGGTCGTTGAAGTAGGAGAAGGCGTAACCACCGTGGAGCCCGGTGATCAGGTGGCCGTTGAACCACTCATCGCTTGCGGCCATTGCTCCAATTGCCGAAGAGGGATGGCGAATCTGTGCTCGAACAGCGGCGGTTACGGTTATTCCATTTCTGGCGGGTTCGCGGAATACGCCGTAGTTAAAGAGGAGAATGCGTTCAAGCTTCCAGCTGAAATGGACGTTAAGCTAGGAGCACTCGTCGAGCCTACGGCCGTAGCGGTTCATGCGGTACGGCAAAGCACACTGCGCCTTGGCGATACGGCAGCTATCTTTGGAGCTGGTCCGATCGGTCTTTTGCTCCTGCAAGCGGTGAAAGCGGCGGGAGCAAGCGAAATAATCGTCGTTGAAGTATCCGATGACCGCCGGGAGAAGGCGCTGGAGCTAGGTGCAACCCACGTGCTTAACCCGGTTGAAGTCGATGCAGTTGCACGAATCAAGGAGCTGACGGACGGAGGAGTGGACGTAGCCTTTGATGCGGCGGGTGTGCAGGCCACATTCTTGAGCGGCGTAAGTGCGGTGAGAAAAGGCGGGGAATTCAAGGTTGTGAGCTTGTGGGAGCAGCCGGTCACCTTTAGTCCGAACAGCTTTGTAAAGACCGAAGCCAAAATCACCGGTTCTTACGCTTACGCAAACCTGTTCCCCGAGGTGATTCGATTACTCGCCGGAGGCATCATTGATGGGAACAAGGTCATCACAAGCCTCATACCGCTTGGCGATATTGTCGAGAAAGGCTTTGAAACATTGGCCAATGATCGAAAACAATGCAAAATTTTAGTTGATATGCACTTGTCCTAATGAATCAGCCCTACCAAGATCTTGGTAGGGCTTTTCTATATTGAACCTTACGCCGAATTTAATGAAAGATAGATATATTATCCAATCAGCCTTCAACCAATGCGCTTTATTATATATAATTAAATTCTTACATATTTCCATAAACCACTCTTAGGTTAATAAAAGCAGAGCGAGGTGAGCGTGATGGAGGATACCATCAACATTGTAGAATATGACCAGAGCTGGACGGAAGCTTTTGAATCCGAAAAAGAAGCGCTGCTTTCGGGACTTGGTGCCGAAGCGGTAGCCATCGAGCATGTGGGGAGTACCGCGATTCCCGGGCAGGCATCCAAGCCGGTGATCGACATTTTTGTCGGCTTGACGCCGCTCCGGCCGGTCGCCTATTACGAATCAAGGTTTGATCCGGCTAGCTATACGCATATTCCAACCGGAATGCAGGGGAGATATTTATTTGCCAAGCGTACGGAAGGAAAGTGGACCCATAATGTTCACCTTATGATGTATGATGCGTCGTTCCCTACGAGAAATGAAATTTTGCTGCGAGATTATTTGCGTAGACATCCGGAGCTTGTCACGCAGTACGGCGCAGTAAAAAGGGCGGCTGCCCTAAACGCAAGTTCCATGGAAGCCTACACGAAGGAGAAAACCGCTTTTATTCAGATGGTTGTGGATGCGGCCCGAGGTGAGCTGGGCCTTCCGCTGCAAAATGTATGGGAAGATTAAGATTACAAACAGCGCGACCAGCGCTATTAAGATATACGCTGGTCACATGAAATTTAATGGGGATAAGCCGTATCAAATTCGACGCCGCACGGACCGCCATTCGGATTGATGTCGAGATTGACTTCCGTCCCGTCCTCCCGGAATAATGGCCGATAGAAAGCACCGATCTTGGCAGCCGAGGCGTTGGCGTAGTGGCAGATGAAGGCTCGGCGAAAACGGTTGGATTTGTTACGGTAGGAGCCGTGGATCAGATTGCCGTTAAAGAACAGCACATCGCCTTTGTCCATGATCGCCGGGAGTGCCTTGCTGTCTTTGGGCGGCTTCACGAAATGGGTGGTGAACGACTCGTTCGAATCGGCTTCCTCCGGGCACACCAGAGCATAATCACTTGTTTTCGGAACGACGAGCAACCCGCCGTTCTCTTCATTAGACGCATCGATTGCGGTCCACGCCGCGATACAGTTACCCGGCTCGACCTGCAGGTAAAAATTGTCCTGGTGCAGCGCTTGACCGCGGGAACCCGGGGGTTTGTAATAGAACATGCTTTGAGCCGCGAGTGCCGGCTCCCCATACAAATCGGCCAGTACATCCATAACAGGCTTGTGCAGCATATATTTCTTCGCGGTCGGATTAAAGCGGTGAGGATGCATCACACGGGGATAACGCTTCAGCGGTTCGACAACTTCCTCATCCAACACCGGCTCAAAGTGGCCAGGAACGGTAGTATGGCTGATCTCCTCAAACGTTGCTTCGATTTCCGACACCTCTTCCTGGCGGAAGAGTCCTTTTACGATTAAATAACCTTCCGTTTCGAACAATTGCAATTGTTCTTGAGTCAATACCCTTGGCTGTTTTTGCATGGGAGTGCCTCCTGTACGTTTATTGTTTTTCCTATTGACAATAGAATATCGCCTGCTTAACTTGAGAGGAAGTCAGTTTTCTGCTTATTAATACCTGGATTCTGCTATTCTGTTATTACAGGTACAAAAGGAGGAGAAGTTCATGCGAAAGCCTGCGGGCAGGCACGTGAAACCCTTAGAAAGTACCGGCACCATATTCGGCGACCATTTCGATCAAGACGATGCTTATCGCTTACGTCGCCCTCATGGCATGAAGGACTGGCTACTTGTTTATACGCTGCATGGAGAGGGCTATGTCCGGACGCCTGCCGGAGAGAAACGCTGCGGGCCTGGACAGCTTGGCCTACTGCGCGCCAATATCGCGCATGAATACGGAACTGTGCAGGGGAAACGCTGGAACTTCCTGTGGATTCATTATCCTGGACTTCCGGAAAACAGGATGCTGCGTTATGAGGAGTTTTTGGTCGAAACGCTGCCCGATGAACGTGTCCGTGGGCGAGTCGAGCAAACATTTCGGAATGTACTTCAAGATTCGCTGGATCGTTTGGATCTATGGGAGGCACTGTGTGAGAATTCGGTGCGTGAAATTTTGCTCCTGCTTGCGCAGCGGATGAACAAAAGACTCGATCCCAGAGTCGAGCAGACCCTTGGTTTGCTGTCCCGATCGTTAAAAGAAGATATTCGAATTGATGCGATATCGCGAGAGGTCGGAATATCGGGATCAAGGCTGGCCCACTTGTTCAAGCAAGAAACGGGGTACACCATTGTAGAGCATCTGAATCAAATGAGGATTCGCCATGCCGCCTTATTGATGACCCATTCCGGCCGTACGGCGAACGAAGCCGCGCAGGATGTCGGGTTTAACAGTTACAATCATTTTGCCGATCAGTTTCGCAAACAGTACGGGGTTTCACCGAGGCAGTACCGCCAGGCGTGGAAGCCTACATGAAGGCTGCAAGGCTTAAGTTATCCATAAATCATACCAATAGAAAGAAGCTGCCTGAAAGAGCATTGTGTAGAATCACTCTGTACAACCTCCATGATGAGATGTTAACTTATAAGGATGTCCCTAATATAGAAAGAAGGTATTAAGTTGGCACGATCCTTATATGTTTCACTCATCCTCCTAAGTCTCATATGGGGAGGTTCGTTCTTTTTCGTCAAAAATTTGCTGCACGATTTCGGCCCGTGGGGGATCGCCTTTCTGCGATCAACCTTTGGATTTCTCTTCATCACAGTCGTTATGCTCATCATGCGAAAGCCGTTTGCCCTGCGGCAAATCCGCTGGCTGCCCACCATCGTGATCGCGATGATCAATATGGCCCTGCCATGGACCTTAATCGGGTTTAGTGAGACCAGGCTGGCCAGCAGCATGGCTTCGGTATTGAATGCAACGACGCCGATTTGGACCATGATCGTCGGGTTGCTGTTCTTCGGCTCCGTGTTTAGGCGGATTCAATGGATGGGCATGGGCGTCGCGCTTGTCGGACTGATCATTCTGCTCGGCATTCGACCCGGATCATTTATTACCGTCGATTTCATTGGGTTTGCGACGATGATAGGTGCTACTTTGTGTTATGCCGTTGGTTCGCAGTTATCCAAACGTTTATTGGGCGGACTGAGTATGTATCAGTTAACGTTCGCAACATTGCTTGGGGCAATGGCAGGGAGTGGAGTAATCGCTCTTACAACGGAAAAGGTTGAACTTGCCAAGATCGCGGAGCCTGCCAATATAGGTTCTCTTGTTGGCCTGGGCATCTTCGGCTCTGGTGTAGCATATATTCTGTTCAATTATATGGTCTTGAAAGGGAGCCCCGAGTTTGCGACATCCGTCACTTATCTCGTTCCTGCAACGGCGATGATCTGGGGATATACACTGCTGGATGAACCGATTGGATGGAGCCTGATCCTCGGCCTAATTCTCATTTTATCCGGGGTGTTTATCACCAATCGTGACGGACGAACACAAAAAGAAAGAGTTGCTGCTGTACCTAAGTAACATTCAATAGCACCAAGAAGGACTGCTAAAGAGGCAGTCTTTTATTTTTTTATCCCCGCGTTGTACCTTAACTGAAGCATTCAAGTAATTAAGGGAATTTCGATATAAACGAAAATGAAGAATTTCCTAAAGAGCTTCCTAAAGAAGGAAGGATGCCGCGTGTGATACGAATTTATACTTTGCTCCGGGCCGCTTAAATTGCGGCTTTTTTCTTGTTAACCTTCGGGTTTAGTTATTTATCTATTGGGTTCTAAGCTTGAAATTTTCGATGAAGATTTTGCGATTATTCTACCACTTTTGCAAAATCCACTTTGACCGATAACGAGATAAATGTAAGAAAACAAAATAAATATCGATTGACACCATCTTGCTATTTGCCTAATATACGGGCCAGACGACCCGGGTCCAAGTTCTGGATTCTACTTACAAGGGCTTGTCAATGCATCGAAAAAGGAGGATCCGTATACAAAAACCGAGACTAACGCCCGTTCGCTAGCCGCATGTATGCGCAGTGGTTTTTCGGGAAGACAACGACTGATTCTAGGGAGGTTATTTATGAGATTTAGAAAGGGTGGCAAGTTCCAGGTCATCATGCTTGCAATTTGTTTTATATTGGCATGCTCGGGAGGCAGCGGTGTCGCAGCTGCTTCCGGGGAGAGCAGGCTAGCTCAAAAAACATATGGAACACCGGAAGAAATTCTGGTCCCTAACAACTATACGGTGGCCGTGTTCAACGGTACCACTGGCAAGGAAGAGGGCCGCAACGTGCTTTACGCGACCAGTAAAGGAAAACCGGGGCATCTTAATGTCATTGATCTGGAGGATTATAAACTGCTGCGGAGCATTCCGATCGGACCCTCCGAAAGCTCATGGGCACATACGACGGCACCGGACGGAACATTGTTCCTTGCGGCTGACGGTGGCGGGGCAAGGCTGTGGAGTTACTCACCGGTTACTCATGTCCCTGTGCAAGTGGCACAGTTCGACGGCCAGTCGGTTCCGAACAGCATTACCACGGATGAACAGGGCCGCGTGTATGTCGGAACCTATCCCGGCGGCAAAGTGTATCAGTATGACCCGGCTACCAAGCAAACCAAAGATTATGGCCGCGTCATCGGGCTGCTTGACCAGGAATATGTACGCTCCATTGCTTATCAGGGCGGCAATATATATGCAGGTACCGCGCATAAGCAGATCGTACGCGTGAATCTAGCCACAGGTGAGAAAACAAATATTGCTGCTTCCCTGCCGGTTAAAGAAGACACCGTATATGACCTGAGCACGATTGATAACCGTTATTTGTTTGCCCGATATACGGACGGAAGCGGCATTCCTGGAGAGGCGTTTATCTACGATACGCAGACGGAAAGCTGGCTGGATGTTGTGCTGGAGAACGTAACGGGGCTGCACGCAACGGACTCGCTTGACGGAAAACTGTATTATATGTCCGACAAGAAGCTGAAAACGTTTAATCTTGCCACGCATGAGGTCGAGTTAACCGGAATGGAGTACAACAGCGGATTTCGGGGAGTAGATTGGGTTGAATTTCCCCATAATCCGGAATACCCGGGCAAAAATCTGGTGACCGTCCGTTATGACGGCGGCGTTACAATCATGAATATCGAAACGAAGCAAGTGCACCTGTTGCCGCCGGTCATTCCAGGTCTGCCCGGGGTTGTCAACCGGTTGAAAAGCGTGTCCCATACGGAGCTGATCACCACCGGCTCGCAGGCGCGATCCTCGCTCGTCGATCTGACGGATAACATCGCAACGCCGTTCAGCATCGGCCAGGCGGATAGCGTTCATGCCGTGGGCAATAAAGTCTATATGGGCGTGTATCCGGAGGGCGGACTGTACGAGTTCGATTTATCGACGGAGCCTGGAATGAACAATCCGATGCGACTGGCCGTACTGGGCAACGATCAGGAGAGGCTGGTGGATATCTCCAGTTCCAAAGGCAAGCTCTACATTTCGACGATATCTGGCTACGGCACATTGGGCGGCTCATTGACCGTTTATGATACCGTCACCGGAGAAATCAACTTGCATCGCAATGTCGTCCAGAATCAGAGCGTGCTCAGCACGACGGTTCATGACGGCAAGGTGTTCGGCTCCACCACGATTCGAGGCGGACTGGGTTCTGAGCCGACGGAAGCGGAAGCGAAGATTTTTGTCTGGGATGAGGAGACACAGCAAAAAATAGCAGAGTTTCCGCTCCGGGTTCCCGGTCTGGATAAGCCGATATTCATCGGCGATCTTTCCGCCGGTCCGGACGGTTTGATCTGGGGGGCATCCTATGAGTATATTTTTGCGATCGATCCCGATACGTATCAAGTTGTGAAGAGCAAAAAAGTGTATCCAAGCTTAAACTTCAGCCAATGGGCTCACCACCCGCTGCGTTGGTCGGAGGATGGACTGCTCTATGTGCTGTTTAACAACAAACTGACGGTCATAGACCCTGAAACGCTGGAACATCGGACATTGGCCGACACCTCCAGATTCGATTTGCATGCTGACGGGAACCTGTACTTCACGGATATGCAAACCAATACGATCCTATATCGGATGGAAGTTGACGGAGAGGTTACTGAAGAACCGCCGCATACGGCTGTTCCGGTTACCAATCCGGGCTTTGAAGAGGAATTAAAGGGATGGAGTCCATTATTCGCTCCAGGCAACGGGTATCGCTATGATCGCAGCACGGAACGCAGTTTCACGGGAACACACAGCTTGAAGATTACGGACACGCTGAGAACGGCATCCGTTGCCGTTCAGAGTGATCCGATTCCCATCATTCCGGGAGAGGAATATACGGCAGGCATGAATCTTTATATTGAATCCGGTCAGCCTGGCTTTATGTTCCGTTTCTTTGATAGCAATAACGCGACCATCTCCACCTTGGAAACCCATTTGGATGAATCGCGATTGGCACAATGGCAGAAAGTGACGCTAAGAGGGAAGGCTCCGTCTAATGCAGCTTACGCGAAACTGATTGCGGTAACTTCCAGATACAATGTGGCAACAGCCTATTATGACGATTTCTTTGTAATGGTAAAAGACAGTGTGCCGCCTGTCTCCACGGTTAGTCTATCGCCTACTCCCAACGAGAACGGCTGGGTGAAATCCGATGTGTCCTTGTCCATTTCTGCCGACCGCGCGCACTCCATTGCATACGCTGCGGAAGGGGCACAGCCGATAGAGAAGACTACAACAAAAGGGAATACGGCCCAGCTTGAAATCACGAAGGAAGGCGTCACGACGGTCACCTATTCCGCCACTAACTTCTCAGGCGTGACTGAGGTTCCGGGGACGCTGAAGGTGCAGATCGACAAGACGGCACCTGTCGTTGAATTCACCGGTGAGCGTACGTACACAGTAACCGACTCTGTATACGTTTCGTGCAGCGCCGTCGACAGTCTGTCCGGGTTAGCTGACAATCCTTGTTCTCATGCACTGATTGAACGTCCTGCCTATTTCTTCGAGCCGGGATCCCACGATATCTCGGTCACGGCAATCGATCTGGCGGGAAATAAAACGGAAGCGGTCTTTCGTTTCGAGGTGATTGTAACGTACGATAGCTTGTCCGCGCTTGCAGCGCATTTCGCCGCGAGCGATCCAGGACTCGCACGATCGCTCTCAAGTAAACTCCTCCAAGCGAAAGAGGCCGACAATAGAGGTAACACCTCTGCCAAGGAAGGCATGCTGAACGCTTTTTCCAATCAAATTAGCGCACAATCCGGCAAAATATTGACGGGTGAACAAGCAGAAATACTTACCAAACTGGCAGGTTACCTGTAAGCAAACGAAAGCTTTAGCCATTTTAATAGCACGACACTTTTCTTCTATATCAATGTCCATATTGTAGGAACAGCCGCGTGAATTACGCGGCTGTTTTTGTTATGGCTTTAGCCAGTTGAGTGCGTGAAACGCGCGAAACAAAAAACCACCCGCTATGCGGGTGGAGGGATTGAGGGTTTGACCACTGAGACCATTCCAATAAAATTGAGATGTTCAGGCTCAAAGAAAGGAATGGTCTCAAATGGCAACCAAGAGCTACAGCCTAGCTCACACAAAGTGGATGTGCAAATACCACATTGTATTTACCCCTTA
>NZ_JFOM01000057.1:0-739 GCF_001860525.1 Paenibacillus sp. LC231 | reverse complement strand
TTCCTTTGTAACTCCATGTGAGACGTCCCACAACCCCAGAGAGCAAGCTCTCTGGTTTAGGCTGTTCCGCGTTCGCTCGCCGCTACTGACGGAATCACTCTTGTTTTCTCTTCCTCCAGGTACTTAGATGTTTCAGTTCCCTGGGTATGCCTCCTCGCATCCTATGTATTCAGATACGGGTAACTAGCTATTACACTAGCTGGGTTTCCCCATTCGGACATCCCCGGATCGAAGCTTGCTTACAGCTCCCCGAGGCAGTATCGTTGTTCGCCACGTCCTTCTTCGGCTCCTAGCGCCTAGGCATCCTCCGTGTGCTCTTAGTAGCTTAACCAATTGCTCCGGTTATTGCGCTCATCGCTCTGTTGTCCGTTTGTTTCCTGATCTACTAAACGAGTTAATAGGTGGAAACGAAACTTCCAAAGGATCGATGATCCCAAAACCTTCGCGCTACTTTTTATTAAACTTGATCAATCGCTTGACACAAGTTCAGCTAAAAGGATATTTCTAATTGCGCAAATTCGTTTCGTTATCTAGTTTTCAAGGATCAAATGAGAGTTGAACTCTCAAAACTGACCAACGAGTGAGTAACAGGCCTAAACCTGATTTTAAGGGTGACTTCATTGAAGTCATATTTGAATGTTTCCGTTGCAGGAAACGATTCTCCATAGAAAGGAGGTGATCCAGCCGCACCTTCCGATACGGCTACCTTGTTACGACTTCACCCCAATCATCTACCCCA
>NZ_JFOM01000056.1:0-309950 GCF_001860525.1 Paenibacillus sp. LC231 | reverse complement strand
GTTAGAACGCAACATGTTTAACACCCTTCCGAACGGTTTATTTACTAATATTATATAATATTAACGCGGTGTCGTGTTGAATTAAATGTACAAAAAATAGCTGTCGAGACTTTCTCGACAGCCTGAGCAGGCTATGCCTGCTTCAAGGAAAACGAGCCGATCGGTTTAGAAGAACGATCGTGAAGTCCATACCACGGCTACTCCCAGCGCGGCGATCCTCGCCAGATTCATGAGGACGAAATTTTGCACCGCGATCACAAATGTCTTCTCTTTGGAAGGATGGGCAGTGAACAGGGCGCTTTTTTTATAAACCGGGACAAGGGTCACGAACACCAGAAGAATTAACACGAGGTGCACCTTCATCAGGAGAAAAGCCACTAGATCCAGATAAGCAAGGCAGTACAGAATTCGGAACAGCTTCAGAGATGGCCTGAATCCTATATATACGGGCAGCGTGTATCTCTTGTTCTCCATATCCTCATCCATGTCGCAGATGTTGTTGGCCAACATGATGTTGGCAATCCCAAGAATGGCCGGCAGTGATACCACCAGCAGCAGCAGTACCTCAGGAAGGTTCACCTGCAGGGACAGAACGCCGTCCTGGAGGTCCAGAACCGCCAGATGACCACCATCCGCATGGATCCATGCCGCAATAAATAGAATGACAAATCCCATAAACAATCCGGAGAACAGCTCGCCTAGCGGCATCCGCGAGATCGGAATCGGTCCGAACGAATATAATATCCCTACGGCAAAAGACAATCCCCCCAGCAGCAGGATTAACCAGCCCGTAGATAAGAACAGCGCGATCCCTGCACCAACGGCTGTCAATAGCAGTACGATGATGACGGACACGACCGCAGGCTCCTTAAGGTTATAACGTACAATGGCATTGTGCTGCTCGTAACCGAACCCGTTCTTTTTAATCGCTTTTTTATAGTCGTAATAGTTATTGATCGCCGTCGTTGCCATATCAAACGACAGCAATGATGCCAGCATCAGGGCAAAATGATATCCATCGAACTGCTGAAAACGAAACAATGCATACAAAGTTCCGAACAGGAACGGAATCATGCTGGCTACCTTTGTCTGAATTTCCACCAGTTTAAAAAAAGCTCGGATTCCCATAACCATCATCCTTTATCCAATTGATCTGATTTCAGATTAAAGGATTTCATGGCCGCGGTCTGTTGGAATTGTACTTGACAAACGAGTTTGCAAATGTGACGAATGTTACTTTTGGAGCAAGATCAAAAAGCCCCACCAATTTGGTGGGGCTTAGCCAAGATCATAATCCTAATTCAGATGCCGGATTCAATCTTCCCGTGCTTGGTCATGACCTCTGCTTTGCCGCGTATTTTCACCGCAGACGTATGATCCGTGAACTGGGCGATAATGACCTCGCCTTTGTCCAGCTTCTCGGTATGATGAAACCGGGTGTCCTGACCTCGGGTAAGGCCAATCACCTGCACGCCATGGTCCAGCGCTTTGACGATAAAATAATCCCCGTTTTGAACGTTCTCCATTGTTCAGACCTCCTCACCGTAAGCTAAAAGAAAAGGCCGTGAACGAATTCACGACCTCTGCTCTTAGGTAATATGTAGAAATCTTTATTTGATTCCGTCTTTGAGCGCTTTACCAGGTTTAAATGCAGGAATTTTGCTCGCAGGGATTTCGATTTCTTCACCTGTTTGCGGGTTGCGGCCTTTCCGTGCGGAACGCTCGCGAACCTCGAAGTTGCCAAAGCCGACCAGCTGTACTTTATCTCCACTTTGCAACGCTTCGGAGATTGCATCGAAAACGGCATCAACCGCTTTAGTTGCATCCTTCTTGGAAAGCTCAGTAGATTCAGCTACTTGTGTAATCAGATCCGATTTATTCATTCTTTCACCTCCCTAACAAGGAATGTGCTCCACTTGCTATTCACTGTTTCCGTTTTACCGCAAATTATACGTGCAATCGGGTATTTTACCCCTATCTCGCGTTTAGAATGCATGACGCGGAACAAATTTATAGTAATACAGCCATCTCATAATTTCAAGCGTTTTGCTTTGCCAGACCAAAGAAAACACGAAAAACAGCCGCTAATCGGGACTTTAGACCCGTTAGCGACTGCGTATTCAACACCTTAGCGATACTCACTTAAAGAATGATCGCAATCAAACCGCCGGAACCTTCGTTGATGATCCGACCTAAAGTTTCTTGCAATTTATATCTTGCATTGTCAGGCATCATCGCGATTTTGCCTTGAATTCCTTCACGAACGATCGAGTGCAGCGAGCGTCCGAATATGTCGGATTCCCAAATTTTGATCGGATCGTTCTCGAAATCCTGCATCAGATAGCGCACAAGCTCTTCGCTCTGCTTCTCTGTGCCGATAATCGGCGAGAACTCGGATTCCACGTCAACCCGAATCATATGGATGGAAGGCGCGGTCGCTTTCAATCTTACCCCGAAGCGAGTGCCTTGACGGATAAGCTCAGGCTCATCCAGCGCCATCTCAGCCAGGGAAGGAGCAGCAATACCGTAACCTGTCGTTTTAACCATTTCAAGCGCTTCAGCGAAGCGGTCGTATTCCCGTTTGGCATGGGAGAACTCCTGCATCAGCTGCAGCAAATGATCTTTACCGCGAATCTCGACACCCACAACCTCCATCAAGATCCGGTCATACAGTTCGTCAGGTGCAAAGAGATCGATCTCGGCAACGCCCTGACCCATATTCATGCCGCTAAGGCCGGCATGGTTGATGAAGTCATACTCCATGAACTGGCTGACCACCCGATCCACGTCACGCAGACGGCGGATATCTTTCACGGTATCTCTGACCGAGTTCTCATAGTTGCTGCGCAGCCAGTGGTTCTCGTTAAGCACCATAACCCAGCTAGGAAGATTAACGTTCACTTCATGCACTGGGAACTCATACAATACTTCACGAAGAACGCCGGTTACATCATCTTCGGTCATCGTGGCTGCACTCAGTGTCATCACCGGAATGTCGTATTTCTCTGCCAGCTCGTTGCGCAGCTGAAGCGCTTCTTCGCTGCGTGGACGCGTCGAGTTAATGACCACCACGAATGGCTTGCCGACTTCCTTCAGTTCCTCGATGACGCGCTCCTCAGCCTCGACATAAGAGCTGCGCGGAATTTCCGCAATGCTTCCGTCTGTGGTGACAACGACGCCAAGCGTGGAGTGCTCCTGAATGACTTTTCGGGTTCCGATTTCAGCCGCTTCCTGGAACGGAATCGGCTCTTCGAACCATGGCGTCGAGATCATTCTCGGGCCATTCTCATCCTCGTAGCCCTTAGCGCCTTCAACGGCATAGCCTACACAATCCACCAGTCTGACGTTGACCTCAAGACCTTCCGTAACTTTGATCTGTACCGCGTTGTTCGGCACGAATTTCGGCTCGGTTGTCATGATCGTTTTCCCAGCAGCACTTTGAGGCAGCTCATCGACAGCTCTTACTCGATCCGCCTCGTTCGTAATGTTCGGGAGAACAACCGTCTCCATAAACCGCTTGATGAAGGTTGATTTTCCCGTACGGACGGCACCGACAACACCTAAGTAAATGTCCCCTCCGGTCCGTTCGGCAATGTCCTTAAAAATGTCCACTTTTTCCAAAAGAGATCCCCTCCTCAAATTACTCCGAAGGAAAAATGCTTTAAGAGCATCCGCTTCGTGTTCCACTCATAGCCAAAGCCATTGCAACAGATGAGCAGCCTTTACAATGTCGCCAGCATCCCGCCGCCGGTATTCCATGAGTTTTGATGGAAACGGCAAAGCGGCGTAACTCGTACATGCATTTGGACTAGTAACATCATATGTACCGGGTTCAAAAATATGACGGTTGCCCCTTAAAGTCCGTCCAGTTTTTTTTAAGATATCGAATAGGCCTATACCAACTAGACACCTCCATCGAATACCGTAAAGAAAAACTACCGCTGGGGCGCGGTTTGTCTTCATGCAACGCGCCTTCAGACGTTTTCATATGCCTCATGATGTGGGCAACCGGCTCTTGCCCGCACTACTCTTTCAGATTATGAATATGCGCGCACTTTAATAGATATTCCAAAGAGATTCAACCATTTTCAAAAAAATCTATCGAAGAAGGTTCTCCAGGAAAAAATGCAAACCGCCTCTTTGCTTTCGTGTGCTAATTCTTCAGGCAAATATCGGTAACCATACAGGGTCAACAAAAATACCCGCCGATAACGGCGGGTATAGGTTTAGGATAGCGGCTGAGCAACGGGCTGCCCATCCTTCCATGTATAAGGTACGGATTTTACCGGGACATAATAGGATTCTTTCTCCAGGAACACCCGTAAATCCTCTCCTTCTTGCGGATCGGAACCGTTCTTCTGGATCGCCTGCATAATATCAAAGGCATAATCGGCGTACACCGTTCCCTCTTCATCCATCATAAAGGTCATCTCCTGACCTGAGTACACACTCATCAATCTAACGGATTTAGCATCGGTCTTGGACAGGTCCACCGCCGTGTATCCCGGGTAGAGGGCTTCCCCTGCGGGAAGCGCGTTGTCATGCGCCATTTTGTACAAATTAACCGCTCTCTGAACGTCATTCACCTTCTGGGCCGTGGTCAAGTCCATGACCTTCACGGTTGGCTCCGTTTCCTCATTAATAATGAGAAAATATCCACTGCCGCCCTTCTCAAATGCCGTATCCGGGATTTGGTCAATGTATCCCCGGTTCTTCAGTTGATCAAGGTCGACCCGGTATTTCTCATATCGTGGAACTTCCGGACCTGCCGTAATTATCGGCAAAATTCCCTGTTCTTTATAAAAATCATCTACGGCAGATTGTATCCGCTTGACACTTTCCCTATATGAAACCTTGTTCTCCTGCAATTTCTCGTCAGGATAAAGACACCCTGTCAGCAACATCGGAAACAGCACCAGGACTAAGACGGCAGACATCCGCTTCGAACGGCCTGCCGCTTGGGTCATCCAAGTGTTCATACTCAACTAACATCATCCTTCGCTTTAAATAAAGTCATCGGACTCCCGATTTCTCGCCGCCTCCAGCTGTTTACGTATCGCAGCTTTGAGCGGATCCTCGGGAATCATTACCTTGATATGATTCGTGATCCTCGTCTGGCAGGATAGCCGGTAGCCTTGTTCAATCATCGATGTCCCCAGCTTCCTGATTTCCTTGGGCTCCGGAGCGGAGCAATGATCGCGTTCCTCGCTCGGGACAATGATCTTGCACATCAAACAACCGGCTTTGCCTCCGCAACGGGTAGGAATACGCACACCGGCCCGACGCGAGGCATCCAGGACGTTTGTGTGCGGACGAACCTTGACCTTTTTCTGATCCGGTTGAAATAATACCTCGTAGTCCAACGATAAACGCGCTCCTTTTCTTATGTACACCTTCTGCCATACTCCCTGGCTGCTTCACTCAGTACTCCGGTTAAAGTCCGGTTAATCGGTTCAAAACCATTCGATGTTCCCCATGCAGCTGGTTCCGGCTTAATAACTGCTGAAGAAGCGGCATATGATGGTCCATGTCCCGCAGCATCGCTTCCGCAATGGCAACGTATCGATCCGGCCTGTCCCGAAGCACATTAAACACCAGTTCATGGGATAACGGCATGAGCCGTACCGTGGCGCCCTGTATTTGACTCTCTGGTGCTGCAGGATACAGCAATTGATCGATCTCAACACAGTAGGAGGATCCGTTTGATTTCACTTCAAATCCGCCTACCAGCTCAATCGGGACTTTCTCTATTTCATAGTGGCTCAAAATCGAAGAATATATCCCTTCTTGGTCCAAGCGGGGAGCATCCACGGCCATAGAAGCCAGCGACTCATGCAAAGGCTGTACGCCCCCAGTATCGGTATATATATCGATATCTCTCGGCGGTTTGTCCAAAGTTACATCCTGAAGGAGCAAGCTGCAGCTTCCACCGAGCAGCCAAGCCACAGGTACCTGATTCAGCTTATGAATGGCGGTAGCTAACACACTCTCCAATTCCGGCAGATCATTCAGCGTCATGCTGCACCCCTTTACGTATCGTCCCGGATTGGCTTCCTACGTTATATGATGGAGGCCAGTCCAATAATAAAACCGAAAATCATCATCATAAAGGCCACGAACGACAGCGCGCCGCGCAGAAAACCCTTGGTCTTGCTTCGCGCAAGCGTAACCACTATGACGGACAGTGCCATAATCAATAACGCGACTAGGGACAGCCACATCTTTTGCATCGGATCCATGTCACGAAACTCTCCAATCTCTCATCAATTTCAACCTATTATATCACGAAAATGATAGCGCCTCACCCCAGGTATGTCGAAAAAAAGAACAAAAGCCGCTATCCAATCCGGAGCGTCTTTTGTTCAACATCATCATCGTATCTTATTTGTTCATCATCATTTTCATCAAGGCTTCCATATTGCTCGGATTCATGCCACTTTTCTTCACCGCGCCGACAATCTCCTGGATCGTGTCCTCACTAACAGGTATGTTCGCCATCGAAGATACCTGCTTGATCAGCTGGCGGAGCTGGGCTTCATTTTGCATTGTAGACGGCTTAACCGTGCTAGCCAGCTTATTGACAGCCCCTGAAGAAATTTTCTTGCCGCTTTTCTTGTTAATCGCATTCAGTACATCCTTGTGAAAGCTTTTGCTCATTTCCACCCCTCCTCCGACATCCTCACATCAATATATGAGTCAATCATCGGAATGGTGAATAAGCTAGGTGTGCCATTGCTCCCAAGTTTCAAGCGGCATCATTTCCATCTCTGTTTTGGGATCCCGGCCCATCAAGGCTTCTACGGCGATCCGGGGATTCCGGTCTTTAAACAACACATGGTACAGCTGATCGGCTATCGGCATCTGTACGCCGTATTTCTCGGAAATGGCATGTGCGGCTTGTGTCGTGCGTATTCCTTCCACAACCATACCCATGGAGCCCAGAACCTCATCTAACTTCTTCCCCTGACCGAGCATCGAACCAGCCCGCCAGTTTCGGCTGTGCTGGCTGGTGGCGGTAACCACGAGGTCGCCGATTCCCGCAAGCCCGGCAAACGTCAGCGGATTCGCGCCCATTTCCATGCCGATTCGCAATATTTCTGCCAAACCTCTCGTAATAAGAGCTGCCTTGGCGTTGTCGCCGAAACCCAGTCCGTCGGACATCCCGGCCCCTAAAGCAATGATGTTCTTCAAGGCCCCGGCCAGCTCAACACCAATCATATCCCGGTTCGTGTACACTCTGAAATACGTGTTCATAAACAAATCCTGAGCGGCCACAGCCGCCTTGGCATCCAAAGAAGCCACAACAACCGTTGTCGGGCAGCGTCTGACCACTTCCTCCGCATGGCTCGGTCCTGATAAAACGACAACACGGCCTTCCTCGCAGCCAAGCTCCTCAGATATGACAGTGGACATCCGCTTCAAGGATTCGATCTCAAAGCCTTTGGTTGCGTGAAGCACCAGCATGTCTTCGGTCCAGTACTTCTTCAGTTGGCCCGTCACCTCCCGCATCGCGGACGAAGGCGCAACGATAACCACGGCAGCAGCCGAAGAGACCGCCTCTTTCATATCGGTTGTAGCGCGGATATTCGGTGGTAGCTCCACACCGGGTAAATAACGGTTGTTGGTATGCGACTCGTTGATTTCACGAGTCTGTTCCTCCGTTCTTGTCCAGACGACCACATCCAGATCATTTGAAGCGAGAACACTTGCCAAAGCGGTTCCCCAACTGCCTGCCACCAGAACAGCGACTTTGTCAGACAACGCGCTTCCCTCCTTTGTCCTTTCCTTTTCCGGAACCCAGCTTGTTTTCACGCCCCTGCACAAGCTTCACAATGTTCGAGCGATGCCGCCAGAAGGCGAATATGCATATGATCAAGCTTGTCCAAAAGATCGGCCACGAATAATCCGCGATCAATAGAAAAACAGGGGTAAGCACTACAAATATAAGGGAACCCAAAGATACATAACGGGTAAAAACAATAGATAGGATTGCGATAATGCCTGCTATAAACGCTGGTATAAAGCAAAGCGTAGCAAGCACCCCAATGGCTGTTGCAATCCCTTTGCCGCCTCGAAAGCGGAAGTATAGAGGCCAGTTATGACCGATAATGGCCGCAATACCGCACAATCCCGGCAGCCACGCATTGTCTCCCCCGAGCCATCGTCCGATCCAAACCGCAGCGATGCCCTTTATTACATCCAAAGCCAATACCAGTATGGCAGGTCCCTTTCCCAGGACGCGAAGGGTATTGGTTGCCCCGGCGTTGCCGCTGCCATGCTGACGAATGTCAATCCCTTTCAGGATTTTGGCAAGCAGTACGCTGAAGCTTACTGATCCGAGTAAATAACTCACTACTATCGCTACGATCTCCAAAATCAAGCTATTCTCCCCTAACTCTCATCAGACTTTCTTCGAGTAAATATCCTGATGGGTGTACCTTCAAAGTCAAACGCGGCCCGAATCTTGTTCTCAAGGTAACGCTCATATGAGAAGTGCATCAATTCCGGATCGTTGACGAATACGACCATGGTCGGCGGCTTGACTGCAACCTGTGTCGAATAGTTAATACGCAATCTTCTTCCCTTATCCGTTGGAGGCGGATTGATGGCAATCGCATCGGATATGACATCGTTAAGGAGATGCGTCTGCACGCGCAGCGAATGCTGATCAGCCACATGCTTAACGACAGGGAGCAGCTTCTGCAAACGCTGCTTCGTTTTGGCCGACAGGAAAACAACCGGTGCATAGGTCATGAACAAGAAATGATCGCGGATCTTTTTCTCGAACTGCTGCATCGTTTTGTCATCCTTCTCGACCATATCCCATTTGTTCACAACGAACAAAGAGGCTTTACCGGCCTCATAGGCATAACCGGCAATATGCTTGTCCTGCTCGATGATGCCTTCTTCCCCGTTGATGAGGACGAGAACGACATCCGCACGCTCGATGGCACGCATGGCGCGCATGACACTGTATTTCTCCGTGGTCTCATACACTTTCCCGCGTTTGCGCATGCCCGCCGTATCGATGAGCACATACCGCTGCCCATCCTTCTCGAACGGCGTGTCAATAGCATCGCGAGTGGTACCGGCAACGTCACTGACAATGACGCGCTCTTCTCCCAGAATGGCATTAACCAGGGAGGACTTGCCCACATTCGGTCTGCCAATCAGGGCAACTCGAATAACATCCTCGTCATATCCATCGTCTTCAAGCTCTGGCAGATTCTCGACCACAACGTCCAGCAGGTCGCCGATCCCTGTGCCGTGACTGCCCGATATTCCGACAGGATCGCCAAATCCGAGGGAATAGAACTCATAGATATCATCAACACGCTTCAAATTATCCACTTTGTTTACGCTTAGGATGACAGGTTTACCTGAACGGAACAGAATCTGTGCAACTTCCTCGTCCGATTGGGTAACCCCTGTCTTGGCATCGCACATAAATACGATGACGTCCGCTTCTTCAATTGCAAGCTCGGCCTGCATGCGGATGGATTTCAATATCATGTCATCGCCGTCGATTTCGATACCGCCGGTATCAATGACGCTGAACGCTTTACCATTCCATTCGGCACTACCGTAAATCCGGTCACGGGTAATACCCGGTTTATCTTCAACGATGGCTAATCTGTCGCCAATCAATCGGTTAAATATGGTGGATTTACCGACGTTAGGCCGTCCAACGATAGCCACTACGGGTCTTGCCATAGTCACTCCTCCTGTCAATTCTTACGATTATCATCATAGCAAAAAACGTTACAATTGGCTAACCTTTCATCTTTATTTCTATTATGCTCTACCCCATGTTACAACATCCGCAAACGTTCGTCCCCTAAAAAAACAAATGGCGAACCCAGATTTCTGGGTTCGCCGACTTCGTTATGATAGGTCAATAGACCGAACAAAACTGTTCCCGGGCTTACTTGAATTTGCTCAGCTTATCGCCGAAACGCTCTCCAAGCGTAACGCTCATGCCTTGATTGTTCAAAGAAACGTTCGGGTTGTCTTTCAGGTCGATTTTAGGACCTTTGGACGGTTTTTCAGCGCGTGGAGCTTGAGCTGGCGCTTCTTCCGTTTCTTTGATGCTCAGGCTGATACGTTGCTCAGAAGTGTTGATATCAAGCACTTTAACCTGAACTTCTTGGCCTTCTTTCAATACTTCTTGCGGTGTACCGATATGCTTGTGGGAGATTTGGGAGATATGAACCAAACCTTCAACACCTGGTGCCAGTTCAACGAAAGCTCCGAAAGTAACCAAACGTTTAACAACGCCTGTTACAATGTCGCCCGTGTTGAATTGCTCGCCAGCTGTTTCCCAAGGACCTGGAGCGGCTGCTTTGATACTGAGGCTGATTTTTCCTTTTTCAGGATCTACCTTAAGTACCTTTACACGCACTTGATCACCTTCGGACAGTACATCGGCAGGCTTGTCGACGTGGCTCCAAGCGATCTCGGATACGTGAACCAAACCGTCTACCCCGCCAACATCAACAAATGCTCCGAATTGCGTAAGGCGTTGTACTGTACCTTCCAGCACTTGGCCATCTTGAAGCTCGGACATCACTTTTTGTTTGTTTGCTTCGAACTCTTCTTCGAGAACATCCTTCTGGGAAAGGATCACTTTGTTGTTCTCGCGGTCCAGTTCCTTCACTTTCACGCGAAGCGTGCGGCCTTTGTAGTCGCTGAAATCTTCAACGAAATGACGCTCTACCATGGATGCAGGAATAAATCCGCGTGCACCCACATCGGCTACGAGTCCGCCTTTAACAACGTCAGCCACCGTTACTTCGAATACGTCCTGATCCGCAAAATGCTTCTCAAGCTCTTCCCACGAATTCTCAGTGTCGATCGCGCGCTTGGAAAGAACCAGGCTTTCCTTGTCGTCGTTAATGCTAACGACTTTGCACTCTACCTCTTGGCCAACCTGAACCGCATCAGATGCGTTATCAAGCTGTACAGAAGACAGTTCGCGAACAGGAATTACGCCGTCATATTTATATCCAATGCTTACATAAGCTTGGTTGTCCTCCAGTTTGACGATCGTCCCTTTCACGGTGTCCCCTTTTTTCAAGGATACGATTTGGTCCAGCTGCTCTTGGTTTTCTACAGCCTCTTCATTTCTTGTTTCTTCCGACATGTCAAATAACCTCCTCAATTCAAACCCCATTTATTTAAACTCGCATTCGCGAAGTTCAAAACATAATTGCTGTAGTATCTTTCCAATCTCCCCATGCTTTTTATGCATGGAACGAAATAAATCAGTTCACGGTTGGCTTGCCGCTTGCGCGCATTTCGTGAATCTTGGCCATGATCAACTCGGTTGCTGCATCCAGCGCTTCCGGTGACTTGTCACCTTCAAAGCTTGATAGATCCACAGGGGCACCATAGATGATTTTCATTTTGCGAAAAAGCTTGTAATCTCCAATGATCGCAGCCGGTATGACCGTCGCCCCGCTGCGGAGAGCGAAACTAGCTGCACCCCGTTTGGCCGCAGTTGAATCGGAATTGCGCGTGCCCTCAGGAAAGATACCCATGATCTCGCCTGTGCGCAGAATCGTGAGGGCGGTTTTGATCGAATCTTTGCTTACTCCCCCGCGCTTGACCGGAAATGCTCCAAGCTGACGAACCAGCCATCCGAACACCGGAATGTTGAACAGTTCCGCCTTGGCCATGAACTTAACCTGGCGCTTGACGTGAATGCCCACAGATATCGGATCTCGAATGCTAATATGATTGCTACAGATTAGCACGCCGCCTTCTGAAGGAATGTTATGTACGCCGACAGATTCAAATCTGTAGAGAATAGCGAACAAACCGCGGACCACCGCTCTGCAAAAAACATAAATCATGCCCATTTCTCCCCATCCCACTTAAGTTTCGCAATATGAAAGGATTGCCTCCACAACCTGATTGATATCCATATGTGTCGTATCCAGTATGATGGCATCCTCTGCGCATCGGAGGGGCGACACTTCACGTTCCTGGTCAAGCCTGTCACGTTCTGCGATATCTCTTTCCAGTTGTTCCAGCGATATGCCTTCATCACTCAACTCATTGAAGCGGCGGAGAGCTCGTTCCTTGACACTGGCCGTCATGAAAATCTTCACTTCAGCATCCGGCAAAACGGTTGTGCCGATGTCACGTCCATCCATGACAACGCCCTTGTCTTCCGCCATTTGCTGCTGTAAACGGACAAGCTTTATCCGCAAACCCTCGATTCGTGCATATTGGGATACCACTGCACTAACCTGATGTGAACGAATATACGGCGTGACGTCTTCCCCGTTCAGCCAGACCATTTGACCATTTTCATGCGGTTTTAATTCAATCACCATATTTTGTGCATGTTGAAGCACTTTTTCGGGATTTTCTGGAGAAATCCCTTGGTTCAGCATGAACCAGGTGACTGCCCTGTACATGGCTCCGGTATCCACGTAGATGTACTGCAGCCTGCTGGCTACCATACGCGCTACGGTGCTTTTACCCGCGCCTGCCGGACCGTCGATGGCAATATTAATTCTGTCGCGATAACCTGTCCCCTGCGTAACCAACGGGGCATTCCTCCTCAAACATCTACCTCGAAATCGAAAGGGCTTACCATCCGTTGCGGACGGGATCACCGTTTCTCTAGTGAAAATATATAAGACACAGCGCAGATGAAACAAAGGCGTAATCTTATATTTCAAGAAAAAAGCAGGCGCCCGCCTGCGACGTGAAAATTATACCACACTAGCTAGAGTGATGCAAAAGAGAAGGGGTGTTTTCCCCCATCCAATCGTTTACATTTGGCTCGTTAACGGGAACACCCTCCATCTGCTGAATTGGCGAGATATAGGGCCGGCTAGGCTCATAATGCAATAGGAGCTGGGTGATCACCAAGGCAAGCACTAGTCCGATTAGCAGCTTAAGCAGCATGTACCCGTAGCGGTCATGCAGGGCTTGTCCCTGCTCGGATTCCTTAACTTCCAGTCCTGTTTTTTCGAGAAGCTGGTCGCGTTCGTTTACTACTTCTGACATGGCTGACAGTTCCTCCGGCACAAAATTTTCGGATAGTGTGCCACCTGCTTGTCCCTTTTATGCATTAACGGTTGCGAAAATCAAACTGTCTCTCAAAACAATAACGAATCAGCTTCTGGCGTTCCATATCTGCGATCTGATTAAACTTGAGCATAACGATGCTTCGGTTGGTTGGGAGCTCCTTCACCCTCACAACCTCGCCTTCAAACGGGACATGCTCCACGGATCCGTTCTTAAACGGGATAAGGATCCAGCAAGACAAAATACTCCCTTCCGCAATCGCTTGATCCGGCTGCAGATGAAAGGATACGCCACCGCCGCCAACATCGTCGGTTTTGGCTAGAAACTGGCCGCCGTCTTTGGTCATAACGGCTACCTCTAGCTCGGCTTGCACCCGAAGGAAGCTTCTTCTCTGCACCTTCGTAATTTGATCCTGCTCCGGCTTCTTGATGCGAACCAGACGGATAATATCCTCATGGTGGCTAAGGACGTGGGAATTGAAGAAATTTTTGACTCCGCCTTCCGTTAAAAAGTAAGCGGACAGCTCGTCCCCGATGTACAGCTTTTTCAGCTTGCCCGTCCCTTCCTGCAGCGGAACCTCCATATACATCGAATCGTCATCCATGTCGGAAATGCGGGATTTATAAACAATATTAGCTTCCTTCTCATCCCCCGTATCCAACTGGATATAGAGGACATCGTTAATCTTTGGATACAATGCGCTCACCCACTAATTCATCATAATCATTATGTTCCATTATATCACGGGATCCCAAGGCCCATAGGACAAAATCTTCAAATCAAGGTCGATTCATGTCAATCCTCGGGAACTCGGGACTCTCCACCTTGCTTTTAGTTACTTCATCCAACCAAAAAAAGCCGGGTTCAGGAAATCTCCTGAACCCGGCTTGCATCACACAGTGCTTTGCTTATTTAATTCCTGACTGTGCATCCTTCACGACCTCGACCGTTTCCTCAAGGCCGGTATCTGAGTTAATGTAAATCCGATACTGGGCTCCATTAATCCGCCCGCCGAATTCATAACACAGAGTATCCTCGGAGCGGTCGTTTTTGATTAAGGCTTTACGGTGATAGAGCACTTTAAACTCAGGGTTCAAGACCTTCTCCGCTTCGGCAAGACTAAGTTTCGGCTGCGGGATTTCTCGCTTGATCTGATGCTCGTATACAAAGTCGCTGGCCTGGAATCCAATGACATCCCCATTGTCCATAGCCGAACGAACCGTGATTTTCTCAGGATAAATCAGCACGCCATCCTCTTCACGAACAAAGGAAAAGTTAGCCAGGTTGTCATATTGGTCCGCCGAAACAACCGTCATGTCGGAATAGCCTTTTTTCGTCAGAAATTGCTGGGCTTTGTCGATTGCCGTTTGAACCGACGCTTGCTTGGCACCCACATTCCGCTCATCCGTATAGGAGATCAGCTGGCCGCCTTTTTCGGTAAAGTCCATGCTGAGCATATGACCATTCGGATGCTGTACCTTTGCCGTATACGATACCCACTCAGTGCCATTTCCGTTCTTCGTCACTTGCACTTTGGCATCATTACCCACATCCGAGAACTTCAGCGCTTTGCGTTTCACATCCTCTTCCGATATCGGCATGCCTGCCAATTGCTTCACGGAACGGCGGTTGTAAATGCTGCTTACCGATGGTCCCCAGTCAAGCTCAGGGTAGGACTCCACCTTCTTATCCACCGTTTTGAAGCCGTCAATAATGGAATTATCTTCGACTTTATTGGTAGCCAGTGCCGTCTCTACATCCATCCAGCGCAAACTGTTTGCGATAACCTTGTTCTGCACATGCTGCAAATCCTTTGTAATTTCGCCGGAGTTGGCGTACAAGGATTTCAACGTTTTGACCTCGTTCTCACTGAGCGGCTCCTTCGTCAAATCACGCACACCTGTTTTGTATGCAAAATTAGAAATTCGGGAAAGGAACTCTTCGGTCTTGTTGAAGGGAAGGAGCGTAAGCGGCAGCTGGCTGATCTCATTTTGAGCCTCGCTGGTTAGGCGCCATACATTCATCAAGCCCTTGCGATGCATCCCTTGGGAGGTAGAGCTCACCGCGAGCGTATTGCCGAGTTCGGCATGAATCCTGTCCATATTGTACGACAAGTCATGGAATGCCCGTTGGTATTGGTTCTCGGCATTAATCAATATGGCGTTTTTCTCTTTATTCTCTTGGTAACCCCATACCAGAGCCCCGATCAATAAAATTGTGGCCACAGGAAACAGGATAGCGCTTAATCGTTTGTACATGATGCGATAGTCTCCTTTCTTCTACTCACTGCCGTTAGTTTGACTAGAAGAAAGAAGTCTTATGCATTTCTGTATAATTCCTTCATCCCTTAGAAATCTTCCTCAATCTCGAAGTGATCGCGGTTGTTGCACAGACATTGCTTAAATCCGGTTTCGATCCGGCCCTGTTCCTTTTTTCCCCGCAGCACAAAACGTTCACCGCAATCTTTGCAAAGAATTTTCACTTTTACACGCAAAAAAAGACACCTCCCTTTCTATGATTCCCTGGCTGTCAGCCGAGGTCTATAGAATGAAGTGTGCCCTGATTTGTTAAGTGTTAACCTCTTCCTCCCGCTTAATGAAACGGAAAGGAGAACGGTTATTAGCTCTAGAGATTTTGCCCATGCCGCCATACCATAGCAGCACCATAAGCGGTACGATGAACCATACCCATGTGTGGGTCAGCAGACTCAGAATCAGGTCGTACAAACCATGCCACATCCAAGGCAGGAACAAGGATAGAACGAGGAAGAACCTTCTTCGTTTTCCTTCCGTGAATCTCGCATGTCCCATGTAGTATCCCATGATGACGCCAAACATTGCGTGTCCCGATACGGGCAGCAGCGCCCGCAGGAACATCGGACCAAAGGCCGCCTGGCTGTACCAGGCGTAAAGCAAATTCTCTACCGTAGCAAATCCAAGCGATATCGCCACTGCATAAAGGATGCCGTCATAAGGCTCGTCAAATTCCGTATGGTTAAAAATAATATGATACATTACGAACCATTTCAGAAATTCCTCAACACCCGCCGAAACGAGCAATGAGTTGACTACCGGATTGTCGCCAAGCCATAGTATCATTCCCCGCTGCAAAATCATAACCGGGAAAACGACCAGAACCCCTAACATGAACACTTTGATCACCATGTGCAGGGGCTCTTGATCATACCTATCTTTCAGGTAAAAATACGTGAGCAATGCGAGTCCCGGCGCCAAAGCTGACGCAATTACCGAGAACACCAGCACTAAAATTCCCCTTCCGTTAGTTGCGGGCCTGAAGTCCGGCACGCACGCCCACCTTAATTAATGCTGACGCTGGAAGTGTGTACAGATAACCTCAACCGCTTGCTGAGGCATTACTTTCTTACCGTATTCCTCCAGCATAGCTTCCGTTACTGAAGAGGATTCACCGAATTCAGCCAGCATCGCAATAACCGCAGGCAGCTTCTCGCTATCCAATTCCTCAGGATCGAAGTACAAAAACCATTTATCCATATAGTGATAGAGCTTACCCGCTCCGCCTACAAGGTCCTTCAACATATGCGATGCTTCAATGAGCACTTCAAAATCCTGAAAAACATAGACGATAGTATCACTTTGATCCAGCGTTACTTCCATTTCATAAATCTCGTCCGGCATATCTTCTTCGGACAAGCCGCCGAAATGATGATCGTATTTCCCTCTCGTCACAATAACCACCATGCCCTGGGCAGGCAGTGCAAACACCTCAACGGCAAGAGGTCCGGTGGCATCAAATCCGAGCTCACTGTATGCCTGATCCATCATCTCCGTAAACAGGTCATAAACTTTCGGTATTTCCTGCCACATCTCTTCCTTCTGGATCCCACGCTCACTCAGATCGTCAAACGTGAGGAAAATCCGTATCTTATCTTGACTCAAACGCTCTATTTTCATGACAGGATCCTCCTTACGTAAACAAAAGTTTATAACAAATTATGATGTCTGGATTATGACGTGATAAAAATGGTTTTATATAATTGATTTTATCATTTAATACCCACAAATGCACGTAAATATGTAACTCAAGAAAAAAGAATCATTCGCAGGGATTCGTGTGGCTGGTCCCCGAGAATGATTCAAAATGGTTCATGCCGTTTACAAACCCGGTATGACGGTGTGGGTTTCTTTCAAAATCTGTTCGACTTCGTTCTTGACATCAGGGTTGTTTCGGATAAAATCCTTGACTTGTTTCAGGTTGGCAGCCTTCGAATGAGTCGATGTCTGTACCCCAGCAGTTCCATTGGAATGAGTGGAATCATGTCGGCCTGAACTGGGAGACACGCTTTCTTGGCTCGAGCCGGAATACTGCTGGCTCTTCGTGCCCTGAATTTTACTCATCGCGGTATCCGCGAATCGGCCAAGATTCGCATCTTTCATCATTGAGGAGAAGAACCTGCTGTTATTACGGGTAATCATCCGGCATGCAACGGCGCCGATAATGACACCATATAGAAATGACGAAGTCTTCACAAATGATACCTCCTTCTATGATAAACTCGAGATTATTGTTCTCGCACCGCCAGGAACTCATGCTACATAAATACAGGAAAGTGAGATGGAATCATGGTTAGAACACGAACAGTACTTCTGCTGGCTTGCTGCCTTATGCTCAGCGCTTGCGGCAACAACGGAGTTGATCAGAAGCAAAGCACGGCCACGGAAGTCGGTAATGACAGAGCAACGCAGCAAAATGAAACCTCTGGACAGGCGTCCGCTCCCAAAGAAGGTACCGACAAGTCAACCGAAACGGACAAGCCTGAAGCCGAGCCTGAAGTAGATACTCCCGCGGACCCATCGGATGAAGCCGTCAAGAGTCCCGATGCCGAGGCGCCGACTAAACCGAAGTATCACATGAATAAGGTGTATCGCATCGTCCCCAATGATGATGCCGTATCCGAAAAAGTGGTGCTGCTCACATTTGACGACGGTCCCAAGGAAGAAAAAATGATCAGCCAAATGATCGATACGCTCGACAAACATGACGCCAAAGCGATTTTCTTCGTGAATGGATACCGCGCAAAGGAACATCCTGAACTGCTGAAGCTGATCCATGACCGCGGTCAAATCATTGGAAATCATTCCTGGGACCATATCGACCTGAAAAAAGAAAATAAACAGACGGTAAAGAAACAGATCGGCGATGTCCAGCAAATCGTCAAGGAAGCGACCGGATCGGAACCGAAGTTTTTCCGTCCTCCGTTCGGCTCTGGCGGAGATATTGTTAAGGAAGTTGCCCTTAGTCATGACCTGCTGTTCATGACCTGGTCCAACGGTTCGCTGGATTGGGAAAGCGAAAGCAAAAACAAGCCCGATACCGTCGTCAGCAATGTGCTCGAGCAGCTTCACCCTGGCAGCAACATTCTGATGCACGAGCTTCCGTGGACCGTAGAGGCCCTCGATACCTTGCTGACCAAGCTTGAAGCCAAAGGATATGGCTTTGTGGATCCGCGGCAAATCGAACCGAAAATAAGATAATCCGGGAAAACACAAAAACCTTAATTCTGCCGTCACCATCTGACGATCGAATTAAGGTTTTTTGCGTAATGTAATCACATGGTATTCTGCGGGACATTGCAAGCGCAGCGGGATATGGGAAGTACCGAATCCCCGGCTGATCAGCATCCTGGAAGAATGTTCGGTTTCGCCCGCCTTTCTCGGCAGTGCATACCATCCGGATTTAAACTTCTTGTAAAAGCGCGTCAGACGAACGGCTCCGGCCAACGGCAGCACGATCTGTCCCCCATGGGTATGTCCTGCCAGCACCAGATCCCCATGCACCATATCCTTGCCCTTGATCCATATCGGATCATGCACCAGAATGATGTGATACTGGTCTTCAGCTGCATTCCCCCGAAATCTTGTGTATGGGTGTTTCCGGCTGGCCGGCTGCCTTACGCCGCTAAGAACAATTAGCTCGTTACTCTGTTTTAACGTAACGGTCTTGTCATTCAGCAGCATAACGCCGCTCTCGCGCAACGCTTTACGGACAGCGTCCTTGCCTGCATTCAGATCATGATTCCCCAAGACGGCATAAACGGGTGCGATACGGACCAGCACCGACAAGTTATGCCTCAACCGCTGTAGGGGCACTCCTCTTTCCGTGATATCTCCGCCAAGCAGTACGCAATCCACCGATGAAAGATTGGATAATAGCTTCTCTTCTGACAATTGTCTGCGATGTATATCGGTGATGAACAATATCCGAAACCCGTCAAACGAGTGAGGGATACGATCGGATACGACTTCTTCCTCACGCACCCGATAGCCCCTGGCCTCAGCCCTCATCCAGCCGATAGCGCCTGCACCGAGTGCCGCAGCACCTGCTATCCACATCAACACACTCATAATAACTCCTTTAACAATTCCTTTAATGGAGGTGCTCCGATAAGTCCCCACCACAGAAGACCTACCATTAACAATATGAAAATGACGATCAATGAGTTCACAAACCATTTGCTCATTCTTACGCGGTACGAGGAATATGTATTCGTGCGTTTAGGAGCAGACACTTCTTCCTCTGTTTGACGCTGACGTGACCGGGTCGATCTCGAACGGCTCAAGCCGTCCGCTGTCGTGCTGCTCTGGGGCTTTTGCTCCACGGAGCTTGCTCGGGGTGGCGATTTAGATCGACTCCTCGTTTCATCCGCTTGTCGCGACTTCGCTGCCGTTCTTTTTTCTGATTGAGCCGTTGACTTGTTTTTGCGGCTTTTATTTCGGCTCTGATGTCGCTGCATTCTGCTAAGTTCGTTCATGTTCCTCTTTCCTCCGAAACCGAATCAACATTCCTGATATGAAATCAATCAGAAAATGGCACAGGATTGGTGCCCAAATGGTACCCGTTTGAATATAGACGTAGCCCAGACCGTAACTGCTTAGGAAAACCCACCCGGTTGGAAGCCAATGTTTTAAATATCTGACATGAATAAGCGCGAACAAGATACTCGTCCAGTACGGTCCGAACGCATGCTGGATGGCTCCTCGAAACAATAACTCCTCGCAGATGGATACAACCAAAGCTATAACAAAAATATGCCAAACCGGCCTTTTTCGGAACAGCATTTCATTGATTCCGCCATCGTCCATACTATCCTCTGACACAAACCGGGATAATACAAAATCCACTACCAGCATGGCGGCAGCAAGTCCGAGCCCCCAATAAACGAACTCGATATCCTTCGGAATGACAAAGAGCCCAAACGGATTCCTCTGCTGAAACAGGATCCAGATCAACCCTGCAATAAGTGTCAATGCTTGGGTAAGATACAGATTAATAAGCAGCAGCCGATCGTTTAATTGGTGGGCTTCGATTCTTTTTACGCGTATTTTAAATTTTTTCATAGAAGATGGGCCTGTCTTTCATCTTGATTTTTAAGATTATCATCGTATACAACCATAGTAATATCAGAATCATTCCATCATAGGCGGGCATATGCATCATAGCAAATTAACGGCATGACATTCAAGGCTATCCCTTGATTCATCCCCTACTTTAAGGCCTATGAACGGAATAAACACCTATTGACACAATGTTAGAGCCATGATACATTATGAAAAAATTAATCTGTGAAAACCGATGATGGAAAAGAGATGCTGTAACGTCCTCAGAGAGCCGATGGTTGGTGCAAATCGGTGGCGTAAAAGTATTCTTGAGCGTTCCTGAGATATTTCGCTGAAACTTGAGTAGGCGCAAATCGGATGATATCCGTTACCAATCATGGTCTGAACAGACCGCTTGAGGCTGCCGCAACATGGCAGCGAATAAGGGTGGCACCACGAATAACTCTCGTCCCTTACTACGGAGGTAGTATGCGGATTGGGAGTTTTTTTATGTTCCTGTCTCTTTGCCACGACACCGCGTCAAACCTGTATAGACCTCTTGCAGCTTTATTGGAATCTTTGGTGTATAACGGAATACGCCCCGCGTAATCCTTATTCAATATTGCAGTACCGCATTTTATAGAGGATTTTAAGGAGGAAGAGAAACCATGTTTAAAGTATTGGTATCGGATCCGATCAGTGATTTGGGGATCCAGCAGTTAATGGATGCCGCCGATGTGCAGGTAGACAAAAAAACCGGGCTCAACGAGGATGAGCTCACTGCCATTATCGGTGAATATGACGGACTCCTCGTACGGAGTCAGACACGTGTAACAGAACGCATTATGAATGCAGGAACCAATCTCAAGGTTGTCGGCCGTGCTGGCGTTGGCGTTGACAACATTGATCTTGAGGCTGCTACGAAGCGCGGGATCGTTGTTATCAATGCGCCAGACGGTAACACGATTACAACAGCGGAGCATACGTTTGCCATGATGATTGCCCTCGCCCGTCACATCCCTCAGGCCTATGCCAAAACGGTGGGCGGTTCCTGGGACCGAAAATCCTTCCTTGGCGTTGAGCTTCGTAACAAAACGCTGGGTGTCATGGGAATGGGCCGAATCGGCAGCGAGGTGGCTAAACGCGCCAAGGCTTTCGGCATGAACATTCTTGCCTTCGATCCGTTCCTGACGGAAGAGCGTGCGGACAAACTGGGCGTGACACTCTCCTCGGTGGATAACATTATCCGCAGCGCCGACTTCATTACGGTCCATACTCCGCTTACGCCGGAAACCCGCCATATGATCGCAAGACCGCAATTCGAAGTGATGAAACGCGGCATGCGGATCGTGAACTGCGCCCGCGGCGGCATCATTGACGAACGCGCGCTTGTGGAAGCGATCGATGAAGGCATTGTTGCCGGAGCCGCATTTGACGTATTCGAACATGAGCCGCCTGAAAGCGATCATCCATTCCTTAACCATCCAAAGGTTATCGTGACCCCGCATTTGGGTGCATCTACCGTTGAGGCTCAGGAGAACGTTGCGATTGACGTGTCGGAACAAGTGCTTCATATCCTGCGCAACGAGCCGTTTAAGAATGCGGTCAACTTCCCGCTTGTAGCGGCCAGCGTAATGAACAAGCTGCAGCCTTACTTCTCGCTCGGCGAGAAATTGGGCAGTGTAGCGGCTCAGATCACCGCACACGCGGTGAAGGAGATTCACGTTGACTATGCAGGCGAGCTGGCTGAAGTCGATACGCAGGCCCTGACCCGATACATCGTGAAGGGTGTGCTGGAACGCCATCTCGGAAGCGAAGTGAATATCGTAAACTCCATGCATTTGGCAAAAAGCCGTGATCTTCACGTCGTTGTCTCCCAGACACCAAAAACCAAAGACTTCACCAACCTCGTTACCGTTACGCTCAAAACGCAAAACGGTTTGGAGCGAATTGTCGCAGGCACACTCCTGCTCGGTTACGGCGAACGGATTGTCCGTCTGGATAAATTCCCGGTCGATATCTCTCCGGAAGGTCATCTGATTCTGATCTCCCATAACGACAAACCGGGCATTATCGGTCGTGTCGGAACCCTGCTCGGCGAGAACGATGTCAATATCGCCTCCATGCAGGTTGGACGTAAAGTCATCGGCGGTGAAGCCATCATGCTTCTGACGGTGGATAAAGACGTTCCTAAAGACGTTCTGGTCAAGCTTGCCGGGCTGTCGGAACTGAACACCGCGCAGCAAATCGCGCTGGGCTAAATTCAGGACAGGTATAAGACAATAAGGGGTTAATCATTGTTCCACGTAGAACAAGATTAACCCCTTTATTTCAACAAAAAAACACGCTCCTTGCGAGCGTGTTTTGTCTTTTGCGGAGATATTCCCTAAGATTCTGCCGATTTTGTTGGAATGATCATCGTAAACACCGTTCCTTCGCCTACTTCACTTGTTGCGTTAATCGTGCCATGATGCGCTGTCACGATATTTTTCACGATGGCGAGTCCTATGCCGGTTCCCACCGTCTCCCCCCGTACACGCGCTTTGTCGGCCTTGTAGAATCGCTCAAAAACAAAAGGCAGATCATCAGGCGGAATACCGACGCCTTGGTCGCTAATCTTCACCTGAAGCGCCTCTGTATTCGATACGGTAATCCGATCGGCAATGATTCGGATCTGCTTGCCTGAAGGCGTATGACGAAAAGCATTGTCCAGCAGATTGGTCAGCACCTGCTCAAGCTTATCTTCATCCGCCGCTTCGAGCAGAAGATTCGAATGAAGTTTGTTGAGCTGAAGATCAATATCGCGTTCCTTGGCACGAACAGTGAACTTCCGGTATACCCTTTCACACAGTTCACCTGCGTCCATCTCCCGCAGGGACAACTCTGCATGCCCTGCTTCCATACGGGTTAAATCAAGCAGATCCTTCACCAGCCGGCCCATCCGCAGGGATTCCTCATGAATCACCTGTATCAGCTCCCTGCTCTCCTCCGGTGAAGCCGCCATCCCGTCAAGCAGCGCTTCACTGTAGCCCTGCATCATGGACAGCGGCGTCCGGATTTCGTGCGACACGTTGGCAATGAAATCCGTACGCATCTTCTCCAGCGTGACCTGCTCGGTAATATCTCTTAATACAACAACGGCGCCGCGGATCACTTCATCCGAATATAAGGGAGCCATATGTGCTGACCAAATTCCCTGCTTCACATGCAGGTCAGCGCTTTGGTCCTTCCCTTCGTTCACGGTGGCATAATAGAGCTCACTGAGCGGTTTGGGCATGACATCGGCCGCCCAGCCTCCGCCCTGCAGCTCATCATCCCACTCCAGCCCTTTCCAGGTTTTCATGATTTCCTGTCCTGGCGGGTTCACCAGAATGACCTGACCGTGGTTATCAAAAGTAATCACGGCGTCGCTCATGCTTCTCAGCACACTGGACAGATGCTCCTTCTCATGGTTCAAGTTGCGGATATTCGTTTCCAGCTCTGCTGCCATATGGTTGAACGTATTGGCCAACTCTCCAATCTCGTCACTGGTCACAAGATTTAGCCGAGTGCCATATTTCCCTTTACGGATGTCATTGGCGGCCTCAATGAGCTGCTGCATGGGCTGGGTAATCTTCGTTAACAGGAACAACCCGAAAAAAGTGGTCATCGAAAAACCGATTATGGCTACATAAGTAAATAAACGTTTGATGGCATCCGAGTTTGCAAACGTGGTATCAATATAGGGGAGCAAAAATAATCCGAGTGTCAGCAGCACGCACGCGACTAAACAGGTTATCGTAATCCACAGCTTGCCGACGAGTGATCTCCAGAAACTCACGTTACTTCGGGACCTCCAGCTTGTAGCCTACTCCCCATACGGTCGTAATCATCGCTGCGGATTCCGCGGATACCTTATTTAACTTCTCCCGCAGCCTCTTCACGTGCGTATCGACTGTGCGAAGATCGCCGAAAAATTCATAATTCCATACGTCCTTAAGCAGTTCTTCCCGGGAGAATACTTTGTCCGGGGACGAGGCCAGGTAGTGCAGAAGCTCATATTCCTTTGGCGTCAAACTGATTTCATGCCCGCCGGCCGTCACGCGGTGAGCATCATGTTCAATGATCAAATGCGGGAAAACAATGCTGTTGCTTGGGTTTGGTTCCTTGCTCAAATAGGCCGTAGCGGATGAGCGGCGCAAAATCGCCTTCACGCGGTAGATCACCTCGCGCGGACTGAACGGCTTCACAACATAATCGTCGGCTCCCACTTCGAATCCCTGTACGCGGTTTATCTCCTCACCCTTGGCAGTCAGCATGAGAATAGGCGTAGACTTCACCTGGCGGAGACGGGTGCACACTTCGACGCCGTCCATGCCGGGCAGCATGACATCCAGAATAACGAGCCCGTAATCTTCCGAGCTTGCTTTGCGAAGTGCAGTTTCTCCATCCTCCGCCTCTTCGATTTCATACCCTTCCTTCTCCAAATACATTTTTAACAAGCGGCGAATCCGTTCTTCATCATCAACAACAAGAATACGATTTCCGTGCTCTGACATTGGCGGCCAACTCCTTCTTTTTTATAGGGAAAATCAGAAGTGGCCCTCTTGATTAAGAAAGGGCCCTTCTGATTGATCATGCACTGCTATTCTATTGACAATTAATCGGTTCCCGCATAGGAATGCAGACCCGCGATAATCAAGTTGACGCCGACCAGCGTAAACATGACCACGATAAAGCCGATAACGGACAGCCAGGACGAGTGTTTCCCCTGCCAGCCGCGCGACAGCCGTAAATGAAGGTACACGCTGTAGAACAACCATGTAATAAGCGCCCACACTTCCTTCGGATCCCAGCCCCAGAACCGGCCCCATGCAATTTCTGCCCAGATCATGGCGAATATGAGACCACCCAGCGTAAATACCGGGAATCCTATCGCAATGGCGCGATAACTGATTTCATCCAGATCGTCCGGATCCAATCTATTCAGTGCAGGCTGAATGAATTTTGCCAGCGGCTTGCGCAGAATCAGGCGGAGCAATCCGTACAGGATCACCCCCGTGATCAGCGACCATACCACCGTATTCAGCTTACGTCCCGCATTCACGCCGTGCATCCAGGACGGGGCTTCCATGAGCGGAGATTTCATGCCCAAGAAGGACTGCATGCTCTCCGTCTCGCTCTTATATGGTGCGACAAGCGGTGGCATGTTATATTCCACTTTTACTATTGTACTATTTTCTGTCTTCGGGTCAACCAAAGTCTGGTTAAATTCAGCTTGATATCCACCTGCACGGAAGCTGTATACCGACAATATAAATCCGATCAGCACCACGATGGCAAACATGACGAGCTCAAGCCAGCGCTGTTCCTTGCGTGAGCCCTTGTCCGTTCCGCTAAAGTTAACGGTACGGAGCAGGTGCATCAGGCCGGCAATAAAACCGACCGCAAAAAACGCATCGCCCAGCGCCGCCAACGTAACGTGAATACCCAACCAATAGGACTGGAGCGAAGGAATCAGCGGCTGCACCTGCTGCGGGAACACGGCGGCGTAGGCCATGATCAGGATTGCCAGTGGCAGTGCAAACAATCCGAGCAGCGACTTTTTGTAGATAAAATAAAGTACGAGGAAGGCAATCATGATTGCCATCGACAAGAAGGTCATAAACTCATACATGTTGCTGACAGGCACATGACCGGAGCCCGCCCATCTCGTAAAGAAGTACAGCAGATGTCCGATCAAACCGATCGATGCCGTAACAAATGCAATCTTTCCCCATTTAGCCAAATGGGCTTCCGGGTCCCGCTTGCGGAACCGTCGTCCCATGACGGCAAGTGCATACATGATAAATGCCACACAGTATAAGGTAAAGGCCACGATAAATGCGTCGCCGCTAAAATCAATTAGATTCATGCTTAGTCCCCCTGTTATTCTCCAATGACTTTTCATCGACTTCGATATTCATTTGCTTGAGGATCGCGGAGACCTCCTTGCGAAGCCCAAACCAGTTCTTGTTCGTATGTGCGCCAAGTGTCAGCGTTCCGTTATCAATACGCAGCCAGATCCGGCGATGGGTGAAATAAAAGCCCATGACCAGACCGACCATACCGATAAAACAACCAATCCAAATGAACGGCATGGCTTTATCCACACGAATATTCAGATAAGTCGTAGATTCCGAAAAGTCCACATCGTCCATGCTGAGAACATCCAGTTGTACGAGCGCTTCCCCACCCGCCAGCTGTGCATTAATCGCTTCCTGGTTAAAGCGTTCCTTATCGATCTGCTTCGGGAAGTAGAAATATTGAATGCCTTCCTTCGGCAGTTCAGGTCCCTTAATCAGAAATAAGAATGCAGGCGCATTCGGGTTAGGTGACAGATTTACCGGTTTGCCGTTATCGCCAAGTCCAAAATCGGTAAAGGATTGTGTAAGCGTTAACGTATATTCTCCCGCCTGATACTCTCTTTGAGGATCGTCGATCGACAATGTGATTTTGCCGTATTCCTTCCCGCTCTTACTGTCAACCAGCACCGGCGAAACCGAACGGAGAATCGGGGTCAGATCATAATCGAATTGATACGCTTTTAACCCTTTGTAATTGAGTGGATGATTCACCTCGATGTTATGACGCGTCACTTCCACGAGCTCGGGCTCTTTACCGAGATCGTCACAATTGGCCTCGCACATATACAGAATCGCCTGCGTTTGGAACTCCTTCGGCAGTACTTTATTCTTGCCTTTAAATTCCTCAGGCATATCGTCCTCGGTATAGAACTCCACCTTAAAGCCATCGTTCAATAAATAATAACTGGTATTCTTGATGCGCACAGGCTCATCTTGAGGGAAGGCCATGTGCTCGTCCATATGCAGTCCAGGAAGATTCCGTCCAAGAACGGCAAGCAGGAAAATAATCAGGCCGATATGAAGAACATAGGGGCCCCAGCGGCTGAACCGCTGCTTCTCCGCCAGTAGGGTTCCACCATCCGTTCGCACGCGGTAGCCCTTTTTCTTAATGATCGGTTTCACCCGTTCAACCCAGTCGGCACCGTCCTCTTCGACTTGTCCTTGGTATACCACCTTTTGGCGGGTAAGGAAGGACATATGCTTCGGAATCCGCTGTCTGCTGAGCGCTTTGTACAGTGGAAGGACCCGGTCGAGACTGCAAATGACAAGCGATGCGCCGATCATGACAAGCAGCAGCACGAACCACCATGACGTGTATGTATGGGACAGCCCGAGCAAGTAATAAATATGCCCCAACTGCCCGTACTCCTCTTTGTAATAGACCGAGGGGTCAATATTAAGGAATGTACTTTCCTGCGGAAAGATGGTCCCTAACGAGGAACCAATCAGGGTAAGCAATATCAGATATATTGCTACTTTTACCGAAGAAAAGAAATTCCATACCCGATCGATAATACCGGGGTTTTCTTTCTGTGATCGACGAGCAACGCCGTCATACCGCATTTCCAGAATCGGCTGGGCCTCTGCTTCCTCGGTCAGCGGCTTGCCGCATGCCTCGCAGAGAACCGTTCCCGTTGGATTCTGGTGTCCGCAATCACACTTCGTATTCTGGATCAAAGGCTTGGAACCTTGACTCATTTCGCATTCACCAACTGTTCAATTTGTTTGTCAAGGGTGTTCAAATCCAGTTCGCCTATACGGATATGATCAATTTTGCCAGAGGCCGTAACAAAAAAGGTGGTCGGCATCGGTCCAACCCCGAAGCTGGCAACAGCATCCCGTTTAGGATCCATCAGTATGGGGAACTTCACGCCGGTTTGAGCCACAAAATTCTCAACGGTCATTTTGTTCTCGCCCACATTAATTCCGATGATCTCAACGCCTTGACTGCTCCATTTCTCCCACTGGGCTTGAAGAGCCGGCATTTCCCGCACGCATGGCGGACAGTAGGTGCCCCAGAAATTAATCACCCTGGCCTTGCCTTCGTATTCGCTCATGGTATGTACGCTGCCATCCATGCCTAGAAGTTCAAAGTCCGCTGCCTTTTGACCCACTTTGGGAACCTTATCAGAGCCGAATACAACAGTTGCAACGGCGTAAACTCCGACCAGGATGATGGCAAGCAGAATTACAATCTGTACGCTTTTCTTTGATTTGCCCATAAAGCAGCAGCTTCCTTTCTATGACATTCATCATATCGTTTACTACGGGTGTGAACATCCTATGAACAATTATAACGAAATTTGTCATAAACGCCGCTCGCCATTTTGAATATTATGTGTCGGGTTTAACGTTTTCGCTTCGGTTTCCCGCCCGGCTTAGCGGCTTTCGCCATCTGCAAAAGCTGGTTGATTTCATCCGCTGTCAAATGGCGGTACAAGCCTCGTTTTAAATTTTGCAGCAGCAGATCCCCATAAGATATCCGCTTCAATCGCGTTACCGGATGGGAGATCGCTTCGAACATCCTTCTGACTTGACGGTTGCGGCCTTCATGGATGGTAATCGATATGACGGATTGTTTATTATCCGGGTCCACATCCTTATATTCCACTTCGGCAGGAGACGTCATTCCGTCCTCCAGCATGATCCCTTGGCGAAGCTTGTCCAGCTCGGTGCCATGGGGCACCCCTTTCACGGTAGCCAAGTATGTTTTGGGCACATGATATTTAGGGTGGCTGAGCAGATTGGCAAACTCGCCGTCATTGGTCAGCAGTAGGAGTCCTTCCGTATCGTAGTCCAAACGTCCAATCGGATATACCCGCTCTTTGATGCCCTTGAGATAATCCGATACAATTTTTCGGCCTTCGGGATCAGAAGCGCTTGTAATAACTCCCTTCGGCTTGTTCAGCATAATGTATACCTTTTTCTCATTCTTAATCGGTTTGCCTGAAACCGTAATGATATCCTGAGCTGGATCGGCCTTCGTGCCGAGTTCGGTAACGGTCTCTCCGTTTACCTGCACCTTGCCTTCAAGAATCAATTCCTCGCACTTGCGGCGGGAAGCGACTCCGGCCTGTGCCATAATTTTCTGTAATCTCTCCATGTTCGTTAGGTCACCTCATTCCTAATGATAACCATCGACAGGATAAATCACAAGCGCGTTCCATGGAAAATGTGCCCCAGGGCAGGAGTCGGAGTGAGGAAACAAGTATAACGGGGAAATATCATGGAGTCTGGATAGCTCCAAAATGATTTTGCTGGCGGTAAACAGCTGTGTTTTCTGGTCCAGCGACATGGACTCGTAGCCGATATTAAAGTCGCCCTCCAGACAGATATGAATCTGGCCCGGGTGAACCAGCACGGATGAAGAAGAAACCGAGCCGTCCGGATGAATTTTAAAATCCCAGTTCCGCGGTTCCCGCTCGCACACGGTATGATGAATAACAAAACCCTCGAATTCCATTTCATCACCCCTACTACAATTTGTAATTGCAGCAGTATATGACGCGTGGGAATCGAGGGTATGGGCATACGTCCCGTTACATAGAAAAAACGCTCCGCCTTACTCAGACCGTCCGAATGATCTCAATTAACCGAACACCAGCAGGCAGACGGCGATCGCCGCAATAAAACCGATCACATCAGAGAACAGTCCCACCTTCAGGGCATACCTGCCATTGCGGATTCCGACGGCGCCAAAGTAGACAGTCAGTACGTACAAAGTCGTATCGGTGCTTCCCTGAATGGTCGAAGCGATTCGGCCAATCATGGAATCCGGACCGTATGCCCGGATCAGTTCCGTTGTGTAAGCGAGAGAGCCTGTACCCGTCAGCGGCCTGAGAATTCCCAAAGGCAAAATCTCGCTCGGTACGCCTAGCGATTGCAGAAAGGGGCCCGTCCAACCCACAAAAAACTCCAGCGCGCCGGAAGACCGGAACACGCTAATGGCGACCATCATGCCCACCAAGTGCGGAATGATCCCAATCGCCGTGGAGAAGCCGTCCTTCGCTCCATCCACAAACGATTCATATACGGGCACTTTGCGGGTATAAGCATAAAGCGGAATGAATGCGATAATAATGGGAATAGACCAGGCGGAAACGAGATTAATCCATGACAGCAAGATTCATCACCCCTTCACATCCGGGTTCAGGCTTGTACTGATTCCTGTCGGCTTCTGGCGGCGTATCGTCCTTCTTCGATACCATCGGTCAGCCATAATGGCGGCCGCCGTCGCAATCGCTGTGGCCAAAAGCGTGGTCCCAACGATTTCCGAAGGATTAGCGGACTCATAATTGAGCCTGATCGCGATTAGCGTTGTCGGTATGAGCGTAATGCTGGCCGTATTTAATGCCAGCAGGGTACACATCGCCGGAGACGCTGTTTCCTTATCCGGGTTTAACTTCTGAAGCTCCTGCATCGCCTTAATCCCCATCGGAGTCGCCGCATTCCCCAGACCGAACAAATTGGCGCTCATGTTGGACAATATATACCCCATAGCGGGATGATTCTTCGGTACATCCGGGAACAGGAAGCGGACAACCGGGCCCAGCAGCTTGGCAACCTTCTTCAGCAGGCCCGCGTCCTCTGCCAGGCGCATCATGCCTAGCCAGAATACCAGTATGCTGATGAGACCGAAGGAGACGGTTACTCCCGTCTGGGCTCCGTCAAATGCGGCTTTTGTAACACTTTCGATGTTCCCGTTAACTGCCGCAAAGATAAAGCCGATCAGTATCATCCCCATCCAAATCAAATTGATCATCTCTTCGCCCCCGTTTGCTGCCTCGCTCGCGTGAGAATACACGATCTCTTTAGCGAAGGCTAGTTATGATTTGGCCCTGAACAGATGCATTAGCACTTCTCCTGCAGACTGCCACAGCGACAACGAACCGATGGGTCCGGATGTGCTTCTGGACTTCTGCAAAACCTCAGGGACTTCAGGTAGCTTGCTTCCTTCGGCATAGACCGGAACTTTGCCGATGCTGACATTATCGAGCAGCAGTTCAATATGACCCCGGAGCCCGAAAGACAGGTCGGGTGTGCTCGCTTTATGCAGGACCAGCCTCTTCACCAGGCGCGCTTCCTCATCATGCGCAAACGCATACGTAAAGGAACTGCCCGTGACCAGTGGATAGCCCTGGATCTTCTGCCCTTTCTCCGTAACCTTTTTCAGTGGAAAATGGTTAAATCCGTAATCCAGCATCTTGGAATGATCATTCCAATCGTTGCCGTCATTCAGCGTAACCGCCGCAATCTGCTGACCGTTTCGGGTAGCGGAGCTTACCAGGCAGCGGAATGCTTTTTTGGTGTAACCGGTTTTGACGCCGTCCGCCCCCTCGTAGAAACGAAGCATCTTGTTTTTGTTATCCCATTTGTAGTCCCACGCTTCATTCGGATTCGGTGCTTTCTTGGTCGGCGTTTTGACAATCTCGCTAAAGACAGGGTTCTTGAGGGCATAAGCCGTCAGTTTGGCAACGTCGTTAGCGGAAGAATAATGATCATCATGATCCAAACCATGAGGATTCATAAAATGCGAGTTCGTCAAACCGAGTCCGGCCGCCTTCTCGTTCATCAGCAGCACAAAGCCTTCTTCCGTACCCCCGACATGCTCGGCAATGGCCGTCGCAGCGTCGTTGCCAGATCGCAGCATTAAGCCGTACAGCAGATTCTCAAGCGTCATCTCCTCACCTAGCTTCAGGAAGAGAGAGGAGCCCTCTTTGGCAAAAGCATTCTTGGAGACCTTCACGCGATCGTCCAGCTTGCCGTGTTCAATCGCCACAATGGCTGTCATGATCTTGGTCAGGCTTGCGATTCTTAAACGCTCGTCCCCGTTTTTGCTGTAGAGCATTCTACCGGAAGTGACATCAATCAGTGCAGCTGCCTGCGCATGGTTGGCGGGGCCATTCTCATGATCTGCATGCACGGGAACAGCCGTGACCAGCAAGCAGCTTATGGCAATCAGCATGGATAACAAAGACTTGCAGTTCGTCCATTTCATTTTCATCATTTTATCCTCCGGTGTTCAGAAATCTTGTACAAGTATATGTCGTCCGCGCTAAAGGTATGTCCATTTCGTGATTATCGGATGAGTTCAGCTTCACTGAATGCTCATATAACCACTTCTCTTTACAGCAAAAATCCCTTCCGTTATGAACGAAAGGGATTTGCTTGCTCCAATCAGTACGCAGGCGGAGGCGTGGTGCTGTTCGCGGCATTGCTTCCTGATTGAAACATCGACTGGATTTGATCGAGTAAATACGGGGTTGCATCAATAATCCGTTCAAACAGATGGGTTTGATTGTCCAGCGGCACGATGTGCACGCCTTCTTTACCCACGACCAGGAAAGCAATCGGCCGAATGGACACGCCACCGCCGCTGCCGCCGCCAAAAGGAAGGGCACTATGATCGTTGTGCGTCCCGTTAGTAGTGGTGGATGAGTGTGTGCCTCCCGCCTCAACGTTGTAGTCGCTACCGCCGGCAGCGAAACCAAACGCCACTTTACTGATTGGCAAGATAACGCTGCCGTCCGGCGTATTCACCGGATCGCCCACAATCGTATTAACGTCCACCATTCCCTTGATGTTTTCCATAGCCGTTTGCATCAAGCCTTGAATAGGGTGTTCTGCCATGATCTTATTCCTCCTTTCACCTTTAACACGCGAACTATAAGTACCAGTCCAGCATACATAGCTTTTCCGCAAGAGATTTTCGCTATGCAGTTAAGCTCTGTGGAAATTTGCGGCGGACCGTTAAAGAGCGGCACCACATCAATTCGGGGAAGCTCTTCCATGACCAGGCGATACGACATCCATCCAAGTAACGTATGCTTGATGCCATGCAGCAGCCCAGTCGCTACCGCCGTGTCGGCCGCATGCTCCAGGGCAATCCGGGTTGACCAGCGCACATCCATGAGATGAACGGCCGACATCGTCTGTCTCAACCACTTTTTGAAACCTTTTGTTGAAAGCATGGCCCGCCCGTAGTCCTTAAATCTGATCGTTTTGCTCGAAGCCTTCTCCTCTTTTGAATCGGGCGCAGTTCCCTGTTCTCCGTCTCCACCAACGGTTTCCTTCTTAAACTCGATCCCACCGTTCGCCAGGTGAAAGGGGACTGCATACTTGCGCTTAATCAATCCGAAAATCATTTTGATTTCCGCCAACACTTTATATTCATCTTTTTTTAGAACCACATCCAGCTTAATCGTTACCTTGGAGCTCAGCACAACGATCAGCAATACGATGAGGAGAACGACCAGACCAGCCGCCAGAAAGATCCATATCCTCACGAAGTAACCCCCAGCACGAACTTAGTCAAATGTAATCCGCTTGGCTTAGTATGGCAAAAGCGCCTCCAAATGATGCGAAATTGTTCCAAGTCCTTGAAATTCAAATTTTCGCTAGCCGCATAAAAAAATCCCGGACGATGGATATCACCATGCCCAGGATCAACTTTTTGCTGCAGCCTATAATATTGTATAATGGCTAGCTTTCCTCTACATCATCAAACGTAAGCTGACGACCGTCAAGCTTATCGAACAACAGCTGCGTTTCCTCTTCTAAACTATCGTTATCCTCGAATTGCGACGGCTCCGGCAAATCCTTGATATTGGCAAGCCCGAAATATTCCAGGAAGGACTTGGTCGTTCCATACAGAATCGGTCTGCCAATCGCCTCGGCGCGTCCGACTTCCTCGATCAATCCTTTGCTTACCAGCGTATGGATAGCCCGTTCGGACTTGACGCCGCGGATGTCTTCAATCTCTACGCGCGTAATCGGTTGACGATAAGCCACGATGGAAAGTGTTTCGAGTGCGGCTTGCGACAAGGAAGAGCGGGAAGGCGAATACGCCAGGCGCTCAAAATACGGAGCGTGCTCGGCCAGCGTCGCGATTTTGTAACTCCCCGCAATCTGTACGATCTGAATCCCGCGCTCATGGCGCTCCCATTCCTCCTTCATGTCCTCAAGCGCTTCGCCAACCAGGCCATCCGACTGCTCGGTGATCTCAGCAATTTGCCTAACCGACAAGCCCTCTTCTCCCGACAGGAACAGAAGCCCCTCAATAATCGATTTCAGCTTCGGATAATCCATCAATGCGTCCTTCCCCTCTCCACTCCATGACGATATCTTCAAACAACTTCTCTTGGTAGCACAAAATTTGCTTCATTTTCATCAGCTCCAAAATGGCCAGGAAGGTTACCACGATTTCATGCCGTACCATCTCTTCGTGTAGCAGCTTGGAGAACAGGATTCTGCCTCCAGGCCCAACCTCCTCCAAAGCATCCATGACCTGACGAATCCGGTCCTTAACCGATATTTCATCCCGCTGAATGCGGGCATACGATGTACGTTTGACTGCTTTGCTTAACGCTTTTTGAAAAGCAGCGATCAAATCGGAAATATGTAATCCCTGAACCGGATTCTCTTCCACTTCCGGCATGTAAGGTGTCAGGTCTTCCGCTTCCTTGGAATAAATCAGACTGCGTTCCCATTCCTTCTCATGCAGGTGGCGTGCGATGCCTTTGTACTTACGGTATTCGATCAGCTTCGCAATGAGCTCTGCTCTGGGATCCATGTCATCCTCTTCATAAAAATCGAACTCGTCCATTTCGATAACCGGAGGCTTCGGAAGCAATAGCTTGCTCTTTATAGACAGCAGCGTTGCAGCCATGACCAGAAATTCGCTCGTAATTTCCAGCTCCAGCTCCTGCATGTTGTGCAAATAGGCCATGTATTGTTCGGTAATCTCGCTGACGGGAATATCCTGGATGTCGATTTCCGCTTTATCAATCAAATGCAGCAGCAGATCGAGCGGTCCTTCAAACGTTTCCAGCTTGTATAATACGGTCACGGTGAAACCTCCCGCCAAAAAATAAAATGCAGTGCTCAAAAAAAGAGCACTACATTAAATAAGCACTATTTTAGGCTTTTCGTCAAGTTCGCCATTTCAATGGCTGCCATAGCCGAATCCCAGCCTTTATTGCCGGCCTTCGTTCCCGCGCGTTCCACGGCTTGTTCGATATTCTCCGTTGTCACGACACCGAAAATCGTTGGTACACCGGTCTTCAGGTTAATTGCGGATACCCCCTTGGCCACTTCGTTGCATACATAATCATAATGCGTGGTGGACCCGCGAATGACGGTTCCCAAGGTGATGATTGCATCGTATTTGCCGCTCTCTGCCATTTTTTGGGCAATCAGCGGGATTTCAAACGCACCCGGCACCCAGGCCACATCGATTTCGTTCTCCTGTGCGCCGTGACGCTTCAGTGCGTCCAGTGCGCCGCTCAGCAGCTTGCTGGTGATGAATTCGTTGAATCGACCTACGACGATCCCGTACTTTAGACCCTCGGATACTAATTTCCCTTCAAATATAGTTGCCATGATGAATGACTTCCTTTCGGTTTGGAGTTTATATAAGGTCAAACTTGGCGGGTATGACTTCGGTTCATGTTTCCGCTGCGCTGACGGCTGCTGCTTCCGATCGCTGTTAACTCCTGATTTCATGAACTATTTATTCAAGGTAGAAATCAGGAGTTAAAGGCGACCGCTACCGCTTCTCCAGCAGCATTCCGTCCTCTTCGCTAGGTCACTCCAAGAAGTCAGCCTCCCCATGATTGACCTTTTGTTATGTGGTGATTAGTTGGCACTCTCGTTCTGCTCGATATCGCTGAATTTCAGCATATGACCGAGCTTGGCTTGCTTGGTATGCAGGTAGCCCGTGTTATCCTCGTTCTCCGGCATTTGGATCGGAACGCGCTCCACAACCTCAAGACCATAACCTTCGAGGCCTTTGATTTTGCGCGGATTGTTTGTCAGCAAGCGGATTTGTCTGATCCCCAGATCCTTCAGGATCTGGGCTCCGATGCCGTAATCGCGCAGATCCGCCGCAAAGCCGAGCTTCAGGTTGGCGTCCACGGTGTCGAGTCCTTCTTCCTGGAGTTTGTAGGCTTTCAATTTGTTGATTAAGCCGATGCCCCGCCCCTCCTGGCGCATGTAGAGAAGAACGCCTCTGCCTGCTTCATCGATTTGTCGGAGTGCCGCCTCGAACTGGGGACCGCAATCGCAGCGATGGGAGTGAAACACATCTCCTGTCAGGCACTCGGAATGCACGCGCACGAGAACAGGCTCATTCCCGTCGATCTCCCCTTTTACCAAGGCAACATGCTCTTTATTGTCCACGTCGTTGGTGTAGGCTACGGCCTGAAACACGCCGAAGTCGGTCGGCATCCGCACAGCTACCTCTCGCTGGACAAGCTTTTCTTTTTCATTGCGGTAATGAATCAGATCCTTGATGCTAATCAGCTTCAGCTCATGCTTCTTCGCAATCTCCACAAGGTCCGGCAGCCGTGCCATTGTGCCGTCTTCCTTGATTACCTCGCAGATGACACCGGCCGGATAGGAGCCGCTCAATCTGGCAAGATCGACAGCGGCCTCCGTATGTCCTGCCCGGCGCAGGACGCCTCCATCTTTTGCGATCAGCGGGAACATATGACCCGGTCTTCGGAAATCGGACGCAGATGCATTCGAATCCAAAATGCCTTTGACGGTGATGGACCGCTCATAGGCCGATATGCCTGTCGTAGTATCCTTATGATCAATGGAAACCGTAAAGGCCGTTCCATGAAAGTCCGTATTCTGGGTAACCATCGGTTTGAGGTCGAGCTCCTGGGCTCTGGCCTGCGTCATGGGCAAACATACGAGCCCACGGCCTTCGGTGATCATAAAATTAATGACCTCCGGGGTTGCCTTATCTGCTAATGCGATAAAATCGCCCTCATTCTCACGGTCTTCATCATCGACAACAATGACGACCTTGCCTTCCTTCAAATCGGTTAACGCCTCTTCGATTGTATGAAATGAAAAGCGTTCATCCATCGCTACTCCTCCTTCTTCCTCATGGAGACTCTATGTGAATCACCAGGCTTAGGCAAATCCGTGTTCCGCAAGATAATCCCTGCTGATCCCCGGTTTTGTCCCACCTTTGCTGCCAGGCCCTTCTGAGCCGTAATGCAGCAGGTGATCTACATATTTCCCTAAAATGTCGCATTCGATATTAATCGTATCGCCCGCTTTTTTATAAGCCAGCACCGTCTCCGCCAGCGTATGGGGGATGATCGATACCGTAAAGGAGGAATCTGTTGTTTTGACAACGGTCAAGCTGATTCCATCCAGTGTGACAGAGCCTTTTGGAATGATATATTTGAATACGTCCCCATTCGCGGGAGCAATCTCATATACCACGGCATTCTGATCCTCCTGCACATTCCGAATGACGCCGACGCCATCCACATGCCCCTGAACGATATGGCCTCCAAATCTGCCTCCGGCAGCCATCGCCCGTTCCAGATTCACCTTTCCGCCTGGCTGCAGTTCCTTCAGATTGGTATTTCTATAGGTTTCCGGCATCACGTCCACCGTAAATATGCCTTTGTCAATGGTTGTAGCCGTCAAGCAAACGCCGTTAACGGATACGCTGTCCCCCAGCTTTAAATCATCCATAATCCGGCTCGCGGAAATGCTCAGCACCATGGCTTCGCCCCTCCGTCCGATTCGCCTCATCTCGCCGATCTCCTCAACCAATCCAGTAAACACAGGTTTCCCTCCTTTCTTTCTCCTTATTTCCAGACCGGAATCCCGGTGACGTAAATATTGTCGCCAAGTCTTTCGGTCTCAAGTCCTGTCAGCTGAATCGCTTGATTCATCTGCTCATACCCGCTGAACATGTAATTTCCCGGGGAATCGTATCCACCAATAATCTTAGGGGCGATGAACTGGATGAGCCGATCCACCAGCTTCTGTTCCAGCATCGAGCCATTCAGCGTGCCACCACCTTCCAGTAAAATGGAGGCAATCCCCTTCTGCCCCAGTTTCACCAGTGCAGTCTTCAGATCCACACGCGGTCCTGGCCCGCAGGGGATAACCTGAACTCCTTGCTCTTCCAGCACGGCCCGCTTCTTCTCATCCGCCTGCTCCGTCGTCAAGATCCACGTCGGCGCCAAACCGTCTGTCACGACATGGCTGTCGAGCGGGACTCGCAAGCTGGAATCCACAATGATCCTAACCGGATGCAAGCCTTCCACGCCAAGCCTTGTCGTCAGGCTTGGATTATCCGCGATTACGGTAGACACGCCTACCATGATGCCCTGGTGACGATGACGCAGCGTATGCACAAGCTCTCTTGATTCCTCATTGGATATCCACTGGCTATCACCGGTTTTCGAAGCGATCTTGCCGTCCAGCGTGCTGGCTGTCTTTAACGTTACGAAAGGCTGACCCGTCGTAATGAATTTAATGAAGGTTTCGTTCAAGCGAAGAGCACGTTCCTTAAGGACACCGATCTCAACCCGGATTCCCGCTGCGCGCAGCATTTGGATCCCATTGCCCGCAACGAGAGGATTGGGGTCCTCGCAAGCAACAACCACTCGCTGAACACCCTCGGCAATCAGCCTCTCGCTGCATGGCGGCGTCGTACCGTAGTGACTGCAGGGCTCCAGTGTTACGTACACCGTACTGCCCGCTGCTTTGCTGCCGGCCATATTCAGGGCATGAACTTCAGCGTGCGGTGTTCCGCGCTCCAGATGTGTTCCCACCCCTGCAAGCGCGCCATCCTTAACGACGACACACCCCACGACCGGATTAATCCCGGTTTGGCCCTGAGCACGTTCTGCCAGGTCCAGCGCAAGTGACATATAGAATTCATCGTTGACGATATCCATGCTAAACATGCCCCTTTCTGAACGTTCACACAAAAAAGCCCTGCCAAAGATTCGGGGAATCCTTAACAGGGCTTGATGGAAGTTAATAATCGACACGCTGAATAACCGTTATGATCGCAGGTTTTGCCTATAGCAAACAACACGAATCTGTTTGCCAGCGACGATATCCAAACATCGCAAACAAAATTCGAATTTGCATGTGAAAACCTGCACATAACGCACATCGCGTTGTGTGCACAGACACAAATAGCACATGTTGCTTATGTGTCTTTCACTCCTTCTCCCATCCAGACTATACTGTCGGTCCCGGATTTTCACCAGGTCCACCGCATACGGTGTGTCACAACACACGCATATCCGGGTCACGGACTAAGACGCAGCCATCTGCTTTCTAAAGCTCAATCACTGCGTTCATCACCGCCGGTAGGGAATTTCACCCTGCCCCGAAGGATTAAACATATGAAATTGTTTGATCTTATGAAGAATCTTATCACCACCTTTTGAAAATTGCAAGAAAAACAACTAACTTTTTTAAAGTCTATAACTTAATACCAATATGTGTAATGTATGTAGAAGGAGAATTCTCCCCCAAGGGAGAACAGTTAGATAGGATAAACACGGGAACTAGATACAGTTGAAAAGGAGCGCGCAACGATGAAAACTTCGCTGGACATTGTCGTCCGTCCTACGGAAATCGACGTCAACGGACATGTAAACAACGCCAAATACCTGGAATATCTGGAGTGGGGTCGTGAGGAATGGTACGAAGCAGGAAATCTTCAATATGACATATTGAAACGGCTCGGCGTCCAGACCGTTACCGTCAATATCAATATTAATTACCGCAAGGAGTGCGGCCAGGGCGAACGGCTGACGATCGTGACCGAACCGCATGCTATGGGTCGTACGAGTTATGTGCTGACTCAGACGATATACAACGAACAGGGAGAGCTGTGCGCGGATGCCGCCGTTACCAGTGTGGCGATGGATGTACATACCCGAAAAAGCCGGCCTGTACCGGAGGAGCTCCGCCAATTATTCCCTGACCCTGCCTAACCCCTCCCCGGAATATTAAAAACAGGCTCACCCTTATGAGTGAGCCTGTCCTGAACAAAAGCTAATGGTTACGCTTCGTATACTTCTACTTTTTCCATTTTGTCGCGGCCTTTGAATGCATCCACATACTCCATGCCCTCTACAACTTTACCGAACACCGTATGTTGTCCGTCCAAATGCGGTTGCGGCTCGTAGCATACATAGAACTGGCTTCCGCCCGTGTTACGGCCGGCATGCGCCATGGCCAAGCTTCCACGCTCATGCTTGTTAGGGTTGATCTCGCAGTTGATGGTATAGCCAGGACCGCCGGTTCCCGTTCCCTGTGGGCAGCCGCCTTGAGCAACGAACCCAGGAATTACGCGGTGAAATACAAGACCGTTATAAAAACCGGAGTTCGCCAATTTCTCAAAATTAGCTACCGTATTCGGTGCATCATTCTCGAACAGATCAAGCACTACCTCTTTGCCGTTCTCTAATGTGATCTTCGCTTTTTTAGCCATATGTGTTATCTCCTTCCGTTATTAGAACGCTTTTATCGATTTTTTTACAATGCATTCTATAGTTTACTATGAATTGAGCTTCGAAGCAAAAACGATCTTGTCCCCCGTTTACACATCACATCTCAAGTCAAGGCATACCAAAGAGCCCTGACCGCAGCCGGAGGCATTGGCGGGCCCTCTTGGATTTTAGAGCCGTAAAACAAACATCAGATTAATTGGTTACGGTTTCTTTGGTTACACTTGCCGGCACTACATCATGGCTGATGATGTCCGCAAGCGACTCACGGCGTACGACCAGCTTGCTCTCTCCGTCCTTCACGAACACGACCGCAGGTTTGCGGATCCGGTTGTAATTGCTAGCCATGGAATAGTTGTATGCGCCTGTGCAGGATACGGCCAGCAAATCGCCTGTTGCTACCTTCGGAAGCTCCAAGTCCCAGATGAGCATGTCTCCGCTCTCACAGCACTTGCCGGCAATGGATACCGTTTCTTCCGGTTTCTCATTCGCCCGGTTCGCCAGCAGCGCTTCATATTTCGACTCGTACAGCGCCGGGCGCGGGTTGTCCGTCATTCCACCGTCTACGGCAACGTATTTACGCACTCCGGGAATATCCTTGCTTGTGCCCACCGTATACAGGGTGGTGCCTGCATCACCAACAATGCTCCGGCCCGGTTCCACCCAAATTTCAGGAAGTTCGGAGCCAAGGCCCGCAAAATGGGTCTTCACGGCATCCGTGATCGCTTTTACATACTGGGATACTTGAAGCGGCGTATCGCCATCCACGTAACGGATACCGAAACCACCCCCAAGGTTTACAACCTTGAACACAACCCCCAAACCTTCTTTAACGGAAGCCGCGAATTCAGCTACGCGCTGAACAGCCATCTCAAAGCCTTCCACCTCAAAAATCTGGGAGCCGATATGGGAATGAATACCCATCAGATGAATGTTCGCTTGAGCCTCGGCAAGCTTCACCGCTTCATAAGCAGAGCCGTTGCCGATATCAAAGCCAAATTTCGAATCCGTTTGGCCTGTTGAGATATACTCATGCGTATGAGCCTCAACACCCGGTGTCACGCGTAGCAGAATGTTGACCTTCCGATTCTTCTCGGCAGCAATCGCTTGCAGCATATGCAGTTCAACTACGTTATCGACAACGAAACAGCCAATTTCCGCATCCAGCGCCATCTCAATTTCTTCCGGGGTTTTATTATTTCCGTGGAAATGAATCCGGTCTGCCGGGAATCCGGCCTCAAGTGCGGTGTACAGCTCTCCGTCTGATACGACGTCAAGCGACATACCTTCCTGGTCGGCCAATTGGCACATGGCCATCACGCAAAACGCCTTACTTGCATACGCGACTTGGAACTTCAAGCCGGACGCCTTGAAGGCCTCGATGTATTCCCGGCAACGATTGCGAACCGACTGCTCGTCTACAATATATAGTGGTGTTCCATATTGAGCTTTCAAATCGGATGTGTCACACCCGCCGATTTCCAAATGCCCCTGATCGTTAATCTTGCTTGTACCGTGTAAAAACATGCTTACAATTCCTCCGATCCATTGATTCAGAATAGGGTAATCGAATAATTGTTCACAGTATAGCAGACAACGGAAGGTAATCAAAATGGATTTTTCAACACAACATTTGTGTTATTGTTATTGCTCGCCTCTCGGATTCATTTCAGGGCCCATTTTGGTGTTGTCGCGTGTTTTATTGTGGGCCGGGCGTCTTCTTGATAGAAGTAGCGGTTTGCGGAACAAAACTTCGCCCATCGCTTTTGCACTAAACGGTATAAATGGCCACAAGTAAGACGAGTTATAGGAACGATGTGTCGTCAGGAGCAGAATCAGAAGCGTCGTCCCGATGACAAAACCCTTCACCCCGAACAGGGCTGTTGCAAGCAGAAGGAGCAGCCTGAACATCCGGTTAGCAAGTCCCAACTCATAACTCGGGGTCGCGTACATCCCGATGGACGCAACCGCCATATACAGGACGACCTCGTTAACAAACAATCCGGTCTTAACGGCGATGTCGCCGATCAAAATCGCGGCGATCAGCCCCATCGCCGACGCTAGTGGTGTCGGCGTATGAACGGCAGCCAAGCGGAGCAAATCCACGCCGAATTCAACGATCAGAAACTGCAGGATAATCGGAATTTTAGCATTCTCCTGCGGACCGATGATCTCGAGTCCCGGCGGCTTCAGTTCAGGATGGACAACAAGCAGCATCCACAGCGGGAGCAGGAACATGGATGCAAAAATGCCTATAAAACGTATCCAGCGGAGATATGTCCCCATAAAGGGGGTTTGGCGATTCTCCTCGGCATGCTGACACAGATCCAAAAACGTGGTTGGCATAATCATCACGCTCGGTGAAGTATCGACCATGACAACAACTCGGCCTTCGAGCAGATGGGAGGATACAACATCCGGCCGTTCCGAATATCGGACCAGCGGAAATGGGTGCCAGCCTTTGTTCACGATTGCTTCTTCGAGCTGTTTATCTCCTAGTGGAAGCCCCTCTAAATCCACTTCCTTGATTTTATCGCGAATCGCCTCAACCTGCGTGCGGTCCACGATGTCATCAATGAAAACCAGGCACACATCCGTTCTCGTCCGCCTTCCGACCTTCATGACCTCAACGTGAAGTCCCGGATCACGAACCCGTCTTCGAACCAGGTTCACGTTGGTAACGAGTGTCTCCGTAAAACCATCCCTTGCGCCGCGAACGACACGTTCCACCGCAGGCTCCTCGAGACCGCGCACAGGATATTTCCGGGTATCCAACAAGATGGCGGAATGCGCATCCTCAATGAACAGCGCACATATACCGGAGAGCACTTCGTTAATCACTTTGCTGAGCCTTGTATCCCGCTCCACTTGGACATGGGGAATATAGCGGGTCATCATCTCGGTAAGTGCCTGATTGCTCACATCCTCCGGTGTCAGATACGTCAGCCTTGTCAGTATATCCGTCACCACGGCATCATTCGTGAAGCCGTTTAGGAAGAGTAGCCCCGCATTTCTGCCGGCAAAGTTCATTTCACGGAATACCACATCAAACGAAACCCCAAGACCGATAACTTCCTTAAGCACTTTTTTCAGATCACTCAGCTTTGCGGGGACATGGTCTGTGTGCTGCCAGTAGATGACGGATTCCTCGGTGCTGTTGGAGGTTTCGGCCTCCCTCTTCTCAGCCAGCTCCTGTTCCTCCAATGCTTTGATCTCCGATGGCGGAATGATCGGAATATCGGTCTCCCGTTCGCCGTTATATGTTGTTTTCTCGTCCATAACCTACCTCCTAGCCTTAACTATTACTTGCTGTAAACAAACCAGTCGAACAGAGAGCCCGCTACTTTGCCTGCGACCATGGCCATAAGAAGACCGAACAAATACCCCGTCAACCGGAGCCGCTTGGCCAGAATCGGCAATACATTCAATACTTCGGTCAATGCGGCTGCCAGCATGCCGATGAATATCCCGCACATCAATCCGATCACGGTACTCACAACCGGTCCCAAAGGAACGGACCATCGCCAGAAATCGGCCACCGTGCCGATAAAAGATCCGGCAATTAAAGCCCCTTCATACCAATGGACCCGGTTGTACGTTGCCGTCAGCTGGGACAATCTCGGAATGATGTCCAGCACGATGATGAGTGCAATGACCCCGCCGCCGACGGCGATGCCCCCAGCTACGCCAAGAACAATGGTGAATATCCCTTGCAGAATGGATATCATCATGGTTCCTTACCTGGTGTATCCGCGCTGGCGTTCATTTTCCGATATTCTTCGGCGACCACGAACTGATCCAGATTTTCCTGATAGAGGTACATTTCCACCTCGAGCGGGGTCGGTTCTTCATTCCATTTTTTCTTGAACAAATGATTGAAGAACACCGTCATTCCGAATCCGAGCCCGAGCGAGTATGCAATCTGGAACAAATAAGGATGCTCGTCTCTTTTCCCCGTCACCATCTCGACGATTCGGATCTGTACCTCGAGCATGTTGACATCAGCATGGAAGTTCATAATGGTAAGCGCCGAACCGAAAAACAAGAGCAGCCAAATGAGCGGGAACCACAATTTGGACCGCTTGCTCTCCGGACCAATAAGCTCTACCAGGGTATGATGGTTTCCCATCGGTTCAATATGGGCGCCAGGAATCAAGGCTTGAATTTTCGGGATGATTTGTATCAGATCCATGACAAGGCGGTTGCCATCGATATCCTTCGGCTGCGTAAGCGGCAAGGCTCTCAGCCGTTTCTCCCATTCGGGCTCGCAGACAATGAAGGCGACATCACCTAGTTTGACGGTCTGGTTTCTTGGTAACCGTATGCGGCTCCTTAGCTGCAGAAACACCGTCGGAGTGGGATTAACCTTCATCCGAAACACTCCTTTACTGCTAAATTACCGTTAGTATGGGAAATGTCTCTCCTTTCTACTCGGATTTACCATACTTTCTTTATCCGCTCCATCAACAAGGAGGTTGTTGAAAAATGAAAAGACGCCGTCCCCTAAGGGCGGCGTCAGTTTGAGCTTCTTTAGAATAACGGCTGCGAGCCGCTACTGCGCGATCTCGTTCCGTATGCTCTGCAATATTTTTTTCTCAAGTCGCGATACCTGTACTTGGGATATGCCCAGCCGGCTGGCAACTTCCGACTGCGTCTGATCCCGGTAATACCGCAGATATACAATGAGCCGCTCCCGTTCGGTCAAGCCGCCTATCGCTTCATTCAAGGCCAGCTTGTCGAACCATCGTTCCTGCGATTCATCAGCTATCTGATCCATTAGCGTTATGGGATCCCCGTCATTTTCAAATACGGTCTCATGAATCGAGGTTGGCGGTTTGTTCGCCTCTTGGGCAAACACCACTTCCTCGGGGGTTACCCCAAGCTCTTCGGCAACCTCTTTCACCGTTGGAAGCCGATCGAGCTGCTTGGACAGCTCGTCCCGCTTCTTCCTGACTTTGTTGGCCATTTCCTTAAGCGAACGGCTGACCTTCAGGGTCCCGTCGTCCCTTAAGAAGCGCTGAATTTCTCCGATGATCATCGGTACGGCATAGGTCGAGAACTTTACGTCATAACTGAGATCGAACTTGTCCACGGATTTGAGGAGACCGATACAGCCGATCTGAAACAGATCATCAGGCTCATACCCCCGGTTCATAAACCGCTGAACGACAGACCAGACAAGACGAATATTACAGTTGACGAGCGTGTCCCGGGCGACATTATCCCCGCTTTGGCTAAGTGCAATGAGTCGTTTGACCTCCGCGTCGTCCAAATAAGTCTGCGAAGTTTTCTTCACATCGGCATCCATTTGTCCAACCCCTAATTATATAAAGCTTTCTTAGATTCGATCCTCTTTTTCATTTTGATCGACGTACCGCTGCCTGGTTCGCTGACCACTTCAAATTCGTCCATGAAATTTTCCATGATGGTGAATCCCATGCCGGATCGCTCCAGCTCTGGCTTTGATGTATAAAGCGGCTGCTTGGCCATCTCCAAGTCTTCGATCCCATGGCCGGAATCTTCAATGCACAGCGTGATCATATCCCCGTCTATGGAGGCTTCAATCTTGACAACCCCATCCGGATCACTATCGTAACCGTGGATTATGCTGTTTGTGACCGCCTCGGAGACTACCGTTTTCAGGTCACTCAGCTCATCCATGTTGGGATCCATCTGGGAGATGAACGCAGCCACGGCGACACGGGCAAAGGATTCGTTTTCCGACTTTGCGGCAAACTGCAGAGTCATAAAATTATGCTGTGCTTTTCCTTCACTCATGACACTACCTCCAAACCCGAGAGTGCCGTGCTCTCGTTCTCATATATCGGCATGATCTTGAACAGCCCCGACATTTCAAGCAAGCGGTAAACCTGCGGCTTGACATCGCATACCGCCATCTTTCCGCCTTTTTGCTTGATGAATTTATAGCGTCCCAGGATGACCCCAAGTCCCGAGCTGTCCATAAAGTCCAAGTCCTTTAAGCTCAGCACCAAGTGCTCTGTTTGACGTCTCTGAATAGCTTCATCCAGCTGCATCCGGACATGATCAGCCGTATGATGATCCAGTTCCCCGGACAGACGGACAATCAGTACATGCCTGTGATGCTCCATATCAACATGCAGATTCATGTTTGCTCACTCTCCTCCCTGACATGAACAAAGATTTCTACATTTGAAAATGACATTCCTGCATCCCGACAAAACTAGAAGAAAACTCCTATTAATCTACATGAAACAACCTGCCGGTTGTCCGTTTAAAGAGCTTCCAGAATCCGGCCTTCTTCACCTCGACAGGAGATGTCAGCTCGAACTCCTTCACGACCCGATCACCTTGATATACCGTTAGCTTGCCGACGACTTGTCCGGCGGCTACCGGCGCCTTCAAATTCGGGTCCATCTGAATCTCATGACGGATATCCGGACTTTTTACGCCCTTCTTAACCAGCACGCTGTAATCTTTATCCGCTTGAATCGAGATCTCAGGCACGGTTCCCTTCTGGACCTTCACGATACCTAACACTTCACCCGGTTTATAGATGGAATGCATTGAATACTGGGAGAAGGCATAGTCAAACATGCGAGAGACTTCATTATTCCGAGTCTTTGTATCCGGAGCTCCCATGACAACGGCTACAGCGCGCAGTCCGTCCCGTTTGGCCGTTGCCGATAAACAGAATTTGGCCTCTGACGTGTATCCGGTTTTCAATCCGTCAGCACCCGTGTAGAATCGAACCAGCTTGTTTGTGTTGACCAGCCAGAACGGTTTTTCTGAATCTTTACGTAAATAATCCTGATAGGCTCCCGTATATTTGGTGATCTGGTCATATTTCAGCAGCTCCCGGCTCATGACCGCAATGTCGTGGGCCGAAGTATAGTGATTCTCTGCAGGAAGTCCGTTGCAGTTCACAAAATGAGTATCCTTCATTCCCAGCTCGGCCGCTTTCTCGTTCATCAGCTTCACAAACGCTTCCTCTGAGCCGGCAATTTTCTCCGCCACCGCGACGGAGGCATCATTGCCTGATGCCATGGCTATGCCTTTGAGCATCTCATCCACCGTCATCTCTTCGCCGGGCTCAAGAAAGATCTGTGACCCGCCCATGGAGGCCGCATATTCGCTGGTACGCACCTTATCCGTCCACTGCAATTGTCCTTCATCGATGGCCTCCATCGTAAGCAGCATCGTCATAATTTTGGTGATGCTCGCCGGAGGCAGCTTATCATGGCTGTTTTTCTCGTAAATAATGGTTCCGGTATCCGCATCCAGCAATATAGCAGAACGAGCACCTGGTGCCAGTTCCTCTTGAGATGATCCTTCGCCGGGTTTGCTTTTTTCTTCTGCATAACTTGGTACAGCCGCACTGGACAACCCTACAAATAGAACCAGCAATCCAGCGATTAACGCTTTTTTCACTTCCATCCCCTCCTGACATTCGTAATGGCATCCCGAAAAATAACGGGTCTGCTATTCATTGTCGTCAGGATGAAAACAAATTATTCCAGTATTTTACGGAAATATTATCACCTTGATCTTAAAAGGAACACAGAATAACCCCATAAAGTGGAACCTATGCTTCGATGCTTATTCCAAATACTTTGCGGGGACCCCAAACATGTATAAATGCGAATACAGAATGGTTCAGCTTCACTGAAAACTTATAGCAAAAAAGCTGGACTCGGCAGATATAAATCCGCCGGAGCCCAGCCCCTTGCTAAAATGGGTTATTACATTTTTGGAATAATGGCCATGACAAGCGCAAGGAATTTCTCCCGGACCTTCTCGGCAGTCTCCATAACCTCGTCATGGGATAGCGGCTGATCCAATATTCCGGCTGCCATGTTGCTGATGCAGGAGATGCCCAGCACTTCAAGACCGGCATGTCTGGCCACAATGACCTCAGACACCGTGGACATCCCTACCGCATCCGCGCCTAGCGTACGCAGCATGACGATCTCGGCAGGCGTTTCATAGGTTGGTCCGAGCAAACCTGCATAGACCCCTTCTCTAAGCGCAATGCCCTGACCCACCGCGACTTCTTTTGCCAATTGGCGAAGCTGACGGCTGTAAGCCTGGGACATGTCCGGGAACCGAACGCCAAGCTCCGGATCATTCGGCCCGATTAACGGGTTGGTGCCTGTCATGTTCAGATGATCGGAGATCAGCATGAGGTCACCCGGCTCGAAGGACGTGTTGATGCCGCCCGCCGCATTGGTAACCAGCAGGCTTTTCACGCCCAGCTCTTTCATGACGCGTACCGGGAAAGCCGTCACTTCCGGACCATAGCCTTCATACATATGGAAACGGCCCTTCATCAGAACGACAGGTCGATCGTGTATCGTACCCAGCAGCAGTTCTCCTTCATGGCCTTCTACGGTGGACACGGGAAAATGAGGAATGTCCGTGTACGGGATGGAGACCGGGTTCTCAATTAATTCTGCCAGCACGCCGAGTCCTGAACCCAAAATCAGGCCGACCTGGGGCTCGACACCCTTCTGCCCGCGTATGTATGCCGCTGCTTCCTTAATGCTTTCCTGATGAATTGAACTCATGTTCATACCTCTCCTAACTGAGAATAAGTTGTAGATCCTAGTCGAGCAGGTCCCGCTAAGATCTCGGGTGAAAATGATCATATACTTCCTTCATGCTTTTCTTGGTGGATTGATACATGCCGGTGGTGGATAATGCCGAGTGACCCAGCATCTCCTGAACCGAACGCAAGTCGGCGCCGTTCTGCAGCAAATGAATAGCAAACGAATGGCGAAGGGTATGCGGCGTGATCTCCTCATCGATATCGGCCAGCTTGCCATACTTTTTAATAATTTTCCAAAATCCCTGCCGTGTCAAGCGCGTACCAAGTGAATTCAGGAATAATGCATCCTCGTCCGTATCACGAATCAGCTTGTCCCGCATGTCTTGCATATAAAAAGCCACGCTCTCGGCTGCGATCTGAGTAATTGGAAGAATTCGCTCCTTCCCTCCGGAAACGGCACAGCGCAGAAATCGCATCTCCATATTTATGTCATGCGTATTCAAATTCACCAATTCCGACACCTTAATACCTGAAGCATATAGCAGTTCCAGCATCGCTTTGTCCCTGGCCCCCTGAGGGGTGCCGGAATCCGGGGCCGACAGCAGCTTGTCCACCTGCTCAATGGTTAGCGACTTGGGCGGCTTCCGTTCCGGCTTCGGATTTTCCAGCAGCTGGGTCGGATCTTGTCCTATAACGGCTTGACGCACCAAATATTGAAAAAAGGAACGCAAGGAAGCCGTGCAGCGAAGCTGGCTTGATGCCGCCTTGCCCTGCTGCCTCAGTCTTCCCATGTATAATCCAAGCATGGTACGTGTAACTTCCTGCGGATTGATAACGTCTCTTTCCGCTGCAAAAGCAATGAATCCTTGTAAGTCGGCCCGGTACGATTCAATCGTACTTCGGGACAATCCCTTCACGTCTTCCAGATAGGTTACATATTCGTCCAGATATTGTTTCATGATCGTTTTGCTCCTATTCCCGTGTGCCCGTTACAAGCACGATCACTCCCCATACCAGTAGTACAATCGCAGACGTTCCGCCGGCGAATATCGGGAGTCCATGGTGCTTTCAGGCTGAAAAGCCTTAACCGCTTGACCGGAAGGCGCACGGTAAGGATCCACTGGGGTCAGCCAATCTCCCACCCAACCCAGCACGAAGTAAAAAAACATCGTCAGAACGGCAAACATCGTAACAAATCGGATCAGTGAGCCTATTTTTCGGATCGATATAATCACTGGCAGTGCCTCTCTTTCATCTTTGCTTGATCACCAAGTGAAGGTGGGTATTACAGGTATACTTCACGTAAATCCTATGATACAAGCTGCTGGATTATGACGCTTTCCTCTGATGTTCTTTAGTCATTGGACTTGGCGGTTATTGGGATAGAATAAAAAAAACGTCTTATCGACGTACATGGATGATGTAGAATGATAGATTGTTCTTGCGTGAACGATACGAACTCGTGCATGTTCCATATATATTTTGGTTATCATCTAAAAAACCCTCCCGGCTTACCGCCGTAGAGGGCTTGCCGTGATGGTCATCACTGCGGTTTGTTGAATGATATAAAATTATGATTTGTCCTGGTCATTCTTGCCCTTCTCTTTGCAACGGTAGCATATGCCATGGAAATCAAGCCGATGGTCATGAACGGTAAAGTTAAACTCTCGCTCTAACCGCTCTTCCAATGGACCGAGCCAATCCTCGCGTATCTCATCCATGCTTCCACATTGAGTACATATCAAATGATGATGGTGATGCTTCGAAGTATCTGTCCGCAAGTCATAACGGGCGACACCATCGCCAAAATTTATCTTCTCGACAACATGAAGCTCACTGAGCAGCTCTAGGGTACGGTACACGGTTGCCAGACCGATCTCCGGAGCCTTCTCTTTCACGAGCATAAATACATCCTCTGCGCTAAGGTGGTCGTCTTCATTTTCCAACAATACGCTTACCGTGGCTTCCCGTTGGGGCGTTAATTTGTATCCTTGGGATTGTAGCTGCTGCTTAATTTTGTCGATCCGCGCTTCCATCGTTTCCCTCCCCCTTGGAAATCACTGCACGTTATTGTTCACTTCCTTCATTATAGGGGGATTTGACAAACAAAGTCAAACGGTTTTGCTTTATGGAAAAATTCGCGGATTATAGCAACATTGGCGTGACCCAGCGCATCATGGCCGGGGTTACCCAGGTTTCAAAAGAAGCGACTCCGAGCGTTATCAGGACCATGAAAAAGGTGAGCATCGCATACGAGGCAAAGGGCTTTACCATGCTCCCGCCGCGATTCATAATAAACCGGTCCCTGATGATGTATAGGGAGAAGGTTATCGCCGCTACGCTGCACATCATAAGCACGGGGATGATGAACAAATTTTGCGGCGCAATCGACACCAAGGCGAACAGCAGTCCTTTCCAAGAATACTGTCCGACCAAGTAACCGACCGTAAACCCAATGAGCACTCCTTTTAAGAAGTCCAATATCAATATTCCCGGAAGCCCGATGACGGACAATCCCAGAATCCATATCAAACCGATCCATTTCAGATGAAGGGCTGCGATGCTCCAGTAAGAAGACTGACTCATGGTTTCTCCACCGTCCTGCACGTTTACAAAAAAGTGGTTTAAATATCGGGCCATCTCCTGCTGCTGCTCCAATGAAAGTGCATTGACCATCAACGCTCCAAACAGGACGCCAACTAAAAACAAGACGCCCACGAACACATAGAGCATGGTCTGATCCTTAAAGGCTTGGCGGAATGATTGCATAGAATAGAGTCTCCTTTCTGTGTCTCTACTCTACTCTATGACCATCACCCTTCTTGTATGACCTAGCGATTGAAAGAGTTGTTCGATTTAGCGGAGAACCTTCCCGTAAGAGCCTCCCCCGCCATCCGAAAAGGACAATGTCCCGTTCCTAGCCATCACAATGCTGGCAGCGAGCCCTTCCCCGGCAACAGCGGCAAGCTCCGCTTCCGTAGCCTGGTGAAGGATGTGCATTTCGGTGCCGAAAGCCCCCAGCAGCTTCGACATCGACGATTTGCCAAGGCCCGGGATGAACTCTAGCGGAACCTGATAGTGATATGCCGGCCGGCTTTGCGGTACCATGGGCTCTTTACGGTCAGCGATGTGCAGAATCCGATCAAACACGCCCTGCACCAGCTTGGTACTCCCGCAGTAAGGACAGCGCACCAATTCATGAATATCGCTGCCCTCCTCCAGAATGCTGTCACAGCCGCCGCAGTAAGTACGATGGTATTTTCCGAGTCTGGGATTAAGCCCGTAGTTCGCGCTGATTCTTCGACCGTTATTTGTTCCAAGCGCCTGGCGGAATTCGGTAAACGAAGGCTTCGCCATGTCAATCCGGTTGTATTCCCTGCCGATTTTCCCAAGCGAATGTGCATCCGAGTTGGTTAGAAAGGAGTAGGCGTCCAGTTCGCTTATCCGCCCGGCCATCGAGGAATCAGCACTGAGTCCAAGCTCTATTCCCGCAATCCCGTTCAGGTCCAGCACCTCGCTCATACGATCCGCCATGCTGCCGTACAATCCCTTATGAGGCGTAAAGACGTGTGCAGGTATCAGCAGCCCGCCGCGATCCAAAATCTCCTGCTGCAGCTCACGAGGGCTGACATAGATGCGCTGTGAACTAAGCTGCACATTCTTCATGTATTTTGCCATCCAGACAGAAAACTCCTGGATGGTGTTCAGGTCAGGGAAATAGGCCAGCACATGGGCTGCGCCACGGCCGCTTTCGCGAATTTCAATCTCGCTTCCAAGCAGGATCACCGTATCCTGATACGCGATGCCGCCTCCATCTATCTCCTGCATGACGCCGCTGTCCAAACATTGGAGAATATCGTGCTGTACCGAAGGAGAATGGCAATCGATGATACCGATCATTTGGATGCCTTTGCGCTCCGAGGCCTCCACGGCTATATTCTCAAAGGTCAAATTGTTACTTGCGCTAATTTTCACAGCTTGTCCGCTGCTTGTGCGCCCTATGTGAATGTGCATGTCGCAGTAATAGGACTGAAGCTTCTCCCCGGTTGACATGTTCTTTTCAGGCTGCAGCATATCAGATTTTTCCTGTCAGGCTATACATATTCCAAGCATAAACGGCGAGAATGGTCTTCGCATCGCTGATTCTTTCTTCTTGTATAAGTGAATACGCCTCTTCCAGCGAGATTTCCATCATCTCTATAAATTCATCCTCATCCGGGTTCATGTCGCCGCTGACCAGATCCTCTGCCAGATATAAGTGAATGATCTCATCTGCAAATCCCGGGGAGGTGTAAAAGGAATGCAGTTTACGAATGGAACCGCATGAATAACCCGTTTCTTCCTGTAGTTCGCGCTTCGCCGCTTCCAGCGGATCTTCCCCCCGCTCCAGCTTGCCTGCAGGGATTTCAACCTCACAGCGCCCAAGCGGCTGACGAAATTGATTGACGGCCAGCATTTTGTCGCCTTTTATAGCAAGCACCGCTACTGCGCCGGGGTGTCTGACAACTTCACGTTTCGCAGTCTCCCCATTTGGCAGTTTCACCGTATCGACCTGCAGTGAAATAATCTTCCCTTCAAAAATCGATTGGGTAGACAGGGTGGTTTCTTCCAGCAATTTATCCGAGGCTTCTCGGTTCTTACTGCCGATATCGCTCACAAAATGACCTCCTTTGTTTAAAAACGGCATGACTGACCATGCTATTGCATAAGGTGTATTATATCAAAATTTACAAGAAAGAAGGAACCTGCCCATGAAAAGCTACAAAGGGGATCATTCCGTACATTTGGTAGGACAGGCTTGGCAGATCCGGATCATGCTGAAACAGTGGCAACAGCAATGGGGCTCGGAAACAAAAATTATGGATATAATTTCTAAGTCTTCTAAAAATATTTACGAAAACAAGGGGCGAAATTAGGTCTTACGACCTGATTTTCGACTTTTTTCTATTTTTTTCGAATACGGACCATGACCTTTACACCTATATGGGTGTTATAACATTGGGAGGCTTCGACATGCGACATATACCTATTATTGAAACCGAACCAATTACTAATCCACCTTCAACTGAATATGAGCGCGGTAAGTGGTACAAAAGACGCGGGTATCTTGAGAAGGCGTTAAAGAGCTTCAAGGAAGCTGCGCAATCCGCCCCGACCGACAAGACGAGCTCGGGCTGGAAGGAAGTTGATCTAAGCTGGCTCGAATACGGGTTATTGAGCATGCGGATGCGTTCCTTCGGCAAATCGGAGGAAGCTTTCAGAACCGTCGTACAGCATTCCGGTACCTACGTCCAAGAGGCTCTGAACCAGTGGGCTGCACTCCTGCACATGCAGGGGATTTCAGACCACACGATTTGCGAGCGGCTCCTGGACGAAACAAGAAGCTTTCCGGCTTCCAACATCATGGTTGGCAGATCACTATTCTACATCGGAGCTTATCCGGAAGCTGCCCATTGTTTTGCTAAACAGGGGAGTTTATATCCAGATACCTGTATCCAATATGTGGCTTGCCTGATCATGACGGGTCAAGTTTCTGTAGCCATGCAGCTCATCGACAGTTACCTTCGCGATTCGACTCACCACCTGCGCGAACTGCCTCGTCCAAGAACTTCTGAAGGGGCACAGCTGGCCAGAATCAGGCAGCTCTGCGAGTGGAACATAAACCATTCGATCCCTGACCGATTTATCGCCATGTCGGATACTATAGAATTAGCACGCGCTGCCGTTTCGCTTAATATGATATCCATAGCCGAACATCTGCTTACCCATAGCGGCGAGCATGCTTATTATGCTCTGATCTGTTTTCTTTATGAAGAAGGCTACAGAGGACTCGCAATTTCAAAATTAAACCAATTGGAAGCGCTGCCGCTTCAAGAGCAGGACAGCAATTGTATGAAAGTATGTTTTATAGCGGCAGAGCATTTATATGATCAAGGAAAATATGATGAGGCTGCATCCCTGTTCGAGCAGCTTAGAGTGGCTTATCCCGGGCGTACAGAGATACGATTCGGCGAAGCTGCTTGTTATTTGCAGTCAGCCTTGATCTCCCTCTCTGCCCGCCTTGAGGAACAGTATTCCTCGGCAGTGGCGAGAAAAGAGATTGAACCATACTTAGACAACATCAATGCCGCATTGCATGTGGTCGAGAACACGAACTGGCATACCACTTGGTCGCCTGCCCAAAAAAGACGGGAGAACCAATCGCCCATGGCAACCTTGAATTAATAGACAAATCTAAAAGCCCGCAGGGACGTCAAATGTCCGCCGCGGGCTTTATTCTTTTTCTTCTGCCTGTTTGTCGACTAAGCCTTAGCTGTTTCCTGGATGATCCCCACAACGATCTGCGCCGCCTTGACCAAATCTGCAGCTTGAATGCGCTCCTGCGTCGTATGAATATCTTGATATCCAATCGCCAAATTGACGGTTGGAATTCCAAGACCGTTAAAAATGTTGGCGTCACTACCGCCTCCGGAGCGGAACGTGCGGGTGGGCAAGCCCAAACCGCCGATGGCACGCTGCGCAAGCTGAACGACCTCATCATGTTCATTAAAACTGAAAGCCGGGTAGACTATCTCGCTAATGAACTCACAATTGGCATTGTACTCCCGCACGGTAGTTTCGAGCGCCTCACGCATATCATTTACTTGCTTATCCACTTTCTCTTGAACGATACTGCGTGCTTCAGCATCAATCTGAACATGATCACAGACGATGTTGGTTGCCCCTCCACCCTGAAACTTGCCAATGTTTGCCGTGGTTTCTTTGTCGATGCGTCCCAGCTTCATTTTGGCTATCGCTTTTGAAGCGACTTGAATGGCACTGATGCCATCCTCCGGATTCACTCCGGCGTGAGCCGACTTGCCCTTGATAATCATTTTGATTTTTGCTTGGGTCGGTGCGGCAACTGCAATGGAGCCTAATTCACCGTTGGAATCCAGGGCAAAGCCGAGATCCGCATCCAAAACATCAGGGTCAAGCACACGAGCTCCCACCAAACCCGATTCCTCACCTACCGTAATGACAAACTGGACTTGTCCGTGGGGAATGTTATTTTCCCGGATAACCCGAATACCTTCCAGTAGTGCGGCGATGCCCGCTTTGTCATCAGCCCCGAGGATAGTCGTTCCATCACTTCGAATCCAGCCATCATCACCCAAGGTCGGCTTAATGCCTTTACCGGGCGTTACGGTATCCATATGGCAGGTGAATAGCAGTTTAGGCGCTTGCGAGGCCGCCTCGTCCGCTTTCCAGGTAATAATCAGATTTCCTGCTCCGTGCCCTGTCTTCTCTCTGGCATCATCTTCGATGACGTCAAAGCCAAGAACGGAAAATTTATGTTTGAGAACCTTGGAGATCTCTTCTTCATGCTTGGTTTCACTATCGACCTGAACCAATTCCATAAACTCTTGGATGATACGCTCTTCTGAGATCACTGGACTTCCCTCTCTTTCGCAGATACGATACAATGTCTTTATATCTATATCACAATGAATGATTCTGCTGGATGTATGTTCATCATTAAACCTATTTCAAAGGAGTTACACAATGCAACGTAAAAAGTGGTTTCGAATTGTTATCTACCTCATGCTGATTGCGATGATCGGATCAACACTGCTGGTTATCCTTGAGCCATTGTTCCTTCGCTGACACCCTGCATTTACAAGCGCCTGCTGTTACAACCAACGAGCCTCATATGGAAATACCCGGGTGAAGAAAGGCACGATCTCCCGGGCTACTTCCTCTACTTCAAAAACCCGCCCCGTACAGTCTTCCAATGAAGTTACACCATATTCCTGTATGCCGCATGGAATGATTCCAGCGAATCCCGCGTCGGCGATCCCGGATTTAATATTAAACGCAAAACCATGGCTTGTCACAAATCCGCGATGCTGGCGGGCTTTATTGAATTTAACGCCGATGGCGCAAATTTTCAGATCCCCTACCCATACCCCGGTGTACTCGGGTTTGCGGCCGGCTTCGATGTTGTATGATGCCAAGTAATCGATGATGACCTGTTCCACATCGCGCAGAAATCCGTGCAGATTCAAATTCTTGCCGCCGTCCAGCAGTAACAGCGGATACCCGACAAGCTGTCCAGGACCATGATATGTAATGTCACCGCCACGATCGATTTCAAACAAGCCGATGCCCTGCTTCTCCAATTCCTCTTTGCTTAAGAGCAAGTGCTCCGGATGACGCTGCGACCCCATGGTATAGGTCGGAGGATGTTGAAGGAGCATCAAGCATTCATGCTGCTCCCCCTGATCGATGGCGGAAACATGTTGTTTCTGAAGCTCCCAAGCCATGCCATAATCTACAACCGGCGTATACGATACATCTAACGGTTTGTTCATGTGCTAACGCCTTCTTTCATAGGGTTCCCACTAACAATGAATGCTCCTGTAATTGACTTTGGTATAAATGACGTCTGCGAACCTTCTTCCGAAGAATCAGTCCGCAGATGTATTGAAGAACATTAATACAGCTTCGTATCCAGGGTATAACCTTCCAGGTTATCTTTGACCCGTTGCAGGAATCTTCCGCAGATAACCCCATCCAAAATCCGATGATCGAGGGATAGACACAGGTTCGCCATGGAACGAACAGCGATCATATCATTGATGACCACAGGCTTTTTAACAATGGATTCAAACGTTAGAATCGCAGCCTGCGGATAGTTGATAATCGGATAAGACAAAATCGAACCGAAGGATCCCGTATTGTTCACCGTAAAGGTACCACCCTGCATGTCGTCTAACTTCAGCTTGCCTTCACGGGTCTTGCGTGCAAGCTCTTCGATCTCTCTAGCCAAGCCGGCAATATTCTTCTGATCGGCACGGTGGATGACCGGCGTCAGCACGGAATCCTCTGTTCCGACGGCCAGGGACAGATTGATATCGCGCTTCACCACGATTTTATCCACGGCCCAGAACGAATTCATGATCGGATAATCTTTAATTGCGTTCACAACGGCTTTTAGCAAAAAGGCCAGATAGGTCAGATTAACCCCTTCCTTACGCTTGAACTCGTCCTTCAGCTGATTACGCAGCAATACGATGTTGGTCACGTCGACCTCAATCATCGTCCACGCGTGCGGAATCTCCGTCACGCTTTGACGCATATTTCTGGCGATCGCATTACGCATCGGCGTAACATCGATAAAGTATTCCGATCTGCCGCCTTCCATTCCTTCCACTTCGATGGTTGGAATTTTCGGCGATTCCGTCAAATGCAGCCCGGAATGACGCACATCCGGAATAGCTGTGCCAAGTGGAGGCGACGGTTCCGCAGGCGTCTGATGCTGCAGCCCTTGAAACGGCGAAGTCCCGCTAGGCTGTATCGTTTCTTGCAGTGCTTGGGCGCTCTGGACTGGTGCTGCTCCGGCAGGAGCGCCTTGGCCTTGGGCTGCTCCTCCCTTTTCAATATAAGCCAGTACGTCTTTACGAGTGATTCTGCCGCCCATGCCTGATCCCTGTACTCGCGAAAGATCAATCTGATGCTCGGCTGCCAGTGTTTGAACAGCCGGGGAATACCGGAAACGCATCGAAGCTTCTTCGCTGCCGCTTCCCTGATGCTGACTCACGGGAGCACTTGCAGCCGGCTGGGGAGAAGGATCTGCCCCTTGACCGGAAGCGACAGCGATCCGGCAAATGATCTCGCCAACATTGACGGTCTGGCCCTCCTGGGCAAGAATCTCTCCCATGACGCCGTCCAAGGTGGATGGAATCTCGGCATTGACTTTGTCGGTAATGACTTCACAGATCGGTTCGTACTGCTCGATGGCATCCCCCGGCTTCTTCAGCCACTTGGCAATGGTCGCCGAAACAAGGGATTCCGCCAGCTGAGGCATTGTAACATCGGTCAATTTCTGATTTTGTGACATGCTCACACTCCACTCCCTGTTCTTAATAAAGCGCCAGTTGACGCATGGATTCTTTGACTTTGTCCTTGTTAAGCATGAAGAATTTCTCCATCGGCGGACTGATTGGCATAGCCGGTACATCCGGACCGCACAAGCGCATGATCGGGGCATCCAGATCATAGAGGCAGTGCTCCGCAATAATCGCGGCTACTTCCCCTCCGACGCCACCGGTCTTATTATCTTCATGAACGATCAGCACTTTACCCGTTGCACGGGCCGCTTCAATAATCGCTTCCCGGTCAAGCGGCTGTATCGTACACAGATCCAGAACATGCGCGCTGATGCCTTCTTCCTGCTCAAGCTCTTCGGCAGCCTGCATGGCAAAATGCAGCGGCAGACTGTAGCTGATCACCGTAATATCCGACCCTTCGCGCAGCAATTTCGCTTTGCCGATCGGTACAACGTAATCATCTTCCGGTACATCGCCAGTAATCAGCTTGTAGCATTTTTTGTTCTCAAAGAACAGTACCGGATCCGGGTCGCGTATCGCAGCTTTCAGCAGCCCCTTCGCATCATAGGCCGAGTACGGCGCAACGATTTTCAATCCCGGCGTTCCGAAGAAAACCGATTCCGGGCACTGGGAATGATACAATCCTCCGAATATTCCGCCGCCGATCGGCGCACGAATCACGACGGGACAGCTCCAGTCGTTATTGGAACGATAGCGGATTTTCGCTGCTTCACTAATAATCTGATTGGTTGCCGGGAACATGAAATCCGAATATTGCATCTCGGCAATCGGCTTCATGCCATACATGGCCGCTCCGATAGCGACACCGGCAATCGCGGACTCCGCGAGCGGGGTATCAAGCACCCTCATATCGCCGAACTGATCCATCAAACCCTTGGTTGTTGTAAACACGCCGCCTTTGACGCCTACGTCCTCGCCTAACACGAATACGGACTCGTCACGCTCCATCTCTTCCTTCATGGCCAGGCGAATTGCATCGATATATTCCATTACCGCCATCTTTTACACGCCCCCTTCATCATCGGCATATACGTGAAGAAGCGTATCTTCAGGCTTCGGAAATGGAGCCAAGTCTGCAGATTCCGTCGCTTCTTTGATCTCCAGGTTTAATTGCGCAATCAGATCCTGATCGCGTGCTTCGTCCCAGAGCCCGCAGTCGACCAAATAGTTCTTAAAGCGGGCGACGCCGTCTTTCTTCCAGTTCTCTTCGACCTCTTCTTTAGTCCGGTACGCCAAATCGTTATCCGATGTGGAGTGCGGAGACAAACGGTACATCATGGATTCGATCAGTGTCGGACCTTCTCCGCGAATCGCACGCTCACGCGCTTCCTTCACGGCTGCATAGACCTCGAGCGCATCGTTACCATCCACTCGAATGCCGGGGAATCCATAACCGAGCGCGCGGTCGCTTACCTTCCCGCTAATCTGTTTATGAAGCGGCACCGAAATGGCGTATTGGTTATTCTCGCACATGATAATGACAGGAAGTTTGTGAACGCCCGCAAAGTTGCAGCCCTCGTGAAAATCCCCCTGATTGCTTGAGCCTTCGCCAAACGTAACAAACGATACAAAATCCTTCTTCTGCATCTTCGCCGCCAGTGCGATACCCACTGCATGCGGAAGCTGTGTGGTTACAGGGCTGGAGCCCGTCACAATTCGCAGGCGTTTACTGCCAAAGTGTCCAGGCATCTGCCGTCCGCCGCTGTTCGGATCCTCGGCCTTGGCAAAAGCCGACAGCATCAGTTCGCGAGGCGTCATGCCCACTGCCAATACGAATCCATAGTCGCGGTAATAGGGTAAAAAGTAATCTTTCTCCCGGTCGAGGGCAAACGCAGCAGCAACCTGACACGTCTCCTGCCCGATCCCGGATACGTGAAAATTAATTTTGCCCGCACGCTGCAGCAGCAGGTTGCGCTCATCGAATTTTCGCGCCAGCACCATATATTTGTACATGTCTAGCACTTGTCCGTCGGTCAGTCCAAGCTGCGCATGCCTATTGTTGTTTGCCGTAACCGTTTTATGTTCTTTCATGGAGATCCCTCCTTTATGTGAGCCATGACTTCAGGCTTGATCCTTCGCCTTGCAACCTAAGTTTAAAGGCATATTTGATCAAGTATTAAAACCTGGTACTAAGACTTGGCTTAATGTTATTATAATCCCTTTCTCGGCAAAAAGAAATGAGGGATTCCACAAAAGGATGTACTTATCCTTATAATCCGATGGCTCGTCCATCCACCGCAAGCATCGCTTCGCCGATGATTTCGGATAAGGATGGATGGGCATGCACCGCCGCTCCCACTTCCCATGGCGTCGCATCCAGTACTTGCGCCAGTGCCGCTTCGCCGATCAGCTCCGTAACATGCGGACCAATCATATGCACGCCCAGAATATCCTGCGTCTTCTGATCGGCAATGACCTTCACGAACCCCTCCTTCGTTCCGTGGATCAAAGATTTGCCGATCGCCGAGAACGGGAATTTTCCGATCCTGATCTCATGTCCGCGTTCTTTGGCCTGCTTCTCCGTTAGTCCGACGCTGGCTACCTCATGACGGGTATAGATGCAGCGAGGGATCCATTCGCTTCTGTAGGCTTCCGTCTTCTCGCCTGCCAGATGGTTCACCGCTGCTATCCCTTCGTGGCTTGCTGCATGGGCAAGCTGAAGACCCCCGATGCAATCGCCGATTGCGTAAATATGGGGCTCTGTTGTTTGCATATTGACATTCACCACGATGACGCCGTTCGCAACCCGAACGTCGGTATTTTCAAGCCCGATATTTTCAGTGTTACCGATTCTCCCGACAGAGAGAAGCAGCTTGTCCGCTGACAATGTTCTGGTATCGTCCTTTTGCTCAATCGTGATGGACACGCTTTGATTCCGAATCTCACAGCTGTCGGTTTGAATGGAAATGTTGGTGATCACCTCTACGCCTCTGGCGGTGAGCATCTTTGTCAGCTCCCGTCCAACTTCCTCGTCTTCGGCTGGCAGCAGATGGGACGAAGCTTCAACAATCGTGACCTGAACGCCAAAATCATTCAGCATCGAGGCCCATTCCACGCCGATTACGCCGCCCCCTACGATGATGATGGATGCAGGCAGCTCATCCAGCTGAAGCGCATGGTCGCTTGTCAGTATATGTACGCCGTCAGGCTCTAGCCCCGGTAAGTGACGCGGACGCGAACCGGTTGCGATGATCAGATGAGTGGGAACCACGGTTTCCATCTCGCCGTCCGGAAGCTCAACCGCCACTGCCCCGCTGCGCGGAGAGAAAATGGACGGGCCGATAACCCTCCCTTTGCCCTGCACAACGGTAATTTTATTTTTGCGCATCAAATATTGAACGCCCTGGTGCAGCTGAGCGACGATACCGTCTTTGCGCTTCTGTACTTTGTCAAACGCTAGCCGGACCCCGTCCGTCTCGATGCCATAGCTCTCGCTATCCTTCATTTCCGCATACAGCTCGGCACTCCGAAGCAAAGATTTGCTCGGAATACAGCCGCGGTGCAAGCAGGTCCCTCCCAGTTTGTCCTGCTCGATGATGACCACATTTTTACCAAGCTGGGCTGCGCGGATGGCCGCAACATATCCACCGGTTCCCCCGCCAAGAATTGCTACATCACATGTTATAGCCACAAACGGCACCTCCATAATAAGTCCAGTTATACACTTTCATTGTACTCTCTTTTTTTCGGATTACAAAATCATCATCCATAATGGAAATAGACATTGCCCTATGAAAAAGGTATGATAAACGGTAGTTCATTACATCAGTCGCAGGAAGGAATCTTCTATGAAAATGTTAATTTCCCGCTTTATTGCCATCTTGATTTTGGTTATCCCGGGTTTTATGGCAATGAAGGGTTTCTTAATGATGAAAGATGCGGTTTTTTTATATATTTCCGTTCATGGGGATGACAGTGTGGCAAACCCCGCCTTCGGTTGGCTGTCTTTTCTTGGCGGGCTGGCTCTGTTTGTCATTGGTATCGGATTCTTGGGCGGCTGGATACTGTTCCGGGACCGCAAGCGAAATTACGTTGGACCAAGATTCAAAAAGAAGCGCCAGGCGCCGAAATCAGGAACGCCATCCAAAAGCTAATCCTATCAAATAAACACCGGGGAGCCCTCCCCGGTGTTTATCATATGTTCTGAACTCCGCCGTTTATTCCATCAATGCATCCTTCAATTTACTCGACATTCTCGTTTCTCTGGACGTCGCTTTCAGCGCGGTTTTCCGCAGATTGAAATTTTGCTTCGTCAAAGCTTCCAATTCTGCATACATTGCATGGATTAACGTCAGCGCTTCCGGAGATAAGCCTCCCATGGCTTCTACCTCTCGAATACGCTCTTTCCATACTGCCATCTTGTCGCTCATGCTGATCTTCCTTTCAGGGCATTTCCCTCTTATCTTTCTTCTAAACGATTATGATCCTGCTGCTTTCACTAGCGAACCTTCAAATCAGCGGACAATTCAGCAATCAATTTCGGCATCCAATCGTGCAAATCCCAAAATTTAAAGCCGCCAGCTGCCGCTCTGGCATGATCCATCGTCCAATCTCCCGGAATTCCAAATGGGGACATGTGGTCTGGTGAAGCCGAAGATTGCAGCGGTGCCGACCTTCCAACTTCCTGCTGGATCAGGCTCATCAATTCCCGGACCGAAATCGTTCCGCTGGAGCAAGCATTGACTGGGCCCTCCAACTGAACTTGACCTGCCCATTCCAGGAACGCTGCCGCTTCCTCTGCATGCACAAACGAGATTTGCGCGTCAGGATCAGGCAAACCAATAGCTTCTCCGCTGGCTGCATGCTCAATATGAAAATGCAGTCTCCGCGTATAATCATCCGGTCCCAGCACAATCGGCAACCGGACAGCGGTAACGTTCAGGTTGTGGCGACCGAATAATACCGCCTCCGCCTGGCGCTTGCCTTCCTTATAGCTGTAGTCCCTGCTTTCGTTCATCATGACAGGGTATCTGTAAGGATCAAAGTCCTCTTCCCTCACCGGATGATCCGCAAAATCATAGACCGATAACGTAGAGGTCAGCACGTATTGTCCAATCCGTCCGGCAAAGATGTCTGCAGCTTGTCCCGCTTCTTCCGGAGTATAACATATATTATCGTACACGATATCAAAGTCCTGGCTTCCCACTGCCTGTTTTAAACCTTCCGGATCCTTTCGATCCACGGTAAGCCGCGAAACGGCACCCCCGAATGAATCCTGGTGATGTCCGCGCGTCAAAATCGTAACGGCATCGCCTTTAGCCAGCAGCCGGTTAACCAGCCTTTTACCGAAAAAGCGGGTCCCGCCCAATACTAATATCTTTGCCATTTATAATTCCTCCTTACCGGGAAATAAGAATATCATTAATAGTGCCGTACTTATACATCCTCAACCATTTCTTAAAACGATCAGTCCTCTTTTCTCCATCCATATCGAAGACTCCTTCTTTTTTCCTATTTTATATTATGCGGCTTATCTCCTGGAATGTAAAAACCGACCAAGCTGTTAAGCTCAGTCGGTCTGATGTTTGTAGATCGATTCGTTCTAAAACCCCAATTACAAATTGAATCATGGCTTGGAGACCGGTGCATCATCCGCTCTCGGCACCCCGAAATTCGGCGTTCCGTCCTCGTTCCACCGGATGACCTGTACGCGCGTATGCCGATTCGGATCATATAAAGGATCGCCCACGATCTCCTTGTAACTTCTTGCATGATACACCAGAATGTCCTGCGAGCCATCCTCGGAAATCGTGAAGCTGTTATGCCCTGGCCCATATTGGCCATTGGCTTCCGATGTCGTAAACACGGGCACCGGCGACTTGACCCAGGAGCTCGGATTCAGCAGATCACTGTCCTCATCGGCTGTCAGCAGCCCCATGGCATAATTGTGGTCCGTGGCGCTCGCGGAATAGGTCATGAATATTCGCCCGTTTCGCTTCAGAACGGCGGCCCCTTCGTTCACAAGATACCCGATCTTCTCCCAGTCGTACTCAGGAACCGAGATGCATACCTGTTCCCCTGTCAGGGTCCATGGATTTTCCATCAAAGAAATGTACAGATTGGAATTGCCTGGAATGCCCGGATCTTTCTGAGCCCATACATAATATCGTTTGCCTCTATGCTCAAAGGTTGTTGCGTCCAAGGCAAAAGATTCCCACTTCGTGACCACTTGCCCCTTCTCCACCCATTCCCCTTCGAGCGGGTTCGCCGAAACGTTCTCCAGTACGAACATGCGATGATCAAACAATCCGTCCCTCGTTTCTGAAGTATGGGCAGCGGCGAAGTACACATACCATTTGCCATCCAAATAATGAATCTCGGGTGCCCATATGTTGGCACTCATCAGGCCTGACTCATGCTTGCGCCAGATCGTAATTCCTTCAGCATCCGCAAGCCCATGTATCGTTTGCGAACGTCTAAGCTCAATACGGTCATACTCCGGCACGGAACCGGTAAAGTAATAATAACCATCGGTATGTTTATAGATCCAGGGATCAGCCCTTTGTTCAATCAGGGGATTTTTTATATATAATTCAGACATGGTGACGACTCCTATACCTTATAGTTTGACTTCCGCTAGCTTTCTATTTTTAATTGTTTCTATGAATCCTATCTTCTTGCTATCCTTTGATGCCTGCGTTTAAGTTAATCGACTGCACAAAGTATTTCTGGGCAAACAGGAACAACAGCAGCGTCGGAATGATGGCCAGGATCGCAGAACCCATCAATTGTCCGATCATGCGGTAATTGCCGTAAATGTCCTGTAACAACAGCAAACCTGCTGTGACCGGCATCTTCTCCACATCGGTATACACGATGACGGGCCAGAGGAAATCATTCCAGGAACCCGTAAATGAAAACAGGCCGCATACAATCAATACAGGTTTCATGAGCGGCAAAATAATAGAGTAATAGATTCTAAAATCTCCCGCTCCATCCACGCGTGCCGATTCATCCAAATCCTTGGGAACGCCCATCATGAATTGTCTGACCAAAAAAATGTTCCCCATCCCGGCCAAACCTGGGATGATCATTGCCCAAGACGTATTTACCCATCCCAGCGCATCAATGATTTTATAAGACGGGATCAGATTCACTACCCCAGGAAAGAAGGAAATCCCAAGCAAGGTAAAGAACAAGGTATTTCTTCCCTTAAAGTTCATGCGCGAGTACCCATAACCTGTAATGGAAATGACAACGATCACGAGCAGCGTATGCATCGTTGCAATAAACACGGAGTTCATCAACCAGCGCAGAATGGGCGCGGTCGACGTGTTTTGCAGGATCGTGACATAATTATCAAAAATCCAGCTGTCGGGCAGCAGTCTGAAACCGCTGGAAACCACCTCAGCCTGGGACCGAAAAGATGTGGTAATGCCAAATATGACCGGAATTGCCCATATCACACACAGGATGATCAGAAATGCGTAAGCTATATATTTTGACACGCTTATGTTGGATGAAGCCTTCTTCGGACCAGAGCGACCAAGCTTGGAATCCGCGTTTACTTCATGTACTACCGGGTTCGACATTGCACAGTACACCTACCTTTTATCGTTTCCGTCGTTTGCAAGCTGATCATGCCGCTAGGACGCGTTTCGGTTCATCACATAATACTGAAGGGCTGAAATGACGAGAATGACCAGTCCGAGCAAAACCGCCATCGCGGATGCCATACCCGCAATCGATTCCCCGTGACCGAAGGCCAGCTGCCGGATATACATCATCAATACGGTCGTGCTCTGTCTGGGTCCTCCGTCCGTCATCATTAATGGCTGACCGAATACGTTAAAGGCTCCGGCTGTCGTCATAACAAAGGTATAGATCAGCGGAAAACGAATGGAAGGCAGTGTAATGCTTGAAAATCTGCGGACAGGCCCCGCTCCATCCATCTCGGCCGATTCATACAAATCCTTCGACACTCCGCTTATGGAAGCCCGGTAGATAATCATGTTACCACCGACTCCGCCCCACACCGTAATGACAATGATGATCAGCCAGGCATAGGGCTGGTTGGCCGCCCAGACCGTTTCTGAGCCGAAAATATTGTTCGTGATCCCAAGCTGCTTATTGAAGATTAAAGACCAGATCAGTGCCGCTGCGGAAATCGAGATGAGTCCGGGAATATAGAGGATGGACTGAATCACATTTTTCATTTTCACTTTTTTGTGTTCCAGCGATACGGCAATCATTAACGGAATGATGATTAATATAGGGACGCTTAGCACAACAAAGATGAGCGTATTTTTTAATCCATTCATAAATTGGGTATAGAAGGTGGACTCCGTGTCAAACAGAATCGTTTTATAGTTGGCCAAGCCAACCCATACAGGGTCATTAATCAGATTCCATTGCGTAAAGGAAGCATAGATCCCGTATAGGGTCGGCAATAGAATAAATACGATAAAAAGTATCAGATGGGGACCTACAAAGAAATAAGGCGTCAACGACTTCTTATTCATACCCTTTCATTTCTCCTTTGGAAAAGAAAAGTGTCTTGTAAGCAAGGACACTTTTCTTTTTTTCAATCTGCTCTGCTGTCATTTACTTTGCAGCACTGTTGCCTTCCGCGATTTTATCCTCTACAAATTTCTGCATCGTCGCCAGGGTCTCGTCGATATCGACATTGCCTCGTACGATATCCGCTGCATATGTATCCACAGCCTCCGCTACGTATGGATAGTATTCGTAGGTGTAAATGTACAAGGATTCGATTTCTTTTTCGTTGGAGGTAAAGAATGACTGAATATAATTACTGTACTCCGGGCTCTCAATGACCTGTTTACTCGCAACGATCTGTCCCGCTTTTGCCCACTCAATCGAGTTTTGGCGAATGAATTCCAGGAACTGGCCGATGGCCTGCTCTTTCTCATCTGTTCTCTTATCGTTCTTCAGCATGGAGAATAAGTGCGAAGAGGCCCGGTTCGTATACTTATCAGCACTCGTCGAATAAATGTTCGTAACGCCAAAGTCCAATCCATCGACGGTTGCGTGTGCCGTTGAGCTCCATGTGCCGTCCGTGGAAAATAAAACGTTTCCAGCTTGGAACATCAGATAGCCGTCCTCACCAAAAGGGGTCATCAAGCCTGCATCCGATATTTTCTTAATCTCCGTAAATGCTTGCTTCATGGCTTCTGTATTCACGGCCGGCTTGCCGGCTTGTTGAATGTCGCCGCCCAGGTTCTGGATTTGCGCTAACACAACCCAGCCCAATAGAGCGTCATTGATAACGTAATCGCCTTCATCCAACTTGCCTTGCAGCGACAAAATTTCATCAATGGTCACGACATCATCATCCAGGAAGCTTTCAACATTGTATTTTTTGAGCAAATTTTTATTGTAATACATCGCATTGCTGTGAATATCAAGGGGTACTGTATATTGGGTGCCCTCTACGTTTCCTGTTGCCCAGGCTTGCGGCAAATAATTATCCGCTTTCAATTCTGGCTGAGCTTGCATGACTGCCGTCATCGGCTCCAACACACCTTGCTTAACGAAGCTAGGAACGCGGTCTGCGTGAATAATGGACAGATCAGGAACGCCTTTGCCTGAATTCAGAACGGTAGATATTTTTGTATACATATCCGAGGTAATCACATGCTTCACTTTATATTCAGGATTGGTGGCGTTGTAATCTTTCACTAGCTGATCCATGTAAGCCCCGTCATCACCCGTCAAAGGCGTCCAGAAGGTAATGGTGTTCTTGTCCCCGCTGCCACATCCCCCCAGTACCGCTACCGCTAACAATACAAGTATCAGTGAAACCCCCATTTTTTTCTTCAACAAACTCTCCTCCTATTACTAATCATTTGGTTAATCATTTACCGGCATGGATCATGAAAACGATTAACTTTGGTTCAGTATACACTCGTTTTGAAAACGGTGTCAATAACATATGTATAAATCTTTATTACTTATTTTCCGTTTAATTAACTTTTGTATTAATCATTAGATTGAAAATTTGTTGTATTAAATGTTTAGATTTATATACAGGTTAATAAAGCATGTGTTATGATGCATATAAGTTAATGAACTTGGTTTATGAAAAACTTGTTGAAAGAAGTGGTCATATGCAATTGGAAATAGACAAGTCATCGCTTGTGGTTTACGAGGCTTTGGCCAGCGAAGTTCGAATCAAGATTATTCAGCTGCTTTCCAAAAACAAAATGAATATCAAAGATTTGGCGCAAGAACTTCAAATCAGCAGTCCGATTGTGACAAAACATATTAAAAAACTCGAAGATGCAGGCATTATCCGGACAGAAAAGGTTCCGGGAAAATCGGGACAGCAAAAAATCTCGATCCTGAAGGTGGATCATATTGAAATCAACTTCCCGAAAAAGATTTTTCATTCCTTTGCTTCATATGAGGCTTCCGTGCCAATCGGGCATTATACGGACTATGACCTGAAGCCAACCTGCGGCCTTGCTACCGAGAAGGAATTTATCGGGCGGGTTGACGAACCCAAATACTTCATGGATCCCAAACGTATGGATGCAGAAATCCTGTGGTTTACGGAGGGCTTTATCCAATACAACATCGCGAACTTCCTTCAAAAGGATGAAAAGCTGCAGCAGTTCGAAATCAGCTTGGAGATTTCCTCAGAATTTCCTTTTTCCAATGATGTCTGGCCTTCCGACATCACGTTCTCCTTAAACGGGATCGAACTTGGTACGTGGACAAGCCCGGGGGATTTCGCGGATACGAGGGGGAAGTATACGCCTGCATGGTGGCCGCACAACATCAACCAATACGGTCTGCTCAAAACGATACGAATTACAAGCCATGGTACTTATATCGATGGCGACCCGCTCTCGGCTGTCTCCATAGATGATTTGGATGCAACCTGTGATCGCTGGACCTTTCGAATTGAAGTGAAGGAAGATGCAAAGCACGTGGGAGGTGCCACATTATTCGGCAAGAAGTTCGGAAACCACGAGCAGGATATCCAGTTCAAAATGTATTATCTGTGAGGCCAATCGAAGGTAGATAACACCGAAGATTGTTCATCTGTTAAGTCACCTAAATGAAAACAAACCAGCCGGATTAACGGCTGGTTTGTTTTGCTCAAAGTCCATGACAAACATAAAATCACTCCTTCACAGGTTACGACATCGCAACCAATAAAGGAGTGATTTCAATGTTCCGCGTAAGTAGGCATTCAGGGCAACCTCTTTCATTCCCCTAAATCCCTTCCTCAGTCCTTACCCTTTCAAGATACCTTATGCTCAATTCTCAGCTTATCAGCGACCATCGCGATAAACTCGCTGTTGGTTGGCTTGGATTTGCTGATGTTGATGGTGTAGCCGAACAGATGCGAGATGCTGTCGATGTTACCGCGTGTCCAGGCCACTTCGATCGCATGACGGATCGCACGTTCCACGCGGGAAGGCGTCGTCTTGAATTTCTCTGCGATTGCCGGATACAAGGTTTTGGTGATCGCACCAAGAATTTCGATATTGTTGTATACCATCGTTATGGCTTCGCGTAAATATTGGTAACCCTTGATATGAGCAGGGACACCAATCTCATGGATAATCGAAGTGATATTCGCGTCCAGATTTTTGCCTTTGCCCATGGGAACCACATTGGATTTCATACTTGTAAATGGAGCGCCTGACGAAATGCTGCTGGACGAGCCAACGAGTTGACGAATTCGGCTGGCGAGCACCTCCATATCAAACGGCTTCAAAATATAATAGGAAGCCCCCAATTGTACGGCTCGCTGCGTAATATTTTCCTGACCAAATGCCGTAAGCATAATGACTTTCGGCTGCGGAGACAAATTCATATCGCGTAATCGCTCAAGTACGCCAAGGCCGTCCAAATGAGGCATAATAATGTCAAGGATCAGCACATCCGGTACTTTTCCCGATTCCTCAATCATGCTCAGTACTTCTTCGCCATTATAAGCGATTCCGGAAACCACCATATCTTGTTGATCCGAAATGTATTCACCAAGCAGGTTTGTAAACTCACGGTTGTCGTCTGCCAATAATACCTCGATCTTTTGCAATTCGTGCTCCTCCTTTATCAGATCAGTTGTTATTTTAGAACATTTTCTTGTGTATAAAGTTTTCGACATGCTTATTTAAATTCCTTCTGTCGAAAATTATTTTTCTTTATTTTTTTTTGAAGTTGATTTATAATTAAATATTTTGTTTCAAATTAATCTCTAATTCGTTATTTTACGACAAAAAATCTCAAGGCATTAACCTGCCTTAAGATTTTGAGGAGTTGATTCTGTAGATTGTAGTACGCCGGAGTCCTGAAGCATCCATTCAATAAAGCATCCATACCCCGATTTAGGATCATTAACAAAAACGTGCGTTACCGCTCCAATCAGCTTGCCATCCTGAACGATCGGACTCCCGCTCATGCCTTGTACGATCCCGCCTGTCTTCTTGAGCAGTCTCGGATCGGTAATACGAAGCACAAGCCCTTTCGTTGCGGGAGCATCCTGCTTGGAGACATGAACGATCTCCACTGTAAAGCGTTCAACATCCTGCCCTTCAACGACAGTTAAAATCTCTGCCGGTCCTTCCTTGACCTCATGGGACAAGGCTACGGGAATGGGCTCCTGATACAGACCGTGTTCAGGAAGATTATTCATTTTACCGAAGATGCCAAAATGGGTATTGCGCTCGACATTGCCCAAAATCTTGCCGTCTTTTGTGAAGGTGGCCCGTTTTTCCCCCGGCTCGCCTTCTTCACTTCGACTAATGGATGTAACATTGGACTGAACAATCTGACCGCTTCCGACATCAATGGGTGTTTGAGTATTCATATCGGTGATAACATGGCCTAAAGCTCCGTAAACTTTCTGATGAGGCGCATAGAAAGTTAAGGTTCCAACACCTGCTGCAGAATCACGGATATACAGACCAAGGCGCCAGCTTTGATCTTCTTGATCATACGCCGGACTCAGTTTTGTTGTCATTACTTTGCCGCTCCGCTTAAAGGAGATATCCAATGGCTTCTTAGTTTTTCCAGCCTTCTCGACGATATCAGCAACCTTAGTCACATCATTAAGCGGCTTTCCATCCATCGTGGTCAGCAAATCGCCAACCTTCAAGCCAGCTGCTTCTCCAGGAGACACTTTAGCACCGTTTTGAACGCGTACCAGATGATGTCCAACGACCAGTATACCGGAGGATTTCACTTTGACACCGATGGTTTGGCCTCCAGGAATGACCTTGAGCTCCGGGATCACCTTCACATGAACTGTCTTCAGAGGAATTTTACCAAATAATTTCAGGGTTACTTCCGCATTTCCGCTTTGCTGGGGGTTCAGCTGCAGTGGATGCTTTAGCGATACTTGAAGTTTTGACTCGCGGGAGCCGTTGAGCTGCAGGACATCCGGGCGATCAACTGAAGCGAGGGCTTGAACAGGCATGGCAACATCAAGGCGGGACTGCTGACCGGAAATCAATCTCAGTTCATTAGGCAATGAAGCAAAAGACTGGACTGGATCAGCAGTTCCAAGGAAACAAAGAAGGAAAGCAAGAACGAAACCGAGCAGTTTTCTCCTGAGGTTGGGCTTCAATGGCTGTCACGCTCCCTTTTTCTTCTTTCGCTTGACGAAAAGGTGGTCGCCAATTGCGTACCTTTAAGTTACCCTGCCCTTAAGGATTTATAACTGTCAATCATTGACCCAGAGCCGTTCTGGAAGCCTTTTGCGCTGCCGCCAGATTGAGCATTTCTTGGGCATGATGAAGTGTCTTTTCAGTGATCTCGACTCCGCCAAGCATTCGTGCAAGCTCTTTTACACGCCCCTCTTCAGTCAGGTTTTCTACTTGCGTCATCGTTCTGGAGGCTTCCAGCTTCTTCTCGATTAAATACTGATGATCCGCCATGCAAGCGACCTGCGGCAAATGCGTTATGGAGAACACCTGACAGGTTTTAGCCAGCAAAAACAGCTTCTCCGCAATCGATTGGGCAGCCCTTCCACTGACTCCTGTGTCGACTTCATCAAAGATTAAGACCGGTATTTGATCATGACGGGCAAATATACTCTTCATCGCCAGCATAATTCTGGACATTTCTCCACCCGAAGCAATTTTGGCAAGCGGACGCAGAGGTTCACCCGGATTGGCGGATATGAGGAATTCGGCCGTATCCATACCTTGTCTGGTCAACCTTACTTTATGTCCTTCATATTCGTAACCGTTAGGATCCAGCTGCAGTTCCATGCGAACCTCAAGCGAGGTGCGTTCCATTTGAAGATCCTTTAGTTCTCCCTCCACTTGCCGTGCTAAATCTTGAGCACATTGCTTGCGGGCAATACTAAGCTCTTTCGCGCTAACCAGCAGCACGCTTAACAACTCGTCACGACGCTGTTCCAATGCTTGTATAAACTCGTCCTTATTCTCCAGCATATCGGTTTCCTGCTGAATTCTCACGTAGTATTCCAGAATTTGCTCAACATTATCCCCATATTTTCGTCGCAATCCGGAGATCATATCTAAACGAAGTTCAATTTCATTCAGCCGTTCCGGATTGAATTCAATGCTGTCGCGATAATCCCTCAGCTGGAAAACCGCATCCTCCAGCTGATAATAAGCGGATTGCAGCTGCTCAACAAGCGGCTTTAACCCCTTCTCATCGTAGCCGGACACATCCTCCAATCTGGATAGGGCACGGCTGACGGATTCCAGTCCCGAAGATCCGTACAATAGGTCGTATGCTCCGGCAACGGAATCCATCATCTTCTCGCTGTGGGACAGCTTGGTTCTTTCTTCGGACAATTCCTCATCCTCACCGGATTTTAGCTCCGCAGCCGCGATCTCCTCGAGCTGAAACCGATACATATCCAGCATTTGATACGCCTTCTGGCTGGTCTCCTGCAGGTCCCTGAGCTCCCGCTCCACTTTGCTGAATTCGCCGTACAATTCTTGATATTTTCGTTTGGCAGGCCCGATGACCTTATCTCCGTATGTGTCCAGAAGACTCATATGCTGCTCTGAACGCAGCAAGCTTTGATGCTCATGCTGGCCATGAATATTGATGAGCTTTTCTCCAACTTCACGCAGCATGCTTAAATTCAGCAGCTGTCCGTTAATACGCGACGTGCTTTTCCCTTGAGATGTCAGTTCTCTCCGAATCAATAAATGCTCTTCCGGATCCGCTTCAACACCCAGCTTCTTCAGTGTTTCCCATACGGGATGCTGCGCAGGCAGCTCAAACAGAGCCTCAATCTCCGCTTTGTCGCAGCCATAACGAATTAGCTCAGCCGAGCCGCGGCCGCCGGCAATTAATCCCAGCGCATCGATAATGATGGACTTACCTGCTCCGGTCTCCCCCGTCAGTACGTGAAATCCCGGATAAAAATGCACATCCACGCTTTCTACAACCGCAAGATTTCGAATGGATAGCGTGTTTAACATGTTTCCACCTCCGCTACTGCTTAAAACTGCCAATGTTCACAAATATTTATTACGAAATGAAATTTTTGATTTGGGTAACCACATGTTCTCCGTCATCTTCCGTTCGGCAAATGAGCAATATCGTGTCATCGCCGCAAATGGTCCCCATGATCTGGGTCCACTCCATATTATCGAGCAGCACGGCAACGGAATTGGCTGTTCCAGGCAAGCATTTCATGACGACAAGATTACCGGTACGGTCAATGTAAACAAAATTATCGACAAGCGCTCTTTTGAGCTTCTGTACAGGGTTATAACGCTGATCTGTCGGCATGGAGTATTTATATCGCCCATCATCTGTAGGCACCTTTATGAGCAGCAGTTCTTTGATATCACGTGAAATCGTAGCTTGAGTGACCTGAAAACCTTCCGCACGCAATGCGTCCACAAGCTCATCCTGTGTCTCAATATCCTGGTGGGTAATAATATCCCTGATTTTAATATGGCGTTGTCCCTTCATAAAGAGCCTCCTGAGTATTAACTGTTGTAATCATCCTGACCAATCCATTCTTCGTCCGACCAATCCATGCTTAAACGGTGAATCGACTTCTCGTTCACATCAATGTAGAGCAGACCGGCACATTCGGGATACAGCAGCAAAAACGGCATCAACCGATCGCGAATGCCCGAGCCCGTCCAGTCGACCGGCATCCGTTCCCGTGCCAGCTTCACCATGTACAGCTCGCCACTGTCATCGGATGCAATGTAATCGATAAACAACCGACTCAAGATGGGTCTATGCCCCGTTTCAAATGACAAGTTTATTTTTACTTTACCCCCAACGACGTCGTATCCTTCTTGTTCGAGCATCCCAATCGCTGGGTGATCTGGAATGTGTTCATTTATCGGGATGCCCGGCAGTCGATCCGGTGATGGCGACATTAGCCAACGATTCAGCCTATAACCGATAAGCAAGGCTATGACGACACCAAGCAATATCATTAATAACCAATCATAACGCTCATTCATCCTCTCACCTCGAATTTTGTATTCGCGTATGAGAACATAAATTCCTCTTTTTCAGCAAAAGAAACCCATCATTTCGATGAGTTTCCTGTGAATGTATGAGCCGCTTGCGTTACGACGGTATCAATCCATTGACTCAAATGGACAGTTTCTTGTCCATCTGCCTGAGTCGGTTCTTCCGAGCTTTCAGAAACCTCCGGCTCTAATCGCCAGTGGGCCAGGAATTCTATATTGCCTTCTCCACCCGTAATCGGAGAGAATGTCAGGTTTTTTAATTTGAACCCAATTTCATCCGCAAAAGTCAGCACTTGCGTCAAGACTTCCCTGTGAACCTTCGGATCACGAACCACGCCGGACTTACCCACCTTCTCCCGCCCTGCCTCAAATTGAGGCTTGATCAGAGCAGCTACATCTCCCGGTTTACCCAGGAGCATCTTCAAAGGCGGTAAAATGATGCGAAGGGATATAAACGAAACGTCAATGCTGGCAAAATCAGGCTGAGGGCCATTCAGGTCGTCAGGCGTCATATAGCGGAAATTCGTTCGCTCCATGACACACACGCGTTCATCGTTACGGAGCGACCAATCCAACTGGTTATAACCGACGTCGATCGCATACACATAACTTGCCCCGTGCTGGAGCGCACAATCCGTGAAGCCGCCAGTCGAAGAGCCAATATCCAGCATGGTGCGCCCCTTCATATCGATGTCGAATGAACGAATCGCTTTCTCAAGCTTTAATCCTCCACGGCTGACATAGGGATGAACCGAGCCTTTGACTTTCAGTTCGGACGTCCTCGGAATTTTCATGCCGGCTTTCTCGATCCGCTCGGTTCCGGCATAGACCAGACCCGCCATAATCGCGGCCTTGGCTTTTTCGCGACTCTCATAATATCCCTGCTCCACGAGCAGGACATCAATTCGTTCTTTCTGAGATGAATCCATATTATACTCCCGATGGTTACTAAGACATAAAACTTCTCTTGCCGAGCCCGGCTGTCCGGGCATTCTTCAAGCTCCGGATCTCCTGACAAACCGATTCCAATGTCAGCCCTACTTCTTCACGCTGCTGCGGTATGCTGCCATGCTCGATAAACCGGTCTTCGATCCCCATTAAAGATACGACCGCGTCATGGATTCCCTGCTCCGCAAAAAACTCCAGAACCGCGCTGCCCATACTTCCCGCTTGCGAAACTTCCTCCAGAACCAGCATGGATGTCCCCGTCTCTGCCAGATTCCGCAGCATGCCTCCATCAAGCGGTTTAAGGAAACGGGCATTTACGACTTCTACCGTAATGCCTTCCCGCTTGAGCTGCTCCGCAGCTTCCTCGGCCAACTGAACCATAGGACCGGATGCCAGAATCGCATATCCTTCGCCAGGACGAACGACTTCCCAAGTCCCGATAGGAATCGGTACCAGCTCGGTGTCCATTGGAACGCCGCGCACATTGTTCCGAGGGTATCGGTAAGCGATAGGTCCCTCATTATAATCGAGCGCTGTTTTCATCATATGACGAAGCTCGTTCTCGTCTTTTGGCATCATAATGACGATATTCGGGATATGACGCATGAAAGCTACATCGTATACCCCTTGATGGGTTTCGCCATCTGCACCAACAAAGCCGGCACGGTCAATCGCAAACATCACGTTGGCGTTATGGCGGCAAATATCATGCACGATTTGGTCGTACGCACGCTGCATAAACGTGGAATACACCGCAAATACAGGCTTCATGCCTTCCATTGCCAATGCTGCGCACAAGGTCGCGGCGTGCTGCTCGGCAATCCCCACATCGATCATACGATCAGGGAATTTCTTGCTGAACGGGATCAAGCCGGAGCCGCCCGGCATCGCCGGCGTAACGGCCACGATACGTTCGTCCTGTTCTCCCAGCTCAATCAGCGTCTGTCCGAATACTTCCGTGTACATCGGATTTCCTACCGCTTTAAGGACTTGGCCGGATTCAATCTTATATGGCGTGATCCCATGCCATTTATGAGAATCGGATTCAGCCGGGCGGTATCCCTTGCCTTTGGTTGTTACGGCATGAATCAGAACGGGTCCATCCACATTGTCGGCCTGCTTTAACGTATCGATCAGTTTGTTCAGATCATGTCCGTCTACTGGGCCCAGATAGGTAAATCCGAGTTCCTCGAATAAAACGCCGGGAACCATCATATATTTAAGGCTGTCCTTCATCTTCTCTGCCGTCTTGGCCAGTTTGCCGCCGATGGCAGGAATTTTCTTCAGGAGCATTTCCACTTCGTCCTTGGCACGAAGATAATAACGATCAGATCGGATCTTGCTTAAGTAGTTATGCATGGCACCCACATTCGGCGCAATCGACATTTCGTTGTCATTCAGGATGACCATCAGCTTTTTCTGCTCATGGCCAATATGATTGAGCGCTTCAAACGCCATGCCGCCAGTAAGTGCGCCGTCACCAATCAAGGCGATCACCCGGTTGTTCTCACCTTTCAGATCACGCGCCATCGCCATACCCATTGCGGCAGACAGCGAGGTGCTGCTGTGCCCGGCTTCCCAGACATCATGCTCGCTTTCGGAACGCTTTACGAAGCCGCACAAGCCTTTGTATTTACGGAGGGTATCAAATTTATCCATTCGTCCGGTCAAGATCTTGTGTACATAGGCTTGATGGCCCACGTCAAATATCATCTTGTCACGAGGGCTGTCAAAGCAATAGTGCAAGGCCAGCGTGAGTTCAACCACTCCCAGATTCGGTGCAAGATGGCCACCGGTAACGGACAGCTTTTCGATTAGAAAATGACGGATTTGTCCTGCTAAATCCTCGAGTTCGTCCACCGATAGATGTTTAAGTTGTTCGGGATGTTTGATATTTGGAAGAAGCACGAAGAATCTCCCCGCTTTCCTTGTTTAAGTTTACGTTCTTCAGCTGTTATGAAATCAGCCATTAACAGACATTATATCACAAAAAAACCGTTTGCATGTAAAGCGTGCTTAGTGATCCCGAGCCATCAGGAAATCAGCGATCTCCAGCATTCTGGAGGGATCATTGAAATTCCCTTCGGAAATGACCCGCTTAGCTTCTGCTGTCAGGCGCTCGACTTCACGCCTCGATGCGTCCAAACCGATGAAGTACGGATACGTCACTTTTTCCTGTTTCACATCGCTTTGTACCGGCTTCCCAAGCTTGGACTCATCCCCGACCAGATCCAGGATATCATCTTGAATCTGAAATGCAAGGCCTATATGATGCCCGAAGGTTCGCAAGGATTCAATCTGGGATTCCGAGCACCCGGCAATATGCCCGCCGGCCATCAGCGAGAACATGATCAGATCACTCGTCTTGTGCAGGTGAATATACTCAAGCTGCTCTAACGTCGTTATCCCTTGTTCACCCTCCATATCGGCAACCTGTCCGCCTACCATCCCCCGCGGACCTGCATACTCCGCAAGATCCTCCACAATTGACAGCACGCGCTCAGCTGGAATACCATGCTTTCTGGCAGCCTGGATTACGCTGTAAAAAGCATGCGTCAGCAAGGCATCGCCGGCCAAAATAGCGCTCGCTTCGCCAAAAACCTTATGATTCGTTGGCTTGCCGCGGCGATAATCGTCATCGTCCATCGCTGGAAGATCGTCGTGGATAAGGGAATATGTATGGACCATCTCAACGGCGCAAGCGACTGGAAGCGCGGCATCACGGTTGCCGCCTCCGGCCTCGCATGCCGCAATGACAAGCAGCGGACGCATTCGCTTGCCGCCTGCCATTAAAGAATACGACATGGACTGGCGAAGGGTTTCAGGAACTTTCCAACCTGGCGGAAAAAGATTTGTTAACTCGCTATCCAGTCTGTCCCAAATCTCATTCATATATTGATGAATCGGAAGTCTGTTATTCACCCAGTTCACCTGTCTCATCCAGCGTCCCGCCAAAAGGCTTACGCTTCAGTTCTCCGCCTTCTTCCACGATCATTTCGATTTTTTGCTCAACCTGCTCCAGCTTTTTGCTGCACATCTGCGACAACTTCATGCCCTGTTGAAATAAATCGATCGCTTTTTCCAGCGGCACATCTCCATCCTCCAACTGCTCTACAATCGTCTCGAGCTGCGCCATCGCTTCTTCAAAGCTGATCTCCAATGTTTCATTCGCCATTCTCTTCATCCTCCTTCATTCCCCACACTTGACACTGCAGCTGTCCGTCGCTGACCCTCACGTTAACCAAATCGCCTAACTGAACATCTTCGATGGATTTCACAAGCTTTTGTTCTGCCTCGTCATACACGAGGCTATATCCTCTGGACATAATTTTCAGCGGACTGAGCGCATCGAGATGCCTCATTTCGGTTTGCAGCTGTGATACCTTGGATTTCATGATCGACTGCATCGCATTCATTAACTGCCGGTTGGCCTGATCTTTTCTTCTCGCGGCAAACTCCGCTTGGGTTCGCGGATTATACCGGATTAGTCCCTGATGCAGTGATTTTTGTCGCTGACGGACCAGGGATAACCGGGATTTGAGGTTGCCCTGCAGCCGCTGAGACAGCATGTCCAACCGTTCGGCATGTTGAAGCATATACCGGCGGGGATGAACCAGAACCGGGGAACGCTGGAGCGAAAATAAACGTTCACGACTCCGCTTAAGACGCTGCTGAAGTCCCTGGTTCAGCTGGCGCTGTCTTTGAACAAGCTGCCCCCTAAGTTCCGCGCTGCTCGGTACCGCAAGTTCAGCGGCGGCTGTCGGCGTTGCGGCTCGTAAATCTGCAACAAAATCGGCGATCGTAAAATCCGTTTCGTGTCCAACGGCCGAAATGACGGGAATATCGGATTGATAAATAGCTCTTGCAACGATCTCCTCATTAAACGCCCACAGCTCTTCCAGTGATCCGCCGCCACGGCCAACGATGAGCACATCAGCCTCAGCCATGTCATTCATCGTCCGAATCGCCTTCACGATCGAAGGAGCAGCCCCTTTGCCTTGAACCAGCACCGGATAAAGAATGGCTCTTGCCTGTGGGTACCGTCTCCGGATCGTAATCATAATATCCCGAACCGCGGCACCCGTCGGCGAGGTAATAACACCAATTGTCTTGGGATAACGCGGCAAAGGGCGCTTGCGCTCGGCTGCAAACAAGCCTTCTTCCTCCAGCTTCGACTTCAGCTGTTCATAAGCAAGGTACAAACTGCCGATCCCGTCGGGCTGCATTTGAACCGCATAGAATTGATATTGACCATCTCGTTCATATACCGACACATTGCCCCGGGCAATGACGCGCGAGCCTTCCTTCGGTATAAAAGGGAGCCTCTGGTTATGAGTCGCAAACATGATCGCACGAATCCGGCTGCCTTCATCCTTTAAGGTAAAGTACATATGTCCGCTGGAGTGATGGGTGAAATTCGAAATTTCACCACGGATCCATACGTCGGAGAGCCTGGAGTCACCTTCCATTTTCATGCGGATATAACGGTTTAAATCCTTAACGGATAATACTCGTCCTGGATCTGCCGATTTCATATCAGCTCAACCCATTCAGCCTTTTGGCGGCTATCAAGGTATTCTGCATGAGCATCGTGATGGTCATAGGGCCCACGCCTCCAGGAACCGGAGTAATCGGACCGGACACTTCCTTCACGCTCTCAAAGTCCACGTCCCCGGCAAGCTTCCCGTTCTCCAAACGGTTCATGCCGACATCGATCACAACAGCGCCCGGCTTCACATAACTGGCATCAATCATACTCGCTCTGCCGATTGCAACGACCAGGATATCTGCTTGTCGAGCGATTTCAGCCATATTCCCCGTTCGGGAGTGACACATCGTAACGGTGGCGTTCTCGCGCTGGAGGAGAAGTGATACCGGTTTGCCAACGATGTTGGATCTCCCGATTACAACCGCATGCTTGCCTGCAATCTCAATGCCTGTCCGCTTGATCATTTCAATCACGCCGGCAGGCGTGCACGGCAGCAGACTGTCATCGCCTATTACGAGGTTACCCACATTAACTGGATGGAAACCGTCCACGTCCTTTTCCACTGCGATCGCATCAATGACGGCCTTCTCATGGATGTGCTTGGGCAAAGGGAGCTGGACCAAAATTCCGTGAATGGATTCCTGTGCGTTAAGCTTGTCCACGAGCGCCAGCACTTCTTCCTGGCTGGATTCCTCGGAAAGACGATGGACCTCGGAATAAAAGCCCAGATCCTGACATGCCTTCTCCTTGTTGCGAACGTAAACATGCGAAGCCGGATCATCACCTACAAGTACAACAGCCAAACCAGGACGTACATTCTGCTTGGACAATTGTTCTACTTCTAACGCAATCCCCTTGCGAATTTCTTCAGAAATCTGTTTTCCGCTAATTATCGTTGCTGCTGTCATCCTAATCTCTCCTCCATTATGATTGAATGATGCCGATTCAAGCTTAGCTTAAGCGTACAGATTAAGACTGACGCAGCTTCACCTTGACTTGATCCAGCTCCTGAATCATCCGGCCCAGTACACCGTTGACGAACTTCCCTGATTCCTCGGTTCCGAAATGCTTGGACAACTCAATCGCTTCATTCACAGCTACCTTGCCCGGCACATCTTCACGGGATGTCAGTTCATATACAGCCAGACGCAGGATTTGACGATCCACACGGGAAAGACGACTTACCTGCCAGCCTTTCAAATAATGAGCGAGCAGTTCATCAATCGAATCCTTGGATTCCCATGTTCCATTGACCAATTGCAGCACATACTCCTTCATTAGAACTTCGTCGCCGATGACCCGCTCGGTCTCATTTTCTTCGGCCGCTTCCGAGAGCAGCATCGACACGGCTTCCACACTGTCGACTTCGTTCATCTCCATCTGGTAAAGGCTTTGAACGACAATCTCTCTTGCTACACGTCTTTTCATTTTGTTCCTCCTGTGGACCCTGCTGAATCCATTTTTCTAATTAGTATGATCCATTTGCCGTCAAGACTTGACAACAATTAAAAAGCCAAAAAAAAACCTGTGAATATCTCTCTCCGCAAAAAAGGCGCACGACACCTGTCCTCAGCATTTTTTCCGGAGAAAGCATATCACAGGGTTCATTTAAACGGCCGCCAGCGCTCGGAAAGCCATCGTCCCCATTCCTGAAAGTGGAACATGGAACCTTGCTTCAGATCCTTGCGCTTGCCAAATATATAGCCGATAAATACCACTAATGCAAAGAACAGCATATCCCAAAAACCGGATAATAAGTAAATCAGTCCGCACACAAGCCCGCCGGTCACCCCGGCAATTCTTCCTCTGTGACTCTCCCATATTTCTTTCCAAGGCATTGGGGAAGCTCACCTCTATTCCACGCGGCTCTTGAAGCTTGGTGCCTGAACCACGTTAGCAATATATACGGATACGGATGACACGGGTATTCCTGTTGTATCTTTAACAAAGTCGTGCACCTGCTTCTGCACTTCCGTTGTCAGTGTAGGAATGGATTCTTCACCATCAACCACGGCACGAATCGCAATATCAAGACCCGATTGAGATACCTTGATCCGGGATTTCAAATCCTTGACTCCCCGCACGCGCGAAGCCGCCTTCAGGCAGAGATTCTCGATCGTCTCCACAGAGATTTGGATGTCGCCAAATTCGGTGCGCTGATCGATGGAATTCAGGTTCGAGCGATCGCGCCTTACGGAGATGAAGAAGAAACGGATGCTCAGTAAAAACAAAACCGCAGCTACGATAATTCCAGCCCAGAAAAGGCGTTGTTCCTGAACACTCGTCAATTCATACGGAACAGCGCCACTCAACAGGAGGATGGCAACTACGGATATAACACCGATACTTAAGCTGTAGATAAACAGCAAAAGTCTGTCCATGATTTTGGCCACGATTCAGCACAGCCTCCTTAAAAATTAGATGAAACCCTCGACATTGCTGCCCAGGGCTAGCCTGAAACTATTCTATTTCACGCGTTGAGCAAGATCCAATTCTTCCGTCTTCTCCACGGCTTTCATGAAATGGACATCATGAATATGTACATTGACTTCAATTACCGTAAGCCCTGTCATATTCTCAATCGAACGTTTCACGTTGCGCTGGATTTCTCCGGCTACTTCAGGAAGACGATGGCCATACTCCACGATAACGGATACGTCAACAGCAGCTTCCCGTTGTCCAACTTCCACTTTGACACCCTTGGATAAATTCTTGCGTCCGAGCAGTTCGGCAATGCCGCCTGCAAAGCCTCCGCTCATCCCTGCAACCCCACGTACCTCTACCGTAGCAAGTCCAGCGATAACTTCAATAACTTCCGGTGCAATCTGAATCTCACCGATATCTGTACGTTCAAATTCTGTAGGCAATGTTTCCGCCATTGTCTCAACACACCTTTCGGAATAAGTTAGCGGATGCACCCGAACTGCATAAGGCATGCGCTCTTATTACTCATACTATACCATTTGGCCAAGTTTATGACAAACTTGGCCAAAGGTTTCAAATCTCATTTTCTTCCAAAAATTTAATGTCAAAGTCACCCTTCAAGAAGGTAGGATGGTTCATCAGTTTCTGATGGAACGGGATGGTTGAATAGATCCCTTCAATCTCGAATTCGGCCAAAGCGCGCTTCATCTTCGCGATCGCTTCATCGCGGGTCGGCGCCCATACAATCAGCTTGGCAATCATCGAATCATAATAAGGCGAAATGGTATAACCGGGATATGCCGCACTGTCTACCCGCACGCCAGGTCCTCCCGGAGGCAAATAGAACTGAATGGTTCCAGGGGCAGGCATAAAGCCCTTGTCCGGATTCTCGGCATTAATCCGACACTCAATGGACCAGCCATTAATAACGACTTCTTCTTGAGTGAAAGAGAGCGTGTGACCCTCCGCAACAGAGATCATTTCCTTAATCAGATCAACCCCGGTCACCATCTCGGTCACTGGATGCTCTACTTGAATCCGCGTATTCATCTCCATGAAGTAGAACTGACCGTCCTGACCGAGCAAAAATTCAAGCGTACCTGCACCGGAATAATTAACGGCCTTCGCGGCGCGAACGGCGGCTTCGCCCATCCGGCTGCGTACCTCTTCACTTAGAACCGGACAAGGAGCTTCCTCAACCAGCTTTTGTCTCCGTCGCTGCACAGAACAGTCACGCTCCCCGAGATGCACGGCGTTGCCATGTTTGTCGGCGATAATTTGAATCTCTACATGCTTCATGCCGGTCAGATATTTTTCCAGATATACGCCTGCATTGCCGAAGGCCTTCTGGGCTTCCTGCTGTGCGTTTGTAATCTGTTTAACCAGCGTTTCTTCATCCTCGGCGATCCGGATACCCTTACCTCCGCCACCTGCAGTAGCTTTGATAATGACGGGATATCCAATATCGCGGGCAAGCATAACGGCTTCATTCAGATCCTCGACCAATCCGTCGGATCCCGGAATAACCGGAACACCGGCATCCTTCATCGTCTGCTTCGCAACAGCCTTGTCTCCCATACGGTTGATCGCGTCAGCGGAAGGACCGATAAAGGTAATGTTGCAGGATTCACAAATCTCAGCGAAATCCGCGTTTTCGGCCAAAAAGCCGTAACCGGGATGTATGGCGTCACACTCGGTCAGTGTGGCCACGCTCATAATATTGGTAAAATTCAAATAGCTGTCTTTCGATAACGTAGGGCCGATGCAGTAGGCCTCATCCGCCAAGCGAACATGCAGGGATTCCCGGTCCGGCTCCGAATATACGGCAACCGTTGCGATGCCAAGTTCCCGGCAAGCCCGGATGATACGAACGGCAATCTCTCCCCGGTTCGCGATAAGCACTTTTTGAAATCTCATGCAGTAACCTCCTTCGGACTCTTGCGACTCTCGTTCTTGGCGAGTCCCTCCATATTACTCCGGCTTCACCAGAAACAGAGGTTGCCCGAATTCTACAAGTTGACCGTTCTGTGCGAGAACCTCAACGATTTCGCCTTTGATCTCTGCTTCCAGTTCATTCATCAGTTTCATGGCCTCAATGATGCAGACCGTCGATTTCTCAGTCACCTTGTCCCCGGGACTGACAAACGGCCCGGCCTCAGGCGATGGGGAACGATAGAAGGTCCCTACCATCGGTGATACGATTTTATGTAATGAGCTGTTACTATCCTCCACTGAATCCTGCTGTGGTGCCGCTGCAGGTGCTTGATTCGCCGTATTCGGCTGTACGATCTGTGGTGCCATCATTTGCTGTGCCGGTATATACGCTTGCGGCGCTGCCTGATAGTTGTTAACAACCTCGGCTGCATTGGGTTTCTTAATGGATAAGCGTGTACCTTCGCTCTCAATTTCCAGTTCATGCACGGAAGTTTGATCCACCAGCTTAATAAGTTCCTTGATTTCGTTTAATTTAAACATTATCGACGTTCACTCCTTCACTTTCTTGGAAGCCCTTGCTTAGGACAGTCAGTCAATAGCTTAGAGTATTATATCACAATCGAGCGAAATAGAAAGAGCCCAAGGCAATCCTTAGACTCTTTCGGTTTATCGTATATCCGTGATTTATGTTGAAATCTGCAGACAAGCTTATGGCGCAACATATTGAACGGTTACTTTATCCGGCGAAACCTTCAATTCCTTCATCACAAGACTCACGATGCCGGCTGCACCTTTAGCATCGAGTTTTTCACTCAGAACGACCACATTATACTTCTCGCTTTCTTCCTTCACAACGGCGTTGCCGTATTGCTGCTGCAGCGCTTCTTCGATGCTGAGAATCACTTCCTCTTTCGCTTCGGCTGCTTTCAGCTGCTCGGTTGCTTGAGCTGTTTGCTCCGGCTTGTTCTCATGATTGTCGATCTTTGTCATTAACTCATCGTATAATTTCATATTTTTTTGTGAGCGGTCCAATTTATAGGACTCCAACTGGGCTGCTGCGGATGTTGCATTGGCCGCCACTTGCTCCAGCACTTCTTCATCCGATTTGTTACCGTTGCTGGTGCTGCTTGTGTCTTTGGATTCCTCGGCTCCCTCTTTGCCTGTGCTGCTAGCGTCTTTGGAATTCTCGGCTCCCTCTTGGGATTCCTTCACTTCCGGCTCTTCCGTTTTACCGGCTTCGCCGCTGGCTTTTCCTTGCTCCCCTTGCTCACCTTGTGTTGCTTCTGCAGGATTTTCCGTTCCGGCCGCACCTGTATCGCTCGTACCAGTCCCTTGCTCATTGGCACCGGAATCACCGTCTGTGCCTTCTTCAAGCACTTCGTTCACAACCAGCTCGTCGCCAGCGCCTGCGGTTCCGTTTGCTTCTTGTCCGGCTCCCGGCTTCTGACCGTCCACTTGCGTGCTCTCGGCAACCGGCGGCGCTTTCGTGCCCGAATCGTCGGTGAATAAGTAGTAAGCTGACAGGATGACCATCAAACTAAGCATGGATACTAACCATATGGTTTGTCTTTTGTTATTCATTTGAACGTTTCCTCCTTTGAATGAAAACCTTGGCACGAATGATCGGATCATTCGATTGGCTGCGGTTATTCCTGTTTACGCGGGACAACAGATATACGATAAGACGGGACATTGAGGCCTCGCTGGATCGCATCCACGATCAAGCTCTTTACAACATCATTCTCGGCTCCCTTGGCTACGACGAGCACACCCCGGACTTGAGGCTTGATCTTCTTGGTGACGATTGGGGTTTCTTCCCCGGATGATTCATAGGTGACAATCTGGCCGTCACGCTGATAACTTGTTACATGGCGCTTACCTCCGTTAGCATCGGTTTCCTCCGTCAGCTCCTGGGTATCTTTCATATCACGCTGGACGACCAGCTCTTCTGTAGATTCCACAGTCACCATGACATCGACAGCCCCAACCCCAACAATCTGTTCCAGCATGGTTTTGGTGCGCATTTCAAAATCCTGCTCGATACTTTCGAACTCACCGCCGCCGCTGGTTGAAGTCCCGCTTTGGGGCGTTGAGACCGCCGCAGACTCCGGCGGCGGCTCGCGACCGATATTCTCATGATCCAGCTTCTTCACATTGACGAAGGAGTTGAACAGCATAATCGCGACGCCGATCAGGCCAAGAATGATCAACCATCTGAAGGTTTGCATTTTTCTTGCTCCGCCAGCTCCTCCGCCAAGCCATTGCTCCAACCGCTTCAACCAATTTCCCATCATCCTCACCTCCGCTACAGCTTTTTATCCTGCTCCTGCCCTGGCATATATATCGTGATCAGATCCGGCTCTAAATCCCACCGGCGGCTAATGTAATCCCGAACCGGCTCTGCTCTTGCTTCTTCGGCCTTGCTCACTGCTTCTGCATTCTCTTTCACCGCTGCCTTTCCATCCCGTTCCGACTGCATGGATTCAACATTCACCTGCACGGAATCAACGGGTTCTATGCTGATGGGCTCCTTATCATCCCTTTTGTCTACCTCTGCATTCTCCGATTCACCTCCAACCAGCCTTACGTCAACGGAGCGTATCGCAGCGCCTGCATATCCCTTGTCCTGCCCAGCAACTGCAGCCAGCACCACCTTGACCTCCTGGACCGTCTCCCCGGTTTCTGCCGCGATCTCTTCTTTCATCACCCGGGCTAATTCGTTGCCTGCCCACTGAAGGCTTTGACTCTGCTGCGTTTCCTTCAGCTTCTCGGCCTGTGCCAGAATATGCTCCAGCTGAACCTCTTCCGGCAGCCCTTTCTCCTGCCGCTCCAGCTCCATCGCCAATTGATTCTCGGGGGGATCCGTTATCAATGCGATAATCGGGCTAAGCAGCGTAAGCAGAATCAACAGGCTCAAGACTAATCTGGCATATCGTTCAAGCGCCTTGCCGGGCAGTATCAAATCAACGAAGGCTGCAAAGAGAACCACCATGATGACGCTTTTCAACCAACCTCCAAGCCAGTCCATTCGCCATTCCTCCTAAGCATTGGCCGCCTTCTATGTTCTGCCTCACCTCATCATGACGGTAATGTTGCCTGCCGTGAGCAGAATCGTTATGGCCAGGAAGAACATCATACTGACTGCGGCCAAGGCTGTAAAAACATACAGCATCGTCTTCCCGATCGTCTGCAGGCAGGTGCCGATCGGGGTGTCTCCTAGCGGCTGCATGACGGCAGCCGCGATGTTATATATCAAGGCAAGCGTCAAAATCTTGATCGCAGGAAATGCGCATAGGAACAAAATAATGATGACCCCTGCCAGTCCGATGGAATTCTTGACGAGTAATGAGGCCGAGATCACGGTATCCGTTGCGTCTGCGAACATCTTGCCGACTACCGGGACGAAATTGCCGGTTACATATTTGGCTGCCCGGATCGTCACCCCGTCCGTCACCGAGCTGGTCAGTCCCTGGACGGAGATGACACCCAGGAACACGGTAAGCAGCACGCCCAGAACACCCATCGAAATTCCTCGCAGCAGGTTGCCAAGCTGGGTCAGCTTGTACTTTTCGGATAGCGAACTAACCAGGTGCAGCAGAGCCGAGAAGAACAGAAGCGGGAACACAACCGTGCTGATCAGCGTACCTACCGTATGTACCATGAAGATGACTAGCGGATGAGCCACCGAGACGGTCACCACATTCCCCATCGAAGCCATCAGTGCAAAGAGCAGGGGAAGCATCGCCATCATGAAATCGATCATTTGGGTAATGGCGTCCCGGGCATATCCTATCGCGATGCTGAAGCTGTTAACGGCAATGACCAGGACAACCATGTAACAGATCGTATAGGCAACCCGACTCACGGTGCTTTTCTCAAAGGCCGTCTGCAGATTCTCAAGGATCAGACTCATGATGCTCAGCATCACGATGGTTGCCAGCAGCTTCCCGTTATAGAGCACCTCATGCCACAAATATTTTCCGATGCCTGACATAACCCCTTTGAAGCTAAGACCGTCGCCGCCCGGCAGCAGCATATCCATCAGAGACGGCGTCTTTCCATCCGGGAAGAAACCGCCGTAATCCTTCATGAGCCGGTCCCAGTATTTCTCGACCTGGTCTGTCGGCAGCTGCTGCGTCTGCTGCTCAACCCACTCATCGGCCGGATTTGCCGCGTCAGCCGCACTTATCGTTCCGCAGAACAATCCGGTCATAAACAACATCAGGATCAGTAGACGAAACACGGCCAAGCCTTTTCGAAGTATTACTCCTGTAACCATGTCCCCCCACCTTTTTCAAGCCGGGAGGAGCTTCAGGACCGTCTCGATGATGATCCCGATAATCGGTACAGCGAGCACCAATATGAGCACTTTTCCCGCCAGTTCTATTTTGGATGCGATCGATTCCTGTCCGGCATCTCGTACGATCTGAGCCCCCATCTCCGCGATATAGGCAATTCCGATAATTTTCAGAACGGTCTTTAAATAGATGATCTGGACACCGGAGTTCTCTGCCAAATCTTCCAGCATGGATAAGACATTTCCGATCTTCCCGATCAGGAACAGGAAGATGAGGAGCGAGGTCGCCACTGCGAGAAGAAAGGCAAAGAGCGGCTTCTGTTCCTTGACAACCAAGATCAGCACGGTAGCGATGATGCCCAGTCCTACCACCTGGATAATTTCCATAAAGGTCCACCTACTGGAATAGAAAAATACTTTTGATTTCCTTGAGCAAATCGTCAAGGAGTCTGACGACCATAAACAGCACAACCACAAACCCGATAAGGGTCACCCAATGTGCCATATCCTCTTTCCCCATCTGTTTCAGGACCGTATGGATCATGGCAATGATGATCCCAATGCCGGCAATCTGGAAGATGGCGTTCACTTCAATGTTCATTTCCCCTGGCACCTCGCTAAAAGATCAAAATGACGATCAATGCTCCAATGAGCAGTCCCAGACTTTTGCTCATTTTTTCATATTTGACCTGGTCATCCCTTGCCGCTGCTTCTTCATGCTTGAGCTGTCCCACGGCCAGAGCGATATGTTTGATCTGGTCCTGCCTGTCACTGGTGCCAAGAACGCCGCTTAGCTGCTCCAACACCTCACGCTCGGCACTTTTCATCGATGTTCGTTTCCAGTATTCGTCCAGTGCCTTGCGGATGCTTTCCTGTGCGGATAACCCGTAGTCGGGACTCATGTAAAGCGCGGCTGAGGCAAATAATGATCTGAGCGGTTCACGAAGGGAATCGCCAATTCGCTCCAGCGCATCGGGTAATGGCGTCAAGCCGTAGCTGATCTCCGTTTCCAGCCGTTGAAGCGCGAGAATGAGTTCTCGCAGCTGCCTGGGTCTTGCCGCGAATTGCTGGGCCTGATAAAATCCGGCTAAAGTTCCAGCTCCCAGCACGAGCACAGCCCCGACCAGTTTAAGCATAGGCATCACCGCCCGGTGGACCGGCTGCAGCCGTCTGAAGCGTTCGCTGACCTCCGTCATACAGCTTGTATGATCTGTGGTCGCCCGTTCTGTTAAGAACGGCATACATCTCAAACATCCGGTTCTCCAGAAGACCGGCGAGTGCTGGTCGCCCACGCATATCTTGTATGGACGAGCCATGTGCCGTTGCTATGACGCTGATTCCCGCATGCAAGGCTTCAATGACGGCTTCCGCATCCTCCGGCCGACCGATCTCGTCCACAATCAGCACATCCGGGGACATCGAACGGATCATCATCATCATCCCTTCAGCTTTCGGACAGCCATCGAGCACATCCGTACGCGGACCTACGTCGAAACCAGGGACTCCGCGCAGACAACCGGCAATTTCAGAACGTTCGTCAATGATGCCTACCTTCATTCCCGGCCAATGCACGGCCGATTTCCCCCATTTGCCGTAACTGATCTGCCTCGCCAGATCCCGAAGCAGCGTGGTCTTGCCTTGCTGGGGCGGGGATAAGATCAGCGAGTGCATTACCCTTTTCCGTTTCCGGTCGAGTAAATGCGGGATGATGTCATCCGCCGCGCCCTGAACTTCCTTGGCAATCCGGACATTAAATCCGCTAATATCCCGAATGTGTTCAACCTTACCACCGCTGAGCACCGTCCGGCCGGTAAGCCCGACCCGATGACCCCCAGGTATCGTGATAAACCCTTTTCGCAATTCCTCTTCCATGGTGTAGAGGGAATGGTTACTGATTAGATCCAGCAACCTATGGGTATCTTCACGCGTTGGCTTATACGCTTCATCAGGCCGCAAAGTGAGCCCGCCGCGCCGGTCCAGAAAATGATGCTTGCCCGCCGAATTAATCTCCAGCGGACGTTCCTCCCGGATACGTACCTCCTCCACATGATCGAGAAGCTCTTTCGACAGGTTCAGCAGCATCCGTTTTACGGTCTCGGGAAACAGGTCTAACCAGTTCAATGTCATATCGATTTCCCCCAGGTTGTCCTTTTTGATCATCTTCTAATAAGAGAACTTCATATCCCATGTGTATGCTTGTACCTGAAAAATATGCAGCGAATCTATCATTTTTTTAAAACGCCGTATAAGAGACAGGAAACGCCGCACAAAATCCAGCCGATCTTCCCCCACGACAATTTATCCGCCATTCCCACGAGTCCGATCGTTGTTGTCAGAATCAAGATCAGCGGGCCCATAAAAGCCAGAGCGGAATTCACGGCCAGCGCTTTATCGACCTGGTTCAGGCGCAGCATGATGATGGCCGCCACAATCTCGAGACTGCCGGAGAAAAAACGAAGCGTGGCCATACTAGCGACAAACTTGTCCAGCATGCTCTATATCCTCCTTCTTCCTTGTTCACAAGTGTGATGTTTAAAAATATGCGAGGCACTCTCGTTTTATCTCTATTTTTTCAATTTCATAGAAGCGAACTTTGAATCTTTCGGACAACGCAAAAAATCCCGGTCGATATGGACCGGGATTAACTCTATTTAATATCGATATGATTGCATAAATTATTCCATTAAAAAACAGGTTATCGACGCACCTGCGGTCCGCCAACGGAAGCCTGCTGATCTGTATCCAGTCCGTACGCGGTATGAAGCGCTTGTACGACACCTTCCAGATTGGTTCCTTCAATGACACAGGATACTTTGATCTCTGACGTGCTGACCATCTTGATGCTGACCCCTTGCCGGGAGATGACATCAAACATTTGCGCCGCCACACCCGGATGGCTGACCATTCCGGCACCAACAATCGATACTTTCACCAGATGATCTTCCGAGGTAACGTCACGATACGGAATCTTGCCGCGGATTTGTTCGATAACCGACAACGCACGCTCCCGATCGGCCAAGGAAACGGTAAAGGAAAAGTCTGCTTCGCCGTTCTGGACACCGCTCTGTACGATAATATCAACATCAATCGCTTCTTTCGCAAGCTCTCCGAACACTTGAGCCAAAACGCCCGGCGTATCGGAAACGCCCAGAATACTGATTCTTGCCACATTCTTGTCAAATGCAATTCCGCTGACAACCACACCTTGTTCCATGCTTGCTTCCTCCTTAACAACCGTACCCTCGTTATGATTAAAGCTGGATCTGACGACAAGCTTCACTTGATTATGCTTCGCATACTCAACCGCGCGCGGGTGAAGAACAGCTGCACCAAGATTGGCTAGCTCCAGCATCTCGTCATAGGAAATCTCCTTCAACTTCCGCGCACATTTGACAACCCGCGGATCTGTGGAGTAAATTCCGTCCACATCCGTATATATTTCACATACATCCGCTTGAATGGCAGCCGCAAGAGCAACCGCCGTGGTATCTGATCCCCCGCGTCCAAGCGTTGTAATCTCTCCGTCTTCCGACATTCCCTGGAATCCCGCTACAATGACGACATTCCCTTCATCAAGCGCTTTAAACACGCGTTCAGGCATAATATCTGTGATACGGGCTTTGCCATGCACCGCTTCCGTACGGAACCCCGCCTGCCAGCCGGTAAGAGACTTTGCCTTGCGTCCGAGACCGTGAATCGCCATGGATAGCAGCGATATGGATATCTGCTCTCCCGTGGTCATCAGCATATCCATTTCCCGTGCCGGTGGATTCTCGTTCAACAGCTTTGCCTGGTCAATCAAATCGTCTGTTGTATCCCCCATAGCAGACACCACGACTACACATTGATGACCTTCATCTTGTTTCTCTACAATTCTTCTGGCAACACGCTTCATACGTTCTGTATCCCCTACAGAGCTGCCTCCGAATTTCATGACGTACAGTGACAATGCTTCTTTCACTCCCCACTAATATCAGTATGTAACAGCATTCAGGTGGTTTCTCACTTTAAAACAGTATAATACGAAAGTGAGTCATCCCGTCAAGGCTTTTCAAGGCAAAAAGGACTCAGGTTTATCGCACCGGCTTTCGCCATCGCAAAAAGACTCCCGTACATACGTACAGGAGTCCTTGTTATTTAGAAGATATTGGCACCCGTCAATCGTTGAAGGGTCCCGTTTTAAAGCCTACTATGCACGGGAGATGTATTTACCTTCGCGTGTATCGATCAGAAGCACATCGTCTTCGTTAATGAACAGCGGTACTTGTACATTCAGGCCGGTTTCCACTTTCGCATTCTTCGTTGCGCCCGTTGCCGTGTTGCCTTTGATTCCAGGCTCGGTTTCAACCACCTTCAGCTCCACGCTGTTAGGCAGGTTGATCCCGAGGATCTCGCCTTGGTAGCTGATGATGTTAACGTTCATGTTCTCTCTCAGGAAGTTAAGCTCCCACTCCAGCTGCTCGCTGGTCAAGCTGAATTGATCGTAAGTTTCGTTGTCCATGAAGACATGCTCTTGACCGCTGGCATAGAGATACTGAACACCACGGTTGTCGATGATGGCGCGGCCAATCGTTTCGCCTGCACGGAACGTCTTCTCAACGGTGTTGCCGTTGCGAAGGTTTTTCAATTTGGAACGAACGAAAGCTGCGCCTTTACCAGGTTTAACGTGCTGAAAATCCAAAACGGTGAATATATCGCCATCTACTTCTACGGTCAAACCTGTCTTAAAATCGTTTACTGAAATCACTAAGATTCCCTCCTAAGGATGCGGTCTAATTAATATAGTACACAATTTTCCTAAAGTGCAAGTTCAAAAAGCTAGCTTTTTGAACAGTCTCCTAAAGCACAGTGTAGTCTTTGGACGAGCTTGTTAGTATATGAATACCCGATTCCGTAATCACGATATCATCTTCAATACGGACACCGCCAAGCCCAGGCAAGTATATGCCCGGCTCCACCGTTACCACCATGCCCGGCTGCAGCACATCATCACTCAGCTTGGACAGTCTTGGAGATTCGTGAACCTCCATACCCAATCCATGCCCGGTGCTGTGACCAAAGTATTCCCCGTATCCATAACGGGTAATAATATCACGGGTTAAGGCGTCCGCCTCGCGTCCTGTCATGCCAGGTTTAATATGATCCAGTGCATGAAGCTGCGCTTCCAGCACGATATCATAGATCTCCTTCAGCTTAGGATCAGGACTTCCGAGCGCAACGGTTCTGGTGAGATCGGAGCAGTATCCGTCAAGCAGCGCACCGAAATCAAACGTAACGAATTCGTTCCCTTGAATCACTCGCTCGCTGGCAACGCCGTGCGGAAGAGCCGAACGCTCGCCGGAAGCGACAATGGTATCAAAGGAAGACGCGGTTGCGCCATGCTTGCGCATGAACATTTCCATCTCCAGATCGATTTCACGCTCCGTTTTGCCGGCAGCCAGAATCGTCAGCACATGGCTGAACGTCTGATCAGCCAAATCGGCAGCCCGCTGCATAATGCTCAATTCTTCCGCATCCTTGAATATGCGCAGATCCTCTACAAGACCTGAAACCGGCACCAGGCTAATTGGCGCGAGCTGTTCCGAATAGGTCGAAAATACGCCGTATGTAACATGGTCCTGTTCAAATCCAAGCGATGTTATTCCCTCGGAAGATAGCAATTCCTTGACCGTCTCCATAACCTTCGGTCCATGCTCAACCACTTGAAAGCCGACGGCTTGCTGTGGAGCTTGAGTCATATAGCGGAAATCAGTCAACAGATAGGCATGATCCCGGGTAATCAGCACGTAGCCGGCAGACCCGGTAAAGCCTGTCAAATATCTGCGGTTGATCGGGCTTGCCACCAGCATGGCCGTTAAGCCTTTAGTCTGAAGTTTCTCGCGCAGTTTAACCACTCGTTTGTTACTCATTCTAACCTCTCCTCTCACCCATGTCCAAGCCGGCTCAAGAAAAACATCTTCGACGTATTTCTAAGCAGCCAGTTACGGTTAGCTGTAATTCATCTGATAACAAAAAGCAACCTCTCGGTTAAAGCTTTCTAATATCTGATCGGATTAGCTATCCTTCTTGGTCGTTCAGGACTTGCAAAAGGGCCGACAAGCCCAGTGTGTAACTCGCTGCGCCAAAACCCGCGATTTGTCCGACAGCAACAGGTGCGATGACGGAGGTATGACGAAATTCCTCCCTGGCATGAATGTTCGATAGGTGAACTTCCACTGTCGGAACACGGGCAGAACTGATGGCGTCACGTACAGCATAGCTGTAGTGAGTCAGTGCTCCCGGGTTAAGAAGTATGCCGTCCGCCTGTCCAATAGCTTCATGAATACGGTCGATGATAGCACCCTCATGATTGGACTGATAGAAGGTAATACCGATACCGGCGAGATCCGCCTGTTTACGCAAATTATCTTCGATCGCCTGCAGGCTGAGTGAACCATAAATGCCCGGTTCACGGAAGCCGAGCAGGTTTAAGTTCGGTCCGTTTATCACCCATATGGATTTCATAGGGCTTCCCACCTTTTCGTCAAATAACCAAAAGCTATTTTACCATAGGCGGGATAGGGTTGAGAAGTTTTTCTTAGCTAGCCCGTCACCTTCTTCGGTTCGCGCAGTTTCTCATCGGTGAATTCCTGTGCAGTCGTATAACCGATAAATAGTCCCCATAATATAAAAATACAAACCTCTGAGATGTTTGTATCCCAAGGCAGCTTCTTCACCGGGTCCGTCAGCCGAAGCCATGGATTGAGCGCGACAAACAGCACCGCCCACCATACGATTCCGTATGCTATCCCGGGCCATGGGCCCCTCAGCTTCCTGAACAAGGTGACATAGATGAGGGAAGCGATGACGGAAAACGCGATAAAGGACAGCCAACCGGCAATTTGGCCAGCTGTCGTCGCGAGGAACTCATGCTTGAAGAACGGCTCCAGCAAAAAGCCTGGCAGCACCTTCGTGAATTTTAGCCAGTAAAATATCCAAAGCACGGCCCCCCAGATCAGACCTGCATAATAGCCCAGCTCCAGGGCAAACGTAAACGGATTGGTGACCTGATTCTGCTTGCGAAATTGATGTTCATGCATCTATTGATTCTCCTCTTTTTCAGTTATCGAATGCCCGCTGTTACTTCATTTCATCTCTGAAGGTAGTATGCTCCGCTTCCCCTGCCCTAATCCAACTAGAAATTACTTTCAAAATTCGATACAATAGTTCATAGAACGAAAAACATGTCAGGGAGGGTGAACTGGTTGTCCGATAAGTCAACCCCGATCAGCTATGGAGGCCAAGCTGTAATCGAAGGCGTTATGTTCGGCGGCAAACATGTGAATGTGACGGCCGTGCGGCGTAAAAATAACGAAATCAAGTTTCTCGAGGTGCCTCGCGAAGACAAGGCTTGGGTTCGAAAGCTGCGGAAGATTCCGCTTCTTCGCGGCATCGTCAGTCTCATAGATTCTACAATTAAAGGTTCCAAACATTTGAATTACTCTGCGGATGCTTATGCTGACGATACCCTGGAGCCGGAAGAACGTGAGAAACAGAAGGAGAAAGAAGACTCAGGCTGGAGTCTAAGCATGATCATCGGTGTGGCCGCCGTCAGCGTGCTTTCCTTCATATTCGGTAAGCTGCTGTTTACACTCGTTCCTGTTTTTGTAGAGGATTTCTTTTTTGGCGATACATTTGATCACTATATTGTGCATAACCTGATTGAAGGCGTCATTAAATTAATACTGCTGCTCGTGTATTTATGGGCAATCTCCCAGACACCTGTCATTAAAAGACTGTTCCAGTATCACGGTGCCGAACACAAAGTCATCAGCGCATTTGAAGCCGGTGAAGAGCTGACGGTGAAGAATGTTCAGAAATATACGCGACTGCATTATCGCTGCGGCAGCAGCTTCATGATGCTGACCATTGTTCTCGGCGTTGTTGTCTACTCGGTGGTGCCATGGGATACCATGACGCAGCGGGTCATTCAAAGAATCGCGCTTCTTCCGATCGTGCTTGGCGTTTCCTTTGAGTTCCTGAAACTTACCAATGCCATGCGAGACATGCCGGTACTCCGTTTCCTCGGATATCCTGGCCTGTGGCTGCAGCTTTTAACGACGAAGGAACCTACTGATGATCAAGTTGAAGTATCCATCGCATCCTTTAACAGAATGCGTGAGTTAGATGCTCAATACGAAAATGTTACAGTTCACCAATCTGTGACAGGAAGTGTGCTGGATCCCGCGAAAGGGTGATAATCCATGAGAAGGCATGCGATCATTTTTTGGACGGCGATCACGTTAGCCGCCATAGGGCTACTGGTATTCCTGTTAGACCCTGGATCAAGAATGAATATTATGATTCCACTCATTATTGTAGCTGTCGTGTATGTGCTCTATAAGTTCCCGCCTCGTCGTTTTAACAAGCGGCCTAAGGTGAAGCCTTCCAAGCGAACGGCGGCTAAGCTGGCGGCTAAACATAGCACCGCACGGAAGAGCAATCCAGCTGCAAAACGTAAACAGTACCCCTTTCAGGTTATCGATGGGCAAAAAGGAAAACCCGACCCATCCGATGATGTTCCTAAATATCATTAAGAAGAAAACCGTCCAACCGTGCAAAATCATGCCGGCCGGACGGTTTTTTAATGTTCGGATTTCCAGCGGGCGAAAAACATCGTACCCGCAGTTAACCCCGAATTGTATAAATTCTCGCTTTCCTCCTTGGTCAGATTAAAATGAGTGGTACCAATGCCAAGCGTCGGAATTTTAATCGTTCGATTGCGATTTTGCTGTTCAATATAACGTTCATCGTGAGCGGAAAGCATCGTCTCAAACATGGCGGTTAACATGCCGATCGGGCCATCAATCAAATGGGGCAAGTTACTATTCTTCCCGACCATCTGGAAGCCAAGCACTGGCAGCGGCTTAGGTCCCCCCTTCGACTCGCGATCAAAGAGCCATAACGGAAAGTTGCTGAGCAGTCCCCCATCCACAATGTATACAAATTGTTCGCCGAACGACTTGCCTTTAGCGGCCCTGCCCAATAAGCGAAGAATGACGGGATCGAAAAAATACGGAATGCTGCAGCTCATGCGCACAGCCTTGGCCACAGGAAATGTTGCAGGGTTTATGCCATATTGGCGAAGGTCGTCCGGAAGTACCAGCAGCCTTCCATTCGTAATGTCCGAAGCCACAATATACAGCTTGCCTGCCGGGATGTCCGAAAACGTAAATATCCCTTTGGCAAGCAGGATTTCCCGAATCCAGTTCTCCAGGGCTTCTCCGGAATACAGCCCCTTCTTAATCAACACCCGCAAGGCGGGACCGATAAACTTCGTATTAAAGATCGGTGCTCGCTGGAGAAACGAATGAAAGGGCGTCTCCTCAATAATGCGCTTGATCTCGTCTGCCCGGTAGCCTGCTGCCAGCACGGATGCCACGATCGAACCGGAGGACGTTCCGGCAACACGGCTGAATTCCATGCCGGCATTCTCCGCCGCCTTGACAGCCCCGGCAAGCGAGATCCCCTTAACTCCCCCACCTTCAAATACCGCATTGATTTGCATATAAAATCCCCCGCCTCACATGGTCTAATGACTATGTATGAGCGCGGGGGATGTTTCATACCTATGGGACGTGCCGATTTATCTATAATATGATTGCAATTGATCTTTAATGCCTAACGGATTACTTAAAATATTCTCTGCTCTAAAGAAAATGCTGCCTTTAACCTCGGCATAATTCTGATTGTACTTCAATTGATTGATGATCTCCGATGCGCTCTGCCAACCGATTTCGCTGGTTCCCAGTTTGTATGGAGCGTGACCGATCAGGAGATCTACGCCGGTTCCTTGTACTTCGCTGGCCCACCAGTCCACCAGCTTATCATAGTCGGCGGCCGGATTACTCATGCTCCAATAGATTTGCGGAGCCACGTAATCGATCCAGCCGCTCTGGATCCAGGCCCGCACATCAGCATACATGCTGTCATAAGCCGTCACGCCGGCTTTCGTATCCGATCCCGTCTTGTCCACGGACTGGTTACGCCATACGCCGAAAGGACTGATTCCGTATTCAACGTCCGGTTTCACACGTTGAATGCTCTCACCGAGCGATTGCACAAATGCATTGATGTTTCCGCGACGCCAATCTGCAAGGTTTGCGTAAGCACCTTGATTGTATTGGCGGTATGCCGCATCATCTTTGAAGACCGTATTCGATGGGTAGAAGTAATCATCCAGGTGAATACCGTCAATATCGTATCCGTTCACGACCTCCATTATGGTATCGATGATATGCTGCCGAGCTTCCGGGATCCCAGGATTGATGTACAGCTGCTTGCCTGTGTTCACGATCCAATCCGGGTGGCTGAGCGCAACGTGGGATGGATCGAGCGATGCTGTCAAAATATCGGTGTTGGCCCGGAAAGGATTAAACCATGCGTGGAACTCCATATTCCGTTTATGCGTTTCCTCAACCATGAAAGCTACCGGATCATACCCCGGATCTGCTCCTTGAATCCCTGTCAGCACCTTGGACCATGGCACCATAGTGGAAGGATACAATGCATCGCCAGCCGGACGTACCTGCACGTACACGGTATTGATGCCAACTTCCTGGAGCGAATCCAGCAAGGCGATGTAAGATGCCTTTTGCTGCTCTGCGCTGGTCTTTGTTTTCGGCCAATCCAGATTGAACACCGTGGATATCCAAGCGCCTCTGACTTCATCCCCTGTGGATACCGGTGGTGGAAGAACGACGTCCGTGCCTGTAGTCAGCGAGATACGTTGTGCCGCTTGGTTCCATTCGACTTGCACACCCAGGTTCTCGCTGACAAACCGCAGCGGAACCATAACCCGGCCGCTCTTAATTTCAACCGATGCATCAAGTGCTACGGATGAGCCGTTCACAAGCGCGGTTTTGCTGCCGGATGTCAATTGCAGATTCGAGCCGTCCAGCCCGATATTTACTGTCTTTAGCTTCTGATTCCAAGCTACCGAAGCGCCCAGGCCTTCACTGATAATCCGCGTAGGAACCATGGTAACATTAACCTTCGGCAATATGTAAGGAGATACGTCACTGTTTAAGGTTACACCGTCCAACTGAATACGGATAGAAGCTGCCTTCGCTTGCGCAGTTGGGACCACCGACGGGAGACACAATAGTAACATGATCAGCACCAACAACCATCTACGAAGCTTCATTTCTATTAATCCTCCGAAAATATGAAATTTGCAGGTAATCTAACTTATTAATATAACACTGGAAATATGACGGTTCAGTTTAAAAAAGCATCTGTCACAAGCGGACAGATGCCACATTACGATTCGTTGACTAATTCGTTATGAACGTCACGCAAATCCTGAAGTCGATTCTCATCGCGCTTGAAATACTCCACAAGCGTCTCAATTCTCGTAATGGAATCCCAGCTTAAATGATGCTCGATTCCCTCAACGTCCCTATAAATATTTTCATCCTGTACACCTATCATCTCAAGGAATTCCTCAAGCAAATGATGACGTTCCATGAGCCGTTTGCCCATTTTTTTGCCTTTGCTGGTCAAAACCAAACCGCGATATTTTTCATAGATCAAATATTCGTCCTTGTCCAGCTTTTGAATCATCTTCGTGACGGATGAGGGGTGAACCTCCAAGCCTTCGGCAATATCCGAAACGCGCGCATATCCTTTTTCGTCGATCAACTTGTAGATGCGCTCCAAATAATCCTCCATGCTAGGTGTCGGCATCTTATTCCCTCTTTTCTATAGTTACATAACCCGTGCAAAATCCTGTTTTACCTGCAATAGTAATGATACATGTTTTGGAGACCGGTTGGCAAGTCCTGGCCCAATCCTATGTCAATAATGACTTATGAATTGAACCAGTCTTCCGCTCGATTTTAAAATTTCAGCCACTCCGGCGTAATGCCTTGCAGCCAAATCGTAATTTTGTACATTTGATCTGTAAAGAGCAGAACCCCCATCAGTATCATCAAGACGCCGCCGACTTTCATCAGCGTGCTTGAATACTTGAGAATCCAGCGGGTTGAGCCGATGAAAAAAGCCAGGATGAAAAAAGGCACTGCAAATCCCAGGGAGTACGAGGTAATCAGCGGGAACCAGGTTCCCGGATCGGAAGCTGCCAGCGCGATGATGGCCGTTAAAATCGGGCCGACGCATGGCGACCAGCCTGCAGCAAACCCGATGCCAAACAGAAATGTTCCTAGGTATCCGGTCGGTTTGGATTTAAAATTGAATTTCCGGTCCTTCATTAAAAACTTAGGCTGGAAAATGCCAATGAGCATAAGTCCCATCACGATGATCAGCAGCGCAGACAGCTGGCGGATCAAGTCTTGATATTCCGTGAAGAACTCCCCGAACAGGCCTGCCCCCCAACCGAGGGTGTAATAAACAGCAGAAAACCCAAGGATGAACGCAAGTGTATGCGTCATGGTCCGGAAACGGACCTCCTTGCGGTTCTGTTCGTTCTTCAAATCATTAACCGACATGCCTGTAATAATCGATAAGTAGGACGGGTACAGCGGTAAACAGCATGGAGATATAAAAGAAGCAAAACCGGCAGCAAATGCGATGCCGATATTAATATCAGCCATTTTATTTCAGAACCCCCTTATGTCGTAAAGCCCTTTTTGCCGACAAGCGTAATGATAAGCAGGCTGATCAGCAGCAGCACGATGGTCGCGCCGGGTGCCAGATTAAATACGCCCGCAAGCATCAATCCCCCGATAACGGCAATTTCGGAGATGATGACCGATAATACGATAGAGCCTCGGAAGCTTCTTGCCAGCAGTAAACTGATCGCTACCGGAATCACCAACAATGCGGATACCAGAAGCGCGCCCACAATTTTAATGGCGGTGCTTACGACAAGGGCCGTCAGTACCGTAATGATCATGTTCATCCATTTGACTGGCAGTCCGCTGACACTGGCGGCATCCTCTTCGAAGCTGAGCAGGAAGAACTCCTTGAAGAACATCACCACAACCGCAATGACAACGATGGTTACACCGCCCACCATATAAATATCCGTGGAATCCAGCGTGTAGATGCTGCCGAACAAATAACTCATAACATCCGTATTATAGCCCATTCCCAGGGTGAAAAACAGCGAGGCAAGCGCAACGCCGCCAGACATAATAATGGCGATTGACAGCTCGGCATAACTTTTATATGCCTTTCGCAGCTTCTCAATCGCAAATGACGCCAGCACCGCGAACACAAGTCCAGCGGCAAGCGGATATACTTCGATCAGAAATCCGAGCGCTACACCCGCAATCGTAACGTGCGACAACGTATCGCCGATCATGGACAGCCTGCGCAGCACGAGGAATATCCCGATAAGCGGGGCTGTAATGCCGATCAGAATCCCTCCGATCAGCGCCCGCTGAAAAAAATCGCTAAACAAAATATCAAGCAATGATAACGTCCCCTTCTCCTGCTTCAAAAAGCTTGTTTCTATACATTAGACGAGCGAATGCTGCAAATCCACTTCCGCGCAGTTTTCGATTTCATGAGAATGCCTTACAAAAAACTGAATTTTTCCGTTCTGCGATACCGGCGATTCTCCCAGATAGTCTTTGACCATGTCCAAATCATGGGTGACCATCAAAAACGTCATGTGATGATGGGCATGCATATGGGTAATCAGTTCAAAGAATCCGGCCTGGGTCTCGGCATCAATGCCGATCGTAGGCTCGTCCAGTATGAGCAGATCCGGGCGATTGATGAGCGCCCGAGCGAGAAACACGCGCTGCTGCTGTCCCCCGGACAGGGCCCCGATCCGCTTATCGGCAATATCCTGAATGCGCATCACTTCCAGCGCGTCCTCACATTTCTGGTGGTCCAGGCGGTTCAAACGGCGAAACATTTTCTTCCGATTATATAGCCCGGACATGACAACTTCACGCACAGTGGCCGGGAACAGCGGATTAAACGAATTTTTCTGCGGAACGTACCCGATTCGCTCCCAGTCCTGAAACTTGCGGATCGGCTGACCGAACAGTTCGATAGACCCTTCGGCGGCAGGCAGCAATCCAACGATCATGCGGAGCAGCGTCGTTTTGCCTGCCCCATTCGACCCGACAATACCTACGAAGTCCCGTTCTTTTATGGTGAAATTGAGATCCTTGATCACCTGTTGCTCGCGGTAATGAAAGGATACATCCTTGATTTGTACAATAGGTTGGTGGCAATCCTGTGCTGCCGGCTCCATAACCACGCCGCCTTTCTCTCTGTAGTCTTTCTATCTAAATATATGAAGATCATAAACATTCATAACACGAAAGAAGAGGGGGATATGCTCCCCCATCTTCCTTATTGTAAAGCCTTCGTTAGATTTTGCAAATTTTTCTCCATCAGCGTGAAATAATTCTCACCGCCACTCGCCTGCTCTTTAGTCAGTCCCTCCACCGGATTCAATACCAAGGTTTCCACGCCTGCTTCATTTGCCAGCGTTTTGGCAAGTTTATCCGACACGAGCTCTTCGAAGAAAATATATTTAACTTCCTTCTCTTTCACCGTCTGGGTGAGGTTCACAATATCCTGCGCTCTGGGCTCCGCGTCCGGTGAGAGTCCCATAATCGCATGCTGCGTCAAGCCATAATCCCGGCACAGATATCCGAAAGCTTGATGGGATACGACTATGTCTTTTTTCGGCATTTTGGACAACTCGTTTGTGAAATCGTTATCCAGTTTGACCAGCTTCTCTTTCAAGGCTTCAAAGCGCTGTTCGTAACCGTCCTTATGTTCAGGATCCACCTCGACAAGGCTGTTCTTGATATTCTCAGCCATGACCAGAGCCGATTTCGGGCTTACCCATGTATGCGGGTCCGTATGATGTGTGTCGGTGCTAGTCTCGGCGGGCTCTTCTGCGTGGTCATGACCCGCATGATCTTCTTCGGCGCCTTCTTCATGGCTGTGATCATGCTCTGCTTCCGCGCCTTCCTCGTGGCTGTGATCGTGCTCTGCTTCGGCACCTTCTTCATGGCTGTGATCATGTTCCTCTTCGTGGGCTGCTTCCCCGTGTCCATGACCATCGTCTCCCACAGCATCAATCAGCTGGATGCCGTGACTGACTTCAACCGGCTTGACTTGCGTGTCTTTATCAAGTCCCTTCAAAAATCCCGGTACCCAGCCTTCCAGCCCGGCACCGTTATAGAGAAACAGCTGGGCCTTGGAAGTATTCACGATATCCTGACTGCGCGGTGTCCAATCATGCGGCTCCACGCCCGTTGGCAGAAGATTTACGACATTGGCGTCATCCCCGCCAATCTCCTTCGTAAATTCATATATTGGATAAAAGGTCGTAATGACGTTTACCTTGCCCTCAACAATGCCGCCGCCGGATTTACTTCCGCATCCCGACAGGATAAGTACCGCCAATAAGATAGAGGTTACACTCCAGGTCCAACCGTTAAGTTTGTTCTCTCTCTTTCTCTTGTTCATGTTCATCTCCCCATATCCGCTCCGTTCAATTAATCGTAATCATTACTAACAAGATTATAAGAGCAGGCAAACCCGTTGTCAACCAAATCGTAAAACTTACTATTATTTTTCAATAGAGATGTCATATCCTCCGTATTAAAGTGCGTGTTCAAAAAGGTCGATTTTCAGCACCGAGAAGGTTGGATGAAGCTAGGGAGTGAGGAGCGGAGCGTACGTTTTGGGTACGTGAGCACCGGAAGGCCCGGCTGAATTCAAGATTCGATGCCGAGCTGCTTTCTGATTCGCTTCGTGTTAGATATAGAATTTATGAGTTATCAGTGGAACTGATGAAATTCGATATCGCAAGAAAACCTACCTATACATCGCGGTCGCCCATCCTTGAAGTGGCCTCGATAGAGGTTTTCTTATCAAAAGCGGACTTTTTGAACAACCTCTTAAAGGAAAAAATAACGGCGTACCCTTTAACAGGGTACACCGTCTATCGCGACTTAATTCAACGAGAGAGCATTTTATTTGACAACTGCCCCATTAGGCATGCCGTCCGGTACGGTTGCAAGCGTCAGCTGATCGCCGTGGGAGGCGGCCAGAATCATGCCTTGCGACATTTCGCCTCTAAGCTTCACCGGTTTCAGGTTCGTTACGCAAATCACTTTGCGTCCAACCAATTCCTCCGGCGTGTAAAACTTCGCTATGCCGGATACCACTTGCCGCTGCTCGAATCCGAGGTCTAGCTGCAGCTTAAGCAGCTTGTCCGCTTTCTTCACCGGCTCGGCTGCAATCACCTGCGCTACGCGCAGCTCGACCTTGGCAAAATCCTCAATGCCGATTTCCTCTTTAAGCTCTACAGGCTCCGCCGTGCTCTCGGCGGACGAATTTGCTGCCGAGGTCGAAGTCTCTTCCTGAGTGGCCTTCGTACCGCCTGTCATCGCCTCCGCGATGTATGCCACTTCCTGCTCTGTATCCAGGCGTGGGAATATCGGCTCGCCCTTTTGAAGCTTCGATCCAGCCGGTATAGCTCCGAACTGTCGTCCGCTCTCCCAAGTCGTCCATTCGCCTTCCGCCAGGCCAAGCTGATCCCACATTTTCTTCGGTGTACGGGTCAGGAACGGCTGAAGCAGAATTGATGCTACGCGGAGCGTCTCCACCAAGTGACTCATGACGGATGCCAGCTCATTCCGTTTGTTCTCGTCTTTGGCCAACGTCCAAGGCTGGGTCTCATCAATATATTTGTTGCTGCGGCTGACAAACTGACTGATGGCCGTTAGTGCAACGGAAAATTCCATATTTTCCATAGCGGTTTCGACTTTCTCATAAACCGACTTGGCCGCTTCCTCGATCGCTGCATCAAACGGCGTTACGCCGGCGGAGAAAGCCGGAACCACTCCGTCAAAATATTTATCGACCATGGCCACGGTACGGTTCAACAAGTTACCTAAGTCATTGGCCAGGTCGGAGTTCACCCGTTCCACGAAGCTTTCCGGCGTAAAGGTGCCGTCCGCTCCGAATGGAACTTCACGCAGCAGGTAATAACGAAGCGCATCAAGACCATACCGGTCAATCATCGTAACCGGATCGACCACATTCCCCTTGGACTTGGACATTTTCCCGTCCTTCATCAGCAGCCAGCCATGGGCAAACACCTTTTTCGGAAGCGGAACATCGAGCGCCATCAGAATGATCGGCCAATAGATCGTATGGAAACGGACGATCTCCTTACTCATCAGGTGTACGTCGGCCGGCCAGTATTTGTCATACAGGCTGGTGTCCTCTGTACCGTAACCGAGTGCCGTTATATAGTTCAGAAGGGCGTCAATCCACACATAGATCACATGTTTCGGATCGCTCTTCACTTTCACGCCCCACTCATAGGTCGTACGGGACACAGCCAGATCCTCAAGACCCGGTTTAATGAAGTTGTTGATCATCTCATTCTTGCGGGATACCGGCTGAATGAAATCCGGATTCTCCTCGTAATACTGGAGCAGGCGGTCCACATATTTGCTCATGCGGAAGAAGTAGCTCTCTTCCTTCACAAGCTCAACAGGTCGCCCACAGTCCGGGCAGTTGCCGTTTACCAGCTGACGCTCCAGGAAGAAAGACTCACAAGGCGTGCAGTACCAGCCTTCGTATTCGCCCTTGTAGATGTCATCCTGCTTCAACAGACGCTCAAATACCTCCTGTACAACCGTGGTGTGGCGCTGCTCCGTGGTGCGAATGAAATCTTCGTTCGATATGTCCAGCTTCTTCCACAGGTCCTTGATGCCGGCCACGATATCGTCGACGAACTGCTGCGGGGTTTTTCCAGCCTCCGCCGCTTTGCGTTCAATCTTCTGTCCGTGCTCATCGGTCCCCGTCAAATAACGGACATCGTATCCGCGAAGCCGTTTGTAGCGGGCCATCGCGTCGCCGGCCACCGTAGTATAAGCATGGCCGATATGCAGCTTATCACTTGGATAATAGATTGGCGTTGTAATATAAAACGTCTTTTTGTCTGCCATAGTAACCTTCCTTTACCGTGAAATGGATTGTTTGTATCAGGCAATCTCTTTGCGAAAACAGCAGTAAACAGCAAAAAACCCCCGTCCCCATGGGACGAGAGTTGTTCTCACGTGTTACCACCCAAATTCCCTGTACCCTTACGGGTAACAGGCTCATCTGCCGTCATCCGGCCGTCCATTAACGCTGGCTCACGCCGCTCCTTTACGGCAGCCTTCCTACCCGGACTGCAGCGCTCAAAAGCGGATCCTCCAAGACCATTTTCCGAAATTCGCCAAGACCGGTTTCCAGCTGCTCCGGCTCTCTGTTCAAGGCAAGATTTCCGTACTTATCTCTTCCTCGGATATACCTATAATTTCTTACATTTTAATCAAACGGGCTGCGGCGTGTCAAGATGAGCCGCGGTCCGTAGAATGGCTATGACCAAAAGACAGGATGCATTCCGTACCATATCCATTAGGATACCCCACAAAACGCTATTTCTCTGTCCATGAAGACGATACCTTATCCTTGTGCGGCGGAACCATATCAATGCCGCCTGGATGAAACGGATGGCATCTTGCTATTCGCTTGGCCGCCAGCCAGGAGCCCTTGAGCGCGCCGTGCACCTCAATCGCTTCAAGAGCATAGGCCGAGCAGGTTGGATAGAATCGGCAAGTCGCCGGTTTCAACGGAGAGATGAATTTCCGATAGAAGTGTATCGGCACCTTCACCACCCTGCGCGCTGTGCTCATGCCCGGCTATCCCGCTTTCCTGCACTGGCTGGTGAAGTTTCATTATCCGCATTGTCCTTGCCGCAGTCCCGGCAGTAGCCGAACACTTCGAATTTATGCTGAACCACCTGGAAATCATCCGGCGCATCGGTCAGCTGCATCGGGCAAAACGTAATCGGGTACGTCTTCTGGCACTGCAGGCAGATCATGTGATGATGATGATGCTCTTCGCTGCAGCGTCCTCGAAACTTGATGCCTTCCTCGAACACAACCTGCTCCAATACGCCAAGCTCGTACAATACCCTAAGATTCCGATAGACCGTATCGAAGCTCAACCCGCTGTACTTCCGGCCCATATATTCGTACACATCCTTGGCCGTTAAATAGCCAGGATGTTCCCCAAACAATTTGGCAAGTGTCTTGCGCTGATCAGTAATGCGCAGCCCATGTTCCGACATGGCGTCGATGATCTGTTCCGTCGTAAGCATACGGAGGTAACCTCCTCTACTTGAGAATACTCTCTTCTTATAATGCCTGAAAAATAAGATAGCGTCAATGAAAGCGGTTGTGTGTAGGCTAAACGCCTGTAAGGTACTTCACCTATGGAAGGCAAAAGCCTGGGATATGACGTGATCCCTGGGCAAGAACCAACAAAAAGGACAGCCCTAGCCATGTTCTGGCTAAGAAGCTGTCCCATTGCAATACATGATGAATGGATTAGTTCTTTAATTGCGGAAGCGGCTGGAGCAGGATGTTGACTGGCAGACTGCTTCCCGGTGCCGCCGTAAACAGGATTTCCACGGTCTGCTCGTAATTCCCCGTACGATAGAGAACGGCAGCTTCATTCGGCGCAGATACGGCGCCTCCGCTTGTATTCGGCGTCTGAATGATATTTCCGTTCACCATCATCGCACCCATGTACTTGCCTCCGCGCGGATTCAGCGTGATCAGCGTATTGGGTGCTACGCGGTGCAGCTTGATTTTGTACAGTACACCGAAGTTCCCGGCATTGGATTGATATGAACCGTTAATGCCGTCATACCCTTCCAGATTCGGATCGTTTGTCTTGTCGCCGAGCGCGAGCCGGGTAGGCGTGTCGCCAACCAAGTCATAGGATTCAATGATCCGTGTCGAGTCCGGATACGTTCCCCGGTTATGAACGCCATCGCTCGGATGGAGCTTCAGGTAAGGCAGCTTTTGAATCGGATCCTTGGCTTCATCAATCATGATGACATCATATCGGATCGGCGAGTCCGAATAGAGATCAGCAAACATGGAGAGCACCTGCTGATTCTTCAAGGTTTGCGCGCTCAAGTCTTGCAAAATGATCCGGCTTTCCCCAGGGGCGAGCGAGATCGTCTTGAATGCATCCGCTGACTGCATGGACTCGAGGTAACGCTGGACAGCCGCTTTACCCGTGGCTGTCGGGATATTGATCGGACCGCCCAAACCGGTATACTCGGTGGTCAGACGCGCCGTCATCGTGTTGATGTTGGTGGCGACGACATACATCTTCATATTCTTCCCGGTAGCGTTCAAGTGGTGAATCATGAATCGCGTGCTGGCATTGCCGACCTCACGGTAAACAATACCCTCTTGATAGACGGTTTCCGGAGAGTTGCTGCGAATCAACAGATACGGTTCGGAGCTTCTCGTAATCGGCATCAGTTTCCATGTCGGCACAGCTGATCCGTCAAAGGTGTATTTGTCGCCGATGCCCGTAAATAATTGATTGAATTGATCGCGCGTATACATCACTTCACTCGTTACGTTGATGATCTTCTCGTATGAGCTGGTCGCTCCATGTTTATCGGTAACAATCAGCAGCACCTTATGCGTTCCTGCCGTAAAAAAGGCCTGATCATTGTTTTCCCACTTATACGTAAGCTCATCGCCAGGATCGTTGTCATAACTCATATTCATGTACGTTATTTTCTCACCGATCTTATATTCCTGTTTGTCCGTTTCGAACATGGCAACAGGCGGCGTATTCGGAGCGGATACTTGAATGCTCAATATATACGGTTCGCTCCACTCCCCGCTGGAATCCTGTACCGAGTAGGTAACCGTATGCACACCGGGTTCGTCAAAAATCTCTTCCCGGCCTTCCCAATGCTCGTCAACAATAGCCAGTCCCGTCGGCGAATAAGCATTCGTCTTATACGTAACCGTTGTTTGTCCGGCAAGAATCTCGCCAGGCTGCACCGTGAAGGAAGCTACCGGCTTTGAGCTCAGGCTAAGGATAACCCGTTTGTTCGGCTGATCCACCCGATAACTAATGTCCAGCGCCTGTGTAATGCTGGTCAGCGGCACCATGAATGTATTGTTGGACTGATAAGCCGGTCCCTTCATTGATTTTCTGACCCCGTTCACGGTGTATACGCTGCTGTTCGTCTTAAAACGAAGCTCATCGTTACCGCGGATAATAATCGTTTCCTTTGTCTTTCCGTCATAGGTCAGCTTCAGGCCGACACGATCAACGAGGGAGCGAATGGCAACATAGGATACGCCATTCTTGACTGCCATTGGCTGACCTGCCGTATACGCTTTCCCGTTCTGATACATCTTGTTGCTGTTCATCATCAGGATGAGGTCATTCGGACCCAGGTTCGGTATGTTCGGAACCTCGCTGCCCGATCCCCCGCCGTTATTTCCAGACTGTTCGCCGTTATCGTTGCCGCTGCCCATACCGGATAAATCGAGTATAACCTTCTTCTCGGATTGGTTCACCTGGTATGGAATATCAAGCGCTTGCGTGATCGCGGTTAACGGAACCATAAACACATTGCTGCTCTGGTAGGCAGGGCCTTTCATCGGACGAACCTGTCCGTTGACTTTATAATGACTGCTTCCTGTCGTAAACCGAAGTTCATTGCCATCCTTAAGGATGATGGTTTCCTTCGTTTTGTTATCGTAAGACAGCTTCAGTCCTGCACGTTCAACCATGGCGCGAATGGCGACATAGGATACCCCTTGCTTCACAGCCATCGGCTGACCCGCTTTGTATTTCTTGCCGTTATGGTACATCACATTGCTGTTCATCAGCAGCACAAGTTCGTTAGCCGAAACATGGGAAGTGCTGACTTCGGGCTTGTCTCCGGATGGGCTGCCCTCTTCGTTCTCTGATACCTCATTATCGGAAGGATCGCTATCCGTTTCCTCCTGCTCCTGCTGTTCATTTGGGGCAGAAGGTTCGGCATTCGGATCGCTAATCGTGCCTTCAATTGAATCAGAAGGTGTTTCCTTTGGCGTTGCCGATGTTTCCTCCGCTTGCTGCATGTCCGTCTGTTGTTCTCCACTCTGCTGGCCTTGTCCTTCCACCGGGGACTGCAGCGCTGATTGGCTATTTAGCGCCGAAGCTGTAATATCCGGTGATTCAGCTGCCGCGGGAAATGCCATGGATACCTGTGCCGCGGCAAGGACTGTAATCATCGAGATTCTCTTGAAATTCATTCTCTACTCCTTTAAAACACTCAGTATAGTCGGTCTGCCTCTATTGGACATACTATTAGACGCGAAGTTTCCCGAAAAGTTGCTCAGAAATGGCTGGAAAATAGGAAAACCGGAGCATTCCTGGGCAGGAAGACTCCGGTTTGAGCAACCCTTATTTAATTGTTGACATAGTCCTGATTACCGCTCCAACCTAGCGGATAAGCCTCGCTGATCCCTACCGGGAGCTTACCCTCTGGCGTAACCTGTCCTATCAAGACGCCCGCGGCTGCATTCATGTAATAAGGTGTGTTCTCGTAGCTGCACACATACGTCGGAACCGGGGGAAGATCATTGATATCATAAGGATTACGGGTAGCGACGATAACAAGTGCCACATCCTCAAGTTCAGCCAGCTTGTTCACCAGCTTCTGCTGGCCGGCGGGAAGATGGCTCTCGGAAGTGTACGTAGCTACAACAATCTGTTTATATCCTTGGGCTGCCTTAACCGCCTGCTCGACCTCTTCATCGGACATATCCGTTCCGACACGCAGATCGTCTGCCTGAACCCCGTAACTTCTCAAGGCATCCCCTAAGGTGTAGCTTTTGCTCCATGCTTCATCCACCTGGGTTGCCTGAAGCAGTTCAGGCCAGATCACAGCGACGGCTTGCTCCGGCTTAAGAGGCAGCTGCCCTTCGTCTTTCACCAGCGTGATGCCTCTGCCTGCGATTTGAGCCAGCAATTGTTTGGTCTCTTCCGCCACCTCGCCAATCGGATAGACCGGAAGCTCCTCTGCGAGCTTCGCATTACGCTGCTTAAGCGCCAATATCCGCTCTACAGCCGTATCGATCAGATCCTCTGAAAGCCTTCCGCTGCGGACAGCCTCAATGACGGCCGTAATCCCCGCCGTCTGCTCAGATAGATTATGGCTGACCAGTACGCAGTCCGCACCCGCTGCGATCGCGCGTATCGCGCCCTCCGGAATGCCGTACTCCTTAGAGATCGCATGCATCTCGAGGCAGTCCGTTATGATCAGTCCTTCAAACCCCATCTCTTCCCTCAGCAACCCCGTTAACACGGCATGAGAAAGCGTTGCCGGCAGATCACTCGACTCTATGGCCGGGAAACTGACGTGAGCCGTCATGATGGCGTCCACACCGTTTCGGATCGCTTGCGCGAACGGATACAATTCCACGCTACGAAGCCGTTCCAGATCATGCGGTACAGAAGCCCGCCCGAGATGTGAATCGACGCTCGTATCGCCATGTCCCGGGAAGTGCTTGGCCGTAGCGGATACGCCTTCTTCCTGATATCCCTTAATGGCCGCAGTCCCAAGCGCGGCAACAGCTTGGGGATCTTCGCCGAAGGAACGCACACCGATGACCGGATTACGAGGATTGTTGTTCACATCGAGGCAAGGAGCGAAATTCATGTTCACCCCGAGTGAACGCAATTCGCGCGCCCCGATTTGCGCTACCCTGTACGAATCCTCCGCGCTGCCCGCTGCTCCAAGCGCCATATTTCCCGGAATGCGGCTGATGCCTTCATGATCAATCCGGGCAACCATACCGCCCTCCTGATCTATTGAGATCAGAAGCGGGAACTTTTGGCGGTCCGATGCGAGCTGCTGCAAGGACTCTGACAGTTCGGCAAGCTGAGGCAGCGTTTTCACGTTCCGGCGAAAATAGCAGATGCCCCCGACCTGATATTGTTCAATCAGTATTTTGGCGTGCTCATTCGGTGTCAAGGCGTTGAAGCCGCATATAAACATTTGTCCTACCTTTTGTTCTAACGATAAATCTGCTGCCGTCCATTTCATTGATCTCATACCTACTTTCTATCCATTTAAAGGACTTTGCAAGTCATGCGGGATTGATCTTGTGATGACTGGATCAGCCTGCATAGGCCCTATCAAAACCTATACCGTTGCCTCCCCGGACATTTCCCGGAATTCAGATGGCGTCATGCCGGTGGCTTTTTGAAATACCTTGGTAAAATACCGCCGCTCATGATAACCGACAAAGGAGCCGATCTGCGCGATGTTCTTGTCGCTGTTCACTAACAGGAACTTGGCCGCCTCCATCCGCTGTCTCGTCAAATACTCTACGAAGGTAAGTCCGACATGGTTCTTGAACAATAAACAGAAGTAACTGGAGCTGATCCCTAAATGCTCCGAAAGCTCCTCAATCCCCAAATCCTGTCCCATATGGGTATTGATATACTCCAGAGCAGACGTTACCAATTGCTCCGGCGATTTCTTAACGGCTTCAGGATTCGGAGCCTCGTCGATTAGCGAAACGGTACTGTAATACTTCTCTTTCGCCCTCTTCTTGCGGATCTCCTCCCCGATTTCCCGAATCTTCATCTCAAGCTCACCGTAATGAATCGGCTTGCTGATATAATCCTTGACGCCCAGCTTAATCGCTTCCCGGGCATATTCAAACTCCTGATATCCCGTTAACAAAAAGATTTCCGCCCGGCTTCCTTTCTCCCGAATCTTCGTAATAAAGGTCAGTCCGTCCATGACGGGCATCCGGATATCACACAGAATCAGATCCGGGTTATACTGATCCGCTACTTCAAGTGCTTCCATCCCGCTTCGGGCAAGTCCGACAACCTTCATGCCCATCTCTTCCCAAGGCAGAACCTTGCTGAGATTGTTCAGGATGGGAGCCTCATCGTCAACTAATAATGCCTTCAACATGCTGCCCTTCCCCCCTGTCATAATTGGGTATGACGCATTGTATAACGGTGCCGCCGGGGCGGCTTGAGCATATGAATAAACCGTAATAATCCCCGTACTGAATGCGAAGCCGGTCAGCCACGCTCCGCAGTCCAAGTCCCCGTCGTTCCTGGTTCACTTTGAGATTATGCATTGTCGTCTGTTCCGATCCGTTATCCTCGGACACCATATATTCAAACATGGACAACTGCTCAGAGGTCATGCCGAGCCCGTTATCCTCTACCCGAATCATGACATTACCGAGTTCCTTCCATGCAGAGATGCGTATCCATCCTGTATAAGAAATCCCTTCAAAGCCATGCTGTATGCTGTTCTCAACCAGCGGCTGCAGCGTCAGCTTCAAGATACGGCTGTGCATAAGCTCTTTCGGCACGTCAATCTCGTATTCGAACAGGTCCTCGAACCGAAACTTCTGGATTTCAAGGTAGCTCTGCAAGTGCTTGATTTCTTCATCCAGCGTAATTTCTTCCTTCTCCTGTATACTGATCCGCAAGATGCTGGCAAGCCGGTATACCATTTCGCTGACCTTGCGTCCTTCATTCTGTACAGCGAGAACGTTGATCGATTCCAAAGTGTTAAAGAGAAAGTGCGGCTTGATCTGCGCTTGCAGCACACGCATCTCCGCGTCGGTCTTCTGCCTCTGCTCCTTTTTGATCTGCGCAAACAGATTGTTGATCCGGTTCATCAAATTGTTGAACCCTTTCGACAGCAGCAGCAGCTCATCCTCTCCCTTCTCTTCAACTCTCGCATTCAAATCCCCATCTTCCACGCGGCGCATAAACCGTACGATGACAGCGATCGTCCCGGTAATCCGATTCATAAACAGACGGTTGAACACAATCGCCGTAACCAGACAGAGGCCCATAATGACGAAGAACCACTTGGCAAAGGAAGTCACCTCTTGTGAGAGCGAGTCCCAGCTGGTCACCGAGACGAGATTCCAGCCGTAATCATTCAGATGATAGATGGAGACAATATTCTCCTTGCCGTTAAACTTGGCTTTAAAACTTTGGTAGCCTTGCTTAAATTCAACGTCATGCTTCATATATTGACTAATATTTTGGCCATCCATATCGTTATTTGGATCAAATAAAATGAAGCCATCATTGTTGACCAACATAAACGATGTATTCTGCAGATTGTTAGGCAGTGTCAGATGACGGAAAATCTCTTCAAACTCCCACCTCTTGATCTGGACGACCAGGATCCCCAGCTTGCGGAGTGTCGTCACGTCCTTAATCAGCCTGATCTGGGTGAATACCGGCTCCGCCCCCGTCAATTCCGGAAATTCGTGCGGAGCCAGCCATTTGGGGATTCCGTTAAGCTGCACAACCTCTTCGTATAAAGGACTGTTCTTAAACTGCTCGTAAGGCAGCGTTCTGAAATCCTCTTTACTGAATATCGGAATCGGTGATGACTCTTTATTGAAATGATATAAAAATGCATAACTGATGGCTGGGTGATTGTATAGTAGATTCCGAAAGTTTCGCTGTCTGTCGTTCAGTTTCAGCTGTTCAGCATTGGATTCCTTAATCAGGTTTTGATCATCGGGATTCTTGGCATTCAGCGCCATGGCAAAGACGGAGGTGGCAATCCCGTTATCCGTGACATACTCCATCTCCTTGAACACGCTCAGAATGCTGTAGCTGATCGCTTTTAGCGAATATTCAGCCTGCTGGCTGTATTTTTTCTCAATCGAATTGTACGTAATAAAGAATGTAAATAGGCCCAGCACAAATAACGGAATAATAATAAGCCCCAAAAAGGCCGTGAATAGTTTGTTCCGCAAATTCATACGCATGCTCCTGCTCCTGGTATTACCCCTTGACACTTCCTGCGGTGACGCCTTCAATGATCTTCTCTTGCAGCACGGCATAAATGATAAGGACCGGCAGCACGCTGAATACGATACCCGCAGACATTTGTGCGTAGTTCATATTGTAGGCGTCCCTGAATCCGACCATTCCGACAGGCAGCGTTCTCAGTTCATCATTCGATAGGAAATAGTTAGCAAGCAAGAATTCGTTCCAGTTACCCAGGAAGTTGATAATAAATACGGTAACGATGGCCGGAACGGTCAGAGGTAAGATAATTCTAGCAAACAACCCTCCGGACCTCAATCCATCAATAACCGCGGCTTCTTCGATTTCACCGGGCAGCGACCGCATGAAGGCAGCCAGTATAATAACCGAGAACGGGATGGCATTGGCAACATATGGCAGAATCAGGGCCATATGCGTGTTCAAAATATCCAACTGCCTCATCATGCCGTATATCGGCAGCATAAGAGAGTTATTTGGAATCAGCATACCTATCAAAATACATTGAAAGACAATCGCGCTGATCCGGTTGTATCTCATCCGCGTCACGGCAAAAGCCAGCATCGCCGCAAATAGAATCGACAAGCAGGCTGACAGCACGCCGATGTATAAGCTGTTCCAGAAATACGTGCTAATTTTGGCGCTCACCCATGCATTCACATAGTTATCAAATACCAACGTGCTTGGCAAACCAAATGGGTTCGTAGCAATGGACTGGTTATCCACCTTCACGGAAGAGAACAGGACGAACAGGAATGGATACAGTATAACGAGCAAGTAGGCCATCAGAAAAATGTGCGGGATCAGTTTCTTTATTGCTCTCATCAGTATTCAATCCTTTCGTTGCGTCTTGCGACCAGCACCTGGTAGAGCACCGTTACAATAATCGTAAAGAGGAAGATCAGCACGGCGATCGAATTGCCAAAGCCATGCTTGAAGCTCGTAATTGCATATCGAATCATATATGTCGCCATAACGTCGGTTGAGCCGGCCGGCCCGCCCTTGGTCATAACCAGAATAATGTCCGCCGCTTTCATGGCTCCCGCGATCGACAGCATGATCACAACAGAGATAATTGGCATAATTAAGGGAAGCGTGATTTTGGTTGCTCTTTGGACGCCTGTCGCTCCATCAATTGCCGCAGCCTCATCAAGCTCCTTCGGTATGGATAAAATTGCGGCAAGCACCATCACGATGTAAAAGCCGGTCCATTGCCATGCGTTTGTGATCAGGATGGCCATCATGGCCCATTTGCGATCCGATAACCAATAGATGGGTTCAACGCCAACCAGCCCTAAAATCTCATTCATCAGACCAAAGTCCGGATTGTAAATGAATCCCCATAAAATGCCGATGACAGCCGTCGACATGATGGACGGCGCGAAAACCGCTGTTTTATAAAGCCCCTTCAAACGCTTCACGTTTGCGATTAAAAGGGAGAAGATTATGATCGTCGGAACCTGGATCAAACAGGAAAAGAGAATGAAATAAACGTTGTTCCTGACAGCCTTCCAAAAAGCATCGTCATTCAAGGCTGTTACATAGTTATCGAACCCAATATACTTCACATCTTTGGAGATGCCGTTCCAGCTCGTAAAGCTGTTGTCAAACGCAGTAAAGATCGGGTATATGAAAAAAGCCAGAAACAGCAAGAATGCCGGCAGCACAAAAACGATGTAAATCAGAGGATTTCTCAGCGCTTTGTTCATGGTAACCTCCGTATTTATGTCTGATGTTGTTTAGGCGAAAGGGCACCCCCATGTACCGCAGCGGGTGGTGCCCTTCCGTCTAGGATTGTAGTTATTCCTCTGAAGCATTGGCCGCTTCTTGCGCTGCCTGCACATTCTCGAGCATCTTCTCGGCATCAAGCTCGCCGCCGATGACTTGCTGAATTCCCATGCTCAGTGCGGTGTTCACGTCTGCTTGAACAAGTGCATCAAAGGCAGGGAAGGATTTGTTGATCTCACTTACGCCTTTGAAAATGTCTTGCATAAGCGGATCGTCCGAAGTGGAGTTCATGGTGGCCAGATCCATCTTCATCGCCGGCAGTACACCGTCTTCTTTCAGTCCGCGAAGCTGCATTTCATCTGTCCACATATTTTTGATGAATTCTTTAACCGCCTGAAGTTTGCGAGGATCTTCCGCAACCGCTGCCGAGAATCCATATCCGTTGTTTGCGTCCTGCATGACAATGACAGGGTCGCCTTCATTAACCGGAGGCAGATTGAAGTATCCGACCTTACCTACCATGTCACCCGCTTGAGCCGGATCTCTAAATACGGAGTTCGCCCATGATCCGTCCATCATCATGATGGCTTCGCCGGTAATCATTTGGTTTCTCATGTCCGCATATTCGAAACCGAGCTCGCCTTTTTTGAAGTACCCTTTCTCAACCCATTCTTGGTGCTTCTTCACACCTTCAACGACTTTCGGATCCGTCCATTTCGTTTCTCCGGTCTTGAAGCCGTAAGTAACCTCTGGCCCCGCGTAATAGCTCCACAAGTTATTCGTGGTCATGAGTGGAATCCAAGCATCCTTGGAGGATTGCGCGAACGGAATCTTGCCGTCGGCTTTGATGGTTTCGGCAATTTGCTCTAATTCAGCCAATGTTTTTGGAACGCTCAGCCCTTTTTGCGTGAAGTAGTCCTTGTTATAGAAAATACCTTCGATGGAACCGCCAATCGGCAATCCGTAGATCTTGCCATCATGTGTGAACGGGTCTAGCGTCGTAAATTTGTCTTTAATGCCCAGTTCATCCAAAATCGGAGTCAAATCGAGCATCAAGCCTTCTTTGGAATATACGCCTGCATCGGGGCTGCCGAACACATCGAACACTTCCGGCGGCTTACCGGCTGCCATCTCGCCTCTCAGCTTCTCTTTACGGTTCACTTCAGAGTCTACAGCGTCCAGCTTGATTTTCAGTCCTGGCACCGCCTCTTCGGTCTTACTGACCACATCGTTCAGCAATGCGAGACGGAACTTCTTGGATTCACCAACTTGCGTATGGCGGATGGTGATTTCAAACGGCTCATTGCTTACCGTTCCTTCCGAACCACCTGACGGCTTCTCTGCTGCCTTGTCACCGCCGCCGCACGCAGACAAAAGCGTGGATGAGACGAACAGAAGCGACATTAATAATGCCAGACCCTTTTTCTTCATTGTCTTTGACCCTCCCGAAGTGTTTGTATATTTGATAGGCACTTTCCTTACATCTTCATTATAGAAAGCGATTGCATATTTCGATAGGTCGACATTTTTCTATCCAAGGGATAAAATCCTCTACAAAGAACAATAACCCTTCCATTAATAGGAAAGGTTATTGTTATTAATCATAACATATTATGTTTAGTATTAGGCAGCTGAAATCATTACTGGACAGTCTCTATGTTCTCGGGTATTTCGCCAATCAACCGGTAAGCGCGTGCCACTTCCTCTTCGGATGGTGAAGGAACGCCCTCTAATGGATAAGCCATGCCGAGCTCCTTCCATTTATACACGCCCATCTGATGATATGGCAAGATTTCGAATTTCTCGACGCCGTGCAGCGTCCGAATAAATTGACCTAACTCAATCAAGTCTTCTTCGCTGTCATGGATGCCCGGCACATATACGTGCCGGACCCACATGCTCCGACCATGTTCGGACAGCCAGCGGGCGGTCTTCAACGTCCGTTCATTGGACTTCCCGGTGAGCTTGATATGCTTCTCGTCGTTGATATGCTTCAGATCCAGCAGCACCAAGTCGGTATGCTCCAGCAATTCCGATATTTTCTCCGGTTCATTATAGCCGTTGCTGTCCAGCGTCGTATGCAAATTCCAGCGTCGCTTCACTTCCTTGAACAGCTCCGTGACAAAAGGATACTGCAATGTCGGCTCACCGCCGGAGACCGTTAACCCGCCGCCCGATGAACGGTAGTAGCTCAGATAAGGCTCAATCTCTGCCAATACGTCATCTACCGTCATCTCGCGTCCTTCATGCAGTCCCCAGGTATCCGGATTATGGCAGTATTGACACTTCAAGAGGCAACCCTGCATGAAGAGCACAAAGCGGATACCCGGACCGTCCACCGTTCCGAACGTTTCTATGGAGTGTACATGACCTTTTAGCATGGTGCGTCATCCTTTCCGTATCCGCTATGGTAGTCTTCCATCCTTACATCGATCCGTGGAACGTACGGTTGATGACGTCAAGCTGCTGTTCGCGCGTCAGTTTGACGAAGTTGACCGCATAACCGGATACCCGGATCGTTAACTGCGGATAATTCTCCGGATGCTCCATCGCATCCATCAGCTGCTCCCGGTCAAATACGTTGACGTTCAGATGGTGCGCTTTGCTGCCAAAGTAACCGTCCAGCATCGCAACCAGGTTGTTCACGCGGATATCACTTTCCTTGCCAAGAGCTTTCGGTACGATCGAGAACGTATTCGAGATGCCGTCAAGACTGTCCTCATATGGCAGCTTGGCCACGGAGGTCAGCGAAGCGAGAGCTCCCTTCTTATCGCGTCCGTGCATCGGATTCGCGCCCGGCGCAAACGGCTCGCCTGCCTTACGTCCATCCGGCGTGGTTCCTGTCTTCTTGCCGTATACAACGTTCGACGTAATCGTGAGCACCGATTGGGTTGGCATGGCATCACGGTAAGCCTTGTGCTTGCGAATCATGCTCATGAAGGCCTCGACCAGTTCAACGGCGATGCTATCCACGCGATCATCGTTGTTGCCGTAGCAAGGGAACTCGCCCTCGATTTCAAAATCCACCGCAATCCCTTGCTCGTTGCGTACCGGCTTCACCTTCGCATATTTAATTGCGCTCAGTGAATCCGCTGCTACGGACAAGCCTGCAATGCCGCATGCCATCGTGCGCAGGATATCCCGGTCGTGAAGCGCCATCTCTATCCGTTCATAGCTATATTTGTCATGCATGTAATGGATAACATTGAGCGTATTCATGTAGAGCTTCGCAAGCCATTCCATCATCGGCTTGAATCGCTTCATGACTTCATCATAACTCAGAACTTCCGCGGTGATGGCCGGATATTCCGGTCCAACCTGGGCGCCGGATTTCTCATCTCTACCGCCGTTAATCGCATAGAGCAGCGCTTTGGCGAGGTTTGCTCTGGCTCCGAAGAACTGCATCTGCTTTCCGATGCGCATCGCGGATACGCAGCAGGCGATGCCGTAATCGTCTCCGTAGATTGGACGCATAAGATCATCGTTCTCGTATTGAATCGAGCTGGTTTCGATCGAAACTTTCGAACAATATTTTTTGAAGGCTTCCGGCAGCTTCTCCGACCATAGCACCGTCAAGTTCGGTTCCGGAGCAGGTCCCAAATTGTACAGGGTGTGCAGGAAACGGAAACTATTCTTGGTCACTCTCGTCTCACCGTTTACCGACATGCCCCCGATGGATTCCGTTACCCACGTCGGATCCCCGCTGAACAGCTCGTTATAATCCGGCGTACGCAGGAATTTCACGATCCGAAGTTTCATTACGAAATGGTCGACCAGTTCCTGGGCTGTTTCTTCCGTCAGCTTGCCTTCAGCCAGATCCCGTTGAATATAAATATCAAGGAAAGAAGATACCCGGCCAAGCGACATCGCAGCGCCATTCTGCTCCTTGATTGCGGCCAAATAACCGAAATACAGCCACTGGAATGCTTCCTTCGCCGTATTCGCAGGTTTGGAAATGTCATAACCATGCATAGCCGCCATTTCCTTCAGTTCCTTGAGCGCCCGCATTTGTTCAGACAATTCTTCCCGCAAACGGATGATCGGCTCATCCATCGCATCCACTTCAAGCTCGGCGAGTTCTCTCAATTTGTCCTGGATCAGCGCGTCCACGCCGTATAACGATACTCTGCGATAGTCACCGATGATACGTCCACGGCCGTAAGCATCGGGAAGACCCGTAATAATCCCGGCCTTGCGCGCTGCTCTCATCTCAGGAGTATAGGCATCAAACACGCCTTGGTTATGCGTTTTGCGTATACCGTTGAAGATGTCCACAACCGCCTGCGGCATTTCAAAGCCGTATGCGTTGCACGCATCAATCATCATCCGGATCCCGCCGAAAGGCTGGATCGAGCGTTTGAACGGCTCATCGGTCTGAACGCCGACAATCTGTTCTTTATCCTTGTCCAAATAGCCAGGTTGATGGGAGGTGATGGTTGATGGTGTATGGACATCCACATCCAGAACCCCGCCGTTCTCCCGTTCCTTCTTGGTTAAATCCGATACGATATCCCACAGTGCTTTGGTGTTATCCGTGGGTCCCGCCAAAAATTCATCAGTGCCATAATAGGGAGTAACGTTCTCTGCAATAAAATCATTAACGTCAATTCGCTTGGTCCATTTACCTGATTTAAAACCTTTCCAGCCTGCTTCTTTTTCAATCACCGACATATTGAATCCCTCCTAGATTTGCTGGGGCTTGCAAGGACAGGCGGGGCCACACCTTGATCTGTCTCAGATCTTTAATGTGATTATTTTCACGATCAATGGTGCCACTACCCCGCCTTGTGCCTTCAAGCTTCTATATCAAAGATCTGAGATTCAGCTTCCATCTACACCTTTATTGTAGTCCTGTTGATCTCCTGCATCTGTGATAATAATCACAAACTCATCTTTTCCCGTGATTTTTATCACTCTGAACCTGGTCTTGCATACCTTGTCTGAAAATCTATTTGGATCTTCACGATCGGCGTTTAGAGTCTATCTAGTCTAGAACCGGCCGTAAAATGCGTTGCGGTAAACTTCTGCGAGCTCCGTCACCAGCGGCAGCTTCGGATTGCTCGTTGTACACTGGTCTTCAAAAGCCCGGTCCGCCAAATGCTCAACATTTTTCTCGAAATCTTTAGGGTCGATGCCAAGCTGCTGGAACGACTCCTCGATCCCGAGCTTGCTGTTCAGCTCCCGGATTGCGCCAATCAGACTGTTCACGCCCTCTTCCGTCGTTCTTGCCGGCAGTCCGAGAATCCGTGCGATTTCAGCATATCTCTCATCAGCCACAAAGTGGGTGTATTTCGGCCATGCAGCGAATTTCGTTGGCTTCTTCGCGTTGTAACGAATGACGTGAGGCATCAGGATCGCATTGGTGCGTCCGTGCGCCGTATGATACTGACCGCCCCACTTATGCGCAAGACTGTGGTTGATGCCAAGGAACGCATTCGCAAAAGCCATGCCGGCAAGCGTCGAAGCATTATGCATTTTTTCGCGGGCGAGTTTGTCGCCGGTAAGCGCCGACTGCTCAAGATACTGGAACACCAGCTGTATGGCCTTGATGGCAAGCCCATCCGTATAATCGCTGGCCATCACCGATACGTAGGCTTCAATCGCATGTGTCAGAACGTCCATGCCGGTATCGGCTACCGCCGTTTTAGGCAGCGTGTATACGAATTCCGGATCGATAATCGCCACATCCGGTGTCAGCTCATAGTCAGCCAGCGGATACTTGGTATTCCCCAGCCCTTTGTCCGTGATGACGGCAAACGAAGTTACTTCAGAGCCCGTTCCCGACGTTGTTGGAATGGCAACGAACTTCGCTTTCCGTCCAAGCTTCGGATATTTATAGACCCGCTTGCGGATATCCATGAATTTTTGCTTCAGATTGTTAAAATCCGTATCCGGATATTCATAGAACAGCCACATGGCTTTCGCTGCATCCATTGGCGATCCGCCGCCGAGGGCGATGATGCAGTCCGGCTGGAATCTTGCAAGCATCTCCGTTCCGCGTTCTACGGTCGTTGTCGAAGGATCCGGCTCAACCTCCGAGAAGACTTCGATGGCTACCGGCACTCTGCGCTGACGCAGATAGTGCTCTACCCGCTCCACATAACCCAGCTTCACCATCATGGGGTCGGTAACGATAGCGACACGGGTGATTTCCGGCATTTTCGCAAGATACTGCGTCGAGCCTTTTTCAAAGTAAATTTTGTCCGGCACTTTAAACCACTGCATATTCACGGTTCTGCGGTTCACCCTTTTCACGTTGATTAAATTGACTGCCGTCACGTTCGACGAAGTGGAATTACGTCCATACGAACCGCAGCCCAGCGTCAGCGATGGCAGATTCGTGTTGTAGATATCGCCGATACCGCCTTGCGAAGAGGGTTGATTCACCAGGATACGGCAGGTTTTCATCCGATCTGAGAATTTCATGATGATGTCCTCATTGTGCGAGTGGATTACCGACGAGTGGCCCATGCCGCCAAAAGCAACCATCTCCTCAGCGCGCGTTATGCCCTCTTCCGCATCTTTCACTTTATAGCAGGCCAGCACCGGGCTAAGCTTCTCGGCAGACAACGGATAGGCAGGTCCGACTCCCTCCAGCTCGGCGACCAGGATCTTGGTGCTTTCCGGTACCTCGAAACCGCAAGCCTCTGCTATCTTAGCTGCCGGCTGTCCGACGATAGTAGGATTTACCGCACATTTATCCGATACCATCGCATGCGCAGTCAGTTTCGCCAGCTCTTCCTTGTTGACAAAATAACAGCCGCTGGCAATCATTTTTTTCTTCACTGTATGATATATAGGCTCCTCGATAATGACAGCCTGCTCGGAAGCGCAGATCATGCCGTTATCAAAGGTTTTGGACAAAATCAAATCGTTCACTGCCTGATCCAAATCCGCGCTCTTCTCAATAAAGCAAGGCACGTTTCCTGGTCCTACGCCCAGGGCAGGCTTGCCGCAGCTGTATGCCGCTTTGACCATCGCCGAACCGCCTGTAGCCAGAATGCAGGCAACGTCAGGATGATTCATCAGTGCATTGGTTTTATCCATGGAAGGAGCTTCGATCCACTGGATGCAATCGGCAGGAGCACCTTGCTTCACGGCAGCATCCCGCAGTATCCGTGCGGCTTCCTTGCTGCAGGCCTGCGCGGATGGATGGAATCCGAAGATGATCGGGTTTCTTGTTTTAATGGAGATCAGTGCCTTGAATATCGTCGTGGAGGTCGGATTGGTTACCGGTGTTATCCCCATGATAATCCCGATCGGTTCTGCTATTTTTTGAAAGCTGTCATAGGCGTTGTCTTCAATGATACCCACGGTTTTGTCGTATTTAATGCTGTTGTGGATATACTCCGTGGCAAACAGGTTTTTGATGATCTTGTCTTCGTACACGCCGCGTCCCGTTTCCTCAACCGCCATTTTCGCCAGCTGCATGTGCTTCTCAAGGCCTACCATGGCCATGGCCTGTACAATCCCGTCGACTTGCTCCTGATTCAATTCCATAAACTTTTCTTTGGCCCGATTCGCCTTGTCAATCAGCCCCTGAATGTACTCCGACGCTGTTTGTCCTTTTACTTCCACCGTTCCTTTGCTCACAGCCATATCTCTCATCCTCCCATGATTCATGTTTCTTTCTACGCTTTGATCGTAACACAGCTGTTTCTATTTTCACGTGAATTATTTCACAATATAAGTATTTATCTTTTCTGTGTGATTTACACCTGTCTTCCCCTCCTTTCAAGTGAAAGAGATCACAAAGTTTGAAAATTCGCCACGATTTCCCTCTTAATCTCCCCCAAAAGTGAATGTTTTCACGTTATAATGTATTTAAAGATTAAACAGATCAAATTTTAGGATGTTAGGGGATACCAACATGAATACTGTAGACCATGTAATGGAAATCGAAAACTTAGGGAACACGCAGTGCTTCTCGGAGCAAAACCGCAACCGTCTGCTGGTCAGCATGAAGGAAAGGGTACTCCCTGAAGGATCCCATTTGTTCTGGGAAGGCGATTTCGCCGACAAGCTGTACTACGTTAAACAAGGAAGAATCAAATTAACCAAATCGACCGATGAAGGCAAAGAGTTGATTCTATATATGTACCATCCGGGAGACATAGTCGGGCAAGCCGATCCATTCTTCAGCAACAATCACAGTTTCTCGGCAGAGGTGCTTGAGGATAGTGTTGTCGGTGTCATCGAGCACAAGGATCTGGAGCTGCTGATCTGTCAGCACTGCGACTTCGCCATTGATTTTATGAAGTGGATGGGCATTCACCACCGCATCACCCAGACCAAATTCCGGGATCTCATGATGTACGGCAAGCCCGGCGCTTTAACATCGACACTCATCCGGCTGAGCAATACCTACGGGCAGCATCAAGCGGATAATACTATTCTCATCAACAAGAAGATTACCCACACCGATCTATCGAACATGATTGGGGCAACCCGCGAAAGCGTAAACCGGATGCTGAGCGACCTGCGCAAAAAAAATGCTATCGAATATGCCGGCGGGATGATTGTCATTAAAGATCTTCCGATGCTGCAGGAAATCTGCCATTGCGAGCTGTGTCCGAACGAAATCTGCCGGATTTAATCGGCCTCCCTTCTGTGCATAATATAGAGTCATCTGCTTACAATAACCTTGTCTTTCAAAACCAAAATAAAGGGAGTGCCCAGCATGCGTGAAGGTTTGATTCCTGCTGTTCTTGGAACTGTGGTTTCTGCTTCGGGTGCCGCTCTGCTTGGCAGCAAGTATAAACTTGCCGCAACCGGTATTCTCGGCTTCGGACTGGCTCATATTGTGCTCGGTGCGATTGACCTGGTGGAACATCGGTAAGGATTGGAAGACAAGATTCATATAGCTGTCCTGTTCAGTCATTGAACTGAAGGGACGGCTTTTTATGTATAAGGCCCGACGGGATCCCTCTTTTTTTTGTTAGGAGACGTTCCGTGGAGATCCCTCACTTTAACTAGACAAATGAAAGAAGCGGTCAACCGTTTGGTCGACCGCTTCTTTTCGGCTGTATATCAAGTGAGTAAACCCACTTTATGAGCAGCCCCTTTTCTATGATGCCTACTATGCAACCTTCTTTTGCTTGCTCCCTTTTCCCGACGAGATAAACCAATACGCCATCCCCACAAACAATCCGCCGCCAAGAATGTTCCCCAGCGTGACCGGCACCATGTTGCTGATCCATCCGCCGATGGAAATGGTCTCGGGATGCCCCGGCAAAATCGTCGCGAGTGTCAGAAGTGTCATATTGGCTACGCTATGCTCGTACCCTGTCGCAATGAAGGCAAACAGACACCACCATATTAAGATCAGCTTGGTCGTTTCGCCTTTGGCCCGAATCCCCATCCACAAGGCCAGACAGACAAGCCAGTTACACAAGATGCCTCGGAAGAACAGCTCCATAAACGGATCATTCATTTTCTTGGCGGCAGCCGTGAAGATGAGATGGTCCGGCGGCAGGCCTTTGAACAGGCCGGAAGCATACACCAGATAGCTGAGCAGAATCGCTCCGGCCAGATTGCCGATAAACACGAGCACCCAGTTTTTCAGCGTATCCCCCATCGTCGTTCGACCCGATAATGTGCTTATCGTAAAAAACATATGATTCCCGGTAAACAGCTCTGATCCTGCGAACACCACCAACGTGAGCGCGATCCCGAATGCCGCTCCCATGACGAGGGATTGGAAGGGCGAACCGGCAGCTGCGAGCGGCGCCCCCAGCTTAAAGATCAATACAATTCCAATGCCGACATACGCGCCGGCCAGCATAGCCGATACCATATAGCGCAGCAGATTATGATTCATCTGCTCCTTTTTCCCGACGGCGGCATTAACAACGGCTTCCACATCCGTTTTAAACATGGGATATCACCCCTTGATTTCGTCTGTTTACTATGCGATAGCTGGCCTTAAACAGCCACCTCAACCTTCCCGTCCACGGCGCGAATCGGGTATACACGAACCTGGCCTTGATCCGGAGCCTGTACGAGGCCGGTTGAAAGCTCGATCTTCCAATCGTATAACGGATCGTAGATGTAGTGCCCGGATACGATGGCTTCCGAGAGCGGCCCTCCTTTGGGATGCGGGCTTTGATTGTCCAGCGCAAACCATTGATGATCCGAAGTCCGGAAGACGGCAATCTCCCGGTCTCCGAGATGGACCACCCTTCCGAGCTGTGACAGAAAATCATTTTCGTTCCCTACCGTAATAAATCTTTCGGTTTCCATAACATGCAGCCTCCACTTCTCTTGTCTATTCCGATCCATACTGCGACAAACTCTCTGTGCTCAGGCGGCAAGAGGGGAGTAGGTTCCTCCCTCTTCTATTTGCTGATCACTGGTCTTGCATCCTCGAATAACGTATAACGCAGCTTCTCGTCGTTCAGCACTTTCTTCCAAGGATCCTCAACTTGCTGCAGGGCAAGCTCGATTCTCTCCACCAGTTCCTTACGCTGCTTCGGATCGTCCAGGATAACGGCTCGGATTTGTTCCAGTCCCAAGCGTTCTACCCACTCCGAGGTTCTCTCCAAGTACTTACCGGTTTCACGGTAATACTGCATCAGGGCTCCGCAGATTTCGACCAGCTCTTCATCCGTTTTCACTTTGCAGAACGAATCCGCCAGACGTGCCTTCGTGCCGCCGTTGCCTCCAACGAATATTTCCCATCCACCGTCATTGCCAACGATCCCGATATCTTTCGTGCACGACTCGGCACAGTTTCGCGGACATCCGTTGACCGCCATTTTAAATTTCGCCGGAAAATCCAGTCTTTCGAATTTCTCCTCGAGGAATGCTCCCATGCCCATCGAATCCTGCGTACCGAAACGGCAGAATTGGGATCCTACACAGGTCTTCACGGTCCGCAGCGATTTGGCATATGCATAACCCGACGGCATATCGAGCTCTTCCCAGACGCTCGGCAAGTCTTCCTTCTTAACACCGATGAGGTCCAGACGCTGTCCGCCGGTAACCTTGACAACCTTCACATTATATTTAAGCGATACATCCGCGATTTTCTTCAAATCCTCCGGCGTGGTAACGCCGCCGTACATTCTTGGGACTACCGTATATGTGCCGTCTTTCTGAATGTTGGCGTTCATCCGTTCGTTAACAAAACGGGATTCCCTCTCCTCCTGATGGGTTACCGGGTTCAGCATGGCCAGATAATAATGAATGGCCGGGCGGCATTTCGAGCAGCCTTCCGGGTTACTGAAGTTCAGAACATGCATGACTTCCTTCGTTGTGGTAAGTCCCTTCGCACGGATTTCCGCGACGATTTCATCCCGATCGAGTGTCGTGCATGGGCATATGCCTTGTTTGCCTGCGGCCTTAAAGCCATCGCCCAATACGCTCTGGAGTATTTGCTCCACGACAGGTTTGCAGCCGCCGCACGAGCGGGTAGCACCTGTGCAAGCTTTGATCTCATCCACTGTCGTATGACCTTGAAGAGTAATGGCATCCACGATGGCTTTTTTGGTTACGCCGTTGCAGCCGCATACGATCTCATCGTCGGGCATCTTTTCCAGCGAAAATGCCTTGCCGCCTCCTGTCCCTGCACGATCCGTGCCCATGATCGAATCATATATCTCATCCGTCATGGCTGTCTTTTTCCGAATCATGGATTGAAGGCTTGCCGAATCGCTCACATCTCCGAACAATATCGCCCCGACAATGATATTGTCGCGGATTAATATTTTCTTATAAGTCTTGCGCCAATCATCTTTCGCGGTGATCACCGCGTGTTCGGCTTGCTCCATGAACTCTCCGGCAGAGAATACATCAACACCGCTGATTTTCAGCTTCGTCGATACAATGCTTCCCTCGTAAGGCTGGCCTTCCACGCCGCACAGATGCTTCGCCAGTACCTGTCCCTGTTCGAACAACGGCGCAACCAGGCCGTAGCAAACGCCCCGATGCTCGCAGCATTCGCCAACCGCATACACATCCGGCCAGGAAGTTTGAAGATAATCATTAACTACGATTCCCCGGTTCACTTCGATTCCGCTCGCTTGGGCGATTCCCGTATTCGCTCTGATGCCCACTGCCATGACCACCAGGTCGGCTTCAAGCTCATCCCCATCCTTGAACCGGAGTCCCTTGACTCTGGTATCTCCCAATATTTCGGTTGTTTGTTTGCCTAGTAAGAAGTTGATACCCTGCTGTTCAAGCTCCCTTTTCAGCATGCCGGATGCCATCGAATCCAATTGGCTCTCCATCAAATCCTGCATGAGATGAACCACCGTCACCTCCATGCCGAGGCTGACCAATCCCTTGGCAGCTTCCAGACCCAGAAGTCCCCCGCCGATGACTGCCGCTTTCTTGTACGCCTTAGCGGCCTCCAGCATCTGGTTGCAATCGGCTATGTTACGGAAACCGATAACGCCTTCTTTGTCACTACCCGGTACAGGTAATATAAAAGGCTTCGAACCCGTTGCTATCATTACTTTGTCATAAGGCACCGTCAATCCGTTGTCAGCTGTCACGACCTTGCGCTCTCCATCAATAGCTGTTACGGTGACACCCGTGTGCAAAGTGATATGGTTATCCTCGTACCATTTCCAATCATTCAATACAATGTCATCCAAGGTTTTGCTGCCTTCCAACACATACGACAGCATAATGCGGTTATAATTCGGATGAGGCTCCTGTCCAATGACGGTGATGTCAAAACTCCCACCCAATTTAATGATTTGCTCAACCGTGCTAATCCCGGCAATACCGTTGCCAATGACAACTAACGTTTCTCTCTTTATATTGGACATAAGTTTGATTCCTCCCCAACACGTTTATCTAGATCGTGGTATTCCGTTCCTTGCACATAAATTATATCGCCTGACGGTATTATTTTTTGTGATATATTTCACATAAATCGTTAAAATTTTAAACAAAAATGCCAAATAACCCTGTCCGCGTCGGAACAAGGTTATGATAAGAACACTCTATATAATATCGGCTTCCATATAGGCTCGTTCACCGCTTGGCACTTTTAAATAAGGGCGAATACCCGCAAACCCCTTCGCATCCAGATTTACCCCGGTCATCCAGTTCCCCTCTAATAAGCCGCCATCCGATTGCATAGTGACGGCAGGCGCCTGAATATGCTCCTGATACAGAACGATGCCGGCCTGTATGGTCTTAAAGGCTTTTCCCTGCTCCACCAACGGTACGGCGCTGATATACGTAGGCACAAAGTAATTCGCAATCACATCCAGCTCTTCCCCGTCAAAAAACGGCTCGCTGCCAAGGAAGGGATGCATCATCACGATTTTCTCATAGAGTGACCAGATGATCATCTGCAGAAATCTTCCCGTTCGTCCCCTATTCTGCCCGGTAGCATGAAATCGATCGGTTTCATAACCAATGAACTTCCATCCGCCAGGGGCTTTGACCCATTTCTGAAACATGACTGAAGCACTGGTACCGTTTTGGTTAAGGTGTTCTGCAGGTTCCGGGCTTGTTCCAGAAGCAGCTAACCACAGGGAGTCCGGCACATACTGGCTCAGCATCCGCTTGGTTTTCTCAAAAATATGAAGCACTTTTAATGAAGCGTTTTCAAGTTCTGAGATGTCCTCTTGTCCATAATGGAAACGGGAGATATACGTTCGCTTGGTCATGGGCTCGCCTCCTTGATATGCCGCTCTCGTTATTTACATCATATAGCAGCCGCGTCCGCTTGGTGCATGTCCACCTATTCTTGCCGTAAATAAACAGGAACCATACTTCCGTTTAGAAAAAAAACCCTGAAATGAGGATGTCTCATGCCAGGGTTTAATCATCAAGGGGAGTCTTAAGATGACTCATCTTTCGACCCATTGTTCTGCCCAGGATGCAATTTGCTCCATCACCGGACGAAGTGCTTTGCCTTTTTCAGTCAGTTCATATTCAATACGTACCGGTGTTTCCGGATAGACATGACGAATCAGTATCCCTTCACATTCCAAATCCTTCATCCGCTCGGAGAGCATTTTATCGCTCATGGACGGAATCAAATTCGAAATATCCTTAAAGCGCTTAGGCCCGCTCATCAACGTTTGAATAATCAAACCGTTCCACCGTTTGCCCAGAAAAGAAAATGCAGATTCAAAACGGGGACACATCGTAACATTTGTAACTTCCATATCCCTTCACCTCTTTACGAAGTCACCTTGTTTATAGAAACTCATAAGCTTAGTCAAAAAAAACTAGAAAACTTACGAATTGTAAGTATGTTTCATTTTAGCACATTTCCGAGAACCTGAAAACCACCTAGCCCCTTTTTCCCATAAAATCAGCTTTTATCCCATAAAATACGAGCCAAAATATCCAAATCATTCTCGATCAATGTGGACAATTCCCTATTATACAGCACGGCCGCTGGATGGAACAGAGGGAATATCTTATAGGTTTCCTCCGAAAACATATAGCCTGCACTTGGATTCTCCGAGTCTGCTGCTTGCTGGACCGGGCCCTCCATCAGTTTGCCGTGCAGCGATGTCACCGTTTCATGGCTTCCAATTAACCGGTGCAGTGCCGTATTTCCCATGGGTGCGATAATCTGCGGGCGAACCCATCGGATCTCTTCATCAAGCAAAGGTGCATGGGCTAATATTTCCGCCTTCGTCGGTGTGCGATTAGAACGGCTGATGACGCTCTCGCCCGAGGATCTCACGATTAGCTTTTCCTTATAGGGCCTGCTTCTCATGGCACTGGTAATATACACTTGCTCCCGGGTCAGGGTCAGGCGTTCCAGGTAGGCATTCATCTCTTGCCCGGCCTGCCCTACAAAAGGTAAACCTTCCAGAACTTCATGGGCGCCGGGTGCTTCCCCAATAAACATAATCTTGGCGAAGCGGACTCCTCTCCCCAGCAGAAAGCCCTCTACGGGTTGATGGACAAGCTTGGCCTGGCATATGGCGATGATTGCGGGATCTACAGGTGCGCTTTGTACTTCATTCATGTGTACAGCCCCCCTTCTTGTATATCATACAATACCCCATACTTAGGTATATTCTATCCCTAGCCGTCAAAAACATTTCGGTGAACATTCACCGCCAACGATAAAACGAGCCGCTCAAGGGCTTCCCCTGAACGACTCGTTAACGCATGACTTCTTAATAAACGCTCGTAAACTTAGATTAAAACGGGAAGCGCGCGAACCGGCTGGCTGTTGCCAAAGGTTTGCTTGCCTGCTGTAGAATTAGCCCAGTTAATCGCATTGGTGATCACTTTCAGCACTTCGGGGTTGTAGTAGGTTGGATAGGTCTCATGCCCCGGACGGAAATAGAAAATGTTCCCATGACCACGCTTGAACGTGCAACCGCTGCGGAATACTTCGCCGCCTTCGAAATTGCTGACAAATACCAGCTCGTCTGGGGCTGGAATATCGAAGAACTCGCCGTACATTTCCTCGTGCTCGATGATAATCGGGCCTGTAATTCCTGCCGCAATCGGATGTGTCGGATTTACACTCCAAATAATTTCCTGTTCTCCTGCTTCGCGCCACTTCAAATCACAGCTCGTGCCCATCAAAGCTTTGAACGGCTTGGAAAAATGTCCGGAATGAAGAACGATCAGACCCATGCCATCCTGCACGCGTTTTACGACTTTGCTTACGATTTCATCACTTACCTGGTCATGAGCCATATGCCCCCACCACAACAGCACATCGGTTGAATCCAGTACATCGTCCGTCAATCCATGCTCCGGCTGATCGAGCGTTGCCGTTCTGATAACGAAATCCGGATTTTGCAGACCCTCCGCCAAAGCTGTGTGAATCCCGGCTGGATAAACGTTCCGAACCTCATCATGGATTTTCTCGTGTACGAATTCATTCCAAATGGTTACGTTAAGCATCTTGCTGTTCCCCCTAATTGCTTATTCGGTTGTTACGCTAAGCTGTTAGACCCACCACATTTCTCCGAGCGGCTCTTCGATCAGCACCTGCTGAAGATTTTGCACCGCTTTGGAGAAGCCTTCTTCAATCGACATCAATCCATCTTCATGTTCAATGCTTACGACATAATCATATCCAACCAGACGAAGGGCACTCATCATATCCGCCCATTCCTTCACGTCATGCCCATAGCCTACGCTGCGGAACTGCCAAGCGCGATCCAGCATGTTGGCATAAGACTGCATATCGGTCAGACCGTGCTTGTTCACGTTGATCGGGTCAATGCTTGTATCCTTCGCGTGGAAGTGGTGGATTGCCCCTTCGCGGCCCAAAATTTGAATCGCTTGAACAGGGTCGATCCCTTGCCACCACATATGACTCGGATCCAGGTTGGCACCGATCACTTCGCCTGCGGCTTCACGTAAACGGAGCAGTGTGCCAGGCGTATGAACGGAGAAGCCGCCGTGCAATTCCAAACCAATCTTCACATTGCGGTCTGCAGCAAATTTACCCCATTCGGTCCAGTAAGGAATGACCTTGTTATCCCACTGCCAGGTCAGAATCTCTTGGTAGTCGTTAGGCCAAGGCGCAACCGGCCAGTTCGGGTATTTGGCATCCTCATGGTCGCCTGGACAGCCGGAGAATGTGTTAACAACAGGTACTTCAAGCTTCTCGGCAAGCTCTACCGTTTTTACGTATGTGTCATGGAACTCTTTCGCGATCGCTTTTTGCGGATGAAGCGGGTTGCCATGGCAGCTCAGTGCGCTAATGATCAACCCACGGGATTCCACCGCATTTTTGAAGCTTTTCAGCGCAGTTTCATTCTCCAGCAGCTCGACCGGGTTGCAATGCGCATTCCCAGGATAACCGCCTGTTCCGATCTCAACCGCTTTAAGACCCTTGGATGCCACATAGTCCAAGGCATCCTCCAATTTACGTCCGCTCAACAATACCATAAATACGCCTAATTTCATTGTATACCTCCTGGTTTACCTTAATATTAGTAGGGATTGCAAGATTTAGTTATCGAAATAAACCGCTTTTCCTGTCTTCGCCGATTCATAGATCGCTTCCAGAATTTGCGTTACAACAAACGCTTGCTCCGGCTTAACCACAGGGTCCTTATCCTCAATAATGGCCTCCAGCCACATTCTGGCTTCCCGGTCCGCATCATTTTCCTTGGAGCCGGAATAGAACGCTACGCCGCCGGCATTCAAATCGACTTTGGTTTCATACAATCTGCTCATTTTCTCGCCGTTAATACGCAGACCGTCCTTCATGTCAGCTCCGCCTTCTGTACCCGCCAGCACGGCTTTGGCTTCGCCGGTCTCAACGACGTTAAGGGCCCAGCTGGATTCCAGAATAATCGTTGCGCCGTTCTCCATCGTAATGAACCCGAATGCCGAATCCTCTACCTTGAACTCCTTCGGATCCCAAGGACCGAACGCATTCGCCGCATTCTCCCGTTGACCAAGTTTATGGAACGTGGATCCCAGCACGCTCTTCGGCTTGTAGTTGTCCATCAGCCACAAGGTCAAATCCAGTGCATGGGTACCGATATCGATCAACGGACCTCCGCCTTGCTTCTCTTCGTCAAGGAATACGCCCCAGGTCGGAACGGCGCGGCGGCGAACAGCCAGCGCTTTACCGTAGTAGATCTCGCCCAGCTCGCCTTCCTCACAGACGCCTTTCAGATACATGCTATCGTCGCGGAAACGGTTGTTGTAACCGATGGTAAGTTTTTTCCCTGTACGCTTTGCGGCGTCCAGCATGGCTTTGGCTTCGGAAACGGTCTTCGCCATAGGCTTTTCGCACATCACGTGCTTGCCGGCTTCAAGGGATGCTACCGTAATCTCGGAGTGAGAATCGTTCGGCGTACATACATGGATAACATCGATGCTGCCGTCTTGCAGCAATTCTCTGAAATCCGTGTACACTTTTGCGCCTTCAACCCCGTACTCAGCAGCCGCCTTCTGCGCACGCTCTTCTACGATGTCGCAAAAAGCGACCAGTTCCGCCTGCGCCTGCTTCTTCAAGCTCGGCATATGCTTGCCGTTGGCGATTCCCCCGCAACCGATAATTCCGATCTTCAACGTTTTCGACATGTCCATTTCCTCCCCATAGGCATTTGATCATTTTGGAAACTCTCCAAATATTAGTGCAACGCTTTCATGCGGACCATTTCCAAGAACTCAAAAACCCTGTCAGATCCGTCAGAAGCTGGTTTGCATGTCGTTCATAACCAGTGTACAAGAATATGAACCGGGCTGCCAGTTCGCTATTCCGACATGTTTGCCTGCTGCGGCGCCGGAAGTTTGCCGTAGCGGTATGTGCTTTGCAGAACGATATGTCGGCCCTCCAGCGAAGACTGCTGGAACGACTGCATAATCTCCAGGACGTGGTATGCCAGACGGGCACTCACGCGATGGTCCTTCTGCTCATGAATCGATTGGATCATATCGTTGATACCAAGCCCCCGCTCGTTCTTCCCGCATTCAAATGCGGGGTCAAGCAGCTCCCATTCCTCGGAGCCGTGCTTCCGGAGCTTCACTTCGCCGTTAAAGTAGTTCGGATCCCCGAGACTGAGGCTTCCCTGCGTGCCATAGATTTCGATCCAGGGCAGGTTCGATCCGCCAAAGATATCGAAACTTGTAATCATGGTTGCAATGGCACCGTTCTCAAAATCCAGCGTCCCTGCTAAATGTGTTGGGGTCTGAACCGTGATCGGTTTTCCTTGGAGCGGACCGGAGCCGATGGCGCGGTCTGGAATCTGGATGCCGGTGGACGCGCTGATCCGGCTTGCAGGACCAAGCAGCTCTACGAGAGCCGATACATAGTAAGGACCCATATCCATCATTGGACCTCCGCCCGACGCGTAAAAAAATTCAGGATTAGGATGCCAAGCTTCCGGTCCTGAACCCATCATAAACGCCGTAGCGGCAACAGGTCTGCCAATAAGCCCGGATTCAATCGCGGCTTTGGCCGTCTGTACGCCGGAGCCCAGAAACGTATCGGGCGCGCAGCCGACGCGAAGTCCTTTTTGATCTGCCATATTTAGCACCCGTAGGGCTTCATCAAGGGTAATCGCCAGCGGCTTTTCACTGTAAACATGCTTCCCTGCTTCCAGCGAGGCAATATCCACATTGGCGTGGCTGGCCGGAATGGTCAGATTAATAATAAACTCAATGTCAGTCTGTGCAAGCATCTCCTCAACTGTATACACGTTCGGGATGTTGAACTCTTCGGCCTTCTTCTTCGCGTTGTCCGGAATAAGGTCAGCACATGCCACGACTTCAACCCAAGGGCTGTTCTTTAAGTTCGTGAAGTATACGCCGCTGATGTTTCCGCAGCCAATTATACCTGCTTTCATTTTTTTCATCGCTGTCACTCCTTGAGTGTTTTAGATGTGCTCGGACTAGTACCATGGTATTCTTTTATGCTTTCGTTTAAAATGAAGAATATGATTAAAACATGAACAATCTGGTCATTATTTTCTTATTCTTCAAAGGGGACTTTAGCAATGGATTCAAATCTTTCCAACCAAGTCGTAGCAGCGGATTTCTCATTTCATCGTAAACCTTTCAAGATGTCCCTGGCTGACGGTTTCGACACCTACCTGATGCGATGGCAGACCGACGGCAAATGCCGTGCCAAAATTGATGGCGAGCTGTCACTCGTTGAAGCAGGGGATCTGTTGATCTTCACGCCAGGACAACCCTATGAACTCCGAATAGATGACGAATATAACGCTTTGGGTGAGTTAACCATCGAAAGCGGAGATTACCATATTTTTTTCAAGGGTCCCTGGGCTGACGCGTGGTGGAATTCCAAGAAACGCCCAACCAAAATTCGGGTTCCACTGGAAGAGCGTTACCTGAGTCTGTTTCGGCAAATTCTGCTGGAGCAGCGTCGTGTATCGGATCCTTATCCGGAGATTTCGGATTACACGGTGCGGATTCTGTGCCTCGAAGTGGACCGCCTGTTATCGGAGCAGCCATCGACCACACCAAAGACGTATCTGGCCTATCGCATGAAAAATTACATTGAAGAGAATGCCTCCTCGATGTTCAAGCTGGAGGACGTCGCGGCCCATGTCGGCATTAGTGTCTCTCGGGCAGTCCATCTGTTCAAAGAAGCGTTCGGCACCACCATTATGCAATACACAATGGACGTTCGCCTGAGCATGGCCAAGGAACGGATTGTGTTTAGTCCTCTCTCGCTGGAGGATGTCGCCGAAACGTCCGGCTTTGCCAACTATACTTATTTTCACCGCGTTTTCCGCTCCCGATTCGGCGTTTCGCCCAAACAATTCCGCATGGCCAGCCGAACGTCGAACTGATCGTGCCATCTGTACAGTAAAAAAGCGGGTCGACCAAGGTTTTTCCTTGATCGACCCGCTTCTTTCTTGAATCACATGTAATATATTCCATGATTCCAAAATTACTTCTTATCACGGTCTAGCGTGGCCGCTGCCTCGGATACAACGATAGCCAAGTCTTCATTTCCGAATAACGACAGGACGCCAAGCAGGGTCTGATCCGGTATTTCACCAGCTTCTTCCTTGGGCACCGTTAATTCCAGCACCCGGGCCAGCCGCTCATTGTCCGGCTGATTCGGATATGCCTTACGGTACAGTTCCGCTGGGTCAAGTCCGTGATTCACACACCACTGGGCAAACACGAGGATCATCATATCCTCGTCCTGGCGGTACGACTCCGCAATCCGTTCTTCTACGGATTTTTCCGTATATTCCATGTGTTACCCCTCCTCATGCGAAAAGGGCTTCGGAGCTCTCTTCGTTCATGAAGACATTATACCGTTTACTTGCGCTCAGACAAAGTCTAAACTAGTCAACCATCTTGACCTGCACCGGATTGCTCTTCGCTTTTTGGTCATTCTTCTTCATCCAAGTTCCAAGACTGATGATAATGGCAATAACAAGAATTTCAAAACCATACTTCAGAACGCCATTGGCGAACCAGCTGTGAATCATCGGCTCTTCCACAATCATCTTCGATGCGGTCCAGGCTAACACGGCAGCACCGATCGTGATGATAATAGGAAAGCGATCCGTCAACTTCAGGATAATGGTACTGCCCCACACCATAATGGGTACCGAAATTGCAAGTCCGATAATAACCAGCATGAAGCTTTCGCCAGCAGCGCCAGCTACAGCAAGCACGTTATCCAGTCCCATCATCGCGTCCGCAATAATAATCGTACGGATTGCCGCCCACATTTGGTTGCCAGCGGAAATTTCATGCTGCTTCTCATCCACCATCAGCTTGTAGGCAATCCACAACAGGGCAAAACCACCGATCAATCGCAAGCCGGGGATCATTAAGAGCTGTACAACGAGAAGTGTGGCCACGATACGAATCACAATCGCACCGACGGTACCCCACAGGATGACCTTCTTCTGGTCCTCCTTCTGGACATTACGAGCGGCAAGCCCGATAACAATCGCGTTATCGCCTGCCAACACAAGGTCAATGAGGACAATCGACAGCAGTGCCATCCAAAAATCCATCGACATTATATCCATGCTTCTCCCATCCTTTATACATTTTCTTTAGGTTTACACCTACCGATGTCCTCCACCAAAAAAAACGCTGTTCCCTTAGATTACAAGGTCTACAGCGTTTTTTGGACGTGAAAATAGACCTCCACCTCATTCATAAAAGAAATCAGGCAAAGGTCTCGCTAAACAACATAATCGTTGCCAATAAAGCCGGGGATGGTTGATCCCGTAATGACGACTTTACTTACGATATAGAATTTATAAGTTATCAGCGGAACCCATGAAATTCTATATCGCAAGAAAACCTACCTTTGAATCGAGGTTGCTCATCCTTGAAAGGCCACGATGGAGGGTTTTCTTATGAAGCTACTCCCCTTTGGGAACTATTCGATTGGGCATATTATAACATTTGAAAAATCGCTTGTATATTCAATTTTCCCCACCGAAATCGAATGCTTAGCTGTCCGAAATATGGGCAGCAGTCCTGTTTTTTTGCTATCATGGTGCTATTCTGGTTGACTTTGACTATCGCAAAGTGAGGATTGTACATGAAGAGATGGATCATACCCGCAATTTATTCCACAGCCCTGATACTGGCATTTGCATACAGACATGAAATCATGGACTGGCTGGGAGAAAATCCCCCGCTCTACCTGATGATCCTGCTGGCAGCCCTGCTTGCCTTATTTCCCGTTGCGCCCTATAAAGTCATTATCGCTATTCTCGGTTATGCATATGGGACACTCTGGGCTGCAGCCATTGCGTGGTTCGGAACAACGATAGCGGCCGTCATCCTGTATGCGGCAGTACGGTCCCTGTACCAGGAGCCCGGCAGGCGACTGCTTGGCAAATACGCGGCTATCCATAGGTTTACAGCCCTGGTAGAAAGGCGGCCCTTTCAGTCGATCCTGCTCGCGCGCTTACTGCCCATCATACCGCAAATGGCCGTCAATATTTATGCCGGCGTCGCATCCATTCCATTCTGGACGTACACAACCGCTTCAGCCATCGGTAAAATCCCCGCGATTCTCCTGTATGCCTGGCTGGGCAGCGGGTTTTCCGATCATCCGCTCCTCTTCGCGGGTATCGCAGGCGGACTTATGCTGGTTACCGCTTTGTGTCTGGCCGCTATCCGGTGGTATAAAGGGAGACCGGCTTAAACGGAGCATAGTTTTGGTTTCCCTGACCAAAATGATTATAATATAGAGTAAGACTTACATTTATATGTTATAACGATGGAGGGATAATAGATGAATAATCGTTCAACCCCAAGTGAATTGGCTACCTTTGCGGGAGGCTGCTTCTGGTGTATGGTCTCTCCTTTTGATGAGCTGCCGGGCATTCTGAAGGTCGTTTCCGGCTATACGGGCGGCCATAAGGAAAATCCGACCTATGAAGAGGTATGCTCTGATACAACAGGTCATTACGAGGCTGTTCAAATCACGTATAACCCGGAAGTATTCCCTTACGAAAAGCTGCTCGAGCTCTTCTGGCAGCAAATCGATCCTACGGATGAGGGCGGACAATTCCATGACCGGGGCACATCTTACCGGACTGCTATTTTTTACCACACGGAGGAGCAGCGTGAACTTGCGGAACAATCCAAGCAAGCCGTAGCTGCCAGCGGACGATTCGATGGACCGATCGTAACGCCCATCATCCCCGCCAGCACTTTCTATGAAGCTGAAGAATATCATCAGGATTATCACAAGAAAAACCCAAGCCATTACAAACGCTATCGCAAAGGTTCAGGACGCGAGGATTTCATTGAGCAGCACTGGTCGGATCCGGTAGATCCGGCCGAGCTTAAACAGCGCCTGACACCGATCCAATATGAAGTGACCCAGAATAACGCAACCGAGCCTCCGTTCCACAATGAGTTCTGGGACCATCACGGGGAAGGCATTTACGTGGACATCGTATCCGGCGAGCCGCTCTTCAGCTCAACGGACAAATATGATGCCGGCTGCGGATGGCCGAGCTTCACCCGTCCGATTCGCGAATACAACATTAAGGAAAAAATGGATCTTACCCATATGATGGTCCGCACCGAGGTAAGAAGCAAAAAAGGCGACTCGCACCTCGGCCATGTATTTGACGACGGACCAGGGCCGAACGGGCTTCGCTACTGCATCAATTCTGCGGCACTGCGGTTTGTACCGAAGGAAGAGATGCAGAAGGAAGGCTACGGCGAGTATTTGCAGCTGTTTGAATAAATCCAAGTTTCCTAGTGCATTGCCCTTCAGGGCAATGCACTTTTTGGTACGATTGAACCCGCTTATTCAATTTGGCTGCACGGGGTAATATACATTACATACGAATTACAGATGACTGGAGGGGTTGCACATGCCTTGGAGCAAACATGATTATCCGCCATCCATGAAAAACCTGGAGCCCCGGGTGAGGAATAAAGCCGTGGAAATTGCCAATGCCCTGCTGGAGGAAGATTACGATGAAGGTCGTGCCATCGCTATCGCCACCGCCAAGGCACAGGAGTGGGATGAGAATCATCCGAAGGACGAGAAGTGAAAATTCGGGCATAAGCATACGAAAGAAGCTCACCCTGCATGCGGGTGAGCTTCTCTTAGTCGGACCGTCTTATGAACGGCCGCTAACAGTATGCTGCGCTGTCTTCGGAGTAACCGGAGTGCTTGGGGCACGGACCGCCTTCCGAATCGGTTTCTTTTCCGTTTTCTCGGTACCGTACGTCACTGTAATGGTGATCACTTGTCCGGCAATCGATACGGCTAATATAGTATATAAGGTTTCAACCAATGGCATGTAGAATAGCGATAATAGCAGTACTACGGCATCCATCAGGAAAAACACCGTCCCTACCTTAAGCCCGCTCCACTCGCTGAACAGCACGGAGATCACGTCGTCACCGCCTGTCGCTCCGCCAAAACGGAGCACGATGCCTGCACCAAAGCCCGTCAATAAACCGGACAGCAGCGCGGCTGCCAGCAAGTTATGATTCAGATCGATCACAAGCGTGGAATACCGCTCGATCAATGCGTAGAACAAGGTGAACATGCTCGCCGCAACAACGGTATTTATAATGAACTTCCGACCTTTGATGAATAAGGCAACCAGCAGAACCGGTATGTCCATGAGGACCATACTTAATGCGGGCGGAATATCAAGCGCATATTTGCCAAGCAGCGCAAGGCCGACAAAGCCGCCTTCGGTTAAATGATTGTGAAAATTAATGTGATAATACGTAAAAGCCATTAAAAACGTTCCGAACAACATCGCCGACATGGTGATAATTGTGTTGTTTTGTCTTTTCCTCATACAGGATCCCTCTTGTCGTAGTAGATTGGTCAGACATAGGCCAATCTCTACATAGAGGCAACCTGGAGGAGTTCATCCTTCGAACCATAGTTCCCATCCTTTCGTAAGAGACCGTCCTTGTCTTCTGACGTCCGACTTCGCTCTACGAAGGAAGCTATGTGTATGAGAGATCATAACGTTTCCAAATCGTCCTTTGGGGATTCGTCCTTCGGGGACACATGGTATCCTGATCCTTTCTCGTTTTAATTAGACTGCTTACATTATTATAACACAGTTGGCATACAAGCTAAACAGCTGGCTAGAATGAACTGGAATATATATATGAAATATGTAAAAAAACTCGCTTTAAGAACTCCCTCCATAAAATTTCGTCGTTCTGTTCACATATTCGCTAAATCCGATGTGACTTAAATCACAAATACCCCTTCTTCCCTTGTCTATACTTAAATCGAATACGAAATCGAAATATGAATCAGGGGGAGTCTGCATGTTAAGCCAGCATACGATTGAGGTCGTTAAATCGACCGTTCCTGTTCTTGAAACACATGGAACGGCAATTACGACTGCATTTTACCAAAAATTGTTTCATCATCATCCGGAGCTTCTTAACATATTCAACCATGCGAATCAACGAGAAGGAAAACAGCCCTTTGCCCTTGCCAATGCCGTATACGCCGCCGCAGCCCATATCGACCGTCTTGAAGCGATCGTCCCGGTTGTTAAGCAGATCGGACACAAACACCGGGCATTAAACATTTTGCCCGAGCACTATCCAATCGTTGGCGAAACGCTGCTCGCCGCCATGAAGGAAGTGCTGGGAGACGCTGCAACGCAGGAAATTATCGAGGCCTGGGCCGAAGCTTACGGGGCTATTGCCGATGTCTTCATTGGCATTGAAGCGGATATGTACCAACAAGCCGCGAACGAGGCCGGCGGCTGGAGCGGATACCGCAATTTTGTCATTGACCGGAAGGTGGAAGAAAGCTCCGTTATCACTTCCTTTTATCTGGTCCCGCAGGACGGCGGCGAAATATCCGCTTATCAACCCGGTCAATATATCACGCTCCGGGTGAAACCCGAAGGTGAAGCCTATTATCATAATCGTCATTACAGTCTCTCGTCCGCACCGGGTCAACCATACTACAGAATTACGGTCAAGCGTGAAGATGAGTTGGAAGGAAAGCCTGCCGGCGTCGTCTCCACTTGGCTGCACCACCATGCCGAGGTTGGGACCGTTCTTGAGGTCACGGCTCCGGCCGGTACCTTTACGCTGGATACGGACAGCGATCTTCCGCTTGTCTTGATCAGCGGCGGCGTCGGTTTAACCCCGATGGTGGCCATGCTCGAAACCGTGCTGCTGGAACAGCCTGACCGAAACGTAACCTTTATTCATGCGGCCAAGTGCGGAAGCCAGCATGCGATGAAAGCTCACATCGATGCGCTTGCCTCCAAATATCCGCAGCTAACCTCTTATATCATTTATGAACAACCGGAATCGGAGGATCAGTGTCACCAAGCAGGCTATATTGATCTTGATTTCCTGCGCAAAACCGTTGATGCCAAGGCGGACTTCTACTTCTGCGGCCCCGTTCCGTTCATGCGAGCCGTGAACAGTCATTTGAAATCGATGGAGGTACCTTCGGACCGGATTCATTATGAATTTTTCGGCCCGGCTGGTACATTGGAAGATTAAAATAACCGTATTACACCATCAAAGGGTGCCTGTCTTGCATAAAGACAGGCACCCTTTTTAGATGGAACACGCTTGCTGTCGACTATTATTCAGCGAAGAACAAAACCATATGCCGGTTCTGGTCATGCGCATTTTATAAACCTATGTACCCTGGCGTTCATACCGTCCTCAAAATTCCGAACTAGATATGCTTGCCCTGTTCCCGCAGCAGCCGGTTTACCGTTTCTCTTCTCACGCCGATCAGCTGTCCGATCTCTTCCTGCGTCAGATACTCGGTCAAGTGTATTCCCTGTGAATACTCGTCCAGCCACTGGATCAGCAGCTCAAGCCGCTCCGCAGGTCCTCCGACCGTCAAGTGATCCAGCCTCATCTGCATGAACCGCACCTTTTCCTGCAGCAATCTGGCAACCTCGAGCGGTTTCTGCGAATCCTCCGCAAGCTGGCGGTACCACGCATCAGCCGATATGACCTCCACTTCGCTCTGGATCAGAGCGATCGCCGTTCCATGTGTCTCCTTCGGGCTGATCAGGGAATGGTGCGGCACCGTTTCACCGGGATATAAAATATTGAAAAGCACCATATTGCCATTCGGATGGAGACGGGTTACCTTGAACATTCCGCTCCGGATGTGGTATAGATGATCCCCGCTATCTCCTTGCCTGAACAGTATTTCGCCTTTATGAAGAATCATGAATGAATCGCCTCCTGATGAATGCAGTTATCAGGAGTGTAAACGATATGCCGTCATGAATCCACTGGAGGCAAATAACAATTACCAGAAATTAATGGTTGCGCGCCGTATATTGTTGGCATAGCATGTGTATTATATAGAACATATGTTCTTGTATTTATTTATGTTTGAGGATGTGTCTCTTATGATGAAACCTTCCACTCCTCCTCCGCCCTCGCTAGAAGACGAAGCCCTGATCCGAGATTATCTGCTGCATCACTTCATTCAGTCAGTTCTCGAGAGGGATATTCAGATTCTCAAGACCCTTAAACTGAAAATGGGTGAACTCTATATCTTAAATCTGCAGCTCATTAAAAAAGGATATTCTGATCATGCCTGGTTCCTACAACAACAAATGAGAAGGCGCGGCATCCGGATTCATGGCCAGAGCGGTACAGCCGAGGAAGGGCTGCAGGTCCAGTATTTATGCCGCGGATATGATGGCTATCTGCTCTGCAAATGGCACACCTTCAAGGAAGAGATAAAGGATCGGCTCGTTTCGTATCTTGGCACGGATTTGGCGGCATACTAACACCAACTACGTACAAGACAGGAGCGCTCCATGAAGAATATCTTCCACATATATTCTGCCGATATCCAGAGAATCATCCTTAATTGGGCTGCAAGTGTCATCATCGTCGGGCTCGCTATTCTACCTTCTCTGTATGCCTGGTTTAACATTGAGGCCTCCTGGGATCCCTACGGCCAGACCTCCGGCATCTCCATTGCCGTTGCCAACTTGGATAAAGGCACCACCCTCCGCGATCAGCCCATTAACCTGGGAAAGGAAATCGTGGAGTCCCTCCATCACAATGAGAAGCTGGGGTGGCGTTTTACGGATGATCGCGAGAACGCCATTCAGGGTGTACGGCGCGGCAATGATTATGCTGCTATCATTATTCCGGAGAACTTCTCTGCCCGGATCGGCACCGTGCTGACCAATGAGCCTGTCAAAGCTCAGATCCTCTATTATACGAACGAAAAAATCAACGCCATTTCTCCCAAAGTGACGGCCCAGGGCGCATCCGGTGTTGTGGAGGAAATCAGCAAAAATTTCATCAAAACCGCCAACGGCACCATCTTCGAGATTTTCAACACGCTCGGGATTGAGATCGAGAACCAGCTCCCGGCCATCAATAAAGTACGAAGTCTTCTGTTCCGGCTCGAAAAAAGCTTTCCGGAGCTCAATGATGCGGTGGGCACAGCCGCAAAGGATATTAAGCTGGCCAACCGATTGGTTCAGCAAGCCGACGCCGCCCTGCCTCGCCTTGAAGGAATTGCCACGGACGGCAAGGCCATGGCCGGTGCGCTGGCGGAGTTCGCGAATCAGGCCGCCGGTGCATCCAAATCGCTGGAGCCAACTCTGCGTCAGGACTTGGAGGTACTGGCTGCAACCACCGGTGCGCTCTCGCAAGTGCTGGACGCTCTGGGGCAAGCCGATATCGATCCGAAGGAGCTTGCCAGCCGCCTGAACGCTGCGCAGGAACGCGCAGAGACCGCAGCGAAAGCAGCAGCCCGGCTGGGTCAATTGTTCAAGCGGCTGGGCTCCATCTCCCCGGCAGCAGCTGCCGGGGCGGCCAAGCTCGAGGATATTGCCGCACGATGGACCTCAGCTCAATCCGTGCTCCAAACGATAGCCCAAGCCGTGGAACGGGGAGAAGAAGCGCCCGCGGATTCCATTGATAAGTTGAAGAAGCTGAACGATGACATTACGGGACTGACCAACACGCTGTTAAGCCGATACGATACGGAGATCGGTCCTGCGATAAGCAAAGCCTTCACCAAGGGCGCAGACACGGCCAAGCGTGTGCAGCAGGAGCTGACCCAGGCGCTTGCCAGCGTCCCCGACATTCAGCATTTGCTCAAAGACGCCCGGAAAGGTCTCAAAGTAGGCGGAGAAGAAGTGCAGCTTGCCCAAAGCCGTCTGCCGGAGGCCGAGCTTCGGATTACGCAGCTGGCGAATCGGCTCCGTGAGATGGAAGCTGAGGGTGATATTCAAGAGGTCATTGATTTGCTTCAAAATAATTTCGAGCTCGAAAGCCAGTTTTTTGCCGAGCCTGTAACGCTGGAAGAGAATCGCCTGTATCCGATTCCGAACTACGGGTCCGCCATGTCTCCCTTCTTCACGACTTTATCCTTGTGGGTAGGTGCCCTGCTGCTCGTTTCCCTGCTCTCCGTTGAGGTTCATGAGGAAGAGAGAAGCTTCCGCAGCATCGAGGTTTACTTCGGACGCTATTTAACCTTTCTCACCATTGCCCTGTTCCAAGCGCTATTCGTCACCCTGGGTGATATCTATTTGCTGCGGACCTATGTGGTGAATCCGGGCTGGTTCATCCTGTTTGCGCTGCTGATCAGCTCCATCTTCATGCTGATTGTATATACGCTGGTGTCCGTATTCGGCAATGTCGGAAAAGCGATGGCCATCGTACTTCTCGTGCTGCAGCTCGCGGGCGCGGGCGGAACGTTCCCGATCCAGATGACGCCGCCCTTCTTCCAGGCATTGCATCCTTATCTGCCGTTCACCTACGCCATTAGCATGATGCGGGAAGCCGTTGGCGGCATTCTATGGGATATTGTCATCCGGGATGTCCTGTTCATGCTGATCTTTGCCGCAATTGCGCTGATGATCGGGATTGCGCTCAAGAAACCGATCAACCGGGCCAGCGGCGGTCTTGTCCGTAAAGCGAGAGCCTCGAAACTCATCCATTAATCCAGCCCCCTTTCGGAGCGTATATCCGCACAGAGGGACTGCCTGATTACAACTTTAGTCATACTTTACGCAAAAGGACACCCCAAGTGGCTTCTTAGAGCCATGGGATGTCCTTTTTCATATAAGATTCACTTATGTTGGAATTGCTGGTGGTATTCCTTCAGCTGTTTCAACGTATCCTCTTCCATATCGCCAAGCCGCCATATCGCAATCTTCGAAACACCTGCATCTCTCGCCGTATCCATCCAGCCGGCGATGGTCATTCCATCTGCATACCATACCGTATGGCCGATGCCTTGGTCGTCCGTATATTCAAAATACAGGGCACCGCTTGACGAATCCCGCTTCGGCACTTCCGTGATGGAATGCGCCAGCTCCACCGCACGCTTTTCCGTTAAAGAGACAACCTTGCCGTTCTTCGCCCAGTCAAACCCTCCAACCGACAGTGCGATGGCATGGTCTCCCGGAATCCCGCGCAGTTTGTCCGCCAGCTTTCTGATCAAGGCGTGATCCGCCTTCGGCCCCGGTCCGCTATGCCCTCCGTACAAGTTATAGGCCATCACGACATAATCCGGGCCTGCCGGCAACAACTCCAAGGATGACTGGGAGATCCCCGGCTCCAGGACGATTCGAAGAGAGAAACCCTCCGCTTGTAAACGTTCATACAGCTCCTCGTAAAGAGCGCACAGATTCGCCCAATCTTCCTTGCGTACCTTCTCGTAATCCAGCTCGACGCCACGAAAGCCATGCTGGGATACTACAGTCAGAATGTGCCCGATATGCAGACTGCGGCTTTCCGGAGTAGCCACGATCCGGGAGATGAGCTCAGGATCCTTCTGATCCGCCGTCCCATCGGTATCGAAGCGATCGTTTACGATGGTCAGGACCCGGCGAAGCTGCTCCCCTTTCCGGGAAATCTCCTGAAATTCAGGCAGCCCCTCCCGAAAATCCGAAGTAAAATGGAGTTCGTCTTTATGATTGAAGTAGGCTGCAAAAAAATGGATCTCTTCAAGCTCGCTGCCGAGCTGCTCCATATCGGTTATGCCCGTCCTCCACTGCCAATCCGTAATCCAGGCAGACAGCTTTACTCCCGTTTGCGGTATCTGAGGCTGCAGTGCTTTCTCCTGCTCTTCGGTGCGCAGCCACCAGAAGAAGACAGCAGCGCACAAAGCCATCAGCACCACTGCTCCTGCCCATTTCCTCCTGCGATTCTTCATTCTTGTTCACGTCCTACGCCATCCGAATTTTAAAAGGTCTCCACAGCCCAGTCAACCGCCCGGTTCAAACTTCTCTGCACGCCTGTCAGGACTCCGGTCAGTCCGGACGGCTTGTTCGTAAACAGCAGCTTCCGATCGCCGCCCGGAGGCTCAGATGTTATGTTGACATCTTCAAAAATAGCGTCGTAAATATCATCCTTCTCACTCTGCTCGTGATATTGCGATTCAAACGCCACGCCCCCTGCGCCAATCGAAACATCCACAGGCTGCTGGTCCAGAATTAACTGTTGATCGACACTCACCGACACGGAATGACCTTTCACCGAAATCTCCAACGAGCGGTTGCCAAGTATGTTGACCGGATACTCATTCTCATCATCCCGATCTCCGGCCTGCGTCTGTTCCTTGGTATATACCGATGCTTTGTCGAATTGCAGATCCTCTTCACCCCACTCGACCTTCGGCAGGGAATAAGTGAACAGTTCCTCGGGCGCTTGACCTGCTCGCTTCTGCTCTACCACCACGTTATTGTTCTCCAGAAGGAGCCTTACGTAAGAGCCCTTGGTCCTGTCGTAACGGACATAGATGGACTGCCGTCCTACCACATTACCGAGCGCTTTAGCCGAGACGGTTACGTCAGTCTCTTCACTACCTTTTAAATAAACCGTCCCTGCCTGAGACGGAGGCGATGTGACCACGAAACGGTTATCCGAAAATTCAACCGCTCCGCCGAGCAGCTCCCAGTTGTCAGCCTGCTGCTTGTCCCCCCGCACAAACTGCATAGGTTGTCCCTGGTCCTTGTGCAGCTTCATCAACAGGTGGTTGGTGGACCAGTAAGGAGCAGGCTGGACCCGAGTCAGATTATAAAGATCGCTATCCTGCGAGTTGAAAGCCATACCTTCCCGGTTGAAATTCATCCCAAACAACTGCTCAATCTGCTCCGTATTGGCATCGGCTACAAGCTGATTCATGCCGCTGCCAAGCGCATTGGCGTGCATGATCATATATGTCCCTGGAACATAACCCAGCGATTCCGTGTAGACTTTATTCATCGCCTCATAATCAGCTTGAATCCGTTCTTCCATCTCCGCGCGGTTCTCGAGCGGTATCATGTTCTCGTCGCGAATGAAATCCATCAAATAGTGGTTGTAATACTCCACGTTGGATTTGCTGGTCAGTTCACCCTCATCCTTAACGCCGATATAACGGCCTTCACGATCAAAAATATTAATATAAGTCAGCCGGTTGCCGTTGGTCCCCAGCTCCCAATAACCGGTGCGGGTCATCTTCAGCATATCCTTCGGCTGCAGAAATTTCCGTTCACTGTTGCCCATTTTGTCCGCATAGGACAGGAAGGTGGCCTTATAGTTGTATTTCTCCAGCAGCGGCTGCGCGAACAGAGCGGAGTCATTCCGTCCATCTTCAAAGGACAGATACAGCGCTTTATCCGGCAGCTTCTTGCCATTACGATAATAATCGATAATATCTTGCTGCGAAATCGTGGTGTAGCCCTGTTCATATAAAGCCTTCAATTGTGCATCCAGCTGGCTCTTGGATACGAGCTTGGATGTCCCGGTGCGGCCGACCCCAAAATAGGATAGCGCAATAAAGCCCTGATCCTGACGCCAAGCCGCTCTGTCCGGCTCCTTATAGGTGCGAAAATCGAAAATCGCATCCGCCAGCAGGACGGCTACTACGGCCAATACAACGACCTGTGCCGTAACTTTGATGATTTTGCGGCGATTTTTTCGCTGAACATTGAGGGCTGTTTTTTGTTTTTTACCCATTTGTCATCCTCACTTCAACCGCTTTGACACGATCAGAACGGTAATCCGAATTTTTTGCCTTTACGCTTGCGGGCTTCCTTCTTCTCTCTAGCTTCAATATCCTGCGGTGTTTCCCGGGTCCCCCATGTCGACTTCCAGAAGGTAAACCAGGCCACCGGCATCTGCCATAACAGGACAAACTCATAGAACAGACAGAACACGAAGCCGAACACCCAGAGCTTGCTCTTGCGAAACAGCAGGTGGGCAAGACTCATCAGCAGCGCCATCAGCAGCAAGCCCATCAGGAAGGTCCCCGGGATAATGCCGTGAACGATCGGCACGTACATCAAGTTATAGGCAACCACGACAGGCGCGGCAATCGGCACGATTAAGCCTATATAGAAAAACAATGCCATAAACGGCTCTTTGCGCCAAATAAAGCTTCCGGCCCGGAGCGACTCGCGCAGCCAGGAGCGCTTCCAGCGCATCTGCTGCTTCAGGAACACCTTCATCTGCGAAGGGACAATCGTCGAGCATATGGCGGAATCCTGGTAACCGGTGCGATGTGTTTTCAAAATAAAGTTCGTCATGCTTCGGTCATCCCCGAAGGTGGCCGGTCTGCCCAGAAACTTCTGGTTCAGCCAGGCGTCCGCATGCTGCAGGATCAGCTCTTTCCGATAGCAGGATAACGGGCCCGACAAGCAGGTCACGCTGTCAAACCAGGACTCCGCCGCTTTCATGATCCGAAAGGCAATATAATAACGGACCGTCTGCAGCTTCGTCATATTATTGGTATATTTGTTCTCGACGTCCGTCCGGCCGGCCACGCCGCCCATCTTAGGGTCCTGAAAAGGCTGAACGAGGTGGCGAATCGCCGTCGGGTCCAGAAAGCTGTCGGAGTCCACGAAGACCACCAAATCATGCTTCGCCATCTCCACGCCCTTGACCAGGGCGGCCCGCTTGCCCGCATTCTCCGGCAGCACCGTATAGGACAAGCGTTCGCGGGTCGCGTAACGCTCCGCCTCGGAGTGAATCACTTCAATCATATCCTTGATCTGCTGCACCGATTGGTCTGTCGATCGGTCATCTACGACGATGACCTCCAGCTTATCTACCGGATAATCCTGATTAATACAGCTGAGAATCGTACGTTTAATCCAATCCGCTTCATTGAAGCAGGGGATTATAATCGAAACCCCTGGTGTATAATCCGGATGGATCGGCACATCGCGGTACAATGCCCCAAACAGATAGCGAGTTAGCAAAAACAGGGCTGCGATTAAGCTGTACAAATACAGCACCATGTTGTATTTAAAATAGATAATGCTCTCGGCCCGCATCAGTATGATGAAGAGCACCGCCACGAACATCAACGCGCTGGCAGAATATACGGAATATCCCCACCGTTTGCGCTGAAAATATTCAGTCAGCGGCTTCTCAAATTCCAAGGCAAGCATATGTTCTTCACCGGATTCTGCCAAATTCGTGGCCCGACGAACGATGCTTGCATCCATCCTTACAGCCGATTCGAAACCTTCCGGCATCGCGCCTGGCGGGATGCGGAATCGGCCTTTTACCTTGTCGCCCACTTCAAGACCTGAAGAAGCGTCCGGCAGCTTGAGCAGCAGGCCCGTGGCCGAAATGTCGGCTGCCTGTCCCTTAATCCCGGCTTTTTTCTTTTTCCCCTTGGGGACGATCCATACTTCAAATTCCGCTTCATAACGCAAGCTGAGCATACGCAGCTTGTTTAAATATTCAGAGCTGGACAAATCATCCCCGGGCTGCTCAGCCCGGTTGCCTCTCCGGTCCGCGTTCAGACGAATCTGCTCCGGGTCAGGTACATAGGAAAGAGTACGTCTATCCGTGCGCGGAACCGCAAGAACTTCTTTAGTGCTCTTCGGTTGCTTTCTTTTTATAATCCTCATTGCTTTCTCCCATCGTTACAAACTCCAATAATGAAAGCCATTTGCTTCATATTCGGTTTTTGGATAAGCTCCCTTCACGTCGATCAGAAGCTTCTCTCCTTCAGAGCTAAACATGTCCTTGAATTCGGCAATCCCAAGCTGCTTGAACTCCCGGTGAGCGACGGCGACAACCGCAATCTGAATGTCTTTCAATTCGCTCATGTCCGACAGCTCGATACCATATTCCTCATAAGCCTGATGCGGGTCTACATGCGGGTCCGTGACCATCGGTTGAATTCCGTAGTCCTGCAGCTCCGTAATAATATCGATTACTTTGGAGTTGCGGATATCCCGGCAGTCTTCCTTAAAGGCCAGACCCATTACCGCCACCTTCGCCCTCATCAGATCGATACCTTGGCGAACCGCGAGTTTAATGACATGCTGAGCGATGTATTTCCCCATTCCGTCATTAATATGCCGCCCGGCCAAAATAATTTTGGAATGATATCCCGTATCCTCGGCCTTATACGTCAAATAATATGGATCAATTCCGATGCAATGTCCGCCAACAAGCCCCGGCCGGAACGGGAGGAAATTCCACTTCGTTTCTGCAGCCCGCAGCACGGCATTCGTATCGATATCCATCTCGTTGAACAGCATGGAGAGCTCGTTCATGAAAGCGATATTGATATCGCGCTGGGCATTCTCGATGACTTTGGCTGCTTCCGCCACCCGGATGCTTTCCGCCCGGTGAACGCCTGCATCAATAATCAGCTCATATAGGCTGGCAACCGTCTCCAGTGCCTCCGGGTCATTACCGGACACGATTTTCACGATGGTCTCGAGTCGGTGTACCTGGTCTCCGGGATTGATTCGTTCCGGGGAATACCCCACCTTGAAATCCTCGCCCAGGCGCAGGCCGGACTCTTCTTCAAGAATCGGAATGCAAACCTCCTCCGTTACGCCCGGATAAACCGTTGACTCATACACAACAACCGCTCCCCGGGTCAATGCGCGGCCGACCAATCGGCTGGCATTGCGCACGAATTTCAGATCCGGGACGTTTCCGCTTTTTACGGGTGTAGGAACGGCGACAATAAAGCAGCGCGCTTCCTTCAGCTTGTCCGGATCCGAGGTGAAGGACGCCGAGCAGTTCGCAAGCGAAGTATCCCCGATCTCACCAGTAGCATCGAATCCGCTGCGGTACTGCTGCACCTTGGCCTCGCTCAGATCGAAGCCGATGACATCCAGCTTTCTTGAGAATGCGACCGCCAGCGGCAGGCCCACATACCCAAGACCGACAACCGCTAATTTGTCAACGCGGTCCAACATATTCACATATAATTCCATCTTATTCCATCTCCATTGCGGCTTTGTCCTGCAGCTGCATCATGTCCGCCATTTTTACAAACGTATATCCTTTATTCTTCAACCCTTCGAGTACTCTGGGCAGGGCCTCAATGGTATGAATGTCATCCAGCATATGGAGCAGAATGACGCTTCCCTTTTGTGTCTTGGTCATAACTCCGTTCACAATATCGTCGGCACTGTTGGAAATATCCCAATCCAGCGTAGTCACATCATACATTGCAATGGCGGGGTAACCGGCAGCCGCCAGCGCTTTGGCCCGTTCGTCATCTACCACGCCGGTCGGCGGGCGAAACAGCATGACAGGCTGCTGCTGTATGGCCTCCGTAATAACCTGGTGGGCCTTGACGACATCCTGCTGCAGCTCTTCCGGCGTTAACGATGTAACGACGGGATGGCTGTAGGAATGATTGGCCACATCGTGTCCGCCTTCGACCATCGCCCGCGCCAAATTCGGGTTGCTTTCCACTCCTTTGGCCCGCAGGAAGAAGGTGGCCTTCACATCATGCTCCTCCAAAATATCAAGGATGCGGGTTACCGTTTTGTCGCTTCCGAAATCATCAAAGGTCAGGGCAACCTCTTTTTTGTTCGTATTGACTTTATAAACCAGTTCATATTTCGCCTGTTCATAATCCGGGTTCATTCTAGCAGCGTCGTATCCCGGAATTAACTCGAGCGGTTTTCGCACGCCGCCATTGCGCACCAGCTCATCCAGCGTAACCAATTGATATCCGATATCGTCCACGGCCTGAGCTATGTATTTAATAGAAGAAACCACTTCCGGATTGACATCGGTATTCATGGAAATAATGCCGCCTCTGGAGATGTACCTGGTCACATACTCTCCAATCTCTTCTGCGCTCTGCATATTGCGATCCTTGGGATTAATGTTGTAACTTACAACGGCCTTCATTCCAAGATGTGCAGCTGCCAGCGGCGCTTCATCCGGATAATCGCCCGAGCGTGTCCGCACATAGCGGGGCTGGACGCCCGTTTCCCGCTCAATGATATCGTTCGCGAGTTTGATTTCCTTATAGATCTGATCGTAATCAAGCTGATTCATATCGAGCTGATTGAGCGTATTGTTCTCAATTTCATGACCTCTGGACAAAATGGCATCCGCAATGTCTGGTTCCTCCGCCACACGGATCCCCGGAAGAAAGAAGGTCGCCTTGATTCCATAGGCATCCAGCTCATCGATCAGGGCCATCATGGTCGCTTTATCGCCCATGCCGTTAAAGGTGAGCGCCAATTCTTTCCTGGCTGTGTAAACAAACGGGATTTCCCTACTCTTTTCTCCCGTATACCGTTCCACTTTTTGAACTGTCGCTGTCGAACCGCCCGCTTCATCGCTGGGAGCTTGCTTACCACCAAAAAGACCACAACCACCCAGTAACGCCAGGGTTAACAACAGTCCGGTCATTCTTATTAGCATGTATAACATTCGGGTTTTACTAAAATCTCTTTTCATCTGGATACTCCTTTTAAAATTTCAATCAGGGTTTTTATCAAAGCCCTTCCTGAATAAACCAATTGAATATAACACCAACCTATCATAATTGCTATAACATTTTGGAAAAATTCATGGATTTTCATCATTTTCATAACTTTGAATTACAATAAGGAACCCCGGTCGTCCAGCTTATGTAATCCGTTGCCCATGTTTTTTTCTAAACATGCTTTTACTCCCTGCCGCTCGATGATTCACATTATAGAATTCAGTTCTATACAATTTCTAAACATTTCCGATTTAACCGGGACCTGGCCCACTGTCAGACAAAAAAAATACCTCCGAAAGTCTCTTAAGACTCTCGAAGGTACGTTGAATTGTGAATGATTCATGTTGTACATGCTGCTCATGTTGTTACCATTTAACCTGAAAATCGCTATTGAACCTCATTCAAATCAAGGCTCTTCCCCAGCCATCGCGGTTCGTTTGTGAACCCAAGCCTGGTAGTGATGGACGGCCAGTCCCGCAAAGGAGTTATGGTCGCTGCCAAGTTTGGCGGCACGCAGAGCTTCGTCCTCCATCTCCTGCTCGCTCTTAGAATAAAAGGTCAAATGCTCGCCTTCCTCCGTATCCCCAAGCTCCATGCCGATCCAGACAGACTTGCCGAGTTCGTCGGCCTGCTCCAGCTCTTCCTTGGACAATTCATACATCTGCTCCCCGCTGTCCCGGTACGCCATAACGGCAATCGCGTCCGTATTCTCAATCATCCAGCGGCTGAACGAATCGGCATCCGCGCTGCGGGGGCCAGGTATCGAGTCAAGCCAGAAAGGAACGGCGGCGCTGAACGTTAGCCCCTGACGCTTTGCCTCCTGCACCCAAACCTCCATGTTCGCGCTCCATTCTTCCACCACCTGTGCCTGTTCACGACCCCATCTTCGGAGCACATAGGGCTCAACATCGAACTGCACGCCCTCGAATTTCTCCTCCGGCGCAGCCGTCCGATTGTACGCTTCCAGCCAGGCCAGCAGCTCCATCCCTTGTCGCCGGCCTTCCTCATAAGCCCAATCCGGCTGACCGTTCAAGGCATGGACGCTGATCCCCTGCTGATGAGCCGCAGCTACAAAATGGCGGTATTCTTCGTCCGTCACCTCTTGTTGAATCTGCAAAAAGATCGTTGTAATGCCTTCCCTGCCGCTAAAGGCTACAATCTCCTCCGTTTCACTCCGGATCAGACTTGCATCCCACAGCCATGTAGCCTTGTTCTGATTCACCTTGCCTGACGGGAGAAGAAAAAGGATCAGCAGCAAAAGACAGATGCCGGCAACCAGAATGATCCACTTCGCTTTTGCATGTATAGGCCTCATTCTTCTCGTCCATTTCATCAGATCAAGACAGCCTCACCCGGCTCAGCTACATGCTGAACGGAATGGCCGATCTTGTAGATATGAGGCTCGGCGAACGCTTTAAATGCATTTCGTGTATCTAAGATTGGCACGCCGGTCGAAGCGATCGAATGATAATCCAGATTGCTGTGGTTTGTAATGAGGACGATGCAGTCGTAACGGCTGAATTTCGCCAGATCATACTCCACGCTGCGTACCGTTCCGCCTTGCATATCCACGAAGCTGTGGGCATACGGATCGTAATAATCCACATAGGCGCCATTTTCCTTGAACTGTTCATATACTTCAAGGCCCGGGGATTCACGCAAATCGCTGATGTCCGGTTTGTAAGCCATGCCTAACAGCAGGATATTGGAGCGTTTGATCGATTTGGCATATTCGTTCAGAATCGTAGCCGTCTTGTTGATCACATAGTAAGGCATATTATCGTTGGTGGACTGTGCCAGCTCAATAAATTTGCTGTAGAAGCGGAAGCCCTTGGCCTTCCAGGACAGATACATGGGATCCAGCGGGATGCAATGGCCGCCGATGCCCGGTCCCGGATAGAATGGCATAAATCCGAACGGCTTGGTTGCCGCTGCATTGATCACTTCCCATACATCAATGCCCATGCGGTCACACATCATGGCCATCTCGTTGACAAAGGCAATATTCACGCTGCGGAACGTATTTTCCAGCAGTTTGGACATTTCCGCAACTTTCGGGTTGCTGACGGGCACCACCGTCTCCACATACTGCTTGTATAACGCTTCACCCAGCTTTAGGCAGGCATCCGTCGTTCCTCCGATGACCTTCGGCGTATTTCGGGTATTGAACCGGCTGTTGGATGGATCGACCCGTTCCGGCGAGAAGCACAGATAGAAGTTTTGGCCGACCTTATAACCGAGCTTCTCAATCGGCTGCTGAATCAGCTCCTCCGTGGTTCCCGGATAAGTCGTGCTCTCCAGTGTAATTAACAGGTTAGGCTTCATAAAGCGTTTGAGCTGATCGACTACCATTGTAATGTAGGATGTATCCGGGTCCTGATTCTCGCTGAGCGGCGTCGGCACGCAGATGCTGACGGCGTCGATCACAGCAATCATGCTGTAATCCGTTGTCGGCTTAAAGCGTCCGGTCTCCATGCATGCCGCAAGCTCTTCGGACGAGATGTCACTAATATAGGACTCGCCGCGGTAAATGCGGTCAATTTTGTCAGAATCCAGATCGATACCGATGACCGTGAATCCCTGTCTTACCATTTCCACAGCCAGCGGCAATCCTACATAGCCCAGTCCCACAACACCCAGAACGGCTTTCTTATTCTCAATGGCACTCAATAAAGTTTCATATTCCTCATTCACAAGTATTCAACCTCCATCGGATGTTTAGTCTATTCGTCTATTTCTTTTGCCTATTCGCCAAAAGACAGACCTCGTTTTGTTGAACTCTCTCCTTGCGATTAAAGAACCTCTCAGCTCAACTAATCACGTATCATTCAACATTCATTAATTCTCATCAAACTAGAAGCGTTAGTAACGATGTGTTTAATGAAGGCAGCGGCGGATGCGGGCATCCAGTTCCACCGGCGAGAACGGTTTGGTTACATAATCATCCACCCCGTTTTGGAAGCATTGGCTGATCGTTTGCTCCACTCGTTTCTCCGTTAGTACTACAATTTTCGGCGGCTCCTTCATATCCAGCTGCTGGATATGATGGATGAAAGGCAGGCCGTCGATGCCATGCAGGTTGAGCTCGGTCAGCACAAGATCCGGCTCCCATTTCGGGATGAGATCCAGCGCCTCCAAACCGTCAACGGCCTCAAGCGTTTCATAACCTTGCATGGCTAAGCGGATCTGTAAAAACTCCCTCACCGTGGCATCTTGATCCACGATGAGAATGCGGTTTTGACCGCTGTCTGCTTCCTCCTGCGTAAATATATGAATATCCGAAGAGGTGCTGAGCTTGGTCGCTTCCGCCATCTGCTTCAACGTCAGCGCTGATGGCACTTCCGTAAGCGCGGCAAGCGTAATACGCGGATCTGCTTGCTCCAAACGGCCTTGCAGATGCTGCTTCAGGAGCAATGCCTGATAATGGGCGGCATCCAGCGAATATCCAGGCAAGGTAACGGCCATTACACCGGTTTGGGTGTCTTGCAGTACCTCACCGTTCACGCCGGACAGCTGATCCACAAAACTTTGAACCTCTGCCAGCCCAGCCTCCGTCTCGGACAGATTGCCTGCACAGTACAGAAACAGCAATGCTGTTCCATGGCTATGGTTTCTCACTTCCTCCTCCAGGCGGCCGTAAAAATCTACGGCCTGCACGCGTTGCAATGTTGCGGATTGAGACATAACTGTAGGTCCCACCTCTCTTTATATTTTGATGCTGTTACATATGAACCGGGCCTTGAAGTCAGGCAGCCTCGTTCTTATCTTTCCAGCTCTGCCGGGTCATGGTCCCCCATGAATTGTTGTTTTGCAGATATTGAATATGCCCCTGTACTCTCCACAGCACGCCTAACTGGTGGTATCCCACAAATTTGAGTGCCGAGAAGAGGAGCATCTTCACCAGATCGGACAATTTGGTATACCGGCGGAAGGCCATCTCCTCCAGGATGAGAGCTCCCACGCTGAGCAGGTACCCACTTAAAAAATTGACGAGTCCAAACACGACCAGCACATGCCAATTTGTCATATCCAGCAATACATATCCAAGCAGAGCCAGAAGGCCCGTAATTCTGAAGTAAGGGTTTAACGCTTCAAAAATAACGTTGTAGGGCATCGTCAACATGCCCATGACTTTATATTTCGGATTGAACACCATATCGCGGTTCTCGATCATGTTCTTCAAGTTTCCCCGTCCCCAGCGCTTGCGCTGATTGGACAGAATGTTGTAGCTGTCCGGCGCCTGCGTCCAGCACACCGCTTCCGGACAAAAGGAAACGCGGTACTTGATTTTATTTTCCAGCATATAGCGGTGCAGTTTGATAATGATGTTCATATCTTCGCCGGGGTAGCCACCCCGATAGCCGCCCACCGCGATGACATAATCTTTCCGGAACAAGCCGAAGGCTCCCGAGACGATGATGAGTCCATTAAAATGGCTCCACCCGATTCGTCCTCCCAGGAAAGCTTTTAAATACTCGATCGATTGAAACATCGGCCATATCCGGCGCGGCAAGGATACGTCCTTAACCTCTCCGTTCTCAATCACGCAACCATTGGCGATCCGAACATCTCCGCCGATAGCCACCGTTTCCTCCGGATTCTCCATGTACATGCGGGCCATCCGGATCAGTGCATCCTTCTCCAGCAACGAATCCGCATCGATGGAAGAAATCAGCGGATAACGGGACAGGTTAATGCCCGCGTTCAACGAATCCGCCTTACCGCCATTCTCTTTGTCAATGAGATATAGCTGAGGGTATTGCGGATTATAATAAATGCCGCGAACCTTGTTCGTGCTGATGTTGCCGCGAATCTCCGGATTGGGAAGCAGCGTCAAACCATACTCCTCAATCAGCACCTTCAGCGTTTCGTCGGAGGATCCGTCATTGATGACAATGACCTCATAGGTTGGATAGTTCAGCGTCATCAGACAGCGGACATTCTCCGCGATAGTGAGCTCTTCGTTGTAGGCCGGAACCAGCAAAGATACCGATGGAACCAGTTCTGAACCCGAGAGCGTATTGTATTTGGAATACGTGGCGCGTCTGAAAATATCCTTAATATTTCTGAAAGAAAACATCAGAATTACAAAATAAAGCGCGCTAACGATCATGACGTAATAAATCGCCACCATCCCGTAAGTGAGCAGGATATCTCTAAGCAGTGTAATCTCCTCCTACTCCTGCAACCGTGCTGATCCGTTTGTTCGTTTGAATACCGAAATAACGATCGTACACCAGTTTTCTTTTGTTAAATGCCACCATTTGTTCGACTTGCTCGTATTCGCCTTCGTTGGACATGATCCGTTCGATCCGGTACAAGGCCGTTTCCCTGGCTGGACCTTCTCCTGTCAGGGCGGCTTGGCACAAGGTCTCGAAACCTTGTTCTCCCAACATCGCAAGACTCTCCGCGCTGTTGTTGCGCACATGCCAATTCTCGTCCTTCAAGGCGGAAGCCAGAATCGGAATGCTGCCTGCGGCGTGCAGTCGTCCCAGCGCTTTGGCCGCTGCGGCACGTACTTCCCACTCATGATCATTCATAAGCTCCGCAATGGTATCATCCTTCAGTGCCGGATAGGAGCCAAGATACAGCTTGACCGCCTCCGCACGTACGTCCTTCTCCTCGGATCCGACCAGTCGATCGAGTGCCGGCACGACAGCCGGAATGGCCTGCCCCCACATGGCTACAAGCGATACCTTGACCAGTCCAGGATCGGGATCATCCAAGAGCTTGCGCATGAGGCTGGCCGAATCCAGCCGGGTTTCAAGCAAAATATCGGCAGCCATATGATGAATGGCTTTATCGTAGGACAGCAGTTTGGACAGCATCTCTCGAATCTGCTGTGACTGAACTGCGCTTTTGGCAATCGCCCGCGCAATGATGATGGTCATCGGGCCGTATTTGGTGCGGTTCATCAGCTGCTGAAGCTGCGGCACAGCCTCTTCCGCACGCATCCCTCCAAGGCGGTAGACCGCCTCGATACGACGGTCTTTCCGCAGGCTGGATAATGCCCGAACCTCCTCTTCCACAAATCCGGCTTCCCGGCATAAGCGCAGTAGCTTGTCTCTGGCGTCCCCTTTGAATTGCTCGATCCACTCGATAAACTTGGCTTGAATGACCCGGCGCTCAGCCGAAGTCAATTTGCCGGGCGGGAGCACCAGCTTCGTATCGTCATGCAGATGACTCTGGACATACACAAAATAGTCATGATGTTTTACTGTTAAGCGTTCCGTTTCTCTTTGTACAGCATTGTGCTTGATCTTCATTTGGAACAACAGGATAATGCCGGCTGCAATAAGGCCGAGACATACATAGACAAAGACGTATGCCATTTCTAAATTTGAAAACATATCCGATGGCTCCTCCTTTTATTTAGCATCTGGTTTCCGCTCCGTTTCAGACAGACGGGTGAATATGTCCTGCATATCATAATAGCTTTGTTTTAATCGTTCACTGTACTTGGTTGCTTCCCATAGTTCCCAAGTATAAGGTTCAATCTCCTCCAGGTTGATGGACTCTGCCGATCCTGATGCTGACTGCCCGTTATTCTCAGATCGCTGCGCGATCCACGGAGCCAGCCGGATCCCTTCCGCTGTTATCGTGCTGAATGTACGCTTATCTTGAAGCGGGCTGTAATCCAGCACCTGCAGCGAACTCGGATCCCCGAACCCAAGCAGCATCCATGGAATTCTCATCTCCACGAACCTGTCTTGATACTGCCAGGCCGTTAGAGAATTAAAATCCGGAGATTGCGGATCGCTGGTCCCCCGTTTCAGCATCCCTACTCTTTCATCCACAAACGGATGGGAGAAGCGGGTATCCGGCGGATTCATCAGCAGGCTGATGGCCAGCTTCCAGGCATGAAACGAACCTCCGGACACCACAGGATCGTCCTTGGTCCCCTTCGCTTCCTCTCCTGGCAGCATCCAATACCCCTCTTTGCCGTACAACCGGCTGTGGAAATCGTAGGATGGCGCAATGGTGACCTGGGACTCATCCTCTTGACCTAACTGGATCAAAGTTTCCAAAGCTCCACCTGTAAGCGTTCGTCCCGCCAATTCTTTCTTGGGGATGTCGCCGCCAGGGATCGTATCTGCTCCGATGAAAAGTTTGGAACGTTCGGGATCAAACGCCTCCTCCAGTTCCATGCCGATATACAGGTAGGCTTCATCATGAGTCAGCTTCATGTTCTTGACGCCCGGTGCTGTTCCGGACCAGGTCTTGACTTCCCCTTCGGGAACTTTATCCCAATCGCTGAGATCCCCGTCGATCGTGATCTGCTCTACCTTGCCCGGCTGCATCGCGAGAACGCCGAACATCTTCTCATTCGTCAGCACATTCAACCAGAATGCCCGGCGGTCTGCCGGTATTTCTAAAGGCATCGTATTCCATGTCTTCTTGAACCATTCGTCCTGCCACATGAACAGGATCGCCCCGGAATAACCTTCGTCGTAAATATCCTGGGTCAGCGAGACGTTAACTAAGCCTTGCTCAGCTTCATCATGCCCCCCTTGATCCTTACCGCCGGGACCATGGTGCGAAACACCGATGGATGAAGGTACGCCGTACTCGGTGACCATAATCGGCATATCTTCGAAAGCTGCCTTCAATTTTCGCAGGTAGGCTTTGTACGTGTTGTAACCCCCATTACCATCAGGAATGGTCTGCAGCGTTTTGTCCGTCCGGAAAAAATCCGGGTAGTACGGGTACACATGGTATGCGGCAAAATAACCTGCATCCCAGTTCACCGGTTCTACATGCCTTGCATCGACAGATACCAAGTCCTCTTCAAACAGCGGTTCACCCGGATGCTCAAGCACGTCCGTTGTAACCCAATTGGTAAATGTCATCGGATGCTGCCATCCGTACTTCTGCTCCTCGGCAGCCGTATGGTCCAATAAAGATGCCAGCCAATTCTCAAAAGGACTTGCGTCCTTCGTCCCCGAGAAATAGGACCCCTCATACCGAGGGACATCCTTATGTACCGTGTTAGTGTTATCGACCATGGTTGGGTCCCACTCAGTTCCCACGTGCCAGGCCATAAGGTACTTGCCTGCATTGACCTTATACTTGCCACTCGACTGTCCATGCTTAGCCTCAACATTGATATCGCCGTAGACAGCAGCAACAGCCTTCGATATCTCCGCTTTGAACGTCTGGACGATTTCTTCGTCATACGCATCCTTGCGCTCGATCAGCTGCTCCTCCGGTGACCATATGCCCTGCATGAAGTACAAGGGGTCATCACCTTTATCCCGGTTATATTTCACAAGTGCAGAATAGAAGACCGGATTATGCACGGTGTAGACCCTGATTACGTTCGCTCCCATGTCATCAATCTGTTTAAACCAGCGAAGGTAATCCTCCTCCGTTGCCGGAAGCTCACCGGGATAATGTCCGGGTACGGTTGCCCCCAGATTCACGCCTTTGGCAAAAACCTCTTTCCAAACTTCGTCATCCTCATATACGAGAAAGGAGGTTCCCTCTGTTTTGAATTTCATTTTCACGCCGTCCGCATCCGCATACGTCTTTAATGACGGCCGTAGATATCCTAGAATTACAGCGGCACCGCAGAGAAGCACTATAGTGAAAAGTGCTGCGATCACCCACCATTTTCGCCTGCTCATCGTCTTCGTTGCTCACCTGCCCTTTCTATGACATGTTTGTTGCTGCACCGACACGTGACGACTGAGCCATACTCGTCATTCTATAGCCGATGCGTTCCCGATACCATATTCCTTCTTTACCAACTTTTCCGATATCGATAGTAGTCAAAAAGAAGTAAAACAAACCTCTTCCACATTTTTCCCCCGGTAAAACTTACCGCTACCTCTTCAGCCCCGTAATTTGACAACTTAACAGCCTCATGTTAGTTGTGTGCAGTGGACAGCATCGCTGTCCGAATAAGGCTGGAACTGCACGACTTCATTCCATCTGAGGAAAGCAGCGATATGACGAAGATTTTCAGAAAATTTTCGTGAATCATAAGGTTAAACGCAAAAAAATTGCTAAAGTTCCGGTCATTTTTACATCATTATCCATAGTTATTACAAATTTGATACCAAAGTCGTATAAAAAAACGGCTGAGAACCGCATTCTGTAAAGGTTTGGCAATATTTACCTTTTATACAAAATGAGAATAGAGTCCTGTACCGGGATTGTGTAATATTCTATAGAATTGACACTCGGGATCAAGTGGTAAGTATCGCCTATTTTTTATGATTTCGGTTTGGATCTCCCCGCATCGTGGTATATAAATTAGTTTGGGGAATATAAAATCTGCGGCAGAATAACATAAATCAGACCCGGTCCATTGTAGGTCCGAGTCTGTTATTGGCGATATGAGATTGAAGATGTTACCATGATTACCGTTTATTCATCAAAGAAAAAACTGCCTTCACCACCAAAAAGTCGGATATCTTCGCTCCTTCACCGCATTATTGACAAGCAGAGCCACAACCACGATCATGACGGACCCGGCAAGCACAGGGGTAAACAGGAATGACCATCCGCTGCCAGCCATAATCACAACCAAAGGATCCGCACCAGCCGGTGGATGGGTCGTTTTGGTTATCCCCATCAAGCTGATTGCCGCTCCCACGCCGATGGCCATAGCCCAGATTCCGTCCCCCAGAACCTCAAGCGTAACGAGTCCCGTGAATGTGGAAATCAGATGACCTCCTACGAGGTTCCTGGGCTGTGATAGCGGCGCATCCCACACCGCAAACGCAAGCACGCAGCTCGCCCCAAAGGGTGCCATGATCCAAACACTCCCTGCAAGTGTCGTCAGAAGAGCCAACAATCCGATGGAAACAGCGCCGCCGATAAAGCCAATGGCGATATTCATGGGACGAACGGTCAACGGACTTCTAGCCCCTCCTTTCATTTTCTGTACATATGCTGCTGCCTGGTCCTTCATTGATTACCCTCCTATATTAATAATTAACTAGTTATTTAGTTATTTAGTTATATATAAAATAATGAATCCCAACCCTACATGTCAATACCTTTCTTGATAATTCGCGAATGATTGTGTACAGTTAAATTACTAGTTGACTAGGAAAGGATGTTTCATTATGCCGCAAAAACTGATGCTTCGTGTCGACCCGCACGCCCCCCTTAATGTCAGTACTCAGGTTAAAGAGCAGTTAAAGTGGTTGATTGGTATTGGACAGATTGAACCATTCGATATGCTCCCTCCGGCCGGTGCGCTGGCGGATCTGCTGGGACTGAACCGCAACACCGTAAATCTGGTCTACAACCAGTTGAAGGATGAGGGGATCGTCTCGATGCATAAAGGCAAAGGAACGCAGGTATTGAACAACGCACAGGTAGAGGAGCTTAGAACTCGCAGAAAGATCATGCACGCGCTGGTAGAGCGAACGACGGAGGAGCTAAGCTCCGTTAACATCCCGGCGAGCGAGTTCTTTGCCGCATCCCTCGCCTATACACTGCTGCAGGAGCCTGTCCTGAACACGAAACAGCGTATTTTGTTCATCGAATGTAAGGAACATGATTTTCCCTTTTATCAGAAAGCGATTGAGCAAATAACGGGTGCGGAAGTGAAAACGGTATTTCTCGAGGACCTGTTGACGGGGACACAAGCCATATTCGACGCGCTGGAGTACTCAAACCTCATCGTCACGACTTTAAACCACGATACTGAAGTGAAGGCTTTGTGCAGCAAATATGACAAAAAAGTAACGGTCATTGGCGCCAGCGTGGAAACATCGGTCCTGCTCGATATTGCCCGGCTTGCACCAGGAAGTGGTATCAGCTTTGTTTGCTTGGGTAAGGCAGGTGCACAGTGGATGGCCAGCCGTATGAGAGAAGCCGGTATTGAGGGGGTTCATGCCAGCTTGGCTGGGCTGGATAATCGGGAGGACCTACTGCAGCGGATCGAGGAATCCGATCTGATCTATGCATCTGACGCCGCATATGAAGAGGTTCGAACCTTATCCCCAGGCAAAGTGAAGCTGTTTCCCATGACGCTGGAGAAGAGCAGCGAGAGCGTTCTGAGAGAGTTGGTCTGAATTCTTAACGCACGAAAACGCCCGCTGTTATAAACAGGGGGCGTTGTTGGGCTGGATATTTCTATCTGTGCCGAATGTTCAAACTTCTGGATTCCGGTATCACTAAATCCGATGCCCGTGTCGTTCCACGGGCATCGGATCGAAGGCCCAATTTCAGGCAAGCTTGCCGGCAATCCGCTTATAGGTCGCCTCGTCCGAGACCACATACAATCTGGCGTCCCGCGGAATCGACACATCGAGCTTGCGATTAATGCTGAGGTCGTTGCGGTCGGAGATAAGCGTCGCTCCTTGCCGCAGCAGATCCAAAAAGGCATCGCCGTAGGTGTTCCATGCAGGGTCCAATGCCACTTCGTAAATATCATCGCCATGCTGGCGGCTAAGCAGCTGCATCAGCACATCCGAGTTTCCTTCCTGCAGCGCCGCGCGTACGGCCAATCGGGACACGGCATCATGTGAGAGCACAAACTCGTTCACATGATTGTAGCGGAAATTCTGAACATGCTTCTCCTGCACAATCTCAACCGTGGTATGTACATTTGGCGCAATTCGTTCAATGCTGGATACGATCAACAGCGACTTGCCGTCCACGAGAGCCGATTCATCAATTCGGGCGTCCGCAAAGACAATGGCCGATTTGGCCTCCATGATGTTGGCTCTCATCAGCACGTCATCCGCTGCTGGATCGCCGCTTACAAAATGCACCTGTTCGAGATGCTCCACCGGATGACGGTTGAGCTCATCAATGAGAACAATATCTGATTCCGGTGCAAACAACAGGATCTCTTCAATAGCGGATTGTGCCTTTTTGCTCCAATTGATAATGATGACATGACCACTACCCTTAAAATTCAACCTGCCCGCTCCTCTCTGCCGCTGCATGCTTCCAAACGATTCAATCACCTTGCCGATCACCAAGCTGAGCAGCCCGATACCAAAGATATAGATAAATATCGTTAATATCTTGCCTGGAACGGTAGCTGCATAATAATCGCCATACCCTACGGTTGCCATCGTGGTAAGTACCCAATAAAAGGCGTTAAACCAATGGTGAAACGTTTCCGGCTCCAGCAGAAATGCCAGGGTCGAGCACAGCACCACAAACAGTACTACAATCACGCTGATCGTTGTTTTACGCAGACGCATCATTTTCAAAGATAATCTTAGAAAAAAGTGCACGTTCCTGCTCCTCTCCCGAAAATGGTGCTATTAGACCTAAATAATCAGGCTGCTGATTGCAAAGGCCGTACCGATAAACACCATCGCAAGCAGAATGCCGATCGCTACGTTCCCCTTTTGCAGATGCTCGGAAATTCGAATGCCCGGCGTAGCCAGCTCGAATACCCAATAGGCAGCAATCAAGCATACATACCCGACGGCAAACCACAGCATCATGTGCCAGATCGATGAATTCGTATATGCGGATATGCCCAGAATAATGGCCGTTGCCATAAACTTGCCGCCAAAAGCAAGGCCAACCGCGACATTGCCCTTCTTCAGCTCTTCCATGTCGTTAAACCGGGTCATCCAGCTGAAAATCAACATACCCAGCAATTGAAGCACGATAATGCAGATTACACTTACAACAATATTAATAACGACCGTCAATCCGCCCACCCCCGAAATTTTGCATAGGCCAAGTCGTAATCGGCGAAATCATGCACTTCCTCCAATACAACATCAACCCTGTCCTTCTTCTCCATTGCGGCATAACGCTTCTCATCGATCGGCTGCTTGATCCGATTGCCCGTCGGCAGCTCGATGACAGCAAAATGCCTGGTGTCTTTTTTATACGTTGTTTTATAAACCCCAACCAGCTTTACATCGGTTTTAACCGTGACTTTCAGGTTGGTTAAATCCGATTCCGCCGTTTTTTTGTCCTTAAACGACTTAATCGTCTGCCAAGACGATAATCGGATATCATTGCGCTGATTCGCATCCGTGGTAAGCTCCGCATCCATGAATTGAAGCGTCCAAATTTTGTCCCCGGTAGCATAGTTGTTATCGTTTGGCAGCAGCTCGTTGTCCGGCAGGACGGTCATATCGCCGCCAATCAAATCGCCAACGGTCCCTTCAATGATCCGGTAGTCCCAAGGCACGCGAGCAGAGGTTGAGGATACTTCCTCCGATCCGGTGTGGAATACCGTCGACCCATTGCCGGAGCATGCACTCAGCGCCAGGACCATGAGGGATAGGATCATTACCGCCAGGACAACCGGAGGTTTCCTCTTTCCCTTAGGAGCACCGCCATGCTGCCTTCTTTTTTGTTTCAACTGCATTTATTTCACTCCCATTGCGATAAAATGGCTGGAATTACCCGTAATCAAACCGCCCGCCCGTCCCAGCAAACCGCAAGGGATTCCGTTAAGGACGAACAATCCTGTCAGTAAATGAAATTCGCCTTCCGCCGTCTCGACGCGGGCCAGGTCTGCCCTCCGCTGATAGACCGTCGGAAACATGACACTTGTATCATACCCGTCCTGATCCTCTACCTCGAGTTGTCCGGCCTGGTCGTACAGCTTAACTGAACCACCCTCGCGGCCGAACATCGACTTTGATACAAAGTTGCCGGATAATACCGGTTTGTTGTATGTCGGCAGCATATAATTGACGATGGCTTCACGCTCTTTCTCGTCGAACAAAAGGCCCAGCTCGTACATCCCCCACATGGCGGCAAGCAGTCCTTTGGATTGCAGCAGAATGCTGTGCGGCGAGTTGAACAGCTGCAGCCGTCCTGTCTCGATGGCATAGGCAAGCGCATCTCCGCCATCATCGACGGACATCCATTCCTTCGGATATAGGGCAAACATCCGGTGAATCTCCCGGCCATCCCCGTCCTTCAGCATGCCTTCGTCCACCCACAGATCAAGACAATCCACCAGCCGGATATCCAGCCCGCTGTGCCGGACCAATGCTTCGATCGTCCCGGAGTCCTCTTTATGCTCGCCGTAAGCAATGCAGGCGGCCGTATCCGGACGCTCAACTCCCCACGCTTGTGCGACCAGCTCTTGCATCCGTTCGTTGGGAGAGAAGATGCCGGCCTGAGCGCACATCCACGGTGTGGCAATGGAAGCCTCAACATAGCCTGTCGGCGTGTCCGCATTCAGCTCCAGCAGCTTGATGCTGCCGTCATGGGCAATAGCAAAATCAAACCTGGCATACCGGCTGATCAATCCCTCCTCCGGCAGGGGACATTCGTCCAGCATCTGCCACAGGACGGGCGGAATGCCGATTAAACTGTATATATAATGATTGCGATGAATGTAACGGACGGTTTTGTCCAGCATGGCCCATAATAATGCAGCCGCTTCTTCCAGCTCACGATAGGTCTCTTGGCGTATGGTGACAAGCTGGTCTATCCAGTAGGCTTCCCCTTCCAAATCCGCCCAGGTAAAACCGAGCTCCGCGAGCTCCGTTACGCGTCCCTCCCGATTGGGGTCAGGCTGTCCCGATACGGTGAATACGCTGTCGTGACTCATCCTCCAAAACCGCCGGATCTGGAGCTGGATTTCGAACCCGACGAGCTGAACCCGCTGGAATTGCCGCCAATGCCCCCGGACTTCGACGACGTGGAGCGACGCGTAATCGTACCCGAAGATGACGTTGAGGTCTTAGGACGGACGTTGGAGTTCACCACCGGTTTGTTCTGGAACGTACCGCTTGAATAAGTGCGGGGTTTATATGGCTTGCCGTTATTCGCATAATAACCGCGATGATTGTTGTACCATCCGCTGGATGAATAATACGAACCATTGTTGAACAGCATGTGATAGAGCAGCAAATCATCCCAGCCGAAGCCGGAATTGTACCCGCCGTAGTTATTGACGACCGTTGTTCCGCCGCCCGAACCTGATCCTGCAGCGGCTCCTTCTACCGGCTCTTCCTGGAATTCCTTCTCGCTAGGAAACGGAATGTTCCAATCGACATTCTTGTCAAAATACTTCTTTACTTCTTCTGTTGACCAGGACACCAGTTGCGGCTCTTCGGATGAGGTAACCGCTTCCGAAGCGAGGTCTTTCGCTGCTGCGCCGGATACCAGAAATGCGTTTGCCAGCAAGGCGATGCCCAGCGAGCTCGACAAGACCCGAATCGGTTTGCCTTCCGGCGTCAGCCATTTGGATGCAGGCTGATCTTTTTTGTCTTTTTCATTACTCAAGATGGTTTCTCCTTTCGGACAGGATTAATCGTTCCGCATCGGAACGAGCAGAAGCTCAAGTTTACCCGTGTCTACACTTAATCTGCCTTCAATCGTTTCATATTCCCGGCCGCCAACAACGATATAATTCACATGCTCCAGTGCAGCAACCATGTTCATCGTCCATGACCGCTCTTCAATCTGAATCAGCTCACCGTCCGGCCTCTTTTCAAACAAAATGACGTTCATCCCATTATCCACTGTGTGTCTACCCCTTCCATCTAAGCAGTGAGTATTGATACGTGTTATATTCCGAATCGTTTCAAAAAATCTACGATGGGATATCGACGCTTGCCCAGCGATCTTTTCCAAAAGACGCAACCCATATAATAACACTGCTTCTGATTATTTACACCTGCGAATTACCATTAAAAAATTGATGAAAACGAACATTCTGGCCGCACAGTACCTGATTTTTTACGTTTTATTAGGTGTAGCATCAAATTTCATGATGATGATCTGTCTTGACATTGTCACTAGTGTCATACTTTAGAATCGGTATCATTCCAGTCCAGAAAGGGGTTTTACCGATGAATGCAAATCTTGATAGATCATCAAACGTTAACCATCTCCACGATGCGAAGGCAAACAGCTCCACCCTTCCTTCAGTAACCGTGATCGGATTAGGCTCCATGGGCTCCAAGCTGGCCCGCACCTTCTTGCACAGCGGATATGTCACCACAGTCTGGAACCGCACACCTGAAAAAGCCGCTGAGCTTGTAGGCTTAGGTGCCTCCGGCGCTACGGAAATCGCAGATGCCATCGCCGCCAGCCCCCTCTTGATTATATGCGTACTTGATTATGATGCCGCCCGCCATATTCTGGAACCCATGAAGGAGAAGCTTTCCGGCAAGGTTGTCGTAAATCTGACAACCGGTACTCCCGAAGAGGCCCGCACGATGGGGACATGGATGAGAAACCATGGCGCCGGGTATCTGGATGGCGGCATCATGGCCGTCCCTTCCTTGATCGCCACGCCCCATGCCGTTATCCTCTACAGCGGTTCGAAGACAGCTTACGATAATTATAAACAGGTATTGGACAGCTTAGGTACAAGTCACTATTTAGGTTCCGATCCTGCGCTTGCCCCACTGAATGACCTGGCACTGCTAAGCGGAATGTACGGTATGTTCGGGGGCTTTATCCATGCGGTGGCGCTTGTGGGCACCGAAGGCGTGAAGGCACTGGACTTCACGACGACGCTGCTGATGCCTTTTCTGCAAGCCATGATGTCCACCATGCCGGAGATGGCGAAGCAGATCGATTCCGGTGATTACTCCGCCAAGGATGCGAGCCTGGCGATGCAGGCCGCCCACGACACCATCGGGGAGGTTAGCAGGGTACAAGGCGTCAGCCCCGAGACATTCACACCGATCTTCGAGCTGATGAAACGCCGGGTGGAGGATGGACATGGAGGGGACGACTTCGCCAGCGTGATTGAACTGATCCGCAAGCGCCCATCGTCTTGATAGGCATAAATGAGCGATTAGCGGCATGGGGCTAGCATGCAACGAAGCATTACGCTTACTGACTAGTCTAAGGCGATACTTTTTGGCTCCTCACCTGCAAAAGAAGCATGGATCCTCCCGCGGGAACGATCCATGCTTCTTTTCCATTTCCATGCGCCCTTATTATTTAATCAATTCCCTGATCTCCTGAAAGTTATCGGCAAATCCGATAAATACCTTGTCACCAATAACGATCGTAGGTACAATCTGCTTTCCTGTCAGACGTCGTACTTCTTCCGGATATTCCGGGTTCTGTGTGCAATCATACTCCGTATACGGTACCTCCTGCTCCTTGAAGTAACGCTTGGCATGATGGCAGTCGCTGCAAGTGGGTATGGTATAGATTTTTAATGATTCTGTCATATCGATCACTCCTCAAGCGAAAATTATTTGATCTCAACAACAAAAGGCACGGTCATCACTTCACCCTGATGCTGAAATTGTCCCCAGATTTTGTAGATACCGCTGTGTGGGAAGGTAGTGGCGAATTCCGCATTGGGTCCTGTGCTCCGTTCGTCCAGGGGATGTACATGAATGTACTGCTCAGCGTCTTCGGACAGAATGACCACGTGCCCCACTGCGCCCAGGTAAGGCTCCAGATTGTTGATACCTTGCTTTGTCTTGGCATCCTGAATATGATAGGCGAGCACAACCTCTTCATTCGATAACGTATTGCTTAGGCTCAGTTCAATCTCCTTGCCGTTCACTTGTTTGATTAGGCTGGAATCCGGTTGAATCGCCGAAGATTCCCCTGCTTCTCCCTCAATCTGAACCCATTCGCTTAGCGTGGCCCCTGCAGCACCCTTAGGAACAAAATCTGCAAACAATTTATAGTCGCCGCCAGCCGGGAATGTCGTGTTCACGGTAAATACGCCATTCTCCTTGTAATCCGGATGAATATGCTCGAAGAAAGACAAATCGCGATTCACGATGATCAGATGCAGGAGCTTCTCATGATTGACATCAAAGTCCTGGACAGGTCCACCGTCTTGATCCGTAATTCGAATCGTCAGCTCGGATTCGGCGCCTGCTCTTACCGGTTCATTCCATGTAAACGCAGCGTTGTAATGATCTGAGGCCGTTTCATGCCCGCCAGCGTGTTCGCCATGCCCGTTCGTTTCATGGCTTTCACTTTCCTTTTCATGGTTCCCGCCATGGCCGCCCGCATCGGGGGCCAGCTTCGCGTTATCGCATGCTGTCAACAATCCAAAAGCAAGTATGCCCGTTAAGGTTAGTATGGTGCCCTTCCTATTCAACATGGGCTATCACTCCAATCATCGAATATACTGCAAGACGAATGATCTTCCGTCTATATATTTAGTATACCCCCCTATCCTATAATTAATCAACTTTTTTCTGTTCGCTCCATGCAAATAACACCATGCCGCCTGCATGGTGTTATCTTCCTCTTCATCATTATTACCCGAATGTTCGGATGCATTCCTTATCATTCAATGGGTGCAACCGATGATTTCATATATTTTTTTCATATCCACATGATTACGAACGACGTCCGCTACACGGTCAAATTCCGCGAATTTGCGCTCTACTGCTTTGAACGTTTCCATAATTGGAATAAGCCCCTTCTTCACCCGAATGCCATTCAGCCAGGATCTGCGAAAGTCATCATTGTCAAACAAGCCATGCAGATAGCAGCCCCATATGCGGCCATCCGAAGTAGCTGTCCCTTCAATATGCGGCTGAATATCTTCTTTCGTCTTTATAGCATCTGTGCAATCCGCTTCAATCGAAAAAAGCGGGCGGTGTCCTGAGCCGCCAGACAAGGCGCTCCATTCGCTCACGCCCATATGGATTTCATAGGCCGTAATCGACGAATCCGCCTCTGTATCCGAGACAACGAACCTCAGCGAATGTTCCTGTAACAACTTCCCTTTCACCCGAACGGTCCTTTTATGCTTTAAAAAGGAAGTCTGAATCGGCAGCAGGCCGAGCCCCTTCGCTTCCCGAACGCTCCCTTCGACCGCATGCGGATCCGACAGCTGCTCGCCCAGCATTTGATATCCTCCGCAGATGCCAACCAACTGCACATCCCGCTGCCGCGTCTGGCTCAAAATCGCATCGGCCAGCCCCCGATCCTGGAGGAATTCAAGGTCACTGATCGTATCCTTGGTGCCAGGCAAAATAATGACGTCCGGCATTCCAAGTTCATCCGCCGATTGGACGAAGCGAACGACAACGTCCGGTTCCATGCGCAGCGCATCAACATCCGTAAAGTTCGAAATACGCGGATACCGGATCACGACAATATCGAGGTCTCGTTGTTCCAGTCTTTGATTCTGAAGCTCATCCAGCACAACCGAATCCTCAGCCTCGATCCGCATGTCCTGAATATAAGGGAGTACGCCCAGCACGGGAATACCTGTCCGCTCTTCAAGCCAGTCCAGTCCCGGCTGAAGCAGCGCCAGATCCCCGCGGAATTTGTTAATGATAAATCCTTTGACCCTGGCCACCTCATGGGCCTCAAGCAGTTCAAGCGTACCTACTATGGAAGCGAACACACCTCCGCGATCGATATCGGCAACCAGAATAACCGGTGAATCCGCCCAGCCTGCCAAATTCATGTTAACAATGTCCCGGTCCTTAAGATTGATCTCCGCCGGACTTCCCGCCCCCTCCATAACAACGATGTCGTAGCTCTCCCGCAGTCGATCCAGTGCATCCAGCACAATCTCTTTAGCCTTCGGCAGGAACAGAGTCCGGTAATCCATCGCACTCATCTGCATTTGGGGTACGCCGTGGATCACGATTTGCGAATGCATGTCCTTTATCGGCTTGATCAGAATCGGATTCATGTCCGTCGTTGCGGCAATGCCGCAGGCTTCAGCCTGTACGCCCTGTGCTCGGCCGATCTCTTTGCCATCCAGGGTCACATAGGAATTAAGAGCCATATTTTGCGATTTGTATGGAGCCGTGCGATAACCATCCTGTAGAAATATGCGGCATAGCGCTGTTGTGACGATGCTTTTCCCTACATCCGAAGCGGTTCCCTGCAGCATGAGTACCGCTCCTTGCCTCTTCCTGATATTCATGGGTGTATCCCTTATGTATTCTGTTTCATTCATCTTCCTCACCCTTTTCCCTGACCTATACCGCTTGCTCATATCATTATAGCAAACCATCGCCAAAGGAGTCCTTCCGGATGAAATCCGGATAAATTCGCTTGAACTTTGTCAGGCCGAAATGTTAACTATATAGAATAGCAGTTTCGCATGTCCGTGCATGATTACCGAAAGGCGGAAACCCATCATGAAGCCTGAATTGAATGATAAGCAGATAACCGACATCTTCCCTTATTTGAAAGTCGTACCACCGGAAGAATGGATTCAAGCTAATCCGTTTACCAAACATTTTGAAGCCAAATCGAGAATCTTTCAACGAGAGGATGCCGCGATCTATGGCATGTTCCTCATCAGCGGATCGGCCCGTATCACGATCATCCACGAAGATGGCAACGAATCGGTATTAAACATCCTATCAGCCGGAGAAGTCTGCTCTCTCCTCGTACTTAGTGGGCTAAGCGGCCAGGACTATCCGGGCACTCTGATTGCCGAGTCCAAGGTCGAGGTCTTGTATGTGCTGAAAAACAGCTTCCTCCGCTGGCTGCAGGTGTATGAACCCATCCGCAGCGCTATTTTTGGCGGGCTGCTGGATGGAACACTGCGGATGGCAAACAAATTGCAGGAGAGACAGACATTACCGCTGGAGCAGCGCCTTGCCAGGACTCTGCTGCGCATCAGCTCGGATGAACATCCGCTGGTGCGCACAACCCACCAAGAGCTTGCGGATGACATTGGCTCCGTAAGAGAGGTCGTCTCCCGTACGCTGGGCCAGTTCCAAAAGAAAGGATGGCTGGAGACAGGAAGAGGCTGGGTGAAAATAATAAACCGAGCCTGTCTAACAGAAGCTGCTATGTGACCTAGTCACAGAGCAATGAAGTCCTCCCTGCTACATTGGTAATAGGCCTCACGCCTATATACCGTTAACCCAGGAGGAATTCAAAATGAACAACATGCTTCAACCCGGAGATTATGCTCCGTTATTCCAAAACGTAGATCCAAATGGAAATATGATTTCACTGGAAGCTTATCGCGGACGTAAATTACTTCTCGCTTTTTTTCGCAACGCTGCCTGTGCCCTATGCAATCTGAGGGTGCACCAGTTTATTCAGCGATATCCTCAGTGGCAGCAGCGTCATCTGGATGTCATTTGCGTTTTTGAATCACCGGACACAGCCCTTCAGCAGCATGTCGGTCAGCAAAATGCTCCGTTTCCTCTTATTGCCGATCCAAGTGCGGAGCTCTACTCTCTCTATGGGGTCGAGACCTCGGTAGCCAAGACACAAGCCACCTTAGCTCACCCGAATGTGCATCAGTTCACGGATGAAGCAGAAGCGGCAGGTTTCAAGCTGACGCCGGAAGAAGGTTCAAATTTCAATCGGATTCCGGCAGAGTTTGTGTTGGACGAGGACGGCATCATACGAATCGCGCATTACGGTTGCCTGATTACCGATCATCTGCCTTACGAAACCATTGAGCGTTATGCTGGCGGAACACAGCTTCCTAAGTTGGGCTGAGCCTGTCTTTTAGTCGTTTTCAGCAGTAAAAAGAACTCATAGCATGAGACATAGCAACAAGCCGATCCGGATGGATCGGCTTGTTTGCTGAAGCTATAACGATAAGGTCAAAGGCTGCCTTTGAATACTCTTAAGGGATAATATTTTCATAATGAGGGATATATTCATCCAATAATATACTTTTTTATCTAATATTGTATTATCTTGGATAGGTGACTAGAGTTGGTTAAGGGAGGAACTGATCGAATGATAATGCATTTCTCCAAGATTAGCAACATCTATAATCATGTCAAATGGTTTACGGATAACTTTGAATGGGTCCCCCTGCCCTTTCCCCGGATCGTTACGCTGACATTCCTGTTTTGGTTAGCGTTTACATTGTTGATCTTATTGCTCACATGCATCTTCCACGATCCGCTGGGGAAGATGCGGCCGGTCATGAAAGTTCATCAATGGCTGCACAGGCTAAGGCCCCATACCGAAGTCATCCTGCGCATTGGGCTGGCTATCGGCTTGGTGCTGCAGCTTCTGAGCGGCTCGTATCTGGCACCCGAGTTCAGAACCAATTCCATGTGGATTATCCTCGGTCTCTCCGCCGCATCAGCCTGCTTGCTCTATAAGCGCACATTGCCGGTGAGTGGTGCCATCCTATTCTTGCTCTATCTGCAAGCTTCATTAACCTACGGTATGTTTCATTCCATCGATTATTTGATATATCTCGGTATTGTGTATTATCTGTTTGTGAGCGGCACTCCAATAAAAAGAACGGCTGCCCCCGTCATGTACATATGCACGGGCATGTCCCTCGCTTGGCTTGCCATGGAAAAACTGACCATTCCCGAACTGGCTTGCTCTGTAATGGGCAGCTACGGGCTTCCTACCTTCGGTTTTACCATTGAGAATTTCGTCCTGATCACCGCGTTTATCGAAATAGGGCTGGCGTGGGCATTTATCGTGGGTATCATGAGCCGATTCACGGCCCTCCTGGTATCTGGCATTTTTATTATGACAAGCCTTGTATTCGGTTACAAGGAGGTCATAGGCCATACGATCATTCATACAGTACTGATCCTGTTCCTGATCGAAGGGACGGGGGAGCTTAGAACTCCATTTCAATTCCACCGCTCCGCGTTACTTCGCGGGTTATTTGTAAGCGTTAACTTTTGCCTCTTTCTATTCACTTTGATGGCGCTGTATATCTGGATGGGCAATACGTTATGACTTGCTCTGGATCCGTTGGCCATGATTCCGAAGCTCTACCACCGCTTTGGTCTCATGTGCCCTAACGACTGCATCCAGCACCTCTTGATTCCGGTACCCGTCCATAAATCCAGGGATCCCGTCGGCAGGCGTTCCCCGTAATAGCCCGGCAAAATCGGCATACTGCTTGACTTTGCAATGCTGCGGCACCTCCATTGTCGTTCTGGCGAGCTGCCCGGGCTCTTCTTCACGAATCCATACCACCCGTTCCGGATCCAATGTGCTGGCGTGGACCGTGCCGTCGTCGCCGTAAATGGATACTTCATGCTGATTGCCTGAACCGAAGGCATTGCGCGACGTCTGGAACACGCCCATCATGCCATCTATCATCCGTGCCTGGAAGCTGGCAAAATCATCGACTTCGATCTTGGCCATCGCTCCCGATACCGGGTCCCTGCGTTCCGGAATGATGGTATGCAGTTGGGCCGTAATTTCTTCAAATTCACCAAACAGAAATCGGGCCATATCGATCATATGCGATCCCAGATCTCCGAGCGTTCCCGTTCCCGTGACGGCTTTGTTATATCTCCACATGTAGGGAACCTGCTGGCTCGGTACGCCAAACCCTTGCAAATACTGAATGGAGAAGTGACGGATCGTCCCGAGTTTGCCCGTTCGGACAAGTTCCCTGGCATAACGAAAAGCCGGCGTGTAACGGTATGTAAAGCCTATCATGGCCTGAACCGGCTGTTTCTCGTAGAGCTCCAGCAACGGGATTGCTTCTTCGAACACCCGCGTAAATGGTTTTTCCGCCAAAAAAGGTTTGCCCGCTTGCAGGCATGCTCTAATAATATCCGCGTGCACGTTGTTAGGCGTAACCGAAATGACGGCATCGACGTCCGGATCTTCAATTAAATCCTTAAAATCTGCATATCGCTTGCCATCCTCAATTCCCAGCTGATCGCCTACTCGGGCCACCGCTTCTCCATTGACGTCGCTCACGGCCACGAACTGATAGACATTCTCTGCATTCATCCAGCGGATGTGCTCCTGCGCCATCCCGCCCAATCCAATTAATCCGATTCGAAATTGATTCATCATCGATACCCTCCTTGTATATATATCTTATCTCTCACTGGTATTGATTATGCCGTTCGGATATATGCTGGCTACCAGGTCATTATGTCTCTCATGCCGATATTCATTCCACACCGTGACTTATGTTTCGCATGGTTGCCTCCTGTGCTCCTTCCATTTCGTTTCACTCAAGTTTATTCATCACTTCGAATGCGGATCATACTTACGATCCCTGTTGCCCCCAGATTTTTTTGTATTTTGTTATAAGGTGAAAATCCGGGGACAAAGGGGACCGCTTCGCTTCTCCTGTATGATTCCGCCTTCTCCGTTGAAGTCTCTAAAAACCTATTGAATTCAAACCAAACCCCATCCCGCGAAACCACGCTGCCCCGCAGCATTTCGATCTGCGGGGCAGCTCATGACGATTGCCGTCAATCCCTATTTGACACTGATATACCGCTGATAGGCTTCCTTGCGGATTTGTACCAGCCGCTCCAGTCCCATATCGTTCAGCTTTTTAACGTACGCGTCCCATTCCGCATCGATATTGCCTTCGGATATCCACTTCGCGCGGGTCGTGCCGACATAACCATCGATATCCGTTGTCAGCGTAGGCAGCTCCTGGAATTCTTCGGCGCTGTACATGACGTTCGGGAACGGCATCGTTACGTAATCGCTGCCCAGCTTGTCGATGACCAGCTTCAAGCCGTCGCCCGTGGTCTCATCCAGAATGATGTTTTTCTCGAAGCTCGGGCTTACGTACTTCGGTCCAAAATCCCTTACGGATTGCTCCCAATACCAGGCATCCGCACTCGTTCCCTCCGGCGGACTCATCAGCGTAAACGTTCCGTCGTCGTTCTTCTGAATCACCGTGCCGATGGCTCCCCAGAAATTTTGGATGCTCGCTTCATTGGTATAGAACTGGTCCGCCCAACGAGCCGAAATTTCCGGGTACTTGTTCGACGTGGTAATGAGGAATTCGTTTCTGCGGAGGCTCATGCCCTGCGGCTCGCCGCCCTGATACCTTTTCCCATCAGGTCCGGCGATGGACGGAATCGCAATATATTGATCCTTCCACTTCCCGAACACCGCGTCCGGCACCCATTGATTTGAGAAGCCGATCAGCGCCGCATCCGGGTTCTGATGCTTCGCCGTGGACATGGTGCTGTCCTGCGTAAAGATCTCTTGGTCTATGAGGCCCTCGGCGTACAGCTTATGCGCCCACTTGATCGCTTCTTTATAATTCTCCGTCACCGGGTAGAACACGGGCTCGTTATTGATGACCATCATGCTGTTTCCGTTGATGTCCGTGATACCGAACGGGTTCAACAGATCGATGCTGATATTCCCCGATCCGCTGACCGGAATTTCGTCGGCCTTGCCGTTGCCGTTCGGATCTCCTTCTTTGAACGCTTTGAATACCTCGTACAGCTCGTCTGTGTTGTCCGGAATATCAAGGCCGAGCTGATCAAGCCATGTTTTGTTAATAATCGGCTGGATCGATGCTTTCGGCCTTGACGGCAGCCGCGCCGGCAAAGAGTAGATTTTACCATCCGGGAATGTGCTCATCTTCTTCATTTCGGGTGTTTCTTCCAATGCCGCTTTCAGGTTTGGCATGTATTGATCGATATAGTCGTCGAGCGGGCGGAAATAAGACAGGTTGTTCACGATGTCGGAATCGCTGAATACGATATCACCGAAAATAATATCCGGCAGCGTACCGCTCGCCAGCATGATCGACTTTTGTTCGCCCCAATCATTGGAGGACATGATTTGCCAATTGATTTTGACATTCGTCTCCTTCTCCAAATCCTTAAGCCACTGGTTCTGAAGGAACGTATCCCCCATGTTGCCCCAGCGAACGGTCAGCACGTCCAGCGTTATCGGCTCATTGACAATCGGCAGACCTTCTTTGTTAAACGCGGCTTCGGCATCCGTCTTGACGTCCTCCTTCTTGCCGCCGCTGCAGCCCGCCAGGCTCAACAGCAGAATTGCGGCCAGCATGATGACGCCAGTCAGTTTGAAGCGATGTCTCCTCTTTGCATGGTTTGTCCCCATTCAACCATTCCCCCAATTATTATTTTTAATAGATCCATCCGGCTTTACGACTTCACGGCTCCGATCATCACCCCCTGATTGAAATACTTCTGTACAAACGGGTAGATGCACATGATCGGCACCGTTGCGACGATAATGACTGCATAACGCATAATATTGGCGAGTCGCAGCGCAATGGCCGCGGCTTCTCCGGTACCCATGGCGGACTGCATCTGGTTGGTGACCAGAATATTTCGCAGGATGAGCTGCAGCGGGTACAGGTTCGTATCTTTTAAATAGATCAGGGCATTGAAATAGGAGTTCCAATGACCCACGGCCGTCCACAAGGCAATGACCGAGATGACCGCTTTCGAAAGCGGAATCACGATGGTCACGAAATATCTCAGATTTCCGCAGCCATCAAGCTGGGCCGCCTCCCATAAATCCTCCGGAATGCTGCTCTGGAAAAAAGTCCGTGCCACAATGATGTTAAAGGCGGCAACCGAAAACGGCAGCACCATAACAAGAAACGTATCGTACAGCTGAAAATCGCGGATCGTCATAAAAGTCGGAATCAAACCGCCATTAAAAAACATCGTAAAAATAAAGAGCAGCGATATATACTTGCGGCCTACGAGGTCTTTTCGCGAGAGCGCGTAGGCAGCGGAAATGTTAACCACCAAGCCGATGGCGGTACCTACAATCGTATAAACAATCGTATTTCGGTACCCAATCCATATATTAGAGTGCTTCAGCAATTCTTGATAGCCTGCCAGCGTAAAGTCCTTGGGCCACAGCCATACCTGCCCATTCGCAACCGCGGCCGGCTCGCTGAACGAAGCAATGATGATGAAGTACAGCGGGTAAATCAACACGATCAGCATCAAGACAGCGAATACATACAGGCCGATCTCCAGCACCCTGTCGGAAGATCGCGTATTCCTCCGCCTTGGCGCTGTCTTCTCTCTTATTTCCACAACGCCCATAGAACCCTTCCTCTCTTGTGTTACCACAAACTGTTTTCGCTGTATTTTTTCGAAATCTGGTTAACCAGAATCAACAAAACAAAATTAATGATTGTATTAAACAGACTGATCGCCGACGAGAAGCTGTATTGGCTGCTCAGCATCCCGATTTTGTACACATAGGTGGAGATGACCTCGCTGGAGGTAATATTGAGACTGTTTTGCATAAGGTAAACCTTCTCGAAGCCAACGCCAAGCAAGCTGCCGACCCGCAATATAAGCAGGGTTACGACCGTAGGCATCAGCATCGGGATATCGATAAACCGGATTTTCTGCCACCGGCTTGCCCCGTCCATCGTAGCCGCTTCGTACAAGCTGGGGCTCACGGCGGATAACGCCGCGATATAGATAATGCTGTCCCAGCCCGTATGCTGCCACACATCCGACCACACGTACACGCTGCTGAACAAGCCGGCCGATCCCATCAGATTCGGCGCTTCGGCACCAAAGAGCCGGAAAATATTCCCGATCAATCCCGAGCCTGGAGAGAACAGAATCAGCATGAGTCCCACCATCACGACCGTGGATATAAAATGCGGCATATAGGTTACCGTCTGGAAGAAACGCTTGAACCCATTCTGGCGCATTTGATTAACCATCAGTGCAAGCATGATCGGAATCGGGAACGTCGCAACGCTGTATAAGCTGATTACAAGCGTGTTGGTGATCGTGGTCGAGAATTGATAAGAGTTAAAAAATTTCTCGAAATACTTTAGACCCGCCCATGGACTATCCATAATGCCGAGAGCGGGACTGTAGTCCTTGAATGCGATGAGGATGCCGTACATCGGTACGTAAGAAAACAACAGAACCAGCACAACCGCAGGCAGCAGCAGCAAATACAGGCCCCAGTTCTTTTGGATCCGCCCGAGGGTTGGGTGCGTGGTTCTATTCAGTTGGCCTGCTTTCAAATCGATTCCCCTTTCTGTTCGTGTCGTCAATGAATCCGGCATGTCGCGTAAGCAATTTCATTATACTTCCGCCCGGAATCGTTATTTGGACTTCATCATGCGCTATTCGGACCTTCGCCTTATCCCCCTTCAAGGAATCCTCGAGTCCCTATGGGAAGCATGCCATTATCCGGACTTTACGATGTGGTATCCGGACTTTATGATAAATGCCCGAGCCTTCACTCCTGCTTTTTTCGCGATTTCCATTTATAATGTTTTTACCACTATAAAAACGCTTTCACATGGAGGCGGACTGAAAGGAACCACGGCATCCGTATGGTTAAAGCACTGAATAACAAGCCTTATCCCATCCGTCACTATGTGAAAATCATGCTCTTTATCTCGATCTTTGCCCTTGTAGTGGATCTGGTGATCAGCTTCGCCTCCATCTTCATCGTAAAGCAGCAATCCACCCGATATTTGCAGGATACGGCGAATCTGTACATCCGGCAGATCAATCATGACTTCTCCTACATCAACCACTATATGGGCTGGACACTCGCGAATGATGAGAGCGTTGAGATGTTGGATACCCCCGGCACCGATTACGTGGATTATATTAAATCGAACGAAAGAGTGCATAAACAGTTTAACGAGCTTCAGAAAAACTACGGCCAGGAATACAACTTCTTCTTCTATTTAAAGGAACAGGACTTCTTCCAGAACTATGGACCTATGTCCCTGTCATATACAGAGTTCCTGGAACTTAAGGAACAGATCGTATCCCTCACGGATTCCAAAAACGTATACGAAACGTTCTACTCCTACTGGAACCCGATTCTTGTTGAGGACACCCATTACATCATCAACATCGTTCCTTACCACAACCGGTATCTGATCTGCCTCATCTCCGCCGACGATCTGATCCGGCCGCTCCAGCAGCTGGATTTGGGCGAGGACGGTTACGTCTCTCTGGTGAATGCTCAGGGGGCAGCCCTTACGAGCCCGGGTACAGACACGATGGATGCCAACAGACTTCAAGGAGCCAAGGCATCCCTGCTGAGCCTGTCCCAGCCGCGGACTACGGTCACGGAGGGATTCTCGAACGCCTCCTTCAACGTGCAGCTGGTGATCCAATTCGGCATATTTGAAACGATCATGATCGCCCAGCTTCTCATTATGCTGCTATTTGTTGTACTGACGTGCACGCTCAGCGTGGTTATGCTGTATTTCAAGAAGAAGGTGTTAAAGCCGATTCAGAATTTCTCTGAAAATGTAAGGCGCATTCATGAGGACAGCGAGAACCTGGATTTCATGAGCAGCGAGATCATCGAGCTTGAGCAGGTCAACTCCCAATTCAAACATCTGATCGAACAGATCAAGAAGTTTAAAATCGATATTTACGAGCAGCAGCTGGATAAGCAGAGAATACAGCTGGATTATATGAAGCTGCAGATTAACCCCCATTTTTTCCTGAACTGCTTGACGAACATCTACAGCATGGCACAAATGCAGATGTTTAAAGAAATCGAATATATGTCGCTGTCCACATCCAAATACTTTCGTTACATCTTTCAAAGCGGAGATAATGTCGTACGGCTGGAAGATGAAATCGAGCATGTCCGCATTTACCTGGAGATTCAGAAGCACCGCTACCGTGATGCCTTTTCATATCGCATTGATGTTGAAGAGGAGCTTACCGGTCTCACCATTCCGCCCCTCGTGTTACAGACCTTTATCGAAAACGCGGTAAAATACGCTGTTTCCCGGGATCAAGAGCTGCAAATTCGATTGGCCGTGAGCCTGCGAATGGAAGGGGAGAAACCTTCTATGGTCATCCGGATATCCGATACTGGACCCGGGTTTCCCGCAGAAGTATTGGAAACATTGGCCGCGGGCAAACCGCTTGATCAAAGCGAAGGAAAACACATCGGAATCATGAACACCCTTCAGCGGCTGGAGCTGCTCTATCATCGCCGGGCGAATGTGGAATTTTCAAACCCGGAGGAAGGCGGCGCTTGCGTCACATTAACGATTCCACAGCCCATCCAGGAACGGAGAGGAGAAATTCAATGAACATATTGCTAGTGGATGATGATTATTTTGTCGTGGCCGCGCTGGAGAAGAAAATCGATTGGAAGGCACTTTCGATCGAACAGGTCTATACCGCTTACAGCGTTGCGCAGGCAAGGGATATTTTGCAGCAGCATTCGGTCCAGATCCTCATCTGCGATATCGAAATGCCGCAAGGCAGCGGGCTCGAGCTTCTCGCCTGGATTCGCGAGGAACAATACAGCATTCAGACGATATTTCTGACGAATTACGCTGATTTCAACTATGCGCAGAAAGCCATTGAGCTGCAAAGCTTTGACTATTTTCTGAAGCCGATCGAATTCGATAAGCTCAGCCTCATCATTTCCAAAGCCGCCTATAAAGCAAAGGAACAGCAAAGCGATCAGGAAGCGATCCAGGACGGACAGCTGTGGAAAAAAAATCAAAAAAAGCTTCAGGAGCATTTTTGGAGCAAGCTGATCAAAGAAAGGAAAGCTTCTTCGGACCGGGCCGCCATCGCAGGATATATCGCGGAGCAGAATTTGTCCTATAAGATGTCGGATCTATTTCTTCCTGTGCTCATCACCATTTTTCCGTATGATCAAAGTTTGGGTAAAGAAGACAAGGATCTGTTTGACTATGCGTTTCTCAACGTGCTGTCCGAATTGTTCCAGGACCCGCTCTTCACGGTTGAAGCCGCTATGGAATATAAGGATTACAATTGGATGGTCATGCTGAAATGGAATCATCCTCCTGATTCCCGCGTCATGGAAAACATCTGCACGTCGTTCATTGAAAAAGCCAATCAATTCCTTCGGAGCGATGCTTCTTGCAGCGTATCGATTTCGGTGGCGTTGGAGGAAATCAACAAGTCCGTTCGGATTCTGCTGCAAATGAATGAGGATATGATCAAGAAACGGAATCAGATTATTTTTCTGGAACACCATTCCCTGCAAGAAGTCGCGTACACCCCTCCCCCGCTGCAGGACTGGGAAGCGCTTCTCAGCGGGAACGATCCGGCTGGATTTCTGGTTGAAACCCGCAAATACTTGCAAAACCTAGCCAGGAATGGCATCTACAACGCCTCGGTGCTGCGTTTATTCCGCTTGGATATCGTGCAGTTGGTCTATTCCTATCTGAAGGGGAAAGAAATCCAGGCACATAAGCTGTATACCGGCAAAACCAATGACCAGTTGTTCCTGCAATCACTGAACTCGATTGAAGATATGGAGAAATATACGGAGTATCTCGTCAGCACGGCAGCAGAATATCATGCCTACGCCGACCATTCGCATACCGTGGTGGAGGAGATTAAGCATTATATTCATTGCCATTACGGGGATGAGCTTACGCGTACGAGCCTGGCTGAACTCGTCTACCTCAGCCCGGATTATTTGGCCCGCGTGTTCAAGAAGGAAACGGGCGTGTCTTTGGGTACATACATCATTCAGTCCCGCATCAAGGCGGCCAAGCATCTGCTGGAGACGACACCATTGTCGGTGTACCAGATTGCGGCTAGGGTGGGATACGCCAACTATTCCTATTTCTCCAAGCTGTTCAAGCAGGATACGGGCTGGTCGCCCAGCGATTACAGGCGGGTGCTGCAAGCCGGGAGCAGCGGAAAGATCGATCACGCGAAATAACATTACACTTTCGACTTAGGCATTGAGCATGAGCTGTCCGCAACCACATCTTGAAAATAAAAAGTACCGCAGCCTCAAGCTTCATCTGCTTGGCACCGCGGTACTTTTTCTATAATAAGAATGAGAGCTAATCGATATAGATTACGCAGGGTAAATATCGAAATCCTTCAGCGTTTCTCCCGTCCGGGCCGATTCAAATACGGCTTCGATCAGGTTCAGAACGCGCAGCACTTCCTCGTTCTTCACAATCGGCTCAGCCTCGCCTTGAATCACGGCCGCAAAGTTATCGAAGAAGCTGCTGGATTGACGGTATGGTTCCGGCAGAGCTCCCGTAATGGTAGCTTCTTCGGAAGGAGGCGCCATCGTTTTGGTCAAGCCTACCCCGGCTTGAATTGGCTTCGGCTCCACTTTCACGGCATCCTGGTTCCGGGTAACCACTCTTCCGTTTAACGACCAATCCTCAATAATGCCGGTCCCCTCGGTTCCTTTGACGTACCAGCGAGGCAGCGTTATGAAATTGGTCGTTCCCACTTCAATCAGAACGGATACGCCGTTCTCGAATTCAATGACCGATTCAAAGCCGTCATCCACCTCATCACCGAGAATAAAGCTTAAGCGGCTGCTCAGGCTCGTAATCCGGCTGTCCACCATGAACAGGACCTGGTCAAGAAGATGCACGCCCCAGTCCAGCAGCATGCCGCCGCCGTGCGCTTCCAGATGGCGCCAGTCGCCCGGAATGCCGTTCGCCCCGTGAACCCTGGATTCGATACGGAACAAATCGCCAATCGTCTTTTCGTTGTACATTTGCTTAATCGTCAGGAAATCCTCATCCCAGCGGCGATTCTGGTGAACCATCAGCACCCGGCCGGCAGCATCGGCCGCGGACACCATCTCTTTAAAGTCACTGACGGACAATGTTACCGGCTTCTCGCAGATGACATGCTTGCCGGCATTAAACGCCTGCAGTGCCAGTTCCTTGTGCACGTCATTAGGCGTAGCAATGAGCACCACGTCAACCGCAGCATCGTTTAGAACCTGCTCGTAACTCTCATAGGCAGGATACCCGTCCTGCTGGGATACTTCCCGGCGATCTTTCAAAATATCGAAGGTTCCCGTAACCTCGAGATATGCATTGTCCTTAATCAGCTTGGCGTGGTAGCTGCCCATTCCGCCATAACCCACGATCACGATCGCATGTTTTCTTTTCTCCATCGTCATAGTTACATAGCTCCTTTATCACATCTAAGCAGTAAACGCATACACATCCATTATAATATCATATGCGAAATAACTGTCCTCTTTTAACGATATTGTATTCCCGCCGTTATCGCAAGGCTGTGAGTTACTTCGCAGCCCGGAAGAAATCAGCAAATTATGTCCCGAAAAAAAGCGTTACCCTGCTTCTATCGCAAAAGGTAACGCTTCTTGATCTTGCTGGATTACTCCTTCACTACCAATTTCAGCGGCGCGGCGATATTCTTCTCCACCTCTTTGCCTTGCAGCACGTCTTTCGCTGCACCGACGGCAAGCTGACCGATCAGCTCCGGCTGCTGGGCTACGGTAGCCGTCAGGTTGCCGGCTTCGATGGACTTCAGCGCATCGTCGTTTCCGTCAAAGCCGATGACCATGATGTCTTTGCCCGAGCTTTGGATCGCTTCGATTGCGCCCAGGGCCATTTCGTCATTGTGGGCAAAAATCGCTTTGGCGTCCGGATTTCCTTGAAGCAGATTTTCCGTGACGGTGAGACCCTTCGTCCGGTCAAAATCCGCTGCCTGCTTCGCAACCACGTTCAGCTGCTCATCTGCGATATCATGGAAGCCCTTGCCGCGTTCGCGGGTCGCGGAAGCACCCGGAACGCCTTCGAGCTCGATGACCTTCGTATCTTTGCCCAGCTGATCCACGATGTACTCGGCTGCCATCTGACCGCCCTTGACGTTATCAGAGGCAACCAGCGCAGCAACCTCGCCTTGATCTGCGGAACGGTCGAGTGTAATGACCGGAATGCCCAAGCTGTTTGCCGTTTGCACTACGGTTGAAATCGCGGACGAGTCCGTCGGGTTAATCAGCAGTGCATTGACGCCCTGTTGAATCAGGTCGTCGACGTCGTTGCTCTGCTTGGCCGAGTCATTCTGTGCGTCTACGACAACGACCTCCATTCCTTGCTTGGTCGCTTCGGCGACGACGCCATCCTTCAGGGATACAAAGAACGGGTTATTCAAGGTCGAGATGGAAAGACCGATTTTGATGTCTTTGACATCGCCGCTAGCCTTGGGCTTTGCCCATTCCGGCGGCTCCAGAGAACAGCCTGTTATGAAGATCAGCATAAGCGATACGAGCAGCAAAGTTGTTTTTTTCATCGTTCATTCTCCCCCTTAAGCCGATTTTCTACGGTCGAGCAGTACGGCAATCGCAATCACGACGCCTTTGACAACCATCTGATAGAAAGAGTTCACACCGAGCAGGTTGAGCCCGTTGTTCAGTATGCCTATGATCAGCACACCGATTAACGTACCGACAATCCGGCCGCGACCGCCGGTCAGACTCGTACCGCCGAGAACAACGGCTGCGATGGCATCCAATTCATAGGACGTACCCGCTGTCGGCTGTGCCGAATTCAAACGTGAGGTCAGAATCGCGCCCGCCAGCGCGGACAGCATCCCTGCCAGGGAGTAGATCATAATCTTGACACGCGGTACTTTAATACCGGATACAAGCGATGCTTTTTCGTTACCGCCGATGGCATACGTTTTTCGGCCAAACGACGTTTTATGCAGGATGACCCATAGCACCGCAAACGTGATGATCATCGTGATGGCCGGCACCGGAATGCCCAGCAGGTATCCGCGGCCGAACAATTGAAATACAAGGCTGTCGCCGAGACCCGTAATCGGGTTACCGTTCGTATAAACGAGCGTAAGGCCTCGGAATATCGTCATGGTAGCCAGGGTGGCGATAAACGGCGCCATTTTCCCCTTGGTAATCATGAGACCATTGATCATCCCCATGACACCGCCAAGCGCAACGCCGATGATAATCGATAGGATCGGGTCAAACCCGGCCACCATCATATTGGCGACAAATGCGCTGGACAGCGCGAGAATCGAACCGACCGACAGGTCAATGCCGCCTGTCAGGATTACAAACGTCATACCGAATGCAATCAATGCATTAATCGATACCTGACGCAGCAGGTTCAGAATGTTAAGCGGTTCCAAGAAGCTTGGATTTAGGACGGATACGATAACGATAAGAATGATCAGTCCGAGCAGCGGACCGAGCTTTTGCGTCAAACCTGAGACCTTAAACCCTTTTTCCGCCTTGGCATCGTTAATAGTTGTCATATTACTGACCTCCTGTAGCTAGAGTCATGATGTGTTCCTGCGTGGCTTGTTCGCGATCCAATTCACCGGAAATTCTGCCTTCGTGAACAACGAGAATCCGGTCGCTCATTCCGAGCACCTCCGGCAGCTCCGACGACACCATCAGAATCGCCACGCCCCGTTCGGTCAGCTCATTCATCAACTGATAAATTTCCCGCTTTGCACCAACGTCCACGCCGCGTGTCGGCTCATCCAGGATGAGCACGCTCGGCCCAATGCCGATCCACTTGGCAATAACGACCTTCTGTTGGTTACCACCAGACAGATTGCGTGCCAGCGTCTCGGATGTATGCGTCTTGATCTGCAACCGCTTCGTCAACGTATCCACGAAATCCTGTTCCTTCTTCCCGGAGATGAACCCTCTGGAAGAGAAGCTGAACAGATTGGGCAGCGCCATATTTTCGCGGACCGAGAAATCCAGGACCAACCCTTCATCCTTGCGGTCCTCTGTGATGAATCCAATGCCGTGTTTCACGGCATCATCCGGCTTCTTGATCGCAACTTTCTTTCCGCGTACCCAGATTTCGCCGCTATCCAGCGGGTCCAATCCGAAGATCGCTCTCATCATCTCGGTGCGCCCAGCCCCCATCAGACCGGATACGCCAACGATTTCGCCAGCACGTACCGAGAAGCTCACATTCTCGAACCGGCCTTTGCTGCTAATATTCTTCACTTCCAGCACAGGCTCGCCCGGAGAGGGATGGCGTGCCGGATATCGCTCGGTCAGCTCCCGGCCGACCATCTTTTTGACGACTTCATCAAAGTCCGTGTCCGGAATAGCTTTGGTATCGACGGATTTACCATCCCGCATGACCGTAATCCGGTCGCAGATCGTAAAGATCTCCTCCATCCGGTGAGAGATGTAGACGATGGATACGCCTTGTTTTTTCAATGAACGAATGACGTCAAACAGCTTCTCGATTTCCCTTTCGGTCAGCGCGGCCGTCGGCTCGTCCATAATGATGACTTTTGCTTGGGTCATGAGCGCCTTGGCGATCTCAATCATCTGCTGCTGGCCGACGGAGCATTCCCCCGCCTCCTGCGTAAGTGGTATCGTCACCGCCAGTTTGCCGAACTGTTCCTTCGCAAGCGCCTTCATTTGCTTCATGTTGAGGAAACCCAGGCCGGATGTCATCTCCTTGCCGATAAACAAGTTATCCAGAACCGTCATCTCCGGCCAGATGTTAAGTTCTTGATGGATGAAAGCAACGCCTCTCTCTTCCGCTTCCTTCGGATTAGCAAAATAAGTTTCCTTGCCGTCGATGACAATCTTGCCCTCATCCCGGCTGTGAAGACCGGTTAATATATTCATCAGCGTCGATTTACCCGCGCCGTTCTCACCCATCAGGGCGTGAACCTCTCCTTCCCGGAGATCAAAGTCCACGCCTGCCAGCACCCGGTTCGTGCCAAAGGATTTATGGATATTCGTCATCTCAATGTTCATGGTGCTTCCTCCTTTTTAACCGAAATGAACACCGGCCTGCAAAATGCAGTTCGCATAGGGCTTGGCTTCTCCTGTACGGATAACCGCCTTGGCGTTTTGCGTCCGTGCTTTGAACAACTCGTGCGAGCAAGCCTCAATCTCGCAATCCTGAAAGTTCTCCTGTATATAGTGCAGTGTTTCCTTATTATCAAGCTTCATTTCTTCAGCAATCACGATTTTTTCAATCACCATATCGTCGGCGATCGCCTCCACCACCTCGGTAAAGCTTGGCGTCCCCAGCGTGAGGGCCAGGTCGATCTTCGGAACGCCTGGGGGAATGGGAAGGCCAACGTCACCAACAACGATGGTATCGGTGTGTCCCAGATCAGCCAGAACTTTCGCAATGTGACTGTTCAGCATTCCGCTCTTCTTCATATTAGAGGCTCCCTTCCACTTCGCTGCGCGATGGCATGCCACCCTGCGCACCAAATTTCATGACAGACAAGGAAGCGGCGCGGTTGGCAAATTTCAAGCTGTCAGGAAGGCTCATGCCTTCGGCAAGTGCCACGGCGAAAGCGCCGTTGAATGTATCGCCGGCTCCCGTCGTATCCACGGCTTCAACCTTGTAGCCGGGAACGACAACCTCTTGCAGGCCGTCGAAATAACGAACTCCCCTCTTGCCTTCCGTCACGATCAGTTTGTTCGGATAACGGCGCAGCACGTCGCCTAATGGCTCATCCCCGAACAAGATAGCCGCTTCATGTTCGTTCGGCGTAATATAAGCCGCCCTTTCAATAACGCTGCTTGGTACCGGGCGGGCAGGAGCCGGGTTCAGCATCAACGGCACCTGATATTTTGCGCATAGCTCACTGACATGGATCACCGTTTCCTCCGGAATCTCCTGCTGTATCAACACGATATCCGCAGCCTGGATAACCTCCGCTGCCTGATCAACATATTCCGGAGTAATCCGGTCGTTGGCAGCTTTAACCACCACGATGCTGTTGTCTCCCTCTGCCAAAATGATGTGCGCGGTTCCGCTTTCCATACCTGTAACCGGTTCCACATAGTCTGTCATAACGCCATTTGACTTCAGATTGCTCAAAATCATTTCGCCGAAGGAATCTTCACCAACACAGCCAATCATGTTCACTTCTGCACCCAGACGAGCTGCCGCGACGGCCTGATTGGCCCCCTTCCCTCCGAGTACCGTCTTAAAGCTGTCGCCAAGCACCGTCTCTCCCGCGCCGGGGCGCTTGGTGGAGGTGACCACCAAGTCCATCGACGCACTTCCGATTACCACGATTTTCGCCATTATGATTCCACCTTTCTCGTTGTCTGCCGCTCTATAAATTCTACCGAGAATTCGATGCTGCTTCTCTCTATGTGCTGCCCTTCAATAAGTCCGATAAGCAATCTGGCCGCTTCCCGGCCCATTTCATATGCCGGCTGATGAATCGTAGACAGGGGCGGTGCCAGCAGCCGGCTGAGCAGAATATCGTCAAACCCTATAATTTGTACGTCTTCCGGCACCCTTTTCCCCAGCCGAAACGCTTCCTTGACTACGGCGGATGCCATAATATCATTACTGGCGATTACGCCGTCCGTGTCCGGATACTCGATGAACACTTGCTGGGCGAATTTTTCCGCTTCGATTAAAGAAAACGATGTCGTCTTCAGCACTTGATACACTGCCGCCTGTTCTTCCAGAACCTCGACGGCTCCTTCAAAACGCTCCTGAGCAGGACGGACATCCGCCGGGCCCTGAATCACGGTTACAGCTTTACTGCCTCGCCTAATGATCTCCTGCGCCGCAATTCTTCCGCCCTGCCGGCCATCCGCATAGACGGAAGGACGATCCGATGAGGTGCGATCCAGAAATACTACCGGAATCTTGAGCCCTGTATACAAGTCGGCATCCGGATTATTGGTCGATGTTATGACACCAACCACATTATTTTGGACAAAGGTTTGGATATATTCCATTTCCTTCTTCTTGCTCTCGTCGCTGTTCCCAAATATCAGCCGATAATCATTCTCCTGCATCTCATCCTCAACTCCGCGGGCTAGCTGCGGGAAATAAGGGTTCATAATATCCGGAAGCAAAAGTCCAATTAATTTCGATTTTCTTTTATATAAAGAACGCGCTACTTCATTCGGCGTATAATTCAGCTCGCGAATGCTTTGTTCTACCTTGGACCTGGTGTCCTCATGCACGTAACCGTTTCCATTTAAAACCCGTGAAACTGTGGCCACGGACACGCCGGCCCGATTTGCCACATCCTTGATCGTTGCCATTACCGTCATCACCTCATTCATGTGTAACCGGTTACAGCTATAACATATCACATCTTTTTTTAACGTGCAAGCGTTTGAGGATTGGAATATTTATGTACCGTCGCTGGCCAGCGCAAATTCTGCAGATAACATTTCCAGCAATAAATTACGGTATTCTTACAAAACCCATTACTGGATTTTACATCCGGCTCCTATACTCAATACCTGTAAGGCCAAGCAGGAAAGTGAGGTAAACATGATGATGGAAAAAGAATTTACGCTTCCTTCTCCGGGTCACTCTCTGACGCCGCCGGTCAGCGAAGCTGAACCTTCAACAGCGGCGAAAACGATCTCCATCAAGAAATCAAAACGCAGGGAAATCATGCTCGCCTATGCATGTCTGGCACCTTCGCTGCTCATTTTCGGTCTGTTTCTGTTCTACCCGCTGCTTAAATCGGTTTATCTGAGCTTGTTCCTGACCGATCCTCAAGGCCGGGTAGCCGAATTCGTGGGGTTTGATAACTTTAAGGAAATACTGACCTCCGAGATGTTTTATACCAGCTTCGGCAACACGCTGCTGTTTATCCTGCTGACGGTCCCGACCGGGATGGCGGCTGCCATACTGCTCGCAGCCCTGACGCACAATAAGCTGAAAGGCATGAAAATATTCCGCTTCATATTCTCGCTGCCGATGGCCGTGTCCGTCGGCACCGGCTCGATGATCTGGATGATTCTGTATCATCCGACATTGGGCGTACTGAATTACTTTCTGTCGCAACTCGGCACTCAGCCCATTCAATGGCTGACCGATCCGAAATGGTCCATGATCTCCGTCGCGATCATGACCGTCTGGATGAATCTTGGATTTAATTACATCCTCATGCTGAGCGGCATGCAGGGCGTATCCGAGGATATCTACGACAGCACCAAGATCGACGGCTCCGGTCCGCTGGGAACCTTCTTCCGGATTACGATGCCGCTGATCTCCCCTACGTTATTCTTCACATCCGTCGTGTCGGTCATCGGCGCCTTCCAAGCGTTCGGACAGATCAACATCCTGACCAAGGGAGGTCCGATGAACAGCACCAACGTCATTGTATTCAACATCTATCAGGATGCCTTCGTCAATTTCCGCTTCGGCATCGGCAGTGCGCAAGCGCTCATCCTGTTTGCGATCATTCTGCTGCTGACCATCTTTCAATTTAAATTCGTGGAGAAGAAGGTGCATTATCAATGAACATGCGTCTCATGCCCAAAAGCTTCATCTACACCGCGCTGCTTCTCTGTTCGCTGATCATTGCCTTTCCGCTCCTGTACACCTTGTCGACATCGCTGATGAGCGAGGCTGAATCGGCTGTTTATCCGCCGCCTCTGCTTCCGGAAGCCATCAATCTGTCCAATTTCGCCAAGGTGGTCGATACGATCCCTGTCCTAACCTTTATCGGGAACAGCCTTGTCGTCTCCATTGCCATCATGGCAGGTCAGATCGTGACCGCAAGTCTGGCGGCATACGCCTTCGCCTTCCTGCGGTTCCCGGGAAAAACGCTGCTGTTCAGTCTCTTTCTCGCCACGATGATGATTCCGTGGGAAGTGATCATGATTCCGAACTATTTGACGGTCAAAAGCCTGAACTGGCTGGATACCTACCAAGGACTAATCATTCCATTCCTGGCAACGGCGTTCGGAACCTTCCTGCTCAGACAAGCCTTCCTGCAGCTGCCGAAGGAACTGTTTGAAGCGGCCCGCGTGGACGGCTGCGGACATGTCCGTATTTTCCTCAGCATGGTCCTGCCGTTATCCATCCCCGGAATCGCCACGCTGGGCGTGTACTCGTTCCTGAACCATTGGAACATGTACCTGTGGCCGCTCCTGACAACGAACCGTGTCGAGATGCGAACCGTCCAGATCGGGATCGGGATGCTGCAGTTCGAAGAGATGAATTCATGGAATCTGATTCTGTCCGGAGTACTCCTTCTGCTGCTGCCTTCCCTGCTGCTGCTTGCACTCGGTTTGAAGCCGCTAGTCCGCGGCATTACGGCAGGTGCGTTGAAGGGCTAACTGGCCCATATGCCAGAGCTTTAATGGATCAGCCTTGCGTGCCGGTTATCGGTAAGAAACGGGCCGCGCAATTTCTGATAGATCTAAACCATACTATATTTTCAAAAGGGAGAGATTAACCGATCATGAAACGTTTTGGTAAAAGGTCCTTCGCGCTGCTCCTGCTTTCCTGCTTCATGCTGCTCAGCGCCGCTTGCAGCAATACGCCAGCCGCTGGAGAAACGACCGTTGCCGCCGGCAGCGAGCCAGCCAAAGAGCCCGTTAAGGTTGTATGGTGGCATTCCATGAGCGGTGAGCTCGGGACCGTCGCGGACAAGCTGATCTCCGATTTTAATGCCGCCCACAAGGACATTCAGGTTGAGGGCGTGTTCCAAGGAACGTACGATGAAAGCTTGAACAAGCTGAAGGCCTCCTTGGGATCGAACAGCGGCCCGACCATGATTCAGGTGTACGAGATCGGCAGTCGTTTCATGATGGATACCAAGGCAATCCGTCCGGTCCAGGACTTCATGGATGCTGAAACATACGACATTTCCTCCTTGGAACCGAACATCAAAAATTATTATACATTCGACAACAAATTGTACTCGATGCCATTTAACTCCTCCAACCCGATCCTTTACTACAACAAAGATGCCTTTAAAGCGACGGGACTGGATCCGGAAAATCCTCCAAAAACCTACGAAGAGGTAGCGGAAGCAGCCAAGGCGCTAACGAAAGACGGCCAAACCGGCGCATCCTTTGCGATCTACGGCTGGTTCATGGAGCAATTCCTCGCGAACCAAGGTGTTGAACTGCTGAACAACGGCAACGGACGCACGTCCCCGGCAACCGCTTCGCAAGTCAACCACGCCGCTGCCGTGAAGACGCTGGAATGGTGGAAGCAATTGCTGGACGATAAGGTCCTGCTGAACCTGGGACGTAAAACGGACGATACCAAAAAAGCATTTGCAGCGGGTCAAATCGCCATGACGCTGGACTCGACGGCTTCCCTCCGCGGGATCGTCAGCGCAGCGGAAGGCAAATTCGAAGTTGGTACGGCGTTCCTCCCTAAACCGGCTGACGGCGGTGACGGGGGCGTGATTATCGGCGGTGCTAGCCTGTGGCTGATGAACAACAAATCGGAAGAAGAGCAGCAGGCTGCCTGGGAATTCATGAAGTATTTGGCCGAGCCGCAAACGCAAGCTTACTGGCATGTCAACACCGGTTACTTCCCGGTAACGACCAAAGCTTATGAAGAGTCCCTCGTCAAAGAAAACCTGGAGAAATATCCGCAATTCCAGACGGCCGTTGATCAATTGCATCAAACGACGGCCAATCTGGCAACGCAGGGGGCTGTGATGGGCGTATTCCCTGAAGCCCGCCAGCTGACGGAAACGGCCATCGAGGAAGTGCTGAATGGTCAAAAAACGGCGCAGGAAGCACTGGACAAAGCCGCTCAGGAAATTAGCTCCAAGATCGAGACTTATAATAAGACGGTAAAATAAACGTTCGAGCATGCCGCATAGGCATGCGCTGAATCATAAATCGAATTGCACCTATTTCACACCCTTCATGCTGTATCATGGGGCCTTCTGCGGTCATTCCATGAATCATGCATCAAGGGTGTTTTTCTCTTTGATCCAAAACCTTCCATATTGATCAGCTTGTATAGGGGTTTGCCCAAGTCACTCAGCCGGCTTCTGAATACACTGATACAAAGTGGAGGTGAGCCTATGATGAACAATCTTCCGTCCACCGTAACCATCGTCCCGGTGCCGTTTGACCGGGGTGCTACCCGCCGCGGCGCAGGCCAGGGACCGAACGCGATTTTCGGAGCCGGCCTGAAGCGCAAGCTTGACGCACTCGGAATATCCTATCAGGTTGATGAGCTTGCTGGACTCCCCGAACATAAGGATGGAACGCACCATCCTCAATTGAAACATCTGAAAGAAGTCATAACGATTAACGAGCAGCTCGCCGCTCATGTTTCCGCCCTGGCAGAATCGGGTGTCTTCCCGCTTGTCCTCGGCGGTGACCATAGCATTGCAATCGGTACGCTAGCCGGGCTTACCCGGCACTACCGAAGCCTGGGCGTCATCTGGATCGATGCCCACTCCGATCTCAACACGCCCGATACGACCCCAAGCGGCAATATCCACGGCATGTCGCTGGCTGTCAGCTTGGGAAGAGGCGATGCCCGGCTAACAACGATCGGCGGCGCAAAATCAACGATCAAGCCCGAACATGTAGTGCTCATTGGCGCGCGCTCCCTCGACCAGGGCGAACGGGATTTCATCCGCCGGGAAGGCATTAGCTGCTTCACGATGCAGGACATCGACCGCATGGGCATGTTCCGCGTCATGAAGGAAGCCATCCGCATCGCGTCAACGGGCACGGATGGCGTACACCTCTCCTTCGATATCGATAGTGTCGATCCGAAAATCGCGCCCGGAACGGGAACCCCGGTTCAAGGCGGACTCAGTTACCGGGAAGCGCATCTGGCCATGGAGATGCTGTCGGAATCCGGCATTCTGACCTCGGCCGAATTCGTGGAGAACAACCCGCTGCTGGACCGCGGACAGACAACGTCCCGGCTGCTTGTCGGCTTAATCGGCTCCATGCTGGGCGAGAGCATCTTGTGATGCGTCCTCATGCTTGATGACGAGAGGCCTTTTTGGCGCGATTTACGGTGCCATCCGCCGGTTAGGTTTCTTTAAACTCCCAAGGAGGTAACGCTATGGACCCTTCAAACCCGCATATCGAGAAAGCCGAAAAGTACGGTGCGAGAAACTACCATCCCCTCCCCATCGTAATTGCCGCAGCGGCAGGCATCCATGTGACGGATTCGGACGGCAAGCGGTATATCGACATGTTAAGCGCCTACTCGGCGCTGAACGCAGGACATTGTCACCCCCGAATTATCGGGGCTTTAAAGGATCAAGCAGATAAGGTAACTCTGACCTCGCGCGCATTCCATCATGACCAATTGGGCGAGTTTTACGAGAAGCTGTCTGCTATCACCCGCAAAGATATGATCCTTCCCATGAATACAGGGGCCGAGGCTGTTGAAACGGCGCTCAAGGCAGCACGCCGCTATGCTTACCGGAAGAAAGGTTTACCGGCCAATCAGGCCGAAATTATCGTCTGCGAAGGCAATTTTCACGGACGCACGATCACCATCACCTCCTTCTCCTCATCCAGTGAATATCGGGAAGGCTTCGGCCCGTTCACGCCGGGCTTCAAAGTCATCCCCTATGGCGACCTGGAAGCGCTGAAGCAGGCGATTTCACCGAATACGGCCGCCTTTCTTGTAGAGCCGATCCAGGGAGAATCCGGTATCGTCATCCCTCCTGACGGATACCTGAGCGGCGCAATGGAGCTGTGCAAGCAGCATCGTATCCTTCTGCTCGCGGACGAAATCCAGACCGGCTTCGGCAGGACGGGGAAACGGTTTGCCTGCGACTGGGAGGATGTCGTGCCGGATATGTACATCCTCGGAAAAGCGCTTGGCGGCGGCGTCTTTCCCGTCTCTGCCGTAGCGGCGGACGCCGATATCCTCGGTGTATTCGAGCCGGGATCCCACGGATCTACCTTCGGCGGGAATCCCCTCGGCTGCGCGGTGGCCATTGCCTCCATGGATGTATTCCTGGAAGAAGGGCTGGAATACAACTCCAAGGTGCTCGGCGAATATTTCCTTCAGCAGCTTCGTTCCATCCGGCACCCCGATATCAAGGAAGTGCGCGGCAGAGGCCTATTTATCGGCATGGAGCTTAACGTCCCAGCCAGAACCTACTGCGAGAAATTAAAGGATCTCGGCTTGCTCTGCAAAGAAACCCATGAATCCATTATCCGCTTCGCCCCTCCGCTCATCATCACCAAAGCGGAGCTGGACCAGGGCGTCGAGATCGTAAGGCAGGCGTTTGCATGACGAATCGATACCGATTGCATGTGCACAAAAAAATTTTTTCGGTTTATTCCAAGCCCTGCAGCTTATCCTGACGGTGCTCAGAGCCGCCGCGCAACGTTGATCGTGCGGCTCTGAGCACCGTCAGGTAACCGACTTCTGTTTCATTCTTCTTGTTACTAACAGCAGCTGGGATACAGCGGCAAGCACAGGCAGTTCGATCAGCGGTCCGATGACCAAGGCAAGGGCAATCACCGGCTGGTCCGGAAAGGCCGTAACGGCGATCGCGAGGGCTACCGGGGAATTCCGGGCAATGATCGTTAAATGGAGGCTGACCGAATCCTCATAGGTGAAACGCAGCATGCGGCCTACCGCGCTGCCCAGCATATAATTCATCGTGAAATAAATCAGGATCGGAACAATGAGGATATATACCATGTCCATATTATTCAATAAGTATGACCCTTGAGACGCAAACATCGCAACAATGGCAAGACTCAGAAAGACAATCTGTGCCCTGCCGAAGAACGGCATCACCTTGTGCTCCAGCACCTCTTTCCTGGTTCTCAGAATGAAACGGGTGAGATGCGCAAGCGTGAACGGAACGACGAGCACAAGCAGCACGCTTTCGATCAGCGTTGCCATCGAAATCGTTTCGATCGTGCCGGAGAACAAGAGCAAATACAGCGGAAGCAGCAGCACCTGTAGGATCAGGTTTATAGGAAGCACCGAAGCTCCCAAGGGCACGTTTCCCTTGGCAATCGAGGTAAAGACCAAATACCAGTCTGTACAGGGGGTCACCATCAGCATGATGAATCCGATCCAAAGCGCCGGGTGGTCCGACAGAAAGACAGCACCGAGTCCCCAGGCAAGCAGCGGCGTCCATATAAAATTAATAAGCGTGCTCGCTCCCAGAAACCTGATGTTCTTAAACGCCTCTCGCAGCTGCCGCAGCGGTATCGTCAAAAACAATCCATATAACATCAGCAGCAAAAAAGGAACGATCGTGTATTCCGCATACTCTGCGGCGAACGGCAGCTGTCCCACTACCAGCCCAATCGCCACCGCGCCCATAATGATCAAGGTTTGAAATTTCTCTACAAGTCCCATCCCGCACTCCTTACCCTTTCGAATTATGAACAAACTAAAGAAATATCATCTAATGGTATCATACCGCATTTCCAGTATAATGGATTGTATAATACTGGATTTAGCATCAGGTAAGAAACGCATCCCGGTATCCTTCTCCGCTCATTTCAATCGATGAGGGGCAACGATTCTTAGCCTTGTTTTGTCAGGGTTGATGATAACTTTTACAAGGAGGTTCAACCATGAGAATAGCCATTTGCGGAGGCACCGGTTTCATTGGAGAGGCATTGTGCAAGCGTTGGCAGCAGGGCGGGCATGACATGATCATCGTCACAAGATCGAAACCGGACAATCCCCAACCCAGCAGGCCTATATCCTATCTGACCTGGGATGAGATGAAGTCCCATCCCGAGCGGTTCGAGGGTCTGGATGCCCTCGTTAACCTTGCAGGCTCTTCCCTGAGTCAGCGCTGGACGCAGGAAGGCAAGCAGAGAATCCTTCAGTCAAGACAACGAACCGTCTCCTCCGTAGCCGAGCTAATGGACCGCCTGGAGTTTAAACCTCCGGTGGTCATTCAGGCTTCGGCGATGGCCATTTACGGCACATCCGAGTTTGAAACCTTTGATGAGGAAAGCCCTGCCACGATTATGGATTTCCCGTCCGAGGTTGTGCAGGAATGGGAGCAAGCGGCCGACTGCATCCCGGTTGACCGGTTAATTAAGCTGCGCATCAGCGTTGTTCTGGGCGGTAAAGGTGGAGCCCTTCCCAAAATGCTGCTGCCCTATAAACTAGGCGTTGGCGGTAAGATCGGCAGCGGCAAGCAATGGCTCTCCTGGATACATATCGACGATATCGTGGATTTGATCGATTATTGCATCCAGCACGAGGGCATATCCGGAGCCGTGAATGCGGCTTCCCCGCATGCGGTCACGAACGATGAATTCGGCAGGAGCATCGCCAAGGTCTATCGCCGTCCGCACTGGCTCCCCCTGCCTGCTTTCATGCTTCAAGCCATCCTGGGCGAAATGTCGCTCATTCTGCTAAAGGGCCAGCGTATCCTTCCGGCCAAGGCACTGCGTCACGGCTTCCAGTTTCGATATCCGGAAGTGACGGACGCTCTGAAGCAGATCAAAGAAAGCTGAGCCGTACGGCCATATGCATAAAAAAACAATCGCTCTCATGGTATAGAGAACGATTGTTTTCTTATTTTTCATAAAACTTCTATTGTACGGGGGCCAGCTCGCTTTCCGTCACCCACTTATGATTCTTGACTTCTTCGCCGGTTGTCGTCGTGAAGTCCACCATATAGACCGTCGTTTGTTCGGCGGAATCGATAACGGCGGTGGCTCCCTTCATGCCCTCCATATGATCCGCATTCACGACAGCCTGCGTTCCGGGCTCCAAGGGCTCCTTCCCGGCATCCTTCAGCTCCTCATGAATCACCCATTTATGATCCTTCACTTCGGGTCCGCCGCTCATCGGCGTATACGATATCGTGTACACCGTCGTATCGTACGCCCCGACAATCGTTGCCTTTGCCCCCTTCATTCCGGGCATGTGATCGGATTCAATGATCGCTTGGGTCTGGGGCGCATAGGTCGGATTCTCTGCCGCTTTCAACCCTTCCGGGATCTCGCCCGAGCCGGAATGGTTCATGCTGCCATGATCCATGCCATCCATGTCCCCGGTGGCTTCCGTATTTCCCTTGTTATCGGGGTTTGGACTCTTCGTATTGCCGCAGGCACCCAGTATGAGGATGAGGGATGCCAACGCTACCAGAATAAGCGGCTTCCATCGTTTCTTGGCTGACATATGATGAACTCCTCTCTTATATTGAATGCTCATAGCATAGCAGCTACTTATGAAGAACTTGTGTAGCTGTCTAAACATGACATCACTTACCCATTTATTCAATAAAACCTATCTGTGATATACAATAGAGAGTGACTAGAAGTCCCATTTTGTCCTATATTCTTGGCAGAGATATTAAGCCAATTCCGAGAAGGAGCACCATCTCCCATGCAAATCAATGACGAAACTTTCATCCCGTTATTCAAACGGGCCAATTCCATATTAAACCGAACCCTGAACTCCATTGAACAGCAGGAACTGAGCGTCCGGATCCACTACTGGGGATTTATGCCGCGCCACTACGATAATACGGAGCATAAGCATTCTTTTTTTGAAGCTTGTTACGTATTGACAGGCTGCGGCTCGTATATCGAAAACGAGACAGAGTTCCATCTTCATCCAGGCACCCTGTTCCTCTCAAGGCCGGGCATCCAGCACCAAATTAAGAGCAGGGAGGGCTTGGCCTTATGTTATGTTGCCTTTGAACTGGATGAATCAGCAAACAGCGATCTCCATACGGCTGCTTTCCGCAGGTTAGCCATCCAAGGCATTCCGGTGCTTCAGGAAGATGCCGGGCAAGCGTCCGGACTCTTGTGGCTTTCGCTGCTATCGATGTTTCAGTCGGGCTCTGGCGGTAAGCAGCACCCGCCGCATATGCTGAACAGCTTGGCAGCTTCACTCATATTATCGATTCTGGCTGCCCACGGTCCCGGTTTCTACCAAGAACCTTCCGATCTTGGAGCACGCGAAGAAGGAGCTTCGATGTTTCATCAGGCCGAATTGTTTATCCAGGATAATCTGGGCGAGCCGCTCTCGCTGGAGCGGGTGGCTGGCCATCTTCACGTTACGACCCGTCATTTAACCCGGCTGTTCCGTAAATACGGACATCAATCCTTTGTTCATTATGTGCAGGAGCAGCGCGTGCAGCAAGCGAAACACCTGCTTCTGAATACAGACCGGCAGATCAAAGAAATTGCCGTCTCCTGCGGATTTGAGTCCGTGCACTACTTCACCCGGGTGTTTACGTCCAAGCTCGGCGTAACCCCGGCCCGCTTCCGGCGTTCCCAGTTTTCGGAAGGCCGTTACGACTCCGAGCTTTAGCGACTAGAGACGTCGATGTCCTGATCGTACAAAAACACTTCCTCTTTTTATAAAGACGGATCCTCCCCTTCCTCCTACAATGAAGTCGTAACCGACATTCCGGAAGGGAGGATCCATTTATCCATGAAACCTGCAACGACCTTTCAATCACACCCGATCAACCACTTGGACTTTGGCAGCGAAGCCCAATTTATGAAGAATGGGATCGACGCTTGGTGCTCGTATATCCTGTCGACCTATAAACAAAAAAATTCCCAGCATGAAGCACAGGAAAAACGCAGTATCTTCATTACGCTTGACGGAACACACGGCGCCGATTTCGATAAACTGCTGGCCAAGCTTCAGCAAGCCTGTAAGCAAGAAGGCATCGCCTTCGCATGCGATTCCACCTCCGATTACGTCAAACCCGAAGCCGAGCTCCGGGCTGAAATGGCTCCATATCTTACGGATAACCGGGCATTCGGATATAAAGCAACCGATGTCCGCCCCATTCAATATTTTCAACAGGATGCACGGCCAGCCTTGAATAAAAAAGCGCTTGAATTTGACGCGATGCGCGGCATATACGTCCTGCACGGACCCGGCGCTTCGCTGCTTCAAGGCCGGACCCCAGACCTTCGTTTCTACGCCGATTACTCCCGCGAGAACCAGCAGCGGCGCCATGCCCGGCATATGGGCAGCTTCGGCTTGGGCAGGTCCTTCGACAAGGTTGAGACTTACAAGAATTGTTTATTTCTCGAATGGCCCGTCTGGGAGACCTACCGTCGCGACTGGTTAGCCCATCATACCCATGCCCAACACTCCGACAACCAAGCGTATTACATGGACTTAAATCGTCCGGAAGAGCCGGTGTGGCTGCCGGCTCCCGCCTTGGCAAACGTACTGCACAAAGCAAGTCAGCAGCCGTTTCGGGTCAAGCCTTTTTTTGCCCCGGGAATATGGGGCGGTCAATATCTTAAGGAATTATGCGGTCTTCCCGGCGAATGGCCAAACTGCGCCTGGAGCTTTGAGCCTATCGCTCCCGAGAACACGCTTCTGCTGCGCGTGCAGGATATCACCTTCGAGGTTCCGTTCACATTGCTCATGGAGGCAGCGTCTCAAGAGATTATGGGAGCGCGTAATGTCCGGCTATTCGGCGACTACTTCCCGATCCGGTTTGATTATCTGGATACGATGCAGGGCGGCGAGCTGTCGCTTCAGGTGCATCCGCTGCAGGAATATGCAGAGTCGCAGTTCAATGAGCATATGACGCAGCAAGAATCGTACTACATCATGCACAATGCCCCGGAAGCCAAGGTGTATCTCGGGCTGAAGGAAGGAATAAGCGGCGAACGGCTGCTTGCAGCAGTGGAAGACGCCCAGCTTCGGGAAGAGCCGCTTGAGCTCTCCGACTACGTTAACGAGTACAACTCGCAAACAGGGGATCTCTACCTCATTCCACCGGGCACGGTCCACTGCTCCGGCAGGGATAATCTGGTACTGGAAATTTCCTCGACCACCTGGTGGTTCACGTTCAAGATCTACGATTATCTGCGGCTGGACGCCGATGGCAAACCGCGCCCGATGAACCCTGAGCATGCGCGCCACAATATTAATGACGCCATGAATACGCCTGCGGTAGAAAGCGGGCTTATCGCCCGGCCAACCGTCGTAAGCCGTCAAGGGGGCAGCTCGGAGGAGCTGCTGGGTCAACGGGAAGATCTTCTGTTCCAGGTCAGCAGGCTGAATCTGCAGGAAACGTGGAAAGCGGACACCCAAGGAGAATTCGTCATGTACAATCTCGTGGAAGGCGAACGCGTCCGCCTTGTACCGGCAGCGGACGAGGATGCGGCCGTTGAATGGGGTTATGCGGAATCTTACATTGTTCCGGCATGTTTAGGCGAATACCGTCTGGAGAATCTGTCCGGGTCCCCATGCGCATTGATTGCAGCAAGGGTCAATCCCGATTGGGATTCTCCACTGCTTCCGCCTTCCCGGCCAACAGAAAGCGGGGAATTTGCATGAACCGCAAGGATAGCGCCGATCCAGAAAGCGTGCCCTCCCCTGCCCCCATTACCATCGCGCTTGATGCCGGCGGCACCGCTTTGAAGGGAGCCCTCATCGTGAACGGGCTGCCAATCCCCGGCTCGTTCATAACCCGGCCTTCGGAATCGCACGGAGCCGCGGTGGATACGATTGCCAGCTTCGCCCAAGCCTGTCATGATCTGATCCACTATCACGTCTCGGCCTTCCGGCCGTTGGATTATCATGATTCAATCCGGATCGGCTTTGCTTTTCCGGGGCCCTTCGATTATGCAAAAGGCATTGCGCTTCTTCAAGGCCTAGGCAAGTATGACGCTCTGTTTAAGCAATCGGTTCGGGATCTGCTCCGTACCGAATTTCAGAGACTCAAGTCATCCTTCCCGGGTGTCACGATGAACCGTCTGACCGCCGCTGATATCCGGTTCGGCAATGATGCCTTCATGTTCGGCCTTGGGGCCTCCACCCGGTTCCCATCGGAACGTCTCCTATGCCTTACGCTCGGTACGGGCCTCGGCTCTGCCTTTGTTGAGAATGGTCAAATCGTAGCCGGCAGGCATGGTATCCCAAGCAGCGGAATGCTGTTTGCGGAGCCTTACCGGGATCATATCGTGGACAGCTATTTCGGGAAAAGGAGCATTCTGAACATGGCTTCGGAGCGGGGACTCCTGGCTGACGGGATCGACGTAGCCGACCTCGCTGAAGCTGCCAAGAGCGGTAACGCGCAAGCTCAGGATGTATTCCGCGAATATGGCAGCAAGCTCGGAGAGATGCTCCTGCCTTATTTATCCGAGTTCAAACCGAGCCGCCTAGTGCTGGGCGGGCAAATCTCGGGCAGCTTGCCCTTATGGGAAAAGGATATCCAGCTGGCTTTGGGCAGGCACGCCGTTCCTGTTCACGCTCTCGCAGACGGAACGGCGGCTGTGTTTAACGGCATTGAGAAGCTATTCGAGGATACGGATCATCATGAATCCGCTCCCCATTTTAATCTATAGGAGGTCACTAATAATGAACCTATCCACCCAAGGCGGTCATCGACCCGCCCGTCCCTGGACGATCTATGTCATCCATCATTCCCACACGGATATCGGCTACACGGAACGCCAAGAGAGAATCGAGCAGTATCATGTTGATTTTATCCGCCAGGCACTAGACATCACGGAAGCCGCACAACGCGGGGAGCGCCCGGAATGGGAATCGTTCCGCTGGACTTGTGAGACCTTCTGGGCCGTAGAGAAATTTCTCGAAGCAGCAACTCCTGCAGAAAAAGCAGCTTTTCAACAAGCGGTAAAGCGTGGCGACATCGAACTGTCCGGAACTTATCTCAATATGACCGAGCTCCCGGATTTCGACCTCCTTCTGCGGAATCACGGCAAGGCGCAAAGGTTCGCGGAGTCCTTCGGACATCGGATCGACAGCGCCATGACCGCCGACATTAACGGATACAGCTGGGGGTATGCCGAAAGCCTGCTGCAAAATAACATCGAGCATCTGTTTTCCTGCATCCATACGCATCACGGCATGTATCCGCTGGGACGCAAACAAACCCCGTTCTGGTGGGAAAGTCCGAATGGCGGCAGGCTGCTTGTCTGGAACGGCGAACATTATATGTTTGGCAACGAGCTCGGGTTCTGCCCTGATGCACTGGGCAAATATATCATCAAGGACGAGCTTCAGCATAACCTGATGGAGCCTGAACAACCTCATAACGAGATCGCTGCTTTACGGATTAACCGGTATTTATGGAATCTCGAGCAGGAGTCCTATCCGTATTCCTTCGTTCCGGTCATGGTCTCCGGTCTGGGCACGGACAATGCATCCCCGAATGCGGATATCGCGGAGTGGATTACGAAATGGAATGAACAATACGGCGACCAAATCACCATTAAGATGGCTACGCTGTCCGAATTTTTTGCGGCATTGAAACAGGAGGACCTGTCCGCACTTCCGGTACACCGGGGGGATTGGCCGGACTGGTGGACGGATGGGGTCGCTTCAACAGCAATGCATACCCAGATTTACCGGGATGCCCAGCGCACGCTTCGCAAAGTCAAGCGGCTAGATCCGGTCCATGGTGCGGCAAGCCTGGCCGAGGTCGAGGAAACGTCACAGGCGCTGACCATGTATGCCGAGCATACATGGGGCTATCATTCCTCCGTATATGAGCCATGGCATCCGCAGGTGCAAATGCTCGAGGTGCGGAAGCAGGCCTATGCGGCGGAAGCCAGCAAGCTGGCTTACCGGGCGCTGGATAAAGCGCTCGTGGCCCGTCAAGGCGCGCTGCTCGCTCCCCACCGTCCCCTGCGCTACGAGGTGATCAATACGGAACCGGCCGCGGCGACGCTGCAGGTCGCCATTCCGCTGGATGGCTGGGAACACGTGATCCTGAAGAAAAAGTTCGAGCTCATCGACGAAGCGACCGGGCAGGCGCTGCCGTACCAATTGGCACACACGGGGGCGCTTGTCGCGCAGCTCTCGCTTGAGCAGGATGAGTCCCGGATCTTGTACATCCATCCGCACGAAACACCGGAAGCACTCTCCGCCTCCGGGAACATGGTGACTGCGCGCAACACCGAACCGATTGCGTGCGAAGGAATCGCCGACATCCAGACACAGCCCATAACTCCTTATCCGATTGTGGTGGGCAAGCGTTCAATCGAATCCGAATCTTTCCGGATCGAATGGGAGATGAACGAAGGCATCACGGCCTGGATCGATAAGACGCGTTCAGCAGACCTGCTGGACGGCGCACGCGAGCACGCGCCTTTCACCCCCATCTACGAGGTAACGCCGGCACAGGATGAGCATAATCCGTCCGAAATATGCTCAACCCGCCGCCGCATGGGACGCAACCGGAAGGGCACGAACGTCCAGCGGGATACCGGACGCTTGACCCGAGTCACCGTGCTGGACAACGGACCGCTATTTGCCCTGGTCGAGCTGGTGTTCGACGTGAAGGGACTAAGCTACTATGCCCTCCACATCAAGATGTTTGCCAACCAGCCCCGGGTCGAGGTGTCCGTCCGCTTCCACAAGGACAGCGTCTGGCTGCCGGAAAATGTCTATGTGGCTTTGCCGTTCTCCATGGGCACTGAAGCCGAGTTATACGTGGAAAAAGCCGGTTGTCATTTCCGCCCTTGGAAGGATCAAATTCCCGGAAGCTGCCTGGATTACACCAGCGTGCAAGAGGGAATATTCTGGCACTCGGCTATAGACCGGGAAGCGCTGGCCCTGTCCATGACGGACACGCCGCTTGTACAGCTGGGAACGCTGGAGCACGCGCCTCGTCAGCTCCACACCATGCAGCCGGCGGACAGCCGTCCTTCCACGTATGCCTGGATATTGACCAACTACTGGGAAACCAACTTCAAAGCGACGCTTGGCGGCTTCTATGAGTTCCGTTATGCGGTAGAGCGGCATCGCCAGCTGGACCCGGAGCAGGCTGCGAAGACCCTGCACGCTTCAACCGGACAATTCACGGTACACCGAATTAAATAATTCATGATGAAAAACAGCTGCCCTGGTTTCAAGGCAGCTGTTCTCATTATGAAAGGGAGGATGGCGCTTAAGCCGGTCTCTCTGTCCTTATTATTTTTTTGCTCAACAAAACTACGTCCACGCCCACATGAATCCGTCGCGATCCCAAGCAATCCGTCCGCCATGCAGTTTGCGGAATGCCTTCTTCACGTCTTTGGACAGCGAGGCGTTTCCGTTTTCGTTCACGAAAACAAATTCTTCCCCGAAGTTCTCGCGTACATAGCGGATGGCCTCCGTCTGATACAAATTACCCGTAAACCGGATTTCCTCCACCATCCATTCGGCCACCTGCTGCGCTGTATATGTCATTAACATCGTTCCCTTCTGTATACCTTCACTTATTATAACAGAATGGACGATGGAATCGATTTTTATGAAAACGGCAGACTACATCAAAATCATGGACAGCAATAAAAACTGGACGGAACCTACAATCTCGATGATTCCGACCTTCATCGGTTTCATTATTTTTCCGGAATACAGTAACGTCTTAATGAACGGAAATAGGAATGGCAGACACATCCATGGATTCCCGAAGAAAATCGGCAGAACCAACATCACAGCATGATATAATTTTGCGTATACGGTCCAGCGTCTGTTTTTGCGTTCACGGAAGACCGATTTGACAAAGAACACGGTCCCCGTAAAATAAAGGAAATTATACCCAATGACGGCGGCAAGGATCGGATCGAAACCACCGCCTCCCAGCATATAAGCAGCGGCACCTCCGGTACAGAACAGCAGAATCGCGCAAATATCATTTAACAGCGCACGCTCCGATTTCTGAAGGACATGCCAAACATTCACCATGATCAGGATGAGCAGCACAGGTGCAAACCAGAGCATCATCGGTTTGAAGACAAGCACCGGAATGAGAAACGCAATAGCGATAAGGGCATAAACGATCCCCCAGGATAACCATGTTTTACGTTGGGATGTTTTCTTTAAGGATTGCAGAAACGGATAGGATGCCATATATAAACCTAACCACGCCAAAAATAGCGGAAGGTGCAGAAGCACCGGCTTGGCGGCCGCCATTCCTATGATATAGGGTACGCTGACCATAGCCCAGCCACCATGCTCCCGGGGTATGACAAACCTCGTCTTTTTCATGTGTCTCTCCCTCTCCAATCCATAGACTCATACCCGGTACGATCCATATCTTCAGCCATTCGAACAACGGCCAGGCGGATGATAAGTAATATCGCTGAAGGTGCCCACATACTGAACGATGTCACCTGATTCGTCCTTTACCGCGTTAATCGTTAGCAGCTCCAAGTACTCTTCCCCGTTCTTCCTGCGGTTCCAAATCTCCCCCTGCCAGCTTCCGTGTTCCATGATTTCAGACCACATCGCCTGATAAAACGCCGGTGTTTGTCTTCCGGATTTCAACACGCTCGGATTCTTGCCAAGTACTTCCTCCTCCGAATATCCGGTTAACTTCGTGAATGCCGGATTGACGGCATTGATCTTTCCGCTTCGATCCGTGACCAATATCCCCTGGCCGGTGGAGTTAAACACCTCGGATTGTACGGAGAGTTTGTCCTGATAGTACATCCATACCACAATAACGAAACTGGCAAGCGCTACCTGCGATAAAGCCATGAATCCAATGGAATACTGCCCTGTCGCCGAATGGATAAAGGAAAGCATCAGCGGCGGGAAGAATCCGCCAAGACCGCCCATCATGGACACGATACCGTTCACAATGCCGGCCTGCTTGTTGAAATAAAGGGGCACGAGTTTAAAAATAACCCCGTTTCCAAGTCCGGCACCAACGGCAATGGTTAAGCAGCCGGCCGTATACAAGCCAATGGACGGAGAGAATGCCAACAGGATGGCCGCAGCCGTGAGCCCTATGAATACGCCCATTAACAAGAACAAAGGTTTAAACTTATCTGCAAGCCAGCCGCCTACAGGACGTAATATTGTTGCTACCAAAATGAACCCTGCCGTCCGCATCCCGGCATCCACCTTCGCAAGCTCGAAATGGGTAACCAGAAAGTTCGGCAAGTACACCGTAAAAGCTACGAACGAACCGAATGTAATAAAATAAAAAAGAGAGAAAAACCACAATTTTTCATTTTTATATACACCCTTGATCTGTTCCATAATCGGTGTTTTTACTTTAATTTCTTTACGGTCGCCTAAGATTACATTTAGCACGGCAAAGATCAGCAGCAGAACCAAATACAGCTGGACGGTTTTGGACCATCCGATCTGAGTCGCGATGACCGGTGCAGCAAACGTGGTAATGGCGGTGCCGATGTTGCCCATCCCGTATATCCCATTTACGAGTCCGAGCTTCTCTTTCGCATAATATTTAGGCAGTGAGGTCACGCCGACCGAGAACACGGCCCCCCCGATCCCAAGGAACAAGCCGCCGATTACCAAATGCGTAAAGGAGGTAGCCGAGCTGATAAAATAGACCGGAAACAGCAGCAGGATAAAGCTGGCGATAAAAACAATTCGTGCTCCCACCACATTGGCATAATAGCCAAGCGGAATCCGGAGGACCGAACCCAGCACCACCGGAATAGCCGTCAGAATAGCGAGGCGGTCGGCCGTAATGGAGATATCCTCGCGAATAAACGGCAAGAGCGCGGAGATGATGACCCATACCATAAAGCCAAGCACCAGATTCATTGTTTGCAGCGGAAGCTGCACCTTTTTGATCATTTCCATCACCTTTTCTAAAGCGTAATGAATGGCATATTGATCCCCAGCTCCTATTGTACGTGCACCCATTCACAATGCTAATAGGGAAGTTCCCTGAATCTCTCCGGGGAACTTCCCTATTCCTTTAAGCAATGACCCTTTATTGCGCCCTGTTGTATAGGTAAGACTAAAAATCCAGCAATTTTTTCTTCAGCGCATATTCCACTAACTCCGGGCGGCTTTTCAAATTCAGCTTTTCCATAATTTTGGCCTTGTGAGCCTCCACCGTCTTGACCGATACGAACAGTTTTTCCGCAATCTCCTTATTGCCATAGCCCTTGGCGATTAGAGGCAGGATCTCAATCTCCCTTTTGGACAGGCTGTTAAACGGATCCTGCTCCGCGCTCTCACTATCTTTCTTAATAAACTCCCGAACCAGGGAGGTCGCCATCTGGGGATGAATATAGGTCCCTCCCTTATGCACCATGCGGATGGCGGAGATTAATTCATCATCCGGCGCATTTTTGAGCACATAACCTGAAGCCCCGTTTTTTAAAACATGAAACAGGTAATCGTCATCATCATACATGGTTAGAATCAGAATTTTCGTTTCCGGAAATTCGCTGCTGATCTTGCCGGTCGCAATCAGCCCGCTTTCGCCGGGGGGCATGCTTAAATCCATCAACAGCACATTCGGCCGATGCTTCGCCACCATGGTGTAAGCCTCCATACCGTCTGCCGCCGTCGCGACAACCTCCATGTCTTCCTGGTAATTCAGAATCATGGAAAATCCGCTGCGGACCACGGCATGATCATCCGCAATCACAATTTTCACGTAACCATCACCTCCGGCTTGTCGTCACCATTCGTAAGCGGAACGTTGAGCTGAACCGTCGTACCCTCACCGGGAGCGGACAGCAAAATAAACTGACCCCCGACGAGCTCCGCGCGTTCCCGCATCCCGTACAGCCCCAATCCGGTTCCCTTGGCTTCATCAATGACCATATTAAACCCAACTCCACGGTCACGAACGGTTAGCTGAAGGTAGCCATTCACTTCGCATAATCGTACATGCACCTCGTCCGTTCCTGAATATTTCATGGCATTCAGCACCGCTTCCTGACATACCCGGTACACAACCGTTTCAATCTCGCTGCCGTAGCGGGCTGCCGCTAACTCCGCAGAGAACTCAACAAGCACTCCGTAATTCTTCCCGATCCATTTAAAATGGGAGCGGAATGCAGCCTCAAGCCCCAAATCATCCAATGAAGCAGGTCTGAGTTCAACGGATAAATGCCGGATGTCATCCAGAAGCCTGGTTAAAGACACCTCGGTCTGATGCAGCTTCTTGAGCACATCCTCGCCTACATCCATATATTTAACGACACGCAGGTCGACCAGTGAGCTGAGCAGCTCTTGAGCCACGCTATCATGGAGTTCGCGGGATATCCGCTTACGCTCGTCCTCCTGTGCCTTGATGACATATTTCAGCATATTCGTCCGCTGCAGCATTTCCTGTGTTTTCTGCTGCTTCGTCAGGTCAAGGAGCATCATCACCCGGATGCCGCGGGCTTCATCGATGATATGGTAACTGGCCGCATAGGGAACGATGCCTTCGCCGCGCGTCTTAAGATAGACCTGGAACGATGAAAACTCTCCATCCGGATAGTCCAAATAGCATGTGGAGCAGGTTATGAGATCCTGTTCATCGGTATAGCCTTTGCAGGTTTGGCAGAAGGAACCATCCGCACCGGACTGCATCCTCTCAATCACATCAATGTCAAGGATGTTCTCCGCAGCCGGATTCATAGCCACCACGCTGCCCTTTTCGTCGATAAAAAAAATGGCCTCCATGCTATTCTGATACATGCTTCTAAGCAATTCGCTTAAATGCTCATCCGTCATCTGAATCAAGGCTGTGATACCTCCTTGGCATAAAAAGCACCAAATTCCGTTCCTATTCCTTCCTGAAACGACTCAAAGGACCTTGAATCCAGCACGTTTTCCTTGCGATATCCCACAAGCAAAACTCCCCTGACGCGAGAGCCTTCCCACAGCGGTACTGCGCCAAGGCTTTTCAACTGCTCTGCAACGATTATCGGATAATTATACAAGTCCCTTGATTCAATATCGGCATTCACGTTTTGAATCAGCATCGGTTTTCCGGTCTTAAATACCATGCCCGCGATGCCTTTGCCGGAATGTAAAACGATACGCTTGTACCTCTCGTTTATATTTCCCGAGGCATACTGCCAGGTCAAAACAAATCGGTCTTCAGCCGGCTGCACCAACGCCATGGACACGAAATCGAATTGAAACCGGGCTCGAAGCTTATCCATTTCACTTTGGTAATTAAAGATCGGCTGATTCTTCATTTCCATTACTCCTCTGACGTAGAAAAGAAGGCCACACAGCCTTCTTCCGCTCTACGATTCAAATTTACGGTGCTTTCTATACAGAATATATCTTCTCCCCACATAATTCAACGGAACACTCCACACATGCACCAATCGGGTAAACGGCCATAAGCCAAAAATGCCGAATCCGGCCAGAATGTGAATTTTAAACGACAGCGGCACGTTCACCATCAACGAAGCATCCGGACGAAGCATAAACAATCCACGGAACCACACGGAGACCGTTTCCCGATAATTGAATTCCGGCTGCACCGCGTTCGTGACCAGCGTGCTGTACATCCCCATAAATACGATAAACAGCAGAAGGACATTAACCAGCATATCCGAAGCGGTGCTGAGTTTTCGGACATTACGAATGGTGAACCGCCTGGCGGTTAACAATACCATGCCTCCCAGCGTTAGAAAGCCAAATGCGCTTCCAATATACACCGCCCCGATATGATACATATGGTCGCTGATCCCCAGTGACTCCATCCAGGATTGAGGGATAGCTAAGCCTGCAACATGCCCTCCGATAACAGGAATGATGCCTAAATGAAACATGAGACTGCCCAGCTTGAGATGCTTCTTCTCGATAAACTCGCTGGATTTTGCTGTCCAGTTAAACTGGTCTGTACGGTAACGGTAAATATGACCGACAATAAACACGGCAAGGCAGATATAGGGGGAAATGACCCACAGAAACTGATTAATCATGCTCATGAGCCGCCTCCTCCTGATTGAAACATGCTTTGAACGTCTCGCGAAGGCCTTGAATGAGATAAAGATACGGACTCTTATATTTCTCCAAAGCTTTCAGCAGATGATAGGTGCCGTCCTCCATGACAGCCAGCATCAAATCCAGGCTCTCTCCAGCTTCCTTCTCGTGCCCCTGCCAATTCGCTGCATATAGAAACTCGCACATCAGCGGGAGATAATCCGATAGTTCCGAGCCCGCGATGCCCAGACCAAACATTTCATACGTCTCTTTAAGTTTGGCGAGCATCTGGCCACGTTCCCTGCCATCCTCAAATTTATAAAAGGTCATATACAATGTGGACTTCGACTGAAAGTCGAACGTCTGGACGTACAGCTCTTCAATCTCTTCCATGCTGTATTCATGCATGGTCGTCCAGTACGTTCTGACGGATTCATAGGCCGGGTCAGAGGAGTCAAGCGACTCCTCCATAACCGACGGGTGGAAATCCAGCTTTTCCGGGTACGTGAGCTGCTGGGCGAAAAAACCGAAAACATGTTTATAATCATGCAGCTTTCCGAGATTAATCACGCCAGATCCCCCCGTAGAAGTTTTCTTCGTACAGCTCTTTGCCCGTTTTGCCCTGCAGTCCTTCCGGTCCGCAACCGCCGCAGCTTGCGCTAAAACCTTCGGAACCCTGCGAACGGTAAACATCCATATGGCTTTCCTTATGCGAAGTCGGGACAACAAACCGGTCATCGTATTTCGCGATGGCAAGCAGACGGTACATCTGCTTCATTTGGTAGGCGGTCAAGCCAACCCGTGCTAACCGTGTCTCATCAAACTCAGCCCCCGACGATTGCGCGCGCATATAAGAACGCATCATCGCCATTTTTTGCAGGGCATCCTTCACCGTCACCGTGTCCCCTGCCGTGAGCAGATTCGCGAGGTACTGAATCGGTGTGCGCATCTCCTCAATTGCCGGGAAAATCATGTCCGGATTCTCGATCGAATCTCTGCCTTCAAAATAGTTCATGATTGGACTGAGCGGCGGTACGTACCAAACCATCGGCAGCGTCCGGTACTCCGGATGGAGCGGAAAGGCCAGCTTGTATTCAATGGCTAGTTTATAGACAGGCGAATTTTGGGCAGCTTCGATCCATTCTTCGGTTAATCCGTCCTTCCGCGCCTGCTCGATCACTGCCGGATCATGCGGATCCAGGAACAGATCGCACTGGGCCTGATAAAGATCCTTCTCATCCGGCGTGGAAGCTGCCTCCTGTACCTTGTCGGCATCGTACAGCAGCACGCCCAAATACCGGATACGTCCTGTACAGGTTTCGGAGCATACCGTAGGCAGACCGGCTTCAATTCTTGGGAAGCAGAAGGTGCATTTCTCGGCCTTGTTCGTTTTCCAGTTGAAATACACCTTTTTGTATGGACAGCCCGTCATGCAGTACCGCCAGCCGCGGCAGGCTTCCTGATCCACCAAGACGATGCCGTCTTCATCCCGCTTGTACATCGCACCGGAAGGACAGGACGCTACGCAGCTCGGGTTCAAGCAATGCTCGCACAGGCGGGGCAAATACATCATGAACGCCTGCTCGAAGTTGAATTTAATCTCTTCCTCGATTTTTTCGATATTCGGATCCTTCGGGCCGGTGACATGGGCTCCCGCCAGGTCGTCTTCCCAGTTCGGACCCCATTCCAGATTCATCGTCTCGCCGGTTACTGCCGATTTCGGACGGGCCACCGGCTGATGCTTCTTCTCCCCGGCATTCGTCAGATGCTCATAGTTATACGTCCACGGCTCATAGTAATCTTTCATTTCCGGCATATCCGGATTGTAGAAAATTTTGCCGAGCGCGATTTTGGACAGCTTGCTGCCGGATTTCAGCTGCAGCTTGCCTTTTTTCAGCGTCCAGCCTCCCTTGTATTTCTCCTGGTCTTCCCAGCGGATCGGATAGCCTATGCCCGGCTTCGTTTCCACGTTGTTGAACCACATGTATTCCGCGCCCGGACGGTTGGTCCAGGTGCTCTTGCAGGTGACGCTGCACGTATGGCAGCCGATGCATTTATCCAAATTCATGACCATGGCGACCTGCGCTTTAATCTTCAAGCCAATCCACCTCTTTCATTTTGCGGACAGCCACGTACACATCCCGCTGGTTGCCGATCGGTCCGTAGTAGTTAAAACCATAGCTGAGCTGGGCATAGCCCCCGACCATCTGGGTCGGCTTTACATGGATTCTCGTCGGCGCGTTGTGGCTGCCGCCGCGATCCTTCGTAATCTCCGAGCCCGGCACGTTGATGTGTTTATCCTGCGCGTGATACATGTACATCGTGCCTTTCGGCATCCGGTGGCTGACGACGGCGCGGGCGGTGACAACGCCGTTGCGGTTGTACACTTCCAGCCAATCGTTGTCCTGGATATCGTTTGCCGCCGCATCGTCATTGTTAATCCATACCGTCGGACCTCCGCGGAACAGCGTCAGCATGTGCAGATTATCCTGATAGGTGCTGTGAATGTTCCATTTGCCATGCGGCGTCAGATATCGGAGCACGAGTGTATCCTTCCCCCCGGTAATCTGCTTGTCGCGCGGTCCGAATACCATTGGCGGAAGCGTCGGTTTATACACCGGCAGCGCCTCTCCGAACTGCAGGAAAATTTCGTGGTCGATATAAAAATGCTGTCTGCCGGTCAGCGTACGGAAAGGTACGAGCCGTTCAATATTCGTCGTGAACGGGGAATATCGTCTTCCCATTTTGTTCGATCCGCTGAATACCGGCGTCGGAATGACTTCCCGCGGCTGGGCCGTAATGCTCTGGAACGTGATGCGCTCTGCAGCGCGGTCCGCGGAAATGTCTTTCAGCTGCACGCCGGTGTCCTGCTCCGCGGATTCCCAGGCTCGCTGCGATACCTTGCCATTCGTGGCCGAAGACAGATTCAAAATGGCGTCCGCCGCATTTCTTGCCGTATGAAGTTTAGGCAGGCCGTTTTTGATGGTGTCGTCGTAATACGTTCCGTTCAAACGCTTCAGCTCTTCATACTCTTCGGCGACCGAGAAGCTGACGCCGTGCGCTCCGACTTTGCCTGTAGCCAGGTTCGGACCGAGCGTAATATATTTGTCGTGAATTTTCGTATAGTCCCGCTCAACCACCGTCAGATTGGGCATTGTTTTGCCAGGTACGGCCTCAATTTCACCCTTGCGCCAATCCTTCACCTCACCGTATGGCTGGGCGATCTCGCTTATGGAGTCATGAGAGAGCGGAGTGGTGACCAGGTCCTTATATATTCCCGGAAGATGGGTCTTTGCCATGTCGGAGAAGACCTCGGCAATCGTTCTGTATATATCCCAGTCCGACCGTGATTCCCAGAGCGGATCTACTGCCGGGTTAAACGGATGCACGAAAGGATGCATATCGGTTGAAGACAAGTCCGTTTTTTCATACCAGGTCGCTGCAGGAAGGACTACATCTGCGTACATTGGCGTTGATGTCATCCGGAAGTCCAGCGCAACTAGCAGATCCAGCTTGCCTTCGACTTCTTCGCGCCACACCATTTCTTCCGGCTTATCCTCTTCATTCGGCGTCGAGAGCAGGCTGTCCGAAGCGCCCAATAAATGCTTCATGAAATATTCCTGACCCTTGGCCGAGCTTGAGATCAGATTCGAGCGCCATACGAACAAGGATCTTGGGAAGTTTTCAGGCGCATCGGGATCTTCGGCCGCAAACTTGGTATCTCCAGAGACGATTTGCGCAAGCGTATGCTTCACAATGTCCTCATGGGTGGTTTTCCCCAGCTGTGCTGCCTCCTCCGCAAACTTCAAGCTGTTTTTGTTAAACTGCGGGTAAGATGGAAGCCACCCAAGTCTCGCGGCAAGCACGTTGTAATCCGCCGGATGCTGGTAACGGATTTCCCCGCCCGTTGGCGATTTCAGCGAATCGGCCCCCAGTTCTTCGTATTTCCATTGGTCGGTCGCAAAATAAAAGAACGAGGTCGCATTTTGCTGACGCGGCGGTCCCTGCCAATCTTTCGCGAAGGCGACCGTGGACCAGCCCTCGATCGGGCGGCATTTCTCCTGGCCGACGTAATGCGCCCAGCCGCCACCGTTTACGCCTTGAGACGCCGTTAGAATGACCAGATTCAAAATGGAACGGTAGATCGTGTCACTGTTAAACCAGTGGTTAATCCCGGCGCCCATGATGATCATCGAGCGTCCCCCGGTCTCCAACGAATTCTGCGCAAACTCCCGGGCAATCTGGACGACGACCGATGGTTTCACACCCGTGATTTTTTCCTGCCAGGCCGGGGTATAGAAGGAATCCGCATCCTTGTATCCGTCTGCATCGAGCTCGCTGTCTGCCCGCCCTATTCCATACTGGCTCAGCATCAGATCGTATACCGTTGCCGCCAGACGCTTCGTTCCATCCGCCAGCTGAATGGTCTTCGCCGGAATTAGGCGTTTGAAGGTACCGTTGGCGTTGTTGTCAAAGAACGGGAAGGAAATCGTCTGCCATTCCCCACCCTGAGACTCCACGGACAGCGCCGGCGCAATAACCGAGCCGTCCTCGCGCTCCAGGATCAGGTTCCATTTCTTATCCTGCTCCCAGCGCTGCCCCATCGTTCCGTTCGGAACCGTGATTTCATTGGTGTTCTCGTCGATGACCACCGGCTTCCACTCGGCATGCTGCGTAATATCGCCCAGATCGCTTGCCCGCAGGAAGCGTCCTGCCTTGTACCCCCCCTCAAACTCATCCAATAGAATCAGGAAAGGCATATCCGTATATTGTTTCGCATAATTCAGGAACATCGGTTCCTGACGCTCATGATAGAATTCTTTTAAAATGACATGCGTCATGGCCTGCGCAATGGCCGCATCCGTTCCGGGATTCGGAGCCAGCCAGTTATCGGCAAATTTGACGTTCTCGGCATAGTCCGGCGCGACCGACACAACCTTGGTGCCTTTATATCGCACTTCCGTCATGAAGTGGGCATCCGGCGTCCGCGTTAACGGTACGTTCGAGCCCCACATAATCAGGTAACCGGCATTGTACCAATCGCTGGATTCCGGCACGTCGGTCTGCTCTCCCCAGATTTGTGGAGATGCCGGCGGCAAGTCCGCATACCAGTCATAGAAGCTGAGCATTTCGCCGCCGAGCAGAGAGATGAATCTGGCCCCTGAAGCATAACTGATCATCGACATGGCCGGAATCGGGGTGAAACCGGCAATGCGGTCCGGCCCGTATTTGCGGATCGTATAAATGAGCTGCGCGGAGATCAGCTTCGTGGCCTTCTGCCAGGACACACGGACATGACCGCCTTTACCCCGTGCTTGTTTATAGGACTTCGATTTCTCCGGATCTTCGACGATGCTGGCCCAAGCGGCGATCGGATCGCTGTGTTGGCTTAAGGCTTCTTTCCACATATGCCATAGCCGGCCGCGCATATAAGGGTATTTCACTCGCAGCGGACTGTATTCATACCAGGAAAAGGAAGCTCCGCGCGGGCATCCGCGCGGTTCGAATTCCGGCATATCCGGCCCGCAGGAAGGATAATCAATCTGCTGGTTTTCCCAAGTGATGATCCCGTTCTTCACAAAAACCTTCCAGCTGCAGGAACCTGTACAGTTCACGCCATGCGTCGTCCGCACCACTTTGTCATGCGACCAGCGCTTGCGGTACATATCCTCCCATTCCCTGCTTTTCTCCTCCAGAACGGACCAATTGTCAGAATAGCTTTCGATCCTCTTGAAGAACTTCAGCCCCGACTTTCGTTTCATAGGACAGTTCAACTCCTTCTGCTTGAATGACAATGATTGGGGAATCAATGTGCCGTCCTTCGTATAGCTTTATTATGGGTGGCTTCTTCCCCGGTTCCTATTAGGGAAACACCTATATTCCTAAGAGAATTCCCTTGTTGATGGCTTGTCGCCCGGCAACCCCATCGAAGGAACGATTCGTGCACGGAGCGCTTTTTGAACATAAAAAGGGATGTCCCATAAGACCTCAAGATCTTTTGGGACATCCCTAAGGCAATCATTATGAATCTGGTTGACGAACATAAGAAAAACGTCGATCGTTTTCAGACAGACCGCGGTGAGGGGTTGATGATCATTCCCCAACCTTTACCGGTACTCCCGTTTCGGCTGATCGCAAAGCCGCATAGGTAATTTCCATCGTTTTGACGGCATCCTCATAGGTCGATAAGATTCTGGAAGCATCGCCTGTGCGCAGCGCATGGATGAAAGCTTCATTCTCTCGAAGATAAGGATTAGCTGCATTGCGGATTTCCGTCATTCTTCCTTTATCCTTGACGATGAGTTTATCGGATTGAATGCCGATGACCCCCTGCTCCGTATAGATATCCAGGCCAACCTTATCCGACTCCGGCAGCAGGCAGGTATTGGATATCGTTGCCACCGCCCCGCTCCTTAATTTCAGCGTCGCGGTACCCACGTCGTGTACCGTTACTCCCTCATGAATGTCCTGCATGGCTCTATGGGCAAAAGCCGCATACACTTCATCGGCTTCACCCAGCAGGCAGCGAAGCAGATCAACCATATGGGTGGTTTGCTCGATGAATTGTCCCCCGGAGCCTTCCTGCTGTCTCCACCAGGCCACCTGCGGCATGTCCCCCATCCAGTAGCCAAGCGCCATCCCGATCTTCCGGCCTTCCAGCAGCTCGGCAGCCTTGATGGCTGCATCCGAATAACGGAAATGATACCCGGCGGACGTAATCAAACCGGCCTTCTTCACCTCATGCAGAATCTGCCTTGGCGTATCAAGGTTAGTACCCAGCGGCTTCTCAACCAGAAAAGGAATGCCCCTCTGCACGAGCTGTAATTCGATCTCGCCATGCGCAAACGGCGGAACGCAGATGTAAACCGCATCGGGCTTGGTTTCATCCAGCATTTGCTCAACGTTGCCATAAGCCTTGGCCGCAGCATAGCCTCGAACCGCTTGTGCCGCTTTCTCCAAACTTGTCCCGACAAAAGCCGTTACGTCCACTCCGTCCATGTTGGATAAAATATCTGCGTGGACCTTGCTAAACCAGCCTGTGCCAATGATTCCAATTCGTAGTGTCATGTAATCCTATGACCTCCCCTTCGATTAGAGACGCTATGGCTTTCTTCTCCGCCATTGATACATAAATCCTGCAGCAATTACAACCAGCCTCAGGGATGTAGGCTTTGTGACGATCTCCGTGGAGCTGATGTCTCCAGATTACATCAAATGGCCCTGAGTTCCAATGATAATCATGAATAACACATAGGCTCCAACTTCTTCACCCCTTGCTTCTTGATTCAACTCTATAATAGAGGATGTCTGCGACCGGCGCTGAAAGATCAGGATCATGTGTGCGGGTATGGAACCCGGAAATCTCCGTTTCCGCTGATTTAAAATTCGCCTTCGCCGTGATGACCGTATTCGATCGCGACCATTGGACATCCGCCTGGGCCTTTGCCCTAATAAAAAAGGCTGCTTCCCGTACATAGTACTGGAAACAACCTGTTCAGTTATTTAAAGATCATCCATATTACAATAAATGCAATCAATGATACCACATAAATGATGAGCAGCTTCGTGAGGTTGGTCCTCGTTTTCCGCTCGTAATTCGGATTTGCCTTCTTATTCTCCTGGGATAAACCTACAAGAAGCGTCGAAACTCCTCCAATTAATGCCAGTGCGATGACGATAATATACATAACCAACCACAAACAACCCCATTCGATATTCATTATATACATTCTATTATAGAAGCTGAGGCTTCAGGATCAATCTATTTCACCATGAAATGGTCATTTCTGCCTCATTATAATGAACAATCGGCTAATGCACACCATCCAATTGCACGGCAGTTGTGACCATCCAATTGGATGGTCAGTCACCATCCACTATTCTCCCTCAATTCGACGCAACCCATTGAAACATCCGTTCCAATGCGTCTTCGGCTTCAGGCATAGGGAACAGGGGCCACACATGCATCATATTCTCGTATTCCCAGTATTCGGTATCAACACCTTCACGGACCATTTTGTCCTGCAGCCGACGGGCGTCCGGCAGAAGGCAATCATCGGTTCCGACGAGAATGACCGTACGGGGCAGGCCTCTCATCTCGCCAAACAATGGACTTACTGCTGGGTCGTCCAGGAGAAGGCTTCCCCCATACATCCTTCCTACCTCGCCCAGCCCGGCCGGCTGCAGAAAGATGTCACGGCGCGGTATATTAAGACCGGCAATCAGCGGATTGTCCGTGGCTGCATCCGCCCAAGGCGAGAGCAGAATTAATCCTTTTGGCGTAAGTGGCGATTCTTTGACCGATTGGGCCATATCGAGCGCCAGCGCACCGCCGGCCGAATCGCCCATTAGAAATACCGGACTCTTAACCAAAGCGAAGACGTACTTGTAAAATTCGCGCATCAGCCCCGTCAGCTTCTTCGCATCAATAGCTGGGACCGTAGGATAATTGGGTGTGATTACGGTAAATCCGGTCCGCTTCGTCCACTGTTTGGCAAAAGCGAAATGGGGCGGAAGGATCTCCTCGATATAAGCTCCGCCGTGCAAATATATGACGGTTCCCTGTTCCAACGCACCATGCGATACATAATAATTCATACTCATTCCGGATTCACTCTGGAAACAGCGGGTTTCAAACCCCTCCTGTTCCTGTGAAAGTGCAGGATAAGAAGGCAGTGCTTCGATATATTGCTGAATCGTTCCGGCATTCTCCCATTTTAGATTAAATCCCTCAGCGGTCAGCAGCTCTTTTATAGCCATGCTTTCTTTACTCGGCATATGGTTTAATCCCCTTTGCTGGACGTTATCAATACATGACAGGTTAAGTAGGTCACAGCTTCAATATATCACCGCGCGCGCCGTGGGCGCTGTGGCAATTGATACAGAGGCCGGCATATAAAAGAGACCTCACTCTGTCACGACATACAGGTGAAGTCTCTTTATCGCTATTCCAGCTCCTTGATCTGACCAAAACCCGCACATGTTCCTACACTTCAGCTTCAATAGGCGGGTCTACATGAATGTCGCTATCCGGTTCAGTCCTCACCCAATGCGTGAATGTTACGTTCAGTCCGGTACGGGTCGGCGAGCAAACAAAAGGTCCGGCCTGACTTTCAGTCCCGGCGGGGAATGGGGCAACACGAACGGTTCGCCAAGGATGCTTGCCGGTTCTTGCCCTGATGATAACTGCATCATTCAGCCTCGAGGCACGGATCGTGACACGCTCGCCAACCCACTCCGGCACCGGCGCGAGCGACCAATCCGAATATCCATCTGTGACGACCGTGGCAAGCTGCGGGATTCCGTCATTAATCTCGATCCCTGCTTTGATCCACTGTCCCGGAGCGTTCATAAGCATAATCCCAGCCTGATCGTAAAGTTCTGTAAAGGAATCCAATTCAAAAGTGACCTCCATGGCCGCATCCTGATCCCATAAGGTAAGCAGTGAATGCCCGCTGTCGCGTTGAAAACCGTACAAGGTTTTCTCCCAATAGTCACTGCCTTCTCTCGACTCTACCTTCAGATGCAACCCTTCCTTTGTAACGGATACCGGTTTGGTTGTCCATTCGCCTGAATCCCAATCCATGATTCTTCTCGTCATTCGACCACGACTCCTTATATTAGTAACTGATCCGCACTGTGCTGCAGAAGCAGGCAGAAGGAACGGTTATGTCCGATAAAAAACGACGACACGTCATAGCGGTTACGGGCAGGCTCATAGGTAATCAGCGCGCGATGCCTCATGTTCCCCAGAAGAATGTCAGCGAACCGCTCTGCAGGCCCGTTCGAGAAAAAAGTAAGGTAGGCGTAAAGGGAATGATCAACGGGTTCATCTAGAGGGCTTACACCGGCGCAGGAAAACTCGGTTACCAATCCCGCTTGCTGCAGCAGGATCAATATCGGATATAACTGCTCATCGACAGGGGCATTACCGAATAACCGGGTCCGTTTAGGCTGTTGACGCACCTTGGGTCTGCTGATCCATTCGTTTAGCTCCTGTCTTCTCCGCCTCCACTGTTCCGGGGTATGTGTGCTTAGGAGCAGCTCACCGCTGGAATCGTTTCGTTCCTGGTTCATATACGTCCCCCTCGCTCGCATGGCAGCATTCTGCTACTTTTAAGTGTAGTCTCATTTCGCTTGAAGTCAAATAAGCTGGACGATAAGTCCGGCTTAGGATACTTTTTTAACGGGTTTCCCGATGAAGTGTCACTCGCTTCAAGCGCGGACAAGATTGTCATCGTAATGATGAAATTATGAAAACCCTTAATTTGTACATAATGCTATGATTAAGATTACGGACAGGAACTTCCTGAATATGTCGCGAAAGGATGAGGAAGATGTGGAAGCCGGATCGTAACAGCACACAACCTCTATATCAGCAAATCGCTGATAATCTGGAGCAAAGAATATCTTATGGTGAGTTTCCACCAGACAGCTTACTCCCATCCGAACGAAAACTCGCAGAGTTGTTAGGGGTTAATCGAAGTACCGTGGTTCTGGCATACTCGGAGCTTCGGGCGCTTGGAATTATAGAGAGCCGTTCCGGAAGCGGAACACGGGTCAGCAACTCCAAATGGGGAGCCACGCCCAAGCATACGCCGAACTGGCACCGCTATGCGGAGGGAGGGAACTTCCTGCCTAACCTCCCTTTTCTCCGTCGAATTCGGGAAGCGTTGACGCATGATCCCTCTTTGATTGATTTTGCCAGCGGAGAGCTTGCGGGCGATTTGGCGCCGATCAAAGAAATGAATACATTGATGAGTCAAAAACCGAACACGTCCTATCTCGGTTATGATAATCCGCAAGGATATGGTCCACTCCGAGAAGCGTTGGTTACATATCTAAAAAAGTATCGTGGAATCCATACAACCGAATCGTCCATATTGATCACGTCAGGATCTCAGCAATCGCTGTATCTCATCACGCAGTGCTTGTTGTCACCTGGTGATGCAGTGGCTATTGAGGACCCGTCGTATTGCTACTCCCTGCCTATGTTTCAATCCGCGGGACTTCGATTGTTCAGGCTCCCTGTTGATGAACGAGGGGTACAGCCGGAGGACCTTCGCTCTCTGTACAAGAAACACCGGATTAAGATGATCTTCATTAATCCGAATTATCAGAACCCGACAGGCACCGTGATGGCCCAAGAACGAAGGTCGCAGCTGCTTGATGTTGCAAGTGAACTCGGGCTCCCCATCGTGGAGGATGACCCCTACAGTTTAACCGCCTACGAATGTCCGCCGCCTGCCCCTTTGAAATCCGTCGATTCCGTCGGGTCGGTGCTGTACATCGGGTCACTTTCGAAAATAGCTGCATCCGGCCTCCGAGTAGGCTGGATGGTTGCCCCGAACACGGTTGTGGAGCGGCTCGCAGACGCCAGGCAGCAAATGGATTTCGGACTGAGCGTGGTGCCCCAAAGCCTGGCCGGTCACTTTCTCAACTCATCCTATTTTGCTCCCCACCTGGACAGGCTGAGAGCGAGCCTGCTATATAAGCGGGATTTACTGATAGAGGCCCTTCAGAAAGAACTGCAAGGCCTGGTTCATTTTCATGTACCGGAGGGCGGCTTGCATCTCTGGTGCAAAATCGTACCGGAAGTGAATGACAGCAAGCTGCTGGAAACCTCCATTCACAATGGCGTTATTTTCGCGCCGGGAAGCGTGTACGGTTCAGCTTCCGGATATGTGCGATTCACATACGGCCGTGCCAGAGCTGAGGATATCCCATTCGGAATATCCAAGTTCGCTCAAGCTCTGCGCTCCGTGATTCAATAGGCCTTCAAAGAGCCTTCATGGAAAAAAGCCGGGAAAGCTCCCGGCTCAAAATCCTGTTATATTACTCGCCGGTTTCAGCGAATGTTTGAATACGCTCGCCGATTTGATCGCGAACACGCTGAAAAACAGCCCATTTTTCTTCATCGGTGCCCTGTGCCTTGGCAGGATCGTCAAATCCCCAATGCTCGCGGCGAACATGCGGAGGTGTCACTGGACAACGATCGGCAGCATCACCGCATAAGGTGACCACTAGGTCGGCTTGATTTAGCAATGCCGGATCAATGACATCGGACGTTTGTTTCGAAATATCAATACCTACCTCATTCATCGCTTTCACAGCATTAGGGTTCAGGCCGTGTGCTTCAATGCCGGCGCTGTATACATTCCAATCATCACCCAGATGCTGCTTGGCCCATCCCTCCGCCATTTGGCTGCGGCAAGAGTTGCCTGTGCACAAGAAATAAAGTGTCTTTTTTTCCATATTTGTGTCTCTCCCCTATCGTTTGAATTAAAGTATGGTCAACCAGATATATAAACCTAGGAGGGTTATAAATAACGTTGGGATGGTTAATATGATCCCTGTCTTAAAGTAGGTTCCCCAGCTGATCTTCACGCCTTTGGTCGAAAGGACATGCAGCCACAGAAGGGTAGCCAGCGAACCGATCGGCGTGATTTTGGGACCTAAATCGGCGCCAATAACATTCGCATAAATTAATGCCTCTTTGATAGCAGCCGACGTGTTTGTCGCATCGATGGCGAGTGCATCAATCATCACCGTTGGCATATTGTTCATGATGGAGGAAATTATCGCAGCGATAAATCCCATCCCCATCGTTGCCGCAAACAGTCCCTGGTCCGCTATGCTCTGAATGACACTGGCCAGAAGATCCGTAAGACCCGCGTTACGTAAGCTATATACGACCACATACATGCCGATGGAGAAAAACACGATGGCCCAAGGAGCACCTTGGAGTACTTCCTTTGTTTGCACAGCCGGACTTTTTCTTGCCATCAGGAGGAAGAAAATCGCAATCACGCCAGCTACGATCGATACCGGAATACCAACAAATTCACACACAAAGTAACCGATAAGGAGCACACTCAACACGATCCAGGATAAACGGAACATGGCAGGGTCTTGAATTGCCGTTGATGGATGCTTAAGCTGGGTGTCGTCAAACTTTCGTGGAATGCTTTTGCGGAAAAACAGATACAGCACCAGGACACTCGCTGCTAAAGAGAACAGATTGGGAACCAACATACGACTCGCATATTCGGTAAACGTAATTCCGAAGAAATCGGCCGATACGATATTCACCAGGTTGCTGACCACAAGCGGAAGAGAGGTCGTGTCCGCAATAAAGCCGCTTGCGATGATAAAGGGGAATACCTTCTTTTCGTCGAAATTCAGCGCTCGGACCATAGCCAGCACAATCGGAGTTAAGATCAGAGCCGCACCGTCGTTTGCGAAAAAAGCGGCGACAACAGCTCCAAGAACGGATACGTATACAAACATCCGGATCCCGTTTCCTCGAGCAGCATTCGCCATATGTAAGGCAGCCCACTCGAATAAACCGATCTTATCCAAGATCAATGAAATGATAATAATCGCGACAAAGGCGAGCGTTGCATTCCATACGATCTGAGTGACATCCCATACATCCTGAAAGTCGACTACTCCAACGAGCAGTGCCGATACTGCCCCCCCGCATGCCGACCATCCAATGGATAGATTTTTAGGCTGCCAAATGACAAAAACTAATGTGACCAGAAAAATGATGCTAGACAGAACAACAGAAACCAATGTTCAAACCCTCCAATTACACACTGAACTAGAATAAATGTTTTTTCAAGAATCAATATATAACTATATTCTTATATGATGAGCAGAGATAATCGTTTACATCCCTCAATTTTATGCTAAATATCCCTATTAGCATGATTAATCACAAGCACACTTAATTTCCCTATTTAAGGATGACAGTATTTCTTGAGAGCTTGGCATCTCATTCAACACCGCTTGGATATATGGCTTATCCGCAACATGCAGTGAATAATAAACCCATTGGCCTCGTCTGGCTTCAGTCACGATCCCTTGAGACTTAAGCTTTCTTAGGTGCTGGCTGATAGCAGGCTGCGACATATCAAAAATATCGACAAACTCGCAAACGCACCATTCTCTTTCCTTAAGGAGCGTCAACATGGTAAGCCTAGTTTTATCTCCAAGCAATTTGAGTTTCTCGGCCATTTCGTACATTTGCTCCAATAAGGCTCACTCCTTTCTTGATAGATCACTTCGACAGAAGCATAACCATATAACTTAATGCTTATATACTAATCGAAAGCGCACTTGATTTCAAGTGTGTAAACTCAACTCCCAATAATTTCTCATTCAAAAACACCAGCGTGCATCCTGGTTTCCTGCGACACATTTCCCGATGGAATCAACTTACATCGCCCTAATCGAAACTAACCAAACAATAAATCCAGAATTTTTTCATCTGCCTTTCTATTTTTTCCGATGTAAGGATAACAGTGGATATGGATCGCTGGATTGAAGTTGATTTCAATAATGCTGTAATTGGTATCGGTGGCTTCTTCCTCTAAAGAATCAATCATCATATCCACACCACATAGGACCGCTCCTGCAGCTTTAGCTGATTGAACGGCAAGTTCCTTATAGCTATTTGGCATTTCATCCGTAAAATCGATACTGTCTCCACCCGTGCTAATGTTCGAATTTTCTCTTAGATAGATAACCTCCCCTTGTTGGGGAATATCGTTCCAACTCATAGCATGATTTTTCAAAAACATCGCTTCTGCTTCCCCTAACTGAATTTTCTCAAGGGGAGTCTTATACCCTTTACCTCGAAGTGGGTCTTTATTCTTCTCATGAACAAGCTGTTCGATCGTGTGAACACCGTCACCGACGACATTTGCAGGAACACGATGCAGGACCCCTACAACTTGATCACCCATGACCAGAAAGCGATATTCTTTTCCTGTCATAAATTCCTCAAGAAGAACCGTTTGATCGTGAGTAAATGCGATTTCAAACGCTTTTTCCATATCCTCTCTCGAATAATCTTGATTGAAGATCGTAATGCCCAACCCAAAATTGGTTGATTTGGGCTTTATCACTATGGGATTACCGCGATAGGTTTCATAGGTGGACATTGCTTCATCCAAGCTCTGAAATGCTTCTCCTGACGGTACACGAATTCCATGTTGTTTGAGAACTTTTTTCGTAACCACCTTATTTTCCATCATTAACACCGTACTATAGGAGTCCAATGAAGTTTTCGTAGCTTGCTTCACATACTCTTGATGATTACCTTTTGAAAGTAATACAAAATTCTCGTCCCGATCCATCCACGTAAAGCGTATGCCGCGTTTAACCGCTGCCTTTAAGAGCAGTTGGGTTGATAATTCGAGATCCTCATACCCTGCAAAACGGTATCCGTTTTGCATACTGTCCTGGGCATATTTTTTCGCCTTTTCCAAATGGTATGTCAGATAGGATGATTTTTGAATGTCAGACTTCACCCTGGATGCAACATTCAGCTCCGTATGAAGAATCTTTTGCTTTTCATCGTCCAGAATGTGCTGAAAATCCTCATTTTTAGGAAACAAAAGCTGCACCATATCCTTCATTTCATCGATAACAGCAAGTGCCATTTCCTCCATCGTGAACTGACTATACTCCGGCTCGTTTAAATAACCTTTAATACCTTCCATAATCACCTGATCTTGGTTTTCTTCAGCTATCCTTTGATCTTCCTCATGGAAGGATTCATCTACTTTAAGCAGCATAAAGAGAATAAACAAATGTATAAAGTGCATGATTTCTTTACTTATTCCAATCTTGTGAAGTGGATTGATATCCATAAATCGAAGCTCTAAGTATGCTACCCCATCTTCCACAAGCTCCTGGCAGGGGTTGATCCCCTTAGCGGTTTTTAAGCGAACGGGGCTGTAAAATTCCTTTACGCTCAGTAATTCATTCTGTTGAATCAGCCTGTTTAAGTCATGAACGTACTCTTTGGCCGAATTAAAAGAAACATAATACGATTTTTCATTCCGATAGCCGCACATACTATTCCGAAGTGAGTTCATGATCGGAAAATAATAACTTTTATTGTCATGGGTATTCGCTAATTTAACACATTGCTCAATATAGGTATTGTCAAAAACAGGACTTGCCCCTGTTAAATAAATAAGCAGCCAACGGTACCTCATCAAGTTACGGGCTACTTTAAAGTAAATTGCATCTTTGAACTCCTTAAAGTCTTTGTGCAGCACCTGGGTATTATATAGTTTTGTAAGAAATTTCTCATCAAACGAGAAATTATAATGAATTCCGCTTAACAACTGTCTTTTACGACCATACTTATCCGCCAGTTCACTTCGATAATCGTCCGCAATGGGATCGCTCATGTTGGCAATAGGAATTTCTTTCTCTTCGGGCAGCATAGGAGGATTGCTGCTTGGCCACAAATATTCCCCTTCTAATTCCACAGAAACAATGTCTTGCAAGGCTTCCATGAAATGATAAGTCTCTTCAATCGACTCAAACGCGGGGGTTATTAGCTCGATTTGACTCTCTGAAAAATCAGTTTGAATATAAGGGTTATCCGTCTTATTCCCAAAGGCTTCTGGATGGGGTGTCAATGCAAGTTTTCCATCTTGATCGACCCGTACATTTTCTTTTTCTAAACCGAAATGACCCCGAAGTAGATCCTTTTGAAGTGTATGGTCTATTACAACCTGTATAAGTTCACGATTCAATAAATTCATCATGTATATGACCCCTTCATATTAATTGCATTCCGAAGTAGATGAGGCAGCAGGCATACAACAATCGTTGGCATTCGGAGCACTGCTAATTCCACACACGCCGGTCTCGGGCAGCTCTAATTCAACTTTTAGCGCGGATTCCATATCTCCATCGAGATATGCCGCAATGGATCTAACCTGTTCGTAGCCTGTTGCCATAAGGAAGGTTGGTGCCCGGCCATAACTTTTCATTCCAACGAGATAAAAGTTCTTGTCTACATGACGCAGCTCTTTTTCGCCATGGGGTCTTACGGTTCCGCAGCTGTGCACGTTGGGATCGATTAGGGGCGCAAGCGCTTCAACACTCTCCGTAGCAGGATCAATGCTAAGTCTAATCTCACTCAAGAATGAGAAATCCGGTCGGCTTCCTGTATTTACGATCATTTCGTCGATTTCTTGGATATCCTTAGTTTCGCCATTTACATTCCCCTTGATTGTCATTCTTCCATCGTTTTTGGAAAGCCCTTCGATCATGAATGGAGTAACCACTTGGATTTGGCCGGCATCAATCAGCTGGTGAATGTGGCTTCCAAGTGCTCCTCGTGCCTCTAATTGGTCATTCTCTTCCCCACCGTAAGCTTCTTCCACCGATTTCTTTCTCATCACCCAAATGATTTCCGTATCCGAATCCGTCTCTTTAAGCTTGGCTAGATCCAGTAATGTGTTGATCGCCGAATGCCCGCCTCCTACAACTGCTACACGTTTCCCTGTATACTTCTGCCTTTGTTCTCCTGATAAATCCGGAATTCCATAATAAATGCGATCTTTCAGATCACGCTCTTCACGTGTCCATATCCCGTCTGCATGCAGCGGATTCGAATGACCCCAAGTCCCGGAGGCATCGATCACCGCCCGTGCTTCAAACCGCTCGGTGGAGACGCTTGTTTCAACATATAGTACAAATGGCGCAGCTTCACGATTTGCGGATTTCATTTTATCTGTGTTCTTCTTCGTTATGGAGATGACTTTGGAATTCAACCTAATGTAAGGCTCTAATTCAGGCAATTTTGCCACAGGCTCCAAATACTGATGAACCAACTCTTGACCAAGAGGCAAATCCGTTAGAACGGGAGGCTTCCACCCATGATTGCGTAAAAGACGCTCAGCGGCTTTATCGAGGTTATACTTCCATGGTGAAAAAAGACGTACATGTCCCCATTGCAGGATGTTTTGACCAATGCTGGGCCCGGCTTCAAAAAGGATGAATTTTTGTCCTCTCTCCGCCAAGTGCGCTGCGGCTGCCAAGCCAATCGGACCGGCACCGATAATCGCGACCGGCAGATTATTGTTGTAGGAAGCATGCTCCTCCTTGACCGTTTCTTTAGTTTTAGTTGTTACCAGGGGTGTACAGCAAGATGTTGGAGCTACCTTAAATTCAATGTTTTTCATACATAAATCCTCCTGCATTTCTACTTATCAATTTTTTTTGATTTATTGACTAAATAAAGAAGAAATCTGTTTTAAACTATAAACAAAACTTAATAACTTGTATTTTGCAAGTATAAGTTAAATTAGGAGTACAGTAAAAAACCAACAGTTCTTGCGGATCTTATGAGCAGCATCCACTCTGCTTGGCATCCATTGTACGGAAAATGCAGCACAAATCCAGTGAAAGCAGCCGGTTGACTACAGCATGATTTAATTCATAATAGCTCCAGGTTCCTCTGGTCTCGAGAGTGACCAATTGGGCATCGAGTAGGACTCTGAGGTGATAGGATAGCTTAGACTGAGGCATTTCCATAATTTCCATCAGGTCACAGACGCAGACGCTTCCTTTTTGGCTGAGTTCATGCATGATTTTCAGTCTTTTCTGATCCGCCAATGCTTTGAACTTAGCCTCGTATTGGGTAAAATCAACAGTCTCGCTGGATCCCTGGATAACATTCAGTTCTTTGATCATAACCGTAACCTCCATTTAGCAGCAGCAACAAACAGCGGCTGGTTGTACAGTGATATGGGCCGAAGACTTCATCGTCGTCATTGGACATTCCACCATCCATCAATTAATTTTGATGAATGAAGCATATCATGATGTAATTTCATATTCAAGGACTAAATCAAAATATTTTGATTTAATAATTATTCACCCAGCTTATTGAACTGCAAATCATTATATTATATGGATTAATATTTATTTGCATACTGCAAGTGTATGTTGTATAACTATGACAAGAGGTGATTTAGCAATGGAAAATGCTCGCGAGTTGTTTCAGATCATGACCCGAAGATTTGGTCTACTTAATAAAAACTGCTGCAGTGTTGGAGGAAACGATGTCACATTAGTACAAAGCCACATCCTATACGAAGTGGATCGGCAGCACAACCCTTCCATGCAACAGATTGCAGTTACGCTTGGAACCGACATTACGACGTTTAGCAGACAGGTACAATCCCTAATCAAAATGAATTTAGTGAAAAAAACTCAGGATCCGCAGGACCGAAGAGTTTATACGCTGGCTCTTACGACGGAGGGAAAGTTTATAGCGACTACCATTGATCAACAAATGAATGACTACCTGAACGAAGTATTTTCGTATATGACCGAGTTCGAAAAAGAAACCGTGCTTCACTCCGTTAAGATTTTCAACGATGCAATGGCCAAATCCAGTAAATGCTGTGGCCCAATATCTGAATAAATAATTATGATTTATAGGGGGAACCAACAGTGAACAACACTTTGATTAGAGCAGCGGTCAATGACGATATGGAACGAATATTGAACATTTATAATCAAGGAATCGAGGATCGGATTGCAACCCTTGAAACGGATGTAAAGGATATTGCATATATGAATAACTGGTTCCAACAACACCAAGATCGTTACGCTGTCATTGTAGCCGAGTTCGCTGGCGATGTGATCGGCTGGGCTTCCCTCAACCCTTACTCGCAGCGATGTGCTTATGACGGTGTTGCCGACCTGTCCATATACATCGATCGGGCATTCAGAGGCCAAGGAATCGGAGGTTTGCTGCTTCAGCATCTTGAGGTAATTGCAAAGGAACAAAGGTTTTATAAAATCGTGTTGTTCACCTTTCCATTTAATCAAAACGGTCAAGGCCTATATCATAAACTGGGATACCGCGACGTCGGTGTTCTTGAAAACCAAGGCATCTTAGATGGAGAGTTCGTAGACGTCAAGATTATGGAGAAGTTATTGAACAAGGGGACAAATCCCTCGCTTTCTTTCATCAGCAAAAATATTTGAATTTAATAAAAGGAGGCTGTCCCATAGAGACATCCCTCCTTGCTGATACAACACATACGTTTGTTTTTACACCGATAATCCTGCCGCGACCGTCCGGTTCCGCCCTTCCCCCTTCGCCCGGTATAACGCCATATCCGCCGCCTGGAATACGTCCTCTCGGTTCCCGCCATGTTCAGGATATAAGGATACGCCGATCGAGACGGTAAGCGTTCCGGAATAAGGGATCGGGGAAATCAGGATCGTGCTGCGTATCCGCTCAGCGGTGAGGTATGCCTCGTCCTGGCTCCGCTCGCGAAGAAGAACGACAAATTCCTCCCCGCCAAAACGGGAGCATACCGCATCCGCTGGAACGCATTCCATCATGACGGCTGCCACCAGCTTCAGGACCCGGTCGCCGGTTTGATGGCCATAAGTATCGTTTACGCTTTTAAAATGGTCAATGTCCAGCATTATAACGGCATATGGATCCCCGAGCGCTTCCCATGAATCAAGGCAGCGTTCCAGCTCTCGGCGATTGGACAGCCCCGTCAATGGATCCGTGATGGCTTCCTGCTGTAACGAAAGGGTCTGCTTGGCCAACGATTCGGCAGCAGCCCGCATAATCTGATTTAATTGATCCGCTTCCCGATTCCAATGCGGCCGGAATTCCTCGGAAGACACCGTTTGGCCAGCTGCTACCGATTTCGTTAATTTATACAGCCGGGTAAACGGAGCGGCAATTCTTGCAGCCGTATAGGCGGCTATGACCAGCATAAGCACGATCGGAAAAAGCATGCTTCTCAATTGGTCTTCCAAGTTGCGATTGACATCGGCCAGGATGGAACTTACCGACGTCTGCATGACAATCCCCCAGCCATTCATCGTAACGCTGGCATAACCGGCCAAATAATCGTCACCATGCGTATTCATGACGCGTTGCATGCCGCTCTCGCCGCCCATGAGCCGCTTCACCACGACATTAGAACTGACATCCTCACCTACCCGGCTTTTATCCAGATGATAGAGCAGAATCCCACCGGAATCCACGATGTAGGAGTAGGATTCTTCTTCATTCCCCGCACCGGAACCGAAGATCCGATGCAATATATTGTTTTCTTCCAAGTAGATTGTGCCGCCAATCATACCGTGATACTTGCCGGAGCTGTCAAAAATCGGCTCGCTCGCAAGGACAATCCAGCGTCCGGCAGGAGTTCTATACGGTGCAGATATATAGGACTTTCTATCCTGTAGCGCCTCCGTAGTCCCCTCCGTTTTTAATCGGGCCTGATTCAAATTATTCCCCACAGGAGAAACCACGCGAATGGTACCCGCTTGATCGGCCCAAAATACGGAGTTGAAGTAAGGGCTGCTCTGCAGCATCAGATCAAAAATGACCTGCAGCTCCTTCTGATCGGATGCCGCGCTGGCCTCAATAGCCGGATTGTTGGCAGAGGCGCGAAGACTTTGGCGCATCCCTGAGAAAAGAGCTTCAATGGTAACCGCCATTTTTTGTGCGGAGGATAAATTAAGGGACATGGTGTTGTTGTATAAGGATCGTTTCTCGTTTTTATACTGGATATAGAACATAATCGACATCGTCATGAGAATGGATAATGAAACCAGCGCAGGCATAACCATGGCTAGACTGATTTTGATGCGTTGTTTAGGTATGTTCACGGCGGCTGCTCCCCTACTCTTGATGAAAAATATTGCCGGATGATTATACGATCTTTACATATTACTTCACAATCGTTTATGCGTCCATATATGGATGAAGCGTTTTGTGTTAAAGGCTGCGACTTGTCATGGAGTAACACGTACTTTATTTATCGCTTATCGCTTTATAACAAACATATGTTCGTTATACAATGTAGAGGAACAGTCTCCATTTTTGATAAGGATGTGATCTCACTTTGAACGACAACATATATGCAGAGGCAGACAACCATCTCCTCGGACAAAAAACCACCATCCCTGGCCAGCTTCTGCAGTCGATGCTCTGGAACAGGCACGATCTCCCCTCTCTGGAGCATGGCCGGCTCTATCGCCACCATACCGGGTTCACGCTCACCGGAATGGTCGTAGCCGGTCTGGATGGCCGGCCGCTCCATTGCTCCTATGAGGTTGAAACCACCCGCAGTTGGCAGACCCGGAAGGTAAAGATTAAGCTCTCAAGCGGCACGGAAGTTCAGTCCCTTCACCTGGAGCGGGATGATGACGGCCGCTGGTGGAACGGCGATACTGAGCTCACCGGATTTGCCGGCCTGACCGACATTGATCTCGGGATTACCCCTTCAACCAACACCCTGCCGATCCGACGCTTGAAGCTGAAGCCTGGAGAGAGCACGTCCATGACGGCCGTCTGGATTCAGTTCCCGAGTCTAACCATTGCCCCCCTTCCCCAGCAATATACGCGTACGGGCGAGTATACCTACCGTTATGAGAGTAACCATGGTGCCTATCAAGCGGATTTGGAGGTTGACGAGCACGGCCTCGTCACGAGGTACGCCGACGTATGGAGCCGAGCTCGCTGAGCCCTGTGCGTCCATGTCCACCAGAAGGAGGATCCCTGTAACCGGACGAAAACAACAACCCGGAACCGTTCATTGCAGCATCATCTCGACCGTTACAAGCAAGCCTCACGCTCATTTTCGGTGAAAGTATCCATCGGCGAGAATTCGGTGATCGGCTACAATACTTATCGGCATGCCAAAAATCCCCTGCCGGGTCTGCTTAGACCTTGTAGGGGATTTTCATGCGCCTAATGCTCCTGAATCAATGAGGGACAAAGACTAGCTGCAGTACGAACAGCACCGCAAAAATATACATCAACGGGTGAACCGCCTTCCACTTGCCCTTGACGATTTTCATCAGTGGGTAAGAAATAAAACCGAGCGCGATCCCGGTCGCGATGCTGGACGTAAGCGGCATGGTCAGGATGACGAGAAACGCGGGGAACGCTTCATCAAAATCATTCCACCGGATGTGCTGAACGCTGCTCAGCATCAGGCAGCCCACTACGATGAGCGAGGGTGCCGTAATGGCGGACAATCCGGCAACTGCGCCGATCAGCGGACTGAAAAAGGCGGCAACCACGAACAACGCGGCAACGACGACCGCCGTCAATCCAGTCCGACCGCCTGCGCCAACGCCGGCTGCTGATTCAACATAAGCGGTGGTCGGGCTTGTCCCGACCATGGATCCGGCCACGGTTGCCACCGAATCGGAGAACATGGCACGTTCTGCACGAGGCAGCTTGTTATCCTTCATCAGCCCCGCCTGCTCCGCCACACCAACTACCGTACCTGTGGTATCGAACAGCGTCACCAGGAGGAACGAGAACACAACGGCATAGAGCCCATGCCTGATCACATCCGAGGCAGCGGTAATCGGGTTCCATACCAGAATGCCTTCCGGCAGCGTAGGAACCGACATAATTCCGCCCGAAAAGGACAGCATATCGGCAAAATAAGCAATAATGCCGGTAATAATCATACCGATAAACAAGGCACCCTTCACATCGCGGGCCAGCAGCACAAGCGTAACCGCTAGTCCTACCAAGGCGAGCACAACCGATGGCTGGTGTAGATCGCCGAGCGCTACCAGATTGTCCGGATGCGCTGTAATAATGCCGCTCATCCGCAAACCGATAAAAGCAATAAACAGGCCGATACCGACCGTGATCGCATGTTTCAGATTCGCCGGGATCATCTCAATCAGCCTGCGCCGCAGGGAAGTCATCGATAACACCAGAAACAGAATACCGGCTATAAAGACGGCCGAGAAAGCTTCAATATACCCAAGTCCGGCATGTCCTTGAACAACGGAATAGGTGAAGTAGGCATTCAAGCCCATCCCCGGCGCCACAGCGATCGGGTAGCGGGCTACGAGCCCCATCAGCAGTGTACCAATCACAGCGGCAATAATCGTAGCCGTGAAGCTCTGCTCAAAAGGCACACCCGCTTGCGATAGAATCAGCGGATTCACAACGGTCACATACGCCATCGTGAAAAACGTCGTGGCCCCGGCAACAACTTCTGTCTTAACCGAGGTACCGTTAGCTTTTAAATCAAACACGAAAAATCCTCCATTCATGATGCTTGGCCTGGCTACGCGCCAGCCCCTTTTGGTAAGTTACGCATTATTTGATATACTCAAACACAAATGTATTGTAAATCTCTACATAGCATTTCGTCCTGAACTCGATAAAAATCTTGATTAGACAATCTATTCAAATCTTAAGGGACAGCAAATGACAGGAGGCTTGAAACGATGTGCGGACGCTTTACCCTCACGGTCACTTGGGAAGAACTGATGACCAGGTATCTCATTGATCCCGAATCGGTATCTCCCTTTCACATTCCCCGGTACAACATCGCTCCTACGCAGATGGTCACGGCGATTATTAACGACGGCAGCACCAACCGAATCGGTCAGCTGCAATGGGGGCTTGTCCCATCCTGGGCCAAGGATTCCTCGGCCGGAGCCAAAATGATCAATGCGCGCAGTGAAACGCTGGAAGACAAGCCTGCCTTTAGGATGCCCTTTTATCGGAAAAGATGCCTGATTCCTGCAGACGGCTTTTACGAATGGCAAAAAAACGACAATGGCAAGCAGCCCTTTCGCATCGGTTTGAGGAACGGTGAAATATTCAGCATGGCCGGTCTGTACGATACCTGGATCACCCCTAGCGGAGATAAGCTCAGCACTTGCACCGTCATCACCACCGCACCCAATCAACTTATGGAGCCGATCCATAACCGAATGCCGGTCATTCTGAGACCCGCAGACGAAGCCCTATGGCTTGAACGACAGACGTCTTCCCATACCAATGATAGCAGCCCTTCCTTCCTGCAATCCCTCAAAGAGCTTCTGAGGCCTTACCCCGCGGAGGAAATGCAGGCCGTACCGGTCAGCACCACCGTGAACTCCGTTAAAAATGACACGGAAGATTGCATCCGCTCCATTACGGGCGGCTAAAACTGTTGGAAAGGTTCGGGATTCCTCTTCAAATTCAGCTTTTTCTCAACTTGCCGGTTGCTTTTCTATCGATTGGAACATAAATCAAAAACTCCATTTGCGGAAAAACGTCAGGAACGTTTCATCCCTGCACATCCCAAATCAAAAGCCCCTGCTCATAAGGAGAATACACTCCCGAGAGGGGCTTCTTCTATGCAAAGTCAATCCTTGATGTCATCCAATTGTTATCGAAACATCCCCCACAGCTTGATCAAATGGAAGGTGTTGTTCGGATCGATGCGCTGTGCAAGCACGAATTGAACCATTTGCTGCTCCTGCGTGGAGCTCAGCTTTTCATTCAAGATGCCGCTGGCAGTCCGGATCAATTGATGGACTTTTGCGCTATTTTGAAGATCTGCCTTGGTCAACCCCTGAGTCAGCCCTTTAATTCTGTCCTTGACCGCCGGGTTTTTCATTTTTAGCTTGATTCGTTCTACCAGCTGCGGACTAATCCCGTACTGCTGATAACTCAATGTTGAAGCACCTCCAGTCATAAATGCTGCTACCTTTTTTGAGTATATGACGAAGGTCTGTCCATTGTGCCAACAGATTCATGTCATTAATCCATGATATCGCCCTGAAAGATCTTCTCCTGCTGCAAAAAGTCGCGCAATGGCTCATATTCAGGAGACGTCCAGAAGGAACTGTCGCTGACAAGAGCCGCTGCATCGCCCCTGGCCTCCTCCACTACTTTGAAGTCGGCGACCATGTCGGCCAGCCGGAATTCCGGCAGTCCGCTCTGCTTCGTACCGAAAAAGTCGCCAGGGCCCCGAAGCTCCAAATCCCTCCGGGATACCTCGAAGCCGTCCTCGGTTTCGGTCATAACCTGCATCCGCTCCTGACCCACTTCCGATTTCGGATCGGCCACAAGCACGCAATAGGATGCATGCTGCCCACGGCCAACGCGGCCCCGAAGCTGGTGCAGCTGGGACAGACCGAAGCGATCGGCATCCATAATGATCATCAGGGTTGCGTTCGGCACATCGACGCCAACCTCAACGACCGTCGTGGAAATCAACAGCTGGACCTCATTGCTGTAGAATTGGCGCATGACCTCATCCTTCTCGGCAGGCGTCATACGGCCGTGCAGCAGCCCCACAGCATATGCAGGAAAGGCCTGCTGCATCTGGACATGCAAATCGATCGCATTCTGAACGTCCAGCTTGTCCGATTCTTCAATCAAAGGAGCAATCAGATATGCCTGACGTCCTTGATTTACTTCCCGGGAAATAAATCCGAGCACACGGTCCATGAGTTCATGTTTGACCCAATAGGTCGTAATGGGAATACGACCTTTCGGACGCTCTGACAGCGTGGATACATCCATATCGCCAAAGGCGGTAATTGCCAGCGTCCGTGGAATCGGCGTCGCCGTCATCGTGAGCACATCCGGGTTATAGCCTTTACGGCGGAGTACGCTTCGCTGATTCACGCCAAAACGGTGCTGCTCGTCCGTCACGACGAGTCCCAGCTCCCGGAAGTACACATCATCCTGGATGAGAGCATGGGTACCCACGACAACGTCCGTCAACCCCATCTGTAAGGAAGCCAGCAGGTCTTTACGCTTCTTCCCCGTTACGCTGCCTGTCAACAGGCCCACAGTAATGCCAAAAGGCTCAAACAGCTTCTGCAAGGAACGCATATGCTGTTCGGCAAGAATCTCTGTCGGCACCATCAAGGCCCCTTGAAAGCCTGAGCGTACCGTTGTAAACAGAGCGATGGCGGCAACAATCGTTTTTCCCGAACCGACGTCTCCTTGAAGCAAGCGGTTCATGCAGTAAGGGGAGCGCATATCATGCAAAATCTCCAGCTCCACCTTCTTCTGCGCATCGGTAAGCTCAAACGGGAAGCTGCGCACGAACTCCCGGATAGTTGCATTGTCAGCCGTATGTACAACACCGTCCATCCGACTCCGGTTCAGCGCGCGGAACGCCTGCATTTTCAATTGGAACAAGAAGAGCTCCTCGTACACCATCCGGCGCCGCCCTTCCTGACCTTCCCGGGAATCGACAGGCTGATGAATCGTCATAATCGCCGCTTTACGGGGCATTAGATCATATTTCCTGAGCAGGGATTGCGGCAAAATCTCGGGAATCATCTCCCCGTATTGCTCCAATGCCTGTCCCATCGTTTTTCGGATCCAGGATTGCGTGATCTTCCCGCCGATGGAATACACCGGCTGCAGCGTTCCGCTGCGAAAGGCTCCCTTATCCGGGAACTCGGATTCGGACACCGTAAGCTGCATTCTGCGCTGATCCCATTTGCCCGTCAGCACGATCTCCCGGCCGGCCGTAAGCTGGTCCTTCAGAAAATGCCGGTTAAACCAGGTCGCGGTGAACATCCAGTTTTCGGCCAGCATTTTGCAGGTGAGACGGGATTTACGCCCGTAGCGCTGCAGTACCGGCACGCTGGCGATCTTGGCTTGAATGGTAATTTTGTCTCCGTCCTTGACTTCACTCAGGGAACGGAGCCGGTAATCCTCATACCGGAAAGGGTAATACTCCAAAAGATCCTTGACCGTAGAGACGCCAAAGGCGTGAAGCTCCCCCTCTTTCAGGGCGCTCACGCCGTTGATCTGTCTGACGGATATTTGATCGAGTTTGAGACTCATATCATCTACCTCACTTAAGCAGGCCATATATATGCTGCAATGGTTCCCGGTCCAACGTGCGTGCCGATAACCGGACCGATCTCGGAGAACACCGTTTCCTCGATCGTAAACACAGCGGACAGCTGCTGCAGAAAATCCTCAACCTGAGCAGGGTCAGCTGTATGACCCACAGCCACTTTAATATTTTTCACACCGGATAGATCCTGTTGAAACAGCTCAATGATTTTGGCCGTCGCTTTCTTGCGACCGCGCACCTTGTCTACCGGAAAGATAATCCCTTCGCCGTCAATGGACAGGATCGGCTTAATGTTAAGCAGGGTTCCAAGCACAGCCGAAGCCTTGCCAATTCGCCCACCCTTCTGCAAATACTCCAGCGTGTCTACCAGGAAGTAGAGACGGCGCTTGGAGCGAAGATCCTCAAGCGACGAAATAATATCTGGAACAGCCGCACCTGCTTGTGCGAGCTTCGCTGCATGAACCACGAATAGTCCGAAACCGTAGGACGCCGATTTGGAATCCCATACGGTGATATCCGCTTCTCCTTCGATTAGAGAGGTTGCAAGCAATGCGGACTGATACGTTCCACTCAAGCCGGATGAGATGTGAATGGACACAATGGAGCAGCCGGGGTGCTGTTCCAGAATGGACTCATACACAGCTACAAAATCTGCGGGTGAAGGCTGGGAGGTCGTTGGAAGCTGGGGCGATTGCACCAGCTTTTTGTAGAACTCTCCCGGGGTAATTTCGACTCCGTCCAAATACGTATCTTCCCCGAACATAAGTCTCAGCGGCACAATATGAATGTTGTGTTGCTTCGCCAGGTCTGCCGGAATATCCGCTGTGCTGTCTGTCACAATAACGGTCTTATTCACCGGAACCCCTCCTAAAATGTACCTTGCATAATGTCAAAGCGTTGTTTATCAAGACTCAACGGAGAACAGATAGGAATAGATCGGCTGTCCGCCGTAGTGTACCTCAACCTCTGCGTTAGGGTACTGCTCGCCGAGCCACTCCGTGAGTGCGTTGGTCGATTCTTCGCTTGCGTCCGCCCCTGTAAGCAGAGTCACGATTTCATCGCCGGACTCCAGCATTTTACCCAGCAAATCTTGGGAGGTCGTAATCAAATCCTCATTCGCTGCAACGATATTGGAATTGCGAATGCCGATGAATTGACCGGCCTTGATCTCCAGATCATCAATCGTTGTGTCCCGAACAGCATAGGTTACCTGACCTGATTGCACACGAGTGATCGCATCCAGCATGTTGTCGGTATTCATATCCGCATTCTCATCTTCCTGGAAAGCAAATGCAGCCGCGATCCCCTGCGGAATCGTCTTGCTCGGAATGACCGTTACACTGCGCTCGCCTTCGAGAAGCTCTCTCGCCTGCTGGGCAGCCAGCACGATGTTGGAGTTGTTCGGCAGAATGTAAATCTGCTGAGCCGAGATCGAAGAAATCGCATTGACAAAATCCTCGGTGCTCGGGTTCATCGTCTGTCCTCCGGAGAGAACGACGTCAACGCCCAGACTTTTGAATATGTCAGAGATGCCTTCCCCTGACGATACTGCAATGAACCCGTACGGTGCGATCTCGTCTGCCGGAGGAACAGCCGGAGCTTCCGGTGTTACGGTCTCTGCCGGAATATCCGCAAACAACTCGGGCATCGGTGCGATGTCCATTCCCGTTGTGAGCAAATCACGGTGCTGCTCGCGCATATTCAATATATGAATCTGGGTGATTTCTCCATACAGTAATGCCAGGTTCAACACTTCGCCCGGAGCTTTGGAATGCACATGAACTTTGATGGTCTCGTCATCGGCGATAACAATGATGGAATCACCATTCACTGCAAGCGCTTTCCGGAACTTATCTTCATCAAAGTCTGCACCCGTTCCTTCCCCGAGCTGCCTATTAATAAAGAATTCCATGTCATATAAAAATTCAATGTCCTCTGTGGATAGTCTGGACTGGGCTGAGGCCGGAGCTTGAACCGCCGAGAAGTCAGGAACCGCTTGGAAGGCTGGTGCCTTGCTGCTCTGTTCAGCTTGTCCTTCCGCAACAGCAAACGATCCGGACGGAGCGTCTTTTCTTAGCACCTGCAAGAAACCTTCATAAATGTAAACCAGGCCCTGGCCACCCGAATCCACAACGCCAACCTGCTTCAGAACAGGGAGCATATCAGGCGTCTGGGACAGTGTTTCTTTGGCTTTGGCCAACACCTGCTCCATCAATTCCACGATATCGTTGTTGCGGCGGGAGAAATAGACCGCATGCTTGGCCGCTTCTTTAGCTACGGTAAGGATGGTGCCTTCAACAGGCTTTACAACAGCTTTATACGCAGCTTCTACGCCTGTCTGCAGCGCTGCGGCGAATTGATGAGAATTTAGTTCTGTATAAGGTGCCGCATATCGGCTGAAACCGCGGAACAGCTGGGACAGAATAACCCCCGAGTTCCCTCTGGCTCCCATCAGAAGCCCCTTGGATAGCACACCGGCACTATGCCCGACGGACTCCGAGTACTTACTCTTCAGTTCTGCCACACCTGCAGTCATCGTCAAATTCATGTTGGTCCCCGTATCGCCGTCCGGCACCGGGAACACATTCAGGGAATTGACGTGTTCTGCATGCTGCTGCAGCTGCTCCGCTCCGGCTAGGACCATCGCGGTAAATTCTGTTCCATTCAAAGAACGCTTACTCAATGAGAATTCCCCTTCCTGGCTTGATACCCATAACACTTCTTGTCGTAAATTTCATATCTATTTCATAGCTTATAGCTGACGAAATGCCCAAGCAGTAAATAAAAGACTTATCATGATTAATGGATCATAAATCTATGATGGGCTATCCTCTCGTCCTCTACGCTTTGCGGCGGTTCCCAAGCTTCTTGAGAGCCATGCCGACCAGCCCACGAACTATTTGTTCGGAAATATTATGGACTAATCAACATTGTACTATAATGGCAAAGAGAAATAAATGTTTTTAGGACAGTTGACGGAGCAATTTTTACTGTGATATTATATTTAAGTATTGTTTCATGCAGGGTTAGGAACAAGGAGGTGTAATGAATGGCTCGCAAATGTTATGTAACTGGCAAGAAACCAAGCAGTGGTAACCATGTTTCTCACGCTAACAATCACAACAAGCGTTCTTGGGGTGTCAACGTTCAAAAGGTTCGCATTTTGGTGGATGGCAAGCCAAAACGTGTATACGTCAGCACTCGCGCTTTGAAATCCGGTAAAGTGACTCGCGTATAATCATCTTGTGTTATATGAAGAAAAACTTCTTAATCTCCAGGCACCATTTGTGGGCGATCCGGGACAAGGAAGTTTTTCTTGCGTTTAGATACATATTCTCCTTCTAAACAAAAAGCACCCTTAGCAGTTAGCAGGTGCTTTTTTTATTTAGATATAAGAAAGATGAAAGAGCATAACTTCCGCTTTCTTATATCGCAAGAAAAACTTCCGGTCGAACGCGGTCTGTCCTCGATAAGTACGTCGCTAGACACTCTTCTTTTGATATAAGAAAGCGAAGGAGAACTATCGCGCATTTTGGCTTTCTTATACCGCAAGAAAAACCTCCGCATGCAGCTGCGGTATGTCCTCCATGCGCTCTATCGGAGTGTTCTTGCCTCTTTCCCCAGAACCGGCTAGGCGGCGTCAGTCCCAGGCGGAGGTTTTGTTACGCCGGGACAAGCTGTCAGCTCTTGTGAAACGTATTTAAGATGGCCTTCACAAAACCTCCCAAAAACTTCGGCAGCTTGAACGTATAGAATTTCATGTCTCACCCTCCCCATCATTCTCATGCCTTCCTAGATTATGTTATGCACCAAGCCCATAGATGTGAACACAGACAAAAAAGGCTACATGAGAACCCAGCTCATGTAACCATATTTATGCGGGAAACCCGCGCCCTATGCATCCCGTTGTTCACGTACTGGTCAAGATGTTACGCTGTCGCGGATTTTTGCAATAGCTGCCGCGCGATCCGGCTTGCCGAATACGGCGCTGCCCGCAACCAGGACATCCGCTCCCGCTTCCACCACAAGCGGCGCTGTCTCCGCTGTAATGCCGCCATCCACTTCAATATGGATGCTCGGGTTGTCGGAGTTTGAAATCCATTCACGCAGCTGCGAGATCTTGTTTATGGTCCGCTCGATGAAAGCCTGTCCGCCAAATCCAGGATTCACGGTCATTACCAGGACCAAGTCCAAGTCAGGGAGCACTTCCTGAAGGACATGGGCCGGCGTAGCCGGATTGATCGCGACGCCTGCCTTCACGCCAAACTCTTTGATCAGATGGATGACCCGATGAAGATGCGGGCAGGTCTCGGCATGAACGGTGATCAGGTCAGCTCCAGCCTTGACGAAGTCCGCAATATACAGCTCCGGCTGTTCAATCATCAGATGCACGTCAAGCGTCAGGCTCGTATGAGGCCTGATGGCTTGGACGATCGGTGGGCCCAGCGTAATATTAGGTACAAAGTGTCCGTCCATGACATCCACATGAATCCAATCGGCTCCGCCGGCCTCGGCTTCCTTAATTTCTTGTCCCAGCTTCGCAAAATCCGCTGACAATATGGATGGGGCAATTTTTATCATCATTCAGTACCTCCGTTTCTTCTCTTTCATCTCCGTATAAAACTCCACATAATGCTCATAACGGCTAGCCAGGATGATTCCATCCTCTTTGGCTTGGAGCACCCGGCAGCCCGGCTCATGCAGATGACTGCAGCCTCTGAATTTGCATTCGGCAGCATAAGGAGCAAATTCTCTAAAACAGGTCGATAACTCCTCGACACCCAACTCCAGAAAATCCAGTTGGCTAAAACCGGGGGTATCGGCGACATACCCCCCGTTATCAAGCTCAATCAGCTCTACATGGCGTGTCGTATGCCGACCGCGGCCAAGACGCAGGCTGATTTCGCTCGTCTCCAGCGAGAGGCCTGGCATTAACGCATTCAGCAGGGACGATTTCCCGACACCGGATTGACCGGAGAAGACACTGATTCGGCCGGCCAGCCGTTTCTTTACCTCTTCGGTCCCGATCCCTTGCAGAGAGCTGGTAATCAGCACTTCGTAACCAATCTCTTCATACTGACGCTTCACCTGCTCCAGCACATCGTCGGAGGCGTCCACAAGATCCTGCTTCGTCAGACAGATCAATGCCTCAAGGCCCTCATGCTCTATATGTACCAGAAACTTGTCCAGCAGATGCAGGCTCAGATCCGGTTCTTTGACCGAAAACAACAGCACCGCCAAGTCGACGTTTGCGACAGGCGGGCGAATTAATTGGGAAGACCGTGGAAGAATTTCGTCCACGGTCCCTTCCCCATTTTCAGTCAATGAATACATAACGTGATCTCCAACGAGCGGAGAGATGCCTTTCTTTTTGAAAATGCCGCGGGCTCTGCATTGAACCGCTGGGTCCTCCCCGGATATAATGTTGCCATCCTGCATGGGTTTGACATAATAATATCCGCTTAGTGCCTTCACGATCAGTCCCTCTAGCATATAATAGGCCTCACCTTTCTTGTTGAAATTTAGTATTCTCACGACTTGTTTCTAATCGTTATCATTACCTTTGCCATTACCCTTGCCGTTTCCATTGTTACCATTGTCCCAATGGTAAGCAGCATCATCTTCCTCATTCGAACCTTCCTCGCCATTTCCTTCATCCGGATTAGTGTCCACCGGTACATCAGGTTCAACAGGCGGTTGTTCAAAGGTCGGCTGCGGCACGGTGCCGTTCTTGACGTCGCTGTAACTTACGCTGTACGTATCCACCTGGCGACCGTCACGGAAGATCATGACCGTTGCATGCTTGTCGGGAGCCAGCAGCAGCTTAACAGGTACCATTTCCGAGGTCGTAATGGTCTTGTTCACGGCTTCCTGGTTTTCTCCCAGCGCGTCCGTGAAGACGACCCGTATTTTGCTTTCTTGGCCTTCCGTACTTGGTGAGACCGGTACACTGTAATTATACTCAAGCGCATCCGAAGGATAGCCTGAGCTGACGAACAGCGTGATTTTGGAGCCTGGAGCAACCTGTTCATTGGCCTCATGCGGCCACTGCTCTACTACGATACCTTTCTTCACTTCATAACTGGATCTCTCTTTGATTGCCTCAACCGTAAAGCCATTGGACTCCAATATATTGACGGCATTCTCCTGCTCTAAGCCAACCACGCCAGGCATAGGAACAAAATTCTTGCCCTCGCTTACCGTTACGTTGATTACTTCCGTTTCCGGATCGATTTTTGTAGCGGCTTCTGGACTTTGTTTAAAGATCTTGCCTTGAGGAACTTCATCATTTTTTTCGGACGATCGTTTAATGGAGGTTTCCTTAACGCCAATTTTTTTTAACGCAGCAACAGCCTCATCAAACGTCATCCCATTAAGGTCCGGCATTTCCGGAAGCGGCTTCGCATCCCCAACCGACAATTGAACTGGAGACCCCTTCTTCAGCATGGTCTCAGCTTCCTTGTCCTGTGCAAACACGATGCCTTCGTCCACATTCGGTTTATATTCACGAATGACTTCCTCATTCACCGTCAAGCCTTTGGCCTCAAGCTCGCGGATCGCATCCTCCTCCGTCATGCCTACAACTGGCGGCACCTTAACCTCCGGTACCTCCAGCATATTGTTCACATACATGACGACGCCGAACATAAGGCCGAGGAACAGGAGTACCGAGCCGATGATGATGGTCGGCTTGACCCATTTTTTCTTCGGTTTGCCGGTCGGCTTTTCCTCAAACTCGTCGTCATCCGAGTCGTCGTCATCGTCTTGATGATGCTGACTGCTGCGCTGCATCGTTTTGAGTGCGGGCATGACCAGGGTAGAATCGGCATCGTCCTCAAACTCCATCTTCGGTTCGTTGAGTCGCATCGGCATCAAGCACGTCTCAAGATCGTCCATCATCTCTTCCGCGGACTGATAACGCTCCTCCGGGTTTTTGCGCATGGACTTCAGGATGATGTTCTCCACGCTTTGAGGAATGAGCGGGTTTACTTCTCTAGGCTCATCAAATTCCTCCTGGAGATGCTTCAGAGCAACACTAATCGGGCTCTCGCCCAGAAAAGGAAGACGGGCCGTGAGCATTTGATATAACACAATACCAAGGGAGTATAAATCCGATTTCTCGCCCGTCACGACGCCCTTGGCGTGCTCCGGCGAGAAGTAATGCACAGAGCCCACAACAGAGCCTGTCTGCGTAATGGTTGTCGACGTGACCGCCCTGGCAATGCCAAAGTCCGTTACTTTGACCCTCCCATTACGGCCAATCAGAATATTATGCGGTTTAATATCCCGGTGAATGATCTGGTTATGATGAGCGTGTCCCAGCGCATCGCAAATCTGGGTAGCAATCCGCACAGCTTCTTCTACCTGCAGCGGTGCCCGTTCTTTTATGATTTCATTCAAGTTCTGACCTTCGATATATTCCATGACGATGTAATGCACATCTTCCTCTTGGCCCACATCATAGATGCTGACCACGTTGGAATGCGACAACGAAGCCGCTGATTGTGCCTCACGCCGGAAACGGCGGATAAATTCCTCGTCGTGCACAAACTGCTGGCGCAGCACTTTGATCGCTACATTCCGGTTCAGCAAAATATCCTGAGCCTTGTAGACCAGCGCCATGCCACCGCCACCGATGCGTTCTATAATCTTATAACGACCAGCCAATTCATGTCCGATCATGAATCCCACCCCTTTATACGTTGCCCGACAACTTCCTCTTGATGTTCAAACATTGCGACCGTGATGTTGTCCTCACCGCCAGCAAGAAGTGCCAGTTGAAGCAGGCGATCCGCTCTTTCTTCCAGAGGAAGGTCAAGTGAACCGGAAATTTGTCCGATCAGCTCGCGGCTGACCCGGTTGCTGAGCCCGTCACTGCAGAGCAGCAGCACTTCGCCTTCTCCGATCGTAACCGGTGTAAGCTCAACCGTCACATCCACATCCGTTCCAAGTGCCCGGCTTAATACGTTTTTCCGGGGATGGGTTTCCAGTTGATCTTCCGTAATCTGACCACTCTTAAAAAGCTCATTAACCAATGTGTGATCATCTGTGAGTCGAATCACTTGTCCGGGAACGACTTTGTAAGCCCTGCTGTCCCCGATATGTCCGATATAACCTTCGGAACCCCGCAGCAGCACCGCTACAATCGTCGTGCCCATATTGTGAAGCCGCTCATCAGCCGAGGCTTCCCGATAGATAACTGCATTGGCATGCAATATGGCATCACCAAGCGCAGCCCGAATACTTTCCATGGACATGTCCTCCTCCAAAGAGGACAGATCCTCGGCCACGGTATCTACCGCAAGCCTGCTGGCGGTGTCACCTGCAAGGTGACCTCCCATACCGTCAGCAACCACACCCAAGGTATAGCCATGCTCCAGTGTGCTAACAAATACCGAATCTTCATTAACAGGACGAACGCGTCCCACATGGCTTACATGAACCGTCTTGATCAAATCTTCTCACCTCAACTCCATATGCTTGGCCCGCAGCTGACCGCAAGCGGCAGCGATATCATGGCCTTGTTCACGACGGATGGTCACATTGACCCCCTTGTCTGCTAACGCACGTTGAAATTTGAAAATATCGTTACGCGATGTGCGAACATATTTCCGTTCCGGCACATGGTTAACCGGAATCAGATTGACGAAGCAGTTCATATCCTTAATGACGTCCGCAAGCTCTTCGGCATGCTCAACCTGATCATTTACGCCGCCGATCAAGGCGTATTCAAACGTAATGCGGCGTCCGGTTTTTGCTTGATAATAACGAAGAGACTCAATCACGTCGTCAAACGGGAACCGACGGTTCACAGGCATCAGCTTGGAACGCAGCTTATCGTTCGGTGCATGAATGGAGATGGCCAGATTAATCTGGGTATCCTCTTCCGTGAATTTATAGATGTTAGGCACAATGCCACTCGTCGAAACGGTAATGTGGCGCTGGCCGATATTCAATCCTTTTTCATGGATCATCGTGCGCAGGAACTTCATGGTCGCTTCATAATTCTCAAACGGTTCACCTGAGCCCATGATCACGATGCTGCTAACACGTTCTCCCGTCTTATCGAGAATCTTCTGCGCCTGGACCACTTGGGCAACAATTTCGCCGGAGGTCAAATTTCGCTTCAGGCCACCCAGTGTGGATGCGCAGAACGTACATCCGATACGGCAGCCAACCTGCGTTGTAACGCAGATGCTGTTGCCGTAATTGTGCCTCATGATGACGGTCTCGATTGCATGGTCATCATGCAGGCCGAACAGAAACTTGACCGTTCCGTCCTTCGACTCCAGCTTGGTGATTTCCGTCAAGGTAACGAAACTGAATTCCTGCTCCAGCTTGGTCCGAAACTCCTTGGACAGATTCGTCATTTCTGCGAAGTCGTTCACCCGCTTCACGTACAGCCAGTCATAAATCTGGGTTCCCCGAAACGCGGGCTCCCCGTTCTCTTGAGCCCATGCTTGAAGCTCTTCCAGTGAATAATCATATATAAAAGGTTTCATTCTCACCACACCTGTCTAATTTAGAGGATGTCCAGCCAGTATTCTTCCGAACGCTCCCTATTACATTCATATGCATCTCTTTTTTCATTCTTCCTATTCTAACATAAATAAAAGAGACGGTAAAAGAGGAAAACCCGCCGGCATTGGCGGGATACGACTATAGTCATGGCGGCGGGGCCCTTAAGAGGGACGTCTGCCGAGTCTTGCAATGTAAAATCCGTCACTATGGTAATGCTGGGGCAGAATTTGAATCCCGCCTCCCCGCTGAAGCGATATCCCTTCCAGCCGGCTTAAGTCTCCAAGACCATCTTCCGCGATTCCAAACCCGGAATGGCTATCCAGAAAAGCAGATACAACCCCTTCATTCTCCAGCGGCTCAATCGTGCACGTGCTGTACACCAAGAGCCCTCCGGGACGAAGCAACGTGGAGACCGACTCCAGCAGCCTGAGCTGCAGCGCCGCTATTTCATGGATGTCCTCCTGTGACTTGCCCCACTTCAGATCGGGCTTGCGGCGGATGACGCCAAGACCCGAACACGGAGCATCCAGCAAAATTCGATCAAAAGACGCAGGCTCGAAGCGGTCAACCAAATCCAGCGCGTCCCCGGTCACGATCGAAATGCTGTCCAGTCCCAGACGGCCTGCCTGATCCGATATCAGCTTGCCTTTATGAGCATGAATGTCGTTGGCAACAATGCTGCCCACATCCTTCATCAGCTCGCCCATGTGGGCACTCTTCCCGCCCGGGGCTGCGCAGCAATCCAGCACCCGCATTCCCGGCTCAGGGTTAACAGCCTCAGCGACCAGCATGGAGCTTTCATCCTGGATCGAGATCATTCCATCCCGGTACCAATCGGTCAAGGCCATATTACCAGCTCCCCTTACAACAATCCCGTAGGGACTAAGAGGCGATGGGGCAGCTTCAAAGCCTTGGCTGCTCATTAATTCCAGCATATCGTCGCGGCTGATCATCGTAGTGTTCACTCTCACGCTGACAGCCGGCGGTTCGTTGTTTGCGGCACAGATTGCCTCTGCCGTCTCGATCCCGTACTGGGATATCCAGCGCTCCACCAGCCACAACGGATGGGAATGCTGCAGGGAAATGCGCTGGGCCGGCGGCATATTCTCAGGGATCGCCAAACTTTCCTTCTGGCGCAAAATATTCCGAAGCACCCCGTTTACCATGCCGGAGATCCCTTGATGCCCGCGGCGCTTCGCCAGATTAACGGCCTCGCTGACAACCGCGTGATCCGGAATCCGATCCAGATATATGACCTGATACAGACTGATGCGAAGCAGTGCTCTTACCCACGGCTGAAGCTTCTGTACCCCTTTGTTGACAAACTTGTCCAAAAAATAATCGAGCGTGTTGAGTCTTGAGATCGTGCCATAGATCAGCTCTGTGGCAAGTCCCGCGTCGCTCTTTGCAAGCGAGGACTTCTGCAGAGCGGAGTTGAGCAGGAGATTGCTGTACGCCCCCTCCTGCTCAACCTGAGTCAATACATCCATCGCCAGCTCCCGAGGAGAGTCCAGGCGTCCCTTCGGCCTGCGGTTCCCGCTCACGTCAACACCGTCCCGACCGTCAGGCTCGTCCCGCGCACGAATTGCGCCGCATCCATTGCCTTTTTGCCGCTGGGCTGGACGGTTAACAGCGTTAGCGTGCCATCGCCTGTTTTCACGACGATCCCCTTCTCATGGAGCTTAAGCACGGTTCCTGGCTGTGCATCGTTAGATGGGGTTTGTGCGCTGTCCGGCTTAGCCGCTGCCCATACTTTAAACACATCCCCGTTCCACAGCGTAAATCCGCCGGAGTAAGGAACCAGACCGCGAATTTGATTGTAAATTTCGCGGGATGTGCGAGTCCAGTCGATTCTTTCGTCATCGCGGGTCAGGTTCGGTGCATACGTTGCCTTTGTGTCATCCTGGGGCTCGGCATCCACCTTGCCCTTCACAAGCCGCGGCAGCTCTGATCGCAGCAGCTCCGCGCCGGCTTGGCTCAGCTTCTCAAACATGGTTCCTGCCGTATCGTCATCCTCAATGGGAACCTCGGTGCGGGCGATCATGTCGCCCGTGTCGAGCCCCTCCGCCATATACATCAGCGTGATGCCTGTTACGGATTCTCCGTTGATGATACTGCGCTGAATCGGAGCTCCTCCCCGGTAAGCGGGGAGCAGCGAGCCGTGGACATTGAGACAGCCCAGTGACGGCATATCCAGCACCGATTTCGGCAGAATTTGGCCATAGGCGGCGGTGACAATCATATCAGGCTTATACTCGGCCAGCTCGGCCACAGCTTCCGGATTCCGCAGGCGCTGAGGCTGCAGAACAGGAATGCCGTGACGAAGAGCGGCTTCCTTAACCGGCGTTGGGGTCAGCACCTTTTTACGCCCTTGCGGGCGGTCAGGCTGCGTAACGACGGCGACAATGGAATAACCTTCGCTAATCAACATTTCAAGACTGGGTACTGCAAAGGCCGGGGTGCCCATAAATACGATATTCATCGGTTCTCCAGCTCTTTTCTCGGCTGTTCCGGAACATACTCATACACCCGGTCAGCGATCTCCGTAAACAGCACCCCGTTCAGATGATCGATTTCATGCTGAAACGCTCGCGCAAGCAGCCCGGTACCTGTAATGACAAGCTCGTTGCCTTCGCGGTCAAGCCCCTTAACGGTCACTTTCTCCGCACGGCGCACATCTCCGTTCCATCCTGGAATGCTCAGGCAGCCTTCCGGCCCGAATTGCTCGCCTTCGCTCTCCACGATCTCCGGATTGATCATTTTGATCAAGCCGTGCTCGTCACCGGCGTCGATCACGATCAGACGCTTCAGAATGCCGACCTGCGGCGCAGCCAGCCCGACGCCTTCCGCATCGTACATGGTATCCGCCATATCGTCCAGGAGCTTTTGAACGTTCGGCGTAATTTTGGTAACTTCCTTTGCCTTTTTATGAAGAACCTCATCCGGTTCTTTAACGATAATACGAATCGCCATGTCTATGACACCATCCTTGTGCTTTTCATCATTGTATGCTGTATTACATTAACATTTGCGGATCTACGTCAATACTGATCTGGAGCTTGCTGTCCCGCGCCGAATCCTGCAGCTTCTCGGCAACCGAGCGTACCAGCGTGACAGCATCCATCGTTCCCCGCCATTTTATCATACATTGAAATCTGTATCTATTTTTTAGCCGCGGAATAGGGGAGGCTACCGGACCCAATATATCAAGCGCGCTTGCGTCGAATCGGTCCAGGCTTCCAAACCATCCCCGGCGGTCGGATTCACTTTTAATGGTCGCAGCAAAATTCTCCGCCATTCTTACCAGCAGCGGCAGCTGCTCATGCGACAGCGTCACCAGGATCAGCCTGCAATACGGCGGATAATGGAGCGCTTTGCGGTGCTTCAGCTCGTCCTTGACGAAGGATAAATAATCATGGCTGCTTGCATGGATAATCGAATAATGCTCCGGCGTATAGGATTGGATAACCACTTCACCCGGCAGCTGATGGCGGCCAGCTCTTCCGGCAACCTGAGTGAGCAGCTGAAACGTCTTCTCGGCCGCCCGGAAATCGGGCAGGTTCAACGCCGAATCGGCCGTTATGACGCCGACCAAGGTGACATCAGGGAAATCCAGGCCCTTGGCGACCATCTGGGTGCCTAGCAGCACGTCCCCTTTTTTATCCCGAAACTGCTTCAGCAGCCTCTCGTGAGAGCCCTTCTCGGTCGTGGTATCCACGTCCATCCGAATGACGCGAATGCCGGGAAACAGCTTGGCCAATTCTTCCTCGACACGCTGTGTGCCTGTGCCGAAATAACGTATATGCTCGCTTCCGCAATCCGGGCAAACCTCCGGAGCCTGTGCCGCATAACCGCAATAGTGGCAGCGTAAGTTATTCGATTTCTGATGGTAGGTCAGCGAAATGTCGCATTCCGGACAGCCTGCAACATATCCGCAGCTCCGGCACATGACAAACGTGGAGTAGCCCCGCCGATTCAACAGCAGCACCGTCTGTTCCCCGCGTTCCAGCCGCGCCGAAATCGCGGCATGCAGAGAGCGGCTGAACATGGAGCGATTGCCTTCACGTAGCTCCTCCCGCATATCCACGACCTGGACCTCGGGCAGCTTGTTGCCCAGCGCACGGCTCGGCATCTCCAGCAGGTGAGGCGCAAAATCATCCTGAGCTTGCGATCTCGCCGCATGGTAACTCTCCAGCGAAGGCGTTGCCGAACCCAGAATGACGGCTGCGCCGGTCAGCTGGGCTCGGTGAATCGCAACATCCCGGGCATGGTACTTCGGTGTTTCTTCCTGCTTATAAGAGCCTTCATGCTCTTCATCCATAATGATCAATCCCAGACGGTTAAACGGCGCGAATACCGCCGATCGAGCGCCCACGACAACGGACGCCCGGCCTTCTCTTATTTTCCGCCATTCATCGTAACGCTCTCCATCTGAAAGCCGGCTGTGCATGACAGCCACACGATCGCCGAAACGGGCTTTGAACCGTTCCACCATTTGCGGTGTCAGCGATATTTCGGGCACCAGCACAATCGCCTGACGCTCCTGTTCGAGGCATCGCTGAATCGTCTGCAGGTAGATTTCGGTCTTACCGCTGCCCGTCACTCCGTGCAGGAGAAACACGCCATGCTTGCGTTCATCCAGCTTGTGCACGATGCTGCGATACACCGCTTGCTGCTCCGGTGTGAGCGCCAATGGGGTGCTAGGCGTGAAATGCCGCCCTCGATACGGATCGCGGAACACTTCGATATCCTCAAGGGTAATCAGCCCTTTGTCAGCCAGTCCCTTCACGGTGCCTGCGGTGACACCCAGCGTCTGGAGCAGATCCTTCTGCGATATCGGCAGAAATGCTTCCATCTCCAAAATATATTGGAGCACTTCCTTCTGACGCTGAGCCTTGGCCGGAAATGAAGCCAGCGCCTGATGCGCTTCCTCACTCGATACGGCAAGCTCTACCGCTTTTATCGTTTTTTTCTGCAGTTTATCCTTGATTTGCTGAAATTCGCTAAGCCGTCCTCGGCCGATCAGCGCTTTAATGGTCGCAGCGCCATCCGGAAATGCCCGCGTTAACTGCTGGAGCGAAACCTCGCCTTTCTGACTGACAAAGCGGATGATCTCCTCCTCCGACTCACTTTCGGGCAGGAGCGCAAATAATCCGTCGGTTTGATCCGTCTGCAACGTGTCTGAATCGCCAATGGAAATGTACCGCTCCGCCTTCCCTTTCAGCGCCGTAGGCAGCATCGACTGCAGGACCGATATATATCGGCATGCGTAACGCTCCTTCATCCATTCACCAAGCTCAATCAGCTCAGGTGAAAGCGGCGGCATCACATCGAGGACTTCCTGAATCGGCTTCATTTTCGCCGTATCCATCTCGGGCCGGGGATGCAGAGAGATCACGAATCCCTGGAGCGTTCGGTGCCCGAACGGCACGCCGACCCGGCTGCCTACCTCGACCCAGGGCCGAAGTTCCTCAGGAATCAAATAATCAAAAGGCCGGTCCGTATCCTTGGACGGCACGTCCACAATCACTCGTGCCATTTCCATCAGGATGACCTCCCGGATAACCGATCAGCCGCCAGTGTTAACAACCTCTGGGCCACTTCCTCCTTGGACATCACTGGAAGCTGCAGGACCAGCCCTTCTGCATCAAAGATATGAACGCTGTTCGTATCCGTGCCAAAGCCCGCTCCTGCCTGTGTAACATCGTTAGCAACGATCAGATCGCAATTTTTGCGTTTCAGCTTTTCTCTGGCGAACTGCTCCACTGTATCGGTCTCCGCGGCAAATCCGATTAAGAACTGGGAGGTTTTTTGGCGTCCCAGGCTCTCCAGAATGTCGGTTGTTTTGACAAGATCCAGCGTCATGGTCTCCCCTCGCTTTTTGATCTTAGACGTCGCTACTTCAGCTGGGCGATAATCGGCAACAGCGGCCGCCTTGACCACGATATCACTATGCTCGAATACGCGCTGCACCGCATCGTACATATCTTGGGCCGATTCCACTCTTTCCACCTTGATTCCCACTGGTGGAGCTTCATCGGTATGAGCGGCAATGAGGTGAACATCCGCTCCCAGCTGCTTGGCCGCTTTTGCAATCGCAAATCCCATTTTCCCGGAAGAATCATTCGTTATATACCGGACAGGATCAATGCGCTCAATGGTGCCGCCGGCCGTGACAACCACCTTTTTGCCGTGCAATATGCCTGTGGAGCTGCTCTCTTTATCCTCATTCAACGCCACAGGTTGTGCCCCGCGATCTCGGAAAAACCGTTCAACCACGTCAACAATCGTATCAGGCTCTTCCATTCGTCCCTTTCCAACATATCCGCAAGCCAGAAGCCCCTCTCCGGGTTCAATCATGGACACCCCGCGGGAAACCAGCGTCTCCATATTGGCCATGACGGCCGGATGCGTGTACATATGCACGTTCATTGCCGGCGAGATCATGACGGGAGCCGTCGTCGCGAGCAGCGTCGTGGTCAGCATGTCATCCGCCAGGCCATGTGCCATCTTGCCGATAACATTGGCTGTGGCCGGAGCGATCAATACCAAATCGGCCAGATCGGCCAAGTGGATATGCGAGACGACCGAGGGATCCCGTTCATCAAAGGTATCGCTATAAACCGGGTTTTTGGTCAGCGTTTGAAGCGTTAATTCCGGAATGAACTGCTTCGCGGATTCCGTCATAATGACATGCACATCCGCTCCCCTCTGGACAAGCCTGCTGCATAAAGTCGCTGCTTTATACGCGGCAATGCCACCTGTAACGCCAAGCACAATGACTTTTCCGTTCAACATGACAATCCCCCGCTTTCCATTGTATAAAGGCTACATTCTCATATCTTCTCAAAAAAATAACAACCTTTCGGTTGTCACATTTTCGCGCGCTAACGCATGATATTCAAATATTGAAAAAAAAGCCTTAGTCCTGTCCCTTCTCGATTTTCACGTAATCGCCATAGATTTCTTCCAGAGCGACACCGACAAACTTATGGGATTTTGGATGTTTCAACTCGCTGACTCCGCCTTCACGCAATTGGCGTGCACGGCGGGAAGCCGCAACCACAAGAGAATATTTACTGTCTACTTTATTCATCATTTCATCAATGGATGGATATAACATGGTCGAATCACCTCTTCTTCTTTTACTTGAAAGTTAGCACCGTCTATGAAAAGACAGCTTACTTTCTCACCTTACAATGTTCGGCAATAATGATAGATTGTATTCTCTCACAAGCGAGATTGATTTCATCGTTCACTACCGCATAATCATAATGCTGCAGCAAATTGATTTCGTCAACCGCTACGGACATGCGGTGGTCGATGGTCGCTTGGCTCTCTGTTCCCCGGCCCTGGATCCGATCCTTCAGTTCATCCAGCGACGGCGGCATCAGAAACACAAAGATACCCTCCGGAAACTTCTCCTTGACCTTCAGTGCGCCCTGCACTTCGATCTCCAGTATAATATCCTTACCGGAGGCTAAAGTTTCTTCCACAAAATCACGCGGGGTTCCATAATAGTTCCCGACGTATTCCGCATATTCGAGAAGCTGGTCGTTCTCAATCATATCCATGAATTGTTCCCGACTTTTGAAAAAATAGTTCACACCATGTACCTCACCGAGCCGTGGCGAACGCGTCGTTGCCGACACCGAATACACCAGCTCCGGAACCCGGCTGCGAAGTGCCGTACAGACGGTTCCCTTACCCACCCCGGAAGGACCGGACAATACAATCAATAATCCTCTAGACATAGTACTCCTCATCTTATTCGTCGTTGTCGTCATCTTTGCTGGACAGACGGTGAGCCACCGTTTCTGGCTGCACAGCCGATAAAATCACATGATCGCTATCCGTAATGATAACAGCCCGTGTCCTTCGGCCATATGTAGCATCAATCAGCATATGACGGTCCCGTGCTTCTTGAATGATCCTCTTGATCGGAGCCGATTCAGGACTCACGATTGAGATGATCCGATTGGCCGATACGATGTTTCCGAAGCCAATATTAATAAGTTTGATTGCCATAGTGCGGTTGCTCCCCCTATACATTTGACTCTTACTTGCCGATGAAGCTGCGGTCATTCCACATTAGCGGCTTGTTCACGAATCTTCTCCAGTTCCGCTTTCATTTCGACAACACGGTTTACCAGAGTCAGATGATTGGCTTTCGATCCAATCGTATTGACTTCTCTGTTCATTTCCTGAATCAGAAAATCCAGTTTACGGCCTACAGGGCTTTTCTGATGAAGCAGCTCTCTGCATTGTTCCAAATGGCTGTGAAGGCGAATCAACTCCTCGTCCACATTGGAACGTTCAGCAAACAGAGCGACTTCCATTCCGAATATATGTTCATCAACAGCAAGCGACCCGTCATCAAGAGATTCTATGCGCTGCCTCAGACGCTTCCGGTACTCTTCCGGAACTTCAGGAGCAAGTTCAGTCATTTCTCGGTGAAGCAGCTGTAATCGGTCAAGCCTCTGCTCGATATCCTTCACGAGAAAAGAACCTTCCCTGCTGCGCATCTGGATCAGACCCTCCAGCGCTTGTTCAAGACCTTGAAGAAGCGCATCATTCCATAACTTCTGCTGCGCTTCATCCATGGGAAGTCCGCTCGGACTAACAAGAACATCTGGCAGCGACAAAATATCCCGCACCGCCAGATCTCCCTTGATTCCATATGACTTCAAATCCTCGGCTGCCTGTAAATACGCCTGAACCATGGTGTGGTTCAGCACGGCACCCTGGGACTCGCCGTTGTTTTCCTTGTTAATATAAACATCAATCCGTCCGCGTCCGATTCGGCTCTGTACCGTCCGTCGAAGTGAATCCTCGAAGCACGCCCATTCACGGGGCATACGAAAGACGATTTCACAATACCGATGATTGACCGACTTCACTTCGAAAGAGACACTGTAACCTTGAAAATCGACAACGGATTGCCCATATCCGGTCATGCTCAATGACATCGGAATCACATCCATTACACTATTGTAATTGATAATTATTAATGAAACAAGGGGGTCAATCGACGGCCCGATTTCTCCCAGACATACTCCATTAATTGTACGCTCATTTCATAGAACATAAACGGCGTCATCAAATATATGCCGTTAAAGTGCCCTGTTGCAACATCCAACAGCTCCTTGCCGATCTTGACACCCATTGCCCGGCCCGCTTCGCCTTCAAGCCCTGCCATGCGGCTGCGGACTTCATCCGAGAGCTGAATGCCCGGCACCTCGTTATGCAGATACTCCGCGTTCCGTCCGCTTGCCAGCGGCATGATGCCGATAAAGATCGGGATATCCAGATGTGCCGTCGCTTCTCTCAGCCTAACCATTAACTCGGGATCGTACACGGGCTGCGTCATCACATAATCCGCACCGGAGGCAATCTTCTTCTCCAAGCGAGCAACCGCCTTGTCAAGATGCCTTACATTGGGATTGAACGCTGCGCCGACAACGAATTTGGCCTTCTGCTTCAGCGGCTTTCCGGAAAAAGCAATGCCGTCGTTCAGCTGTTTGATCATGCGGATGATTTCAAATGAGGTCATGTCGTAAACCGAGCTGGAATCCGGCAAATCCCCGAAGCGTGCCGGATCCCCGGTCACCGCAAGCACATGGTCGATGCCGAGCGCATCAAAGCCCATCATATGCGACTGCGTGCCGATCAGGTTTCGGTCACGGCAAGCGATGTGGATCAAAGGCCGAAGTCCCGTGCGTGCTTGTACCAGATGTCCGAGGGCCATGTTGCTCATGCGGGTTACGGCCAGCGAGTTATCTGCAAGGGTCAGCGCATCGGCCCCCGCTTTTTTCAAAGCTTCCGCGCCTTTCATGAACTTGGTAATATCCAAATCCCTTGGAGGGTCCAGCTCCACGATAACGGTATGCCGCTCCTTCACGATATCAACAATCGTCGGCTCCCCGCTGCGCTCGTAAAATTGCTCTTGGGCCGTCTCGTGAATCACGATCCGGTTGACTTCAGCCTCCTCGACGATCGGAAGCGGCGCAGGCACGTAACCGGACAACGCCGATGAAATTTCAGCAATATGCTCCGGCGTCGTTCCACAGCACCCGCCGACAATCCGGGCGCCACGATCCGCAAACTCCAGTGCCGTCTTTCCGAAATACTCGGGACTCGCACCATACCGGTATTCCCCGTCCACATAATCGGCGATCCCTGCATTCGGATAGACCGAAGCCGGAAGATTCATAATACCGTTCAAGGTTTCCAGCGCGCGCATGATGCCGTTTGGACCTGTCCGGCAGTTAAAGCCGATCACGTCCGCGCCTTCTTGACTCAGGATGCGGTAAGCATCCGGCATTGTGAAGCCGTCCAGCGTGCGGGCAATATCCTCCACCGCAAACTGGCAGATCACCGGCAGGTCGCTTAGCATCCGGGCCTGCGCCAAAGCCAATTGAATTTCATCCACGTCATAGAACGTTTCGAGCAGAATGCCGTCAACGCCTTCCGATATGAGAACCGACAGCTGCTCTTCGAAATAACGCTTGAGTTCGCTCGTGGAAATGTTGCTTCTTTTGCCCGCGCGGATGGAGCCTACCGCACCCACAACATATCCGCTATCGCCAGCGGCTTCACGCGCAATTCTTACGCCTGCGCGGTTGATCTCTCCTACCTTCGCCTCCAAGCCGTATTTGGACAGCTTGTCATAATTGGCAGAGAACGTGTTCGTCTCAATGACCTGCGCACCAGCCTCAACATACTGGCGATGAACGTTCCCGATGACCTCCGGGGAGGTTAAATTCAGTTCTTCATATGATATGCCCACAGGAAATCCTTTTTGATATAAATAAGTACCCATCGCGCCGTCACCGACCAGTACCTGATTCTCCCATGCCTTCCGAAGATTCGGTTTCATCGCGTTTCTCCTCCACCCGACGTTTATTTTCAACTAATGTATCATAAAACCTCTCTAAAGATAAAGAGACAAAAGGGAGGCCTTCAGAAGGCCTCCCTACCGTGTCCACCCCTACAGGACAAACTTTACAACATACCGTTTTTTTGCTTTTGCGGGTGGGGATTGTCATGGCTGGCGGATCCTCTATCAGGCGAGCGTTCCTGCGTACACGACCTCGGCCGGCCCTGTCATGTACACATGATTGTCGGACTCCTCCCACTCGATGAACAAGTCTCCGCCTTTAAGAGAGATTGTCGCGCTGCGATCTGTCAATCCGTTCAGCACCGAGGACACCAATGTTGCGCAAGCGCCGGTGCCGCAGGCCAAAGTCGGCCCTGCACCGCGCTCCCATACCCGCATATCTGCTTGCCCCCGTGAGTTGACCGTCGCAAACTCCACGTTGATCTTTCTCGGGAAGAGCGGATGCACCTCAAGTTTGGGCCCCCATACGCCGAGATCGAAGTTAATGGCATCGTCCACATAAATGACGCAGTGCGGATTCCCCATGGATACCGCGGTGAATCGGAATTCCCGGCCGTCCACTTCAATGGGATGATTCACCACCGGATGGAGATCGATCAATGTAGGCACGCTCAGTCCATCCAGGACCGGTTCACCCATATCGACCCGCACGCTGCTTACTTGACCGTCCTGAACCGTAAGGCGCACTTGCTGTACTCCGGCGCCGATGGTTTCAATGGTAATCTCCTCTCGGTCAATATGACCGTGATCATACACATACTTCGCGACACAACGAATGGCGTTGCCGCATTGTTCGGCTTCGGAACCGTCTGAGTTCATGATCCGCATCATAAAATCAGCCTTCGTGGAAGGCAAAATATATACAAGTCCGTCTGCACCGATGCCGAAAAAGCGATTGCACAGCTTCACGGCCTGTTCGGATGCATTGGATGGAAGTTCCTGTTCGCCGTATACGACAACGAAGTCGTTGCCAAGTCCATGCATTTTCGTAAATTCCATCATAAAACCCATCTCCTCTGCAATTGCTATTCTCGTGCTTAGCATATCGCAGAGGTGATGGGCTATCCATTCAATTTATGCCGAAATATTTGCACTCTTCGTCATCATGTTGCGGCGGTTCCGGTTGCGGTTCCGTCTGCCACCCCACACGCTTCCCGCTCCCATCAGGAAGGTAGGAATGCCGGCAGCCACGAGTGTCAGTGCCCATTCTTTCAAATCCAATGGAACGGTCTTAAAGATCGGCTGAAACGCCTCGATGTACATGACGCCGAGCATCAGCAATACCGAGGACAGCACAGCAAGCACCAACGCTTTGTTCTGAAGCGGATTGCGGTGGAAAATCGAACGCGAGCTGCGGCAGTCAAACACATGGATCAGCTGCGCCATGACGAGTGTGGCAAAGGCAACGGACTGCGCTTTGGCCAACTGATCCGGATCATTCGGCGCGATGCGAAGCGTAATCCAAAATGCGCCAAGTGTACACAGGCCGATCAATATGCCGCGGCTGATGATTTTCCAACCAAGCCGTCTGGCAAAAATATTTTCCTTGGCCCCGCGCGGCTTGTGCTCCATCAGATCCTTCTCCGGCTGGTCCACCCCAAGCGCCATGGCCGGGAGCCCGTCGGTGACCAGGTTTACCCACAGAATCTGGATCGGAACGAGCGGAAGCGGCAGTCCCATCATCATCGCAAAAAACATCGTCAAAATCTCGCCGACATTGGAGGCCAGCAAATAGCGGATGAATTTGCGGATATTTTCATAAATGCTCCGCCCCTCCTCAATCGCCGAAACAATCGTGGAGAAATTATCGTCACTGAGCACCAGCGACGACGCTTCCTTCGTTACGTCTGTACCGGTAATCCCCATGGCTATTCCGATATCCGCCGCTTTAATGGCTGGGGCGTCGTTCACGCCATCCCCCGTCATGGCAACCACATGCCCCTTACGCTGAAGCGACTTCACGATGCGGAGCTTATGCTCAGGGGATACGCGGGCATACACAAAGGTCTGATCCACTCTCGCATCCAGCTCTTTGTCATCCATCCGGGATAACTCCTGGCCTGATAACGACAGGCCGTTCCTTGGCAGGATGCCCAGCTGGGCGGCGATCGCTTCCGCCGTCGTCCGGTGGTCGCCCGTGATCATGACGGTCTTGATGCCCGCGCGGCGGCATGTAGCAATCGCTTCGCGCACTTCACGGCGCGGCGGATCGATCATCCCCGCCAGCCCGACAAAAATAAGCTGGCTCTCGGCCTCTTTCTCCGTTTCCGGCTTGTCATAGGAACGCAAATCCCGATAAGCCAAACCAAGCACGCGCAGCGCGTCAGAAGCCATGCCTTCATTGGCGGCAAGCACCTTTTGACGGAGCGTAGCGGTAAGCGGCACAACGTTTCCGTCCCACATGATATAAGTGCATGCATCCAGCAGGACATCGGGTGCGCCTTTCGTGCAGAGCAAGCGCCCGCCCTGATGGCTGACGATGACGGACATCAGCTTTCGCTCCGAATCAAACGGAAACTCCTTGTCTCTCTGATAGATGGAGTTCAGGCTTCCCTTTGTCAATCCCATCTTGGACGATAGCGTCAGCAGCGCTCCTTCCGTCGGGTCCCCTTTTAATTCCCAGGCAGCGGCTGCCGGTTCTTCCTTGCTCTTGCGCTTGCTGCGCGATTCTTCCTGCACGTTCTCATAAATTTCGGCATTGTTGCACAGCCCGCTGATTTGCAGTAATCTGCGCAGTCCCTGGTCGGACCGAAGCTCCACGGGTTTGCCCCTATGAAGGATCTGACCCGTCGGGTCATACCCCTGCCCCGTCACTTCCAATGAGCGACCACCCAGCCAAACTTGGGTTACGGTCATTTTATTCTGCGTGAGCGTCCCGGTTTTGTCCGAACAGATTACGGATGCACAGCCCAGCGTCTCCACGGAAGGCAGCTTGCGTACGATCGCTTTGCGCTTAATCATGCGCTGCACGCCGAGGGCGAGCGCAATCGTAACGATGGCCGGAAGCCCTTCGGGGATGGCCGCAACGGCAAGGCTGACTCCAGCGAGGAACATGCCTGCGGCAGGCTGTCCATGCAGAATGCCTGCTACGACAACCAGAATCGTAAGCCCCAGTGAAACGGCGATCAGGATTTTACCCAGCTGTTCGAGGCGATGCTGCAGCGGCGTCTCCTGCGACTCCGTGTTCTGGATCAAATCGGCGATCTTGCCCATCTCCGTATCCATGCCGGTTCGGATGACAACGCCTTTGCCCGTACCGCGAGCCACCATCGTGCCCATAAAGCCGATGTTCTTGCGGTCGCCCAGCGGAACGTCCGCATCGCGAATCGGCTCGGCATGTTTGTTCACCGGCAGGGACTCACCGGTCAAGGCCGACTCCTCGACGCTGCAGCTGTTGATCTCGAGCCAGCGAACATCGGCCGGAATGCGGTCTCCGCTCTCCACGAGCACGACATCGCCAGGTACGAGTTCTCTAGCAGCAACTTGTACCACTTTGCCGTCCCGGATGACCCTGGACGTCGGCGCGGACAGCTGCTTCAAAGCCCGAAGCGACCGTTCCGCCCTGAATTCCTGGACGAAACCGAGGATCCCGTTGATCAGGATGATGGCCACAATCGTTACGGCATCCAGATACTCGCCCAGCAGACCGGATACCAGGGTGGCTCCAAGGAGGACCAGCACCATGAAATCCTTAAATTGATTCAAGAACAGAACAAATGGAGAAATTTTAACGCCCTCGGAGAGCTCATTATAGCCGCTTTGTTTTCGTCTCTCCCCGGCTTCCTCTTCCGTGAGGCCCTGCTCCGGATGCATTTGCAGCACTTGCTGCAATTCATCCGTATCCATCTGATGCCATTGCTTTTGTTCCATGCTTCCTTTCCCTCCCGGTTGTTTTGCTCCGGCGGATGACAGCTTTTCCACCCTTTCTACGTAAATGTATTCGGACAGGTCCTGAATTATCACAGAAGGGGCCTTAAGTTTTTGAAGGAAATATGGCATCATAGAGAAGTACGATAGGAAGGGTAACAGACAGATAGGAGAATGAAGGATGGCATTAGACGGCATTGTCACGCGTGCGATCGTGCATGAGCTTCAATCATGCCGGGGCGCACGGATCAATAAAATATATCAACCGAACGATCGGGACATCGTGTTTCATATACGCACCCAGCAGGGAAACGCCAAGCTGCTGCTATCCGCAAACCCCACGTATCCCAGGGTGCACCTGACGCAGGAGACCTTTCTGAATCCGGCCGAAGCCCCTATGTTTTGCATGATTCTGCGCAAGCATTGCGAGAGCGGCATCATCGAGGACATCCAGCAGGTGGGGATGGAACGAATTATCCATATTACGATCCGGCAGCGTGACGAACTCGGGGATATTTCCTCCAAGAAAATCATCGTCGAGCTCATGGGCAGACACAGCAACATCATTCTGCTCGATCCCGCAAGCGGCACCATTCTGGACGGCATCAACCATGTGACGCCCGCCATCAGCAGCTACCGCGTGGTTATGCCGGGATTCTCCTATACGAATCCGCCGGAGCAGCACAAGCTGAATCCACTCGAAACCTTGCAGGAAACCTTCCGGGAATCCTGTCTGATGAACGAGGAGCAGGCCGTTCCATGGCTGGTCGGCGCGTTCAGCGGCCTCAGTCCGCTCGCGGCCCAGGAAATTGCCAACCGCGCAGGGGAAGGGAGTCCAGGTGAGCTTGAAGGGGAAAAAGATTGCGGAAGTCTGTGGAGCGCATTTGATGAGGTCATGGAACAAGTACGCAACCATCAATATACGCCGGTTACAGGCGTCAATGCCAAAGGAAAGTCGGTGTTCTCCGTCATTCCGCTGACCTTGCTGGTGGACGAGACTACAACGTACGAGTCGGTCAGTCGATGCATGGAGGATTATTACGGGGATAAGGCGCAGCGGGATACGGTAAAACAGAAGGTCAGCGACCTCCTCCGATTCCTGCAGAATGAACGGACGAAGAACATCAAGAAGCTGGATAATCTGAACAAGGACTTGGAAGAAGCCGGGGATGCCGACCGGTATCGCATCTTTGGCGAGCTTCTCTTCGCCTCACTCCACCAGATTCAGAAGGGCGACCGTGAAGTACAGCTTGTCAACTTCTATGATGAAGAGCAGGCGACCGTCACCATTCCGCTCGATCCGCTCCTGACTCCGTCGGACAATGCGCAGCGCTATTTCAAAAAATATAATAAATACAAGAACAGCCTCGCGGTCATCGACGAACAGTTAATCAAAACCCGCGAAGAGATCAACTATATCGAGAATCTTCTGCAGCAGCTGTCGCATGCTTCCTTGAGCGACATCGATGAAATCCGGGACGAGCTGATCCAGCAGGGATATTTGAGAGACCGCAATCGTAAAGCGAAGAAAAAGAAGAAAAACGACAAGCCGACGCTGCATGTCTATACTTCATCCGAAGGCATCGAGCTTTATGTTGGAAAAAACAACCTCCAAAACGAATACGTAACCAACCGTCTCGCTTCCTCAAATGATACATGGCTGCACACCAAGGATATCCCGGGCTCTCACGTGGTCATCCGAAGCAGCGAGTACGGGGAGGCAACGCTGCAGGAAGCGGCACAGCTGGCGGCTTATTACAGCCAGGCCAAAGAATCCAGCAGCGTGCCTGTCGACTACACGCTCATTCGCCATGTACGCAAGCCGAATGGAGCCAAGCCCGGGTTTGTCATTTATGACAATCAAAAAACGCTGTTCGTCACGCCGGACGAGCAGCGGATCAAGGCGATGCCCAGTTCGGTAAAAAACAATCGCAATTAAGATGAGCAACGAACTCGATATATCGTTAATTAAACCACAAAACGGGTATCCGAAAGGTCGTATGACCTGCCGGAGGACCCGTTTTTTCTTACTGTCATGCCCCGACTCTCCTATACGAATCCGCCGGAGCAGCACAAACGGATTCCGCTCGAAACCCGCGCCGTGTTGTCGAGCTTAGCTCCTTGCCCGCGCCTGTTGAAGCTCATCCAACACCTGGATGGATACCTGGCGGCTGCCGATATCCCCATGGAACACCTGGCCCTGCCTCTCGCCATGGTAATCGGATCCGGCGGTCACAATCAAACCGTATGCCTCGGCCATCTCCAAATACCGTTTCTCCTCTGCTGCCCCATGGTCCGAATGATAGACTTCAATCCCCTTGAAAGCAGCCTCTTCAATGACCGCTCTCACCAATGCATCATCGCCGTAGAGTCCAGGGTGCGCAAGCACCGGCACCCCCCCGGCTTCGCGTATCCATTCGCAGGCTTCCTTGGGATGAATCCGCGGCTGTGGCACATATGCAGCTGCGCCCTGTGCGAGATACCGGTCGAAGGCATCCCTTAGATCGAGGGCATGACCCTTAAGAACCAGGGCATCCGCAATATGCGGGCGGCCGATGCTCTCATCGGGTTCCAGCGGCCGCCCCAAGCCTCTGATCACTTCCTCCATCGTCAGCTCGATGCCAAGCCCTCTCAGCTTCGCCATGATCTTCTCATTGCGCTCCACTCTCGTACGACGGAGCTCTGCCAGCCGCTCCAGAAACACGGGGTCCCGGTAATCTATGTAATAGCCCAGGACGTGAATATCCGTCCCGCCTGCCATGGTGCTGATTTCTACGCCAGGGACCACGATCATGTTGAGGCTTTCTCCGGCTTGCAGTGCCTCCTCGACACCGGCCACCGTGTCATGGTCCGTTATAGCTAGAGCCCCAAGTCCCCGCTCGAAAGCAAGCTGCACGTTCTCCGAAGGCGTGTTCATCCCGTCCGAAGCCTGGGTGTGGGAATGGAGGTCGCAGCCTGTCCGATTCATCGATTTATCTATGTCAATCAATCCCCTTTCGTTGTAAGTTCGGGTGTGCTTTATCGCTGGTTTTGCTGACGTTCCTTTAAATAGGCCAAAAACGTCATCGCCGACATCGGCAGCAGCGCGGACCGCAACTGAATGGAATAAAAATTCCGTTTAAACGAGGCATCCGCAATATCAATCATTTTGACTAAACCGAGCGCGGTTTCATGCTTGACCGTTGAGGTCGATAGCATCGTGATGCCGAGCCCTTCCTCTACCGCCGATTTCACCGCTCCCGTGCTCCCAAGCTCCATGACCGTTTGGATGCTTTCGGGATCATACCCCCGCATAAGCAGCACATCCTCCATCACCTTCCGTGTGCCAGACCCCTTCTCGCGAAGCACAAACGGATACTTCAGCACATCCTCCAAATATATCGCATCTTTCCTTATTGCTAAAGGATGGCCGGAAGGAACGATCAGTTTCAACTCATCCTCCATGACCGAATCGAGGACCATATCCGGATGCTCCACAGGTGCCTCGATCAGCCCAAAATTCAGTTGATGGCCGGCGATTTCCTCGAGGATCTGCGTGGTGTTCATCACTTTCAGCATAATGGATATATCCGGATACTCCCGGCCGAAGGGCCCCAGCAATCGGGGCAGCACGTATTCCCCGATGGTCAGGCTTGCCCCCAACTGCAGCCTTCCCTGAAGCTTATTAGAGAAAGCCGCCATCGCCGCGTCCGTTTCCTGCGACAGCTCCAGGCTCTTCCGGGCAAAAGGAAGCAGCGTCCTCCCGGCCTCGGATAATTCCATGCGCTTGGTGGAACGAATGAGGAGCTTTGTCCCAAAATACTCCTCGAGCGATTGTACCTGCATCGTCACAGCCGGCTGGCTCATATGAAGCGCCTGGGCAGCAGCGGAAAAACTCCCGCGCTCTGCTACCGTGTAAAAAATATGTAGCTGATGAAAGTTCATAACATTGGTTCCCCTCTCGCTGCCGCTTTTGTATTTATCATTGTAACGGATCGCGGCGGAGCATACAAAAAAGACATCCGCGCTTACGCTCGCATGCCATATGAAAACTCTATTTCTTTATTTACGTTTACGGCTGTTCTTAATCAGTGTCATGCGACGTGAATGGCGAAGCCATGAGTAATAAGACTTCAGGTCTCGAAGCTCAATGGTTTCTGACATACGTCCCAAAAAAGTTACAATAATCATCCGATGCAGCGGGTTGCCAATCAGATCACGTTCATGCTCCAGCTCCGAGAACTCCGCCACTACAACCAGGTCGTCGTCAATCAGATAGACATCCTGCTCGTTGCGGTAATACGGCACGATCCGGTCCTGCTTCAGGCACTCCCACATCCAAGTCCCGATTTCCTCATGGGACGTGTCGTTACCTTGAACCCGGTCCGTATAACGGCTCTTCGCATGATTGGTAATGACGATGTCGGCGACCTTTTTATCATTTAACGTAATATAAAACGGCTCATAGGTGCTCCACCGCTCAGTCCCTTTGTCGCGCATGGAATATCACTCTCCACCAAATGGGTCTTTGTATCTATGTATATATACCCAACATATTACATCATTCCACTGGCATTCACAAGATTGAAACCTCGCTTCTTGTGAACAATCACCGAAAATTTAGAAATATCTCTAGTTGTATCCTGTGCGTTGAGGCGCAGACGCCCGAATGGAATGATGGGTTTGATTAAAATGTAAATTGTACCTTACTTATACTATTTTATCAAACAAGATTCCGAATTATGCCAATCTATCGTCATCAATCCCTAATAAACTTTATAAGACCATGCCAACGCTCCAATTTTATACTTTCCGATAGCTTAAAAAAAGCGGCCCTGAGGGGGCCGCTTTACGCTCTTCTCGCTAACTTATGCGATTTGCGTTAGATTCTCGATCAGGACATCATGCTAAGGTCCGTAAAACTTCGCTTTATCCGGCCCTTTGCTGCTGTACTCCGTCTTAATCTCATTCCGGTAGGAGCGCTCGATCTTACGAACGTAGGACAATCTCCGGATGTTCTTCATTGTTTCCTCGGCGCGGTCAGCATTGACGTACATGACAACATAATGCATGCGGCGTGATATATAGTGCACACTGCCGTATTTCTCCAAATTCCTTGCTGCCTTTACATCGCTGACCCATATAATAAAACCGGTCCGTTCAGCCAACATCCTAAGCTCCTCGCCTCACTTTCGTCTCTATCTCTAGTCTATGCCTATTATCCGCACGAACAAGCTCCGCCGCTACCGCACCCCTTCTTGGGAAGAGGATCGTTGCCCGGAACCTTGATGCTCTCCGAAACCGAAAAAGCAATCTTCTCCGACATCGAATGCAGCAGATCGTCCAGATTCTTCTCCGCCTGCTTGAACCGGGCTACAGGCTCGAAAGCCTCAAGCTCGGCTTCCACTGCGGCTACTTCATCCTTGGCCGAATGGTAGTTCGGGTGAAAGTGACCGAACCGCTGAGTCTCTTCAAACAGCTCTTTCTTGGACTCAAGCTTTTTGATCAAAGCCTGAATCATAGGATCACCCTCAACTGCCTGCTTCCAATATAGATAATCCGCCACTTCGACGGAAGCATTAATCATGTCGCCTATTTCATAGGCATAGGTGAGCACCTCGGCCATATCGACCGTATTTATTTCCGATACGCTCATGAACTCATCCCGCTTTTCTATTAGTTTGGCCCACGCTTTGTTCGTGGACTCTTTCATCATAGCATAACGCTCGTATCTTAAGAAGGGGGAATTCATACGCTTTTACGGAATCACAAGCCGCATTTCCTTCCATTCCCCTTCGCCTAACTTCACCACGGTTTCCGTCATTTCGGAATCAGATTCGGAGTCCGGATCGTATAACGCCCCCGAAATTTTCCATGGCTGCCGCTCGAGCTGGAATGGAATAAACTCCATCCGGCTGCCATCGACCGCAATCTCTAATTTAGCTGACAATTCAAGCGCCTGCTCCATCATTTGCTTGGCCGTCGAACCGTGATAAGAGCGCCAATCCCGTGTCCACATGATGGGAATCCGGTTCAAATCCGGAACGATTGACGTTATATCCGGAAGGCTGTGGTCCAATTCAAGAGCAAGCTCGCTGCGCGCAGGGCGAATCAAACTGCTGGATGGGCTGCCAGGATAACCCGGCATGACGTAACGGTTATCTTCTTCATCACAGGCCCCGGGTACCGCTTTATCTTTCGGAGCTGCGCCGATAAATCGTAAAAGCTCATCCTTACCCGTTCTTTCAAGCTCTTTGCCCCACTGATATAAGGCAGCCTGCACGTTCTCCGGGATTCCCGCCGCAGCATGCTCCGTAAAAAATGCCGTCATCGCTTCCAGACCCATTCCTGCTGTCGCTGCCTGAGCTACCGAATCCCTGGTCAGACGATAGACCGTCATTACGTCATCCGAGATGCGCTCCGTGCACAGGGCAGCCGTAAACTTGACCGTGTAAGACACGTCAGGCGGAATCAATATGTCAAAATCCGGCTGGATAAACAGCCCCGAAGATCCGGTGTTAGACTGGCTGCTTCCACTCAGCAAGGAGCAGGGATCCATACGCCACCGGAACAGGAATTGGCCATCGTGATCCATGCCAAGATCGGTGTAACCGCAGCCGGTTAATAAACGGAGCCATGAAGCTGCGTCCTCCGCGGACAATTCCCTTCCGCTACTTGGCTCCAAGTTCTGGGGCTCCTCGCCATATGCCAATGTGTGCTGAGCATAGTACCACATCCCGCCGATTCGTGATGAGTGACAAATCCTCCATGTGAAATGCTGATACTCGGCCGAACTCGGAACATAGCGTTCCATCATGCGCAACAGAACCAATCGGTCCATCGCTTCGCGCGTGAGTGTAAGCCAGTGGCGCAATGCGGTCATGTTCAGTCTAAGCTCCCCTTGCTCCAGGGCGACCAGATCAAACGAAAACAGCAAATCCAATACAACCGCAATATGTGGTGGGTAAACATCAGCGTGATCATATTGAAGTGCGAGCCCCTCAACATCGGATGGCGATAATCCCACCACGCTTCCCAGCTTCTGAATAAATTTTTTATGCAGAACCCCTTTGGCGGTCACAGCCCCACGATTCTTGGCGACATATACGAGAACGTTGAACATATCGACTGCTATCCCGCTTCTTCCCTCCTGCTGGAGCTTCACGGCAGCTGCCGGAACGGAACCCGCCTCGAGATCGGCAAAGGCCTCCTGGAGAATCTGAAGCTTATCAAAAGGGATGAAATACAGCCTCTCGCCCCAGCCCTGCTTCACCGCATGAACCCATCGCTGCTGCCTCAAGGATAAGAAAGCGAGCTGCACTTCCACGCCGCTCAAGCGCCGAACGCGCAGCGAGCGAAGTTTGTCGTCATCAAATCGCTGCCCGGCAAAACGGCTCCAGATATGATGAAGGACCGACCGCTCCTTCGGAAGAAGCCGTTCTAAACTTATGGCATCCGCCACGTCCTGCTGTTCCATCATCTCCACGAGGCCTCCTTCCCGTCAGGAATCTGCAGGCGATGCCTATGCCGCATCGATGCCAGGTCAAGGAAGGCCGGGGGGTTCGCTTGAAGCGCGTGATATTCATAACCCTGCTCAATCAGGAACAGCTGACGCCGGATCGCAAACATCTCCTCCCGGCTCTCCTCCGTTACCAATGCATAAAAATAAGCCCGGTTCTCCCCCTGCTTCGGCCGCAGCAAGCGTCCGAGACGCTGCGCCTCCTCCTGCCTAGAGCCGTAACTTCCCGATACCTCGATCGCCACGGAGGCATCAGGCAGGTCAACGGCGAAGTTAGCCACTTTCGAAACGACAAGTACACGGACGGTTCCTTCACGGAAAGCCTTATACCATTCATTGCGCTGATCCTGCGTCATCTGCCCCGTAATGAGAGGGGCCTGCAGCTCTTCGGCAATGGCATGAAGCTGATCCAGGTATTGCCCAATGATCAGCGTCTGTGCATCCTTGTGGAAATCCACGAGCTGCCGAATCACGCGGAGCTTGGACGGATTCTCGGCAGCCAGCCGATACTGATCCCTTTTGCCCGCCGTCTCGCAGGCTGCTCTGATCTCATCCGGCAGCGGCACCTTAATCTCCGTACAGTCCACCGAAGCAATCCAGCCCTGCTCCTCCAGCCTTTTCCACGGCATTTCATATCGTTTGGGGCCGATCAACGAGAACACGTCATGCTCCCTTCCATCCTCTCGAACCAGGGTGGCGGTCAGTCCAAGCCTGCGGGTCGCCTGAATATCAGCTGTCGCACGAAATACCGGTGCCGGAAGAAGATGGACCTCGTCATAGATGATTAAGCCCCAGCGACGTTCATTAAACAGCTTCATATGCTGCTGTTCATCCCCCTTGCCTTGTCGATGGGTCAGGATGTGATAGGTGGCGACCGTTACCGGCCTCACCTCTTTGCGCTGACCGGAGTATTCACCGATCTCCTCCGCGGTCAGCGAGGTTTTCTGCACCAGCTCGGCGATCCACTGCCTTACAGACGTTGTGTTGGAGGTGAGGATCAGAGTCTCGCACTGCAGATCGCGCATCGCAGCGATGCCAATGACCGTTTTCCCGGCACCGCAAGGCAGGACAAGCACCCCGTTGCCGCCTTCACCGCCGACATCCCTGAAGGAATCGGCAGCCTTCCGCTGATAGTCGCGGAGCTGAAAGCGCTGATCGTTGGATCCGCCGTTGGAGTCTTCAAGACCCCCACTGTCCGATTTTTCACCACGCCAAAGAATGTTCAGATATTGCCCGTCCATATATCCCGCGTGGTCCAGCACTGGATAGCCGAGCCGGGTCAGCTCCTGCTTCAATAGGCCACGTCGGTCTGAAGGCACTTCTGCTTCCATCGGCGAAATCAATCGAACGCCGATTTCCTTCAGGGAGCGATGGGACATCAGCTCCTGCATCAAGGCTTCCTCATGACTAGATAGCAGCAATGAACGGTCAAGCGTGGGATGCGGGAGCAGCGAGAGCTGTCCGTAACGCCCAACGAGCTGGCGAACCTCTTCGAGCAGAGCTGCCGGCACATCCCATCGTGACAGCGACCGAAGGCTCGAACAAATCGACTCAGCCGTCATTCCTCCGGCAGCGGCGTTCCATAAGGATAACGGGGTGAGGCGATATGTATGAAAAGACGTAGGACTTTTGATCAAATCCGCATACTGGGCCAGTTGTTTGCGTGCGGCCTCAGCATCCGCATGAGCGGTTTCAAGCAATATGGTCCGATCCCGCTGGACGATGCATGGCTTGTTATGCACCCTATTCCCTCCTCGTAACGTTTGGTCATCTAAAAAAAAAGAAGCCCACATCCATGTCCATGGATCTGAACTTCCCCTATGATCTATAGGATTTCCAAATTACGAGCGTTCATGCGCGATGATTGCGATTTTCTTAAAGTCTAGCCCCCGTTCTGATAGCTCGACACCAACTCGACCAGCAGCTTCGCCCCATAACGCATGGCATCTTCATCAAAGTCGAACATCGGATGGTGGTGCGGATAGATTGCCGCCTTATCCGGGTTACCGGCTCCAACGAAAATGAAGCAGCCCGGGATTTCCTTCAAGTAGTATGCAAAATCCTCTGCCGGCATCAGTTTGGGTGACACCTTGACCTGATCCGCTTCGAATACCTTAGGGGCCGTACGGAAGAAGCGAGCGGTTTCGGTCTCATCATTCACCAAGGGTGGATAACCGACGAGATATCGGACCGCTGCTTTCGTGCCGTAGGTTTCCGAAACCGTCCGGGTCATATGCTCGATCCGCTCCCGTATTAGCGTCCGGGTAGGTTCGTCAAAGGTGCGTACCGTTCCCGTGATCCGGCAAGCGGAAGCAATGACGTTTTGCGCCGTTCCGGCTTGCATCGTTCCTACCGTAACCACGGCAGGCTGCAGCGGATCTACCGTGCGGCTTACAATGGTTTGAAGCTGCATGACCAGCGCTGCTCCCGCTACCAGGGCATCGGCTGTCACATGCGGCATACCGCCGTGTCCCCCGCGTCCCGTAATATCAATGAAAAACTCATCCGCAGCAGCCATCAGCGGACCGGGCGCGCTCGCCGCGGTACCTACTGGAAACGGCGTCCATAAGTGGAGACCATAGACAACGTCGGCTCCGTCAAGCGCTCCATCCTTGATCATCTCTACCGCACCGCCGGGGCAGACTTCCTCCGCTGGCTGAAACATGAACCGAATCTCGCCCTGGACTTCTTCCGGGTACGTGCTGTAGTAAGCCGCAGCTCCCAGCAGCATGGAGGCATGCCCGTCATGCCCGCAAGCATGCATCACTCCTTGCACCTGCGATTTGTAATCGCAGCTCTTGCCGTCTTCAATCGGCAGGGCATCCATGTCGGAGCGCAGCACAACGGTCTTGCCGGGTTTATCTCCTCTTAGAATTCCTATCACTCCATGACCGCCCACGCCTGTCTTGACCTCCAGACCAAGCTCCTGCAGCCGGGTTGCTATAAATGTCGAAGTTTCCTTCTCCTGGAACGAAAGTTCCGGGTGCATATGTAAATGACGCCGCCACTCCACCATCCGTGGATACCATTGTTCCCAAAATGCTTCCTTCATCAAGTTCCATCATCCTTCCCCGCTATATGCGGCTCAATCGATCGCAAGAAATCCGTGAAGCTTGCTCAGCAGCAGCCCGTGCCCAACCATGGCATCCATTCGGCCGCTTTCCTTCATCTTGCGATACACATCCCTGAGCGGGACCCACATAGCTCTAACATCTTCGTCCTCATCTTGATTCGACTCTTGGCTAACGGACACCTTCAAATCGTCGGTGAAATAATAATGAACGTTCCGGTTGGCCAGAGAAGCCATCGGATAAGCGCTGCCCATGTAGGACAAGTCCTTGCACAGCACACCTGCCTCTTCCTCAAGCTCCCGCTTCACGGCAAGCTTCCGTTCCTCACCGGGTTTCACCGTTCCGCCAGGAAGCTCCCAAGTGATCTCATCCACCGCTTCCCGGTGCTGGCATACCAAGAGCAGACATCCTTGATAAACGGCCACAACCGCTGCCGATTCCGGAATCCGGTCGATCACGACAATTTCCTTCTGCCCGTTCTCTTCCACTACATAATAATCCGTGCGGTAAACGACGCGGTTCATCGGCCATATCCACCCTTCGCTTGAATTGAAGTCCTATGAATATATAACCACCTGAATGGAAAGCGTACATTTCACAGCGTTTTCACTTGCTTTTATTTTAGCAGAAAAGAAGAATGCCTGTCGTTATCAAAAACTCATCTGGATAAAAGGTCTCAATTGAAGCGTGACGGGCGGTACAGGCTTGCACAAGTTCCTGAAACATACTATCATATTAAAGAACTTTGCAAGGACTATTAAGGGGGTTACGACCACATGATTTTCGAAAATACAGGCTTGGACGGATTGCACAGCGATTTAGCTTACCTCGATGAATGTGCCGAAAAAGTAGGCTTCATTCGTTGGCAGTGGGAATACTACCGCGCTACATATGACTTGAAAATCGAAGATAAAAAAAATCAGGCTGAATACTTCCTGCGCATTAACACCCGCGCTGTTGAAGGCAAGCTGGAAAAACCGGACACCATCCTCAAAATCGAAGCGGTATACCTGGGCAAAGCCACGTTCCCGCACGGTCTCGAGTATGAATCCATGGCTCCACAGCCCGTTATGAATGTGGCCACCAAGAAGCTTCAAGAGCTCAAAGCTCTTCTGGAAGCGTAAGGTCGAACATTATGAATACGACCAAACCTCAGCCGAAGAGAGGGACGCCTGATTTTCAACTGCTGATCCTTACCTTGCTGTTGGTGGGATTCGGACTGATCATGGTGTTCAGTTCCAGCTCCAGCTTGGCCGTTTTCAATGAAAAATTCAATAACGATCCGCTGCATTTCACGAAGCGGCAAGTCGCGTTTGCCGTCCTTGGCACATTGGTTATGTTTGTTGCCATGAACATCAACTATAAAAAGTACAAGAAGCTATTCATACCGGTGTTTTTTCTAACCTTAATGCTGCTGATTCTTGTGGTGATCATCGGTTCCGCAACCAACGGAGCCACAAGCTGGTTTAACCTGGGGAAATTCGGCATCCAGCCGACCGAACTGGCCAAAATAGCGACCATTGTCTATCTGGCAGCGTTGATCACCAAAAAAGGGGAACGAATCCGTCAATGGAAGGGCGGTTTCTTCCCCGTACTCATTATTGTAGGGATCGTAGCGGGACTGATCATGCTTCAGCCGGACCTGGGCTCCTGTTTCATCCTCGTGGCTACCAGCGGACTGCTGATCTATGCCGGCGGCGCCAGCCTCAAGCATATCCTCGGATGTATCTCGCTTGTCGCGCTTGGCCTGGTGCTCACACTGGGCGTCGGATCGCTCTTTAACTCCGGCGGAGATCAGGAAGAGGCTTCCAAGAACTATAAGATGGGCCGGATCGAGGCTTTCATGGACCCGTTCCACGATGAGTCGGACACGGGCTACAATTTGGTTCAATCGCTGATTGCCATCGGCCAGGGCGGTGTCACCGGAGCAGGTTACGGGGAGAGCGTGCAGAAGCTGCATTACCTGCCGAATCCTTATAACGACTTTATCTTTTCGGTCATCGGCGAAGAATTCGGTTTTATCGGAACCGCGATATTCCTCCTGCTCTACTTATATTTTATCCTGCGAGGGATCATTGTTTCGCTTCGCTGCTCGGATCCCTTCGGTACCTTGACCGGCGTCGGCATCATGGGACTGATCGCCATTCAGGCCTTCATCAATATCGGCGGGGTGACCAATACCATCCCGATAACGGGCGTTACCCTCCCGTTCATCAGTTATGGCGGATCCTCGCTGCTGGTCATGATGCTGAGTATGGGAATCGTGCTTAGCATATCCAGGGACAGCAACCGTCCGATGAAAGAGGAGCAGGTTAAATCCGTAATTAAAAAAGACTACCGGGCAACCCGGTAGTCTTTTTTTTCGATTTTTTTCATAATTAGCGGGGCACGATCCCCTAGGGTTCGTCTTATTTGGCTCGAAGCTGAATATCGTCGATTTCATCGTCTTTAAACGCTACGCCTTCGACCTTCACGTTGACCTCAACCACACGAAGCCCTGTCATGCTCTCGACAGCTTCGCGGACATTCTGTTGAAGCATGCGGCACACTTCATGTATTGGTGTCTCATAGAGCACGATAATCCGCAGGTCGATCGCCGCTTCCAGCTGACCTACTTCCACGGTAACACCTTTTTGCACATTTTTGCCGCTCAGTCTCTTAGCCCAGCCCTCGGACAATCCACCGGACATGGCTGCAATACCTGGGGTTTCCAAGGCAGCCAATCCGGCAATTTTCGAGACGACATCATCCGATATTCGAATCAAACCGTTATCCAGTTGAAGTTGTTCCGTCATGCCATATCCTCCTTCACCTCATTATCCGTTATTGTAAATCGTAACGGACCCAAAAAGCAAATGCTCCCTTCAGAAAACAAGGATAATTTTTCGAAAAATTTGGGTATATTGTAGAAAGCGATGCGAGAATCGTCGTTTCCACTCGCAAGAACTCATCAGTACATAAACCATAAGGTAGGTGTCGGTTATGAAAAAATGGCTAAATCCCGCGCTTCTCATCTTCACTTTTTTACTCAGCGCGCTGGGACACTTTGCGAACTGGAACTTCACGCTCCAATTCATTTTGTCTTCTATCTCGGTTATTTTTGTCGCCGGTTTTCTAGGCAAAGCAACCGAAAGCGTTGCGCATTACGCGGGTCAACGACTCGGGGGATTCCTCAACGCTACCTTCGGTAACGCGGCAGAGCTGATCATCGCCATCCTGCTGATCAAGGAAGGCTTGTACGATATGGTGAAGGCAAGCATCACCGGCTCCATTATCGGCAACTTGCTGCTCGTTCTCGGGCTCAGCCTGTTTGCCGGGGGCCTCAAGTTTAAAATCCAGAAATACAATGTGACGCTGGCAGGTCTGAACGGATCCCTGATGACGCTGGCCATTATCGCGCTGTTCATCCCTGCGGTCTTTCTGAATACCCACTCCATAACGGAGGGTGAGACCAAGACGCTCAGCCTCATTGTAGCGGGAATTCTTATCGTGTCCTACATCGCATGGCTTGGATTCTCAATGATTACTCACAAAAATTATTTGGCGGATGTCAGCGACGATCACGACCAGGATGCACTGCCGCACGAGCACGGCCCCACCTGGTCCAAGAAACGCTCGATTCTGTATCTTGTCGTCGCCACCGTCATGGTCGCGTTTGTCAGCGAATGGCTTGTTGGGGTCCTTGAGCCTATCAGTCACGAGTATGGCCTCAGCGAGCTGTTTATCGGGGCCTTCCTGGTAGCGATTATCGGTAACGCCGCCGAACACAGTGCAGCCATCATGCTGGCGATGAAGAACAAAATCGGCGCCGCCGTTGAAATTGCCGTTGGCAGCAGCCTGCAGATCGCCCTGTTCGTCGCTCCCGTGCTTGTGTTCATCAGCTTCTTTCTCGGAGATACGATGGATCTCGTGTTCACCACGCTGGAGCTGGTCGCCATCGGCGTCGCCGTATTCATTGCCAGATCCATCACGCAGGACGGTGCTTCCAACTGGTATGAAGGCCTTCTGCTGCTCGCCGTATACGTCATACTAGGCGTCTCGTTCTTCCTCGTCTAAGCTTAGGAACGGTCCGCCCGCACAGCTGCATTCATCGAACGCGTTCCATCCTATCCACAAGAAAAAAACGCATGCCGCCTGAGTGCGACATGCGTTTCTCTATGTATGCGCCTGTACGAGTACAGGCTATTTGGATTGATTCATGGCTTCGTACAGGACCGCCAGATTGCGTTCAAGCTTGCTGATCAGCTGCTTTCCCGTACTTTCCGGAAGAAGCCCGGCCCGCACCGCGAAATCAACCTCTTTTGAAAAACCGTACATTTGGGTATCCAGCACTTCCTCATAGAGAGGGCAATAACGGGTCGCCAGATTCTCCATCTGTACTTCAATAAGCTTTAGGATTTTATCTGCATCTTCATGAAGAAGACTGATCGCTTTGAGATTCAGCTGTTCCTGTAAATCAGATGAAGTCATGATCTTCCCCCCTATGTCAAAAATCACAGCACAGTTACTATCTTTAATATTAGTCGAAATCGTTTCTCAATACAAGGACCTGAACAAAATAGACCCTTTCTCTACAAAAAAACACCCTTCCATTCTATGGAAGGGTATTTTTGGCGACTGTTATTCAGCCACGACGGATACATTCAAACCATGCTTGGTGAATACGTCGATCATTGCCTTTTTAGCTGCATCAGCATCAGGTCCGTGTACATGCAGTTCATAGCTTTGGCTGTTGACAAGCGTTGTGAACAGACCCAAGATGCTCTTAACATCAATGTACTTGTTCTCCGCCTGTAAAACGATGGAGGATGAGAATTGGCTGGCGGTTTGCGAAATTTCTACGATAGATTGATTGTTATTGGACATACGAATCCCTCCGTAACTTTAGGATCTGAATAAAGCTCATCACTGCACCTTCATGATACATTGAATCCGTTTTCTTATGCAACATTTTTTCCAATCTATTTAAGATTTTCCGGATTTAACGCTGCCAGTTCTGGAATAACAAATATACCATCCTTGCGAATGAGACGGTCATCAAAGTAGATTTCCCCGCCGCCGTACTCCGGACGCTGGATCAGCACGAGATCCCAGTGAATCGAGGAACGATTGCCGTTGTCTGTTACATCATATGCTTGACCTGGCGTAAAATGCAGGCTTCCCGCGATTTTCTCGTCAAACAGAATATCTTTCATCGGTGTCAAAATGTACGGGTTGAAGCCGATGGCAAACTCGCCGATATATCTTGCACCTTCGTCCGCATCAAGGATCTCGTTCAGCCGCTTCGTGTCGCTGCCTGTTGCTTCGACGATTTTTCCGTTTTCAAAGCGGAATTTAATATTTTCGAAAGTGACGCCATTGTAAAGAGTCGGTGTATTGTAAGCGATCGTTCCGTTAACCGAATCACGAACAGGCGCTGTGTATACCTCGCCATCCGGAATGTTTTTCTGGCCGGAGCATTTCTCCGCGCCGATGTTCTTGATCGAGAAGCTGAGGTCCGTTCCCGGTCCCACGATGCGAACCTTGTCGGTATTCCTCATCAGCTCGGCCAAAGGATCCTGCGCGCGGTCCATTTTGGAGTAGTCCAGATTGCACACATCGAAGTAGAAATCCTCAAACGCCTCCGTGCTGGTGTTGGCAAGCTGCGCCATGCTGGCGTTCGGATAGCGGAGAACCACCCATTTCGTACGCTTGACACGCTCTTCGCTATGTACGGGATGCGAGTAAAGTGCATTGTACAGCTTCATGTTTTCCTCAGGCACGTCAGCCATATCGTTGACGTTCTCGCCTGCGCGGATACCGATGTAACAATCCATTTTCTTCATGCGCTCAAGATCCAGCTCAGCCCACAGCTCAAGCTGCTCCTTGTTTGCGTTCTTCAGCATTGCCCGTTGAACCGTGCGATCTGTCAATTGCACGAACGGGCGGCCGCCTTGATTCGAAACCTCCTCAATGATGGCATTCAGCAGATCGCGCTCCGATCCGATCATTTCAATGAGCACATTTTCGCCTGGCTGCATATCTACCGAATAGTTCACGAGATTTTGAGCCAGTTTTTGAATTCTGGGATCACGCATATGTCATATCCTCCTTATGATGACTGTTCCCCTACATATGAATTGAACAGCGGTAAATTTATAAATTATTGTAGCATGCAACCAACACGAAGTCAGCGTTCATCGTTAAAAAAATTTTCATGGCTGATCTTTCAATAACCGGTAAAAGTAACATCGGACAGCAGCGTTTCCGTGCGGGTTCTGCCCTGCTCGTCAACAAAAAACAACGTTCGTTCCATAGTCAGTTTGGTAGGAAGCTGTTTTTTTTTGTTAATCGTTACATGAGAGACCGAAACGGCATCCGCCTTGCTGAGCATGTTCTTCATTTCATTATAGTCTCGCTCCCAGACGGCCTTCAGTCGTTTACGAACCTTAGGATCTGCACTGTATAGCGGATCCCCTTTGCGTTCAATCCGCGCAGCCAGCGCCTTCATCTGCTCATCCAGCGATCCATAGACCATATTGGCTGCCGCCTCGGGTGACAGCTCGATTCGCAGCACCTTGGTTCCTCTTGCCGCCCCCAGTTCCTGGGTCACCGTCTTCTCCGACTTTCCGATATACTCCAGCAGTTCCAGCGGATTCAGGCGGGTGATCCACATTTCTTCGGCATGTTCCGATGACAGCGTGCTCCACTTGCCTTCTTTGCGCTTCAGTGCCACTGTAAGTCCATCTGATTTATATACCGAATCCGCTGATACCTTATCCTTCTGTATTGTTGTCCCTTTGTCCCTTGATGATAGTGTCAAATCCGTATGATGCTGCAGATTGCCTTCAAATGCCAAACTTTGCTGAAACGGTCCGTTTTCTCCGGTCCGAATCGCTGCTTCTCCCCGAAAAGAGAAATTATCAACGCCCGACAGCCCCGACAGGGCACGGTTAAACGACTCTTCGGCAGACAACTGCTCCTGCCAGGCACATCCGGTTAGGCAAAAGACGAATAAAACCATTCCGATGACGCTCCGTGATCTTCTCATTCTCATAATCATCAGCCTCTCGTTGATCTTGCTCTTAGGCTATCCGCGGCCCCTTACATTATGCAGATTACAGAAAAAACCCTGCAGCCACTAAATAGCTGCAGGGTATTTAATCCAGTCCGATTTCAGCTTCCGCCCTCTCCACGACAATCCGGTTGCGGCCGCCATTCTTCGCTTCGTAAAGGGCCATATCCGCTCGATAGAAGAGAGACTCTACGCTGATCTTGTCATTGGTCCAGTTCCATTCGGAAATTCCGCAGGACACCGTTACGCGGGGATCGGTCTCTTCCGATACCCTTATGCGAATCCGTTCGGCGACCTGCATCGCCTGTTGAATGCCGAGTCCCGGCAAATACACGGCAAGCTCTTCACCGCCCCAACGGGCTGGAATATCGCTGTGCCGTATCGTTGTCTTCACGATGCTGCTGACCTGCTTCAGAATTTTGTCCCCCCGCTGGTGACCGAACGTATCATTGACCTGCTTGAATTCATCGATATCCACAACGATGAGAGAACCGCAAAAATCACGGTTCTGACATTCATGGATCATTTCGTCAAGATAATGTCTCGCATACAGTTCAGTCAGCATATCCCGGTTAGCCATTCTCCTCACTTCCGCATGCAGAAAAGCATTGCCGATAGCCAGACCAATATGGCTGGTCAGAGCTTGAAGCAGCCGATAGCTGTCATAGGAAAAATAATGCGGCTTCGCATGGGTGAGAAGAACAACGCCCCGTACTTCACCGTTAACGGTTAGCGGAGTAGCAATCATCGAGCTGGAATGGGTACTCTCCATCAGTCTGGATTCCGCCGGACGTTCTTCGTGATAGTCTGACAGGATGAGGGGCTCCTTCGAATGATAGACTAGGCCGCCCAAACCATAATCCTTCTCAAAGACCTCCTTGGAAAGCCACTCAGCGTTGCAGGATACCACTTCAAGACCGCCAAGCTCCTCGTTATAAATCAAAATGCAGCAGTAATCGGCTTCAAGAATCTTTAGCAGCTCATGGTTGGCAAATTGAAATATCTCCGCCAAATGCAGGCTTTTGTTCAACCGCTGTGTCAATTCATTAATCATACGGAGCTCATGAATCATCAGATTGGACTGCTCGTACAATTTGGCATTCTCAAACGCGGTGCCGGCAGCGTCGGCCATCATCCCGAGCAGCTCCAGATCCATATCGGGCAGCTCGGACTTGTCCACTTCCACATGGAGTACGCCATAAACGCCCTGCTTGCCTCCCATGGGAATCCCGATTTCCACGATCGAATCGGATTCCTCATGTTCATCAATCGTGAGGGTACCCTCCATGAATGTCCGCACATAAACCTCTTTCTGCCAATGATGAAGCAGCAGAGGACGTACAAGCGGATGTCCACTCTCATGGTCCTGAGACATAAACAATTCGACTTTGGCCTTGGGATACAGCGCCAGGACACTGTCGATAGCCTCCACCAGCACGCTGTCCACATCAATCTGGACATGCATCCGTTTGACATACTGAAACATGATGGAACGCCTGTGCACCTCACGCTCAGCTTGGGTGTGGACTTTCTCCAGATCATCAGCAAACACGTACTCCAGCTTCCGATAGAAGCAGGAACGAAACAATAAGGCGTATGTTTCTGTCAGCATAAGTGATTGTTCCGGCTCCATTGCCTGCGAGGAAACACTGACCATCACCGCAAATACATCACCATGAATCCGAGTGAAGAGCGGGACAGCGCACAGCACGCTTCCCTCAAACGAACCCCTTCCCATTCCTTGGGCCGCTTCCTTGGAGTTCAAAGCAAGCGATAATGTCTCATCTTCACTTCCATTAAGGTATTCCGTTATATCGGAAGCCCCTGTCAGCCAAGCTCCCTCATGAGAAAGAAGGGCCCAGCTGAATTTCTTCATCGCCTGTGTGCCTGCGCTTTCTCTTAGCCACTCCAGATAGCTGTCTGATATGAGAGGCTGAATATAAGGGAAATCATGAGGTGTAATATCCAAGCTCTGAAGCCAAAAGCAAGGCTCGTTTCCAGGAATTGGCCCGGCATCATGAAACATAACTGCAGAACCGGGAGAGCTTTCATACACTTTCCGTTGATCTTCTGACATATTGGGCGCTCCTTTGCACCATTATAAAAGGCCTATCCAAGACTGGCGTTCCGATTCATAATGTAAGGATCCATTGGCTGCCGCATAAATGGCGGTAACCCAGCTGTTCAACATGTTGGGAAGGTGCTACTTAAACACCAGATAGGTGTTACAATATGTAACTAGATAAATGAGACTACTTAATCCAATACCATCTTACTCTTTTCTACCCATTTTTGCATTAAAATTTATGCGTTTTTCACAATAATTTTAGGTCCATGGACCTATCGACAAAATTAGACAAAATCCAAGTTATAGTAAGTTGCAGGTTGAACTTGACTTTATATCATTACTTCATATAATATTTATTGTTGAGTAAGAATGCAATGCATTCCATGAATTTGGGCGGGTTGTGTCACCCTCACGTTATTTGTTACTGACAGGACAGCGGCTGAACTTTCCTGGCAGATCTTCCGGCGATTTCGGTAGAGCAAACAAATACGGCGCAAATAGAGCCCTAATGAAACTTTAATTAAAAAGGAGTCTATATAACATGGCACGTTACACCGGTCCTAAATTTAAATTAAGCCGTCGTCTGGGAATCTCCCTGAGCGGTACAGGTAAAGAATTGGCTAAACGCCCTTTCCCTCCAGGTCAGCATGGTCCTAACCAACGGAGAAAAGTCAGCAACTATGGTATGCAGCTTCAAGAAAAGCAAAAGCTGCGTCATATGTACGGCTTGGGCGAGAAGCAATTTAAAACCCTGTTTAACAAAGCAACTGGCATGAAAGGTATCGCTGGTGAGAACTTTATGTTCCTGCTTGAGAGCCGTCTGGACAACCTGGTTTACCGTCTTGGCTTCAGCAACTCCCGTGCGGGTGCTCGCCAATTGGTAGCTCACGGCCACGTGACTGTGAACGGCAAGAAAGTCGATATCGCTTCTTACGCTGTAAGCACTGGCGATGTAATCGGTCTTCGTGAAAGAAGCCGCGGCCTTTCCTCCATCAAGGAAGCTTTGGCTAACCGTGTACATCTTCCAGCTTACCTCGAGTTTGATGAAGCAGCAATGGAAGGGAAATACATCCGTCTTCCAGAACGTTCCGAACTTTCCCAAGATATCGATGAGAAGCAAATCGTCGAATTCTACAACCGTTAAGATTAACTCGGAACCCAAAACCCTGAAGGCCTCGGCCTTCAGGGTTTTTTTATGGTGAATCCTCTGAATTTTAAAATAACCTCAAAAAAGCTTCAGTCTGGCAAATTTACGCCTGCCCACTTGAACCACATCCCCATCTAGAGGAACGATCTCACCGTAAATGTCGCTGCATTTCTCTCCGTTCCATTTTACGGCCCCCTGCTGAATGCTCCGTCTGGCCTCGCCATTGGAAGCGGCAAAACCGAGCAGTGTCAGCAGATGGATAAGCATCATCTTTCCTTCCTTCAATTCTCCTTTGGGTACCATGTAAACCTCAATGTCTTCAGGAAGTGCCTTCTGCTGGAATACGGTCACAAAATGCTGCTGTGCAGCATCCGCAGCCTCCCGCCCATGATACATGCGAACGAGTCTGTGCGAGAGACTCATCTTGGCATCCCGGGGATGGACGATTCCGTCCCGGAGCCCCTTCTCCAAGCTGGTTACCTCCTCACTTGCCATATCCGTGGCCAAGCTGAAGTATTTGAGCAAGAGCTCATCCGGAACGGACATGGTTTTACCGTACATCTCATTCGGCTCTTCATCGATACCGATGTAATTGCCCAAGCTCTTACTCATCTTCTGTACGCCGTCAAGCCCTTCAATAAGCGGCATCGTGATTGCAACTTGAGGCTCTGAGCCATACTCCTTTTGCAGGGTGCGTCCCATCAGCAAGTTAAACTTCTGATCCGTCCCGCCAAGCTCGACATCGGTCTTAAGCGCCACGGAATCCATCCCCTGCATCAATGGGTAAAAAAATTCATGGATGCTGATCGGAAGCCCGCTCTGATAACGTTTTGTAAAATCATCGCGTTCCAGCATCCGTGCCACCGTCACCTTTGCCGATAAGCTGACCACATCGGCAAAAGTCATCGGCGCAAGCCACTCGGAGTTGTAATATACCTTCGTTTTTTCAGGAGCCAATACCTTGTATATTTGTTTTTTGTACGTTTCCGCATGCCGTCTAACATCTTCTTCCGACAGCTGCTTACGCGTTTCGGATTTGCCTGTCGGATCTCCGATTCTGCCGGTAAAGTCCCCAATGATGAGCTGTACTTCATGTCCGAGTTCCTGGAATTGACGCAGCTTCTGCAGCACGACGGTATGCCCGACGTGAAGATCGGGCGCTGACGGGTCCATCCCCAGCTTCACGCGCAGCGGCTCGCCGGTTACAACCGATTTTATCACCTTCTGCCTCATCGCTTCTTCCGGGATGATCTCCACCGCGCCACGGGAGATCACCTCCATCTGCCGTTCCACCTCTTGCTGCTGAACGTTCGATAAAACATCCCATTTCATGTTTCCGCACGCCTCCCTCTATTTATGAACGCAAAAAAGCTCCTACTCATCCCAAGGGACGAGTAGGAGCGCTCGCGTTACCACCCTAATTAGAACCCGTTACCTCAGGAACGGATTCTCACTTCATTGCCATAACGGGTTGTCATCCCGGAACCGGACTACTGTAACAGCCGCTCAGGTGTACGGCTCTTTTTCCCCCGGTCAGCTCCGGACGGTAATTCAAAGGGGCTCGTTATCGGTTTGCACCACCCACCGACTCTCTGGAAACGAAAGGCTCCGCCTTCTACTGGGGTCCTTCAAAGCTTTTCACGATATGAACTTTCCATTATTTGTATCACATGCTTTCCGCAAAAGTCAATCTTCCTCAAAAAAGGACACGCTATATAGGGACACATGATTCAAAACCTTCGATTTATGCTATAATAGGTGCGTTAAAAGGAGGAGTATACATTCATGGTTGAGGAGAAAAAACAAGAGCCTGAAAAACAGAAGAAACCGCGTAAACGGTCCTTTCTGCGGGTGCTCGGATCCGTCATCGGATGGCTCTTTGTGGTGGGTCTGATGGGCGTTTTGTTCGCTGGAGGAGCCGTAGCAGGCTACGTGACCTCTATTGTTGAGAATGAGCCGGTAAGATCCAGGGCTCTCATCGAGAATACGGTGAACGACAATGCCATAACGGGCTTCGCCTACTTCGCGGATGGCTCACCGATCGGGCAGCTTAGAACCGAAGAAGACAGACGACCTGTGGAATTCAAGGATATTCCCCAGCTTGTTAAGGATGCCGTCGTATCCATAGAAGACAACCGTTTTTATACACATAAGGGTGTTGACATAAAAGGTACCGCTCGCGCCGTAAAGGAACGCGTGCTGAACGAACCGGTTCAAACCGGCGGCAGCACGTTGACGCAACAGCTGGCCAGGCTCACTTTTTTAAGTCGCGACAAAACCGATAACCGCAAGGTAAAAGAAATGCTGCTTGCCATGCGGATGGAACGCTTTTTGAGTAAAGACCAAATTTTAACAGCCTACTTGAACAAGGTTCCTTACGGCAACGGTTCCAGCGGATACCAGCTGTTCGGGATCAAGGCTGCCGCAAAAGGAATATTCAACATTAACAAGCTGGATGATCTGAACGTGGCTCAAGCTGCATATTTGGCAGGTCTGCCGCAGCTTCCATCCTCCTACTCGGCCTTCAACGGCAAAGGAGAATTTGACGAGAAAGCATTTAACCGGGCAGTAAACCGGCAACACCGCGTGCTGGCAAGCATGCTGGAAGAAGGCAAAATAACGCAAGCCGAATATGAAGAGGCCAAAGCATTCGATATCAAAAAATCGCTTGCTCCTCGCACACAGAAGGCCTATGTGACTTATCCTTATCTCATGATGGAAGTAGAACGTCAAGCATCGAATATTCTGATGCAGCTGAGCGAGGAAGCGGAAGAGAACGCAAAAGGCACGCAAGCGAACTCCGATCTGATGGATGCTTCCCGGGCCCAGCTCAGCACCGGCGGTTACCGTGTTTACACCACCATCGACCGGACATTATACAAGACCATGCGATCCATTGCTGAGGATGACAGCAATTACTTGCCTGACAGCCAGGAAAAAGGAATGGAACAGACCGCCGCGATGATGATCGACAACAAAACCGGCGCCATTCTCAGCATGATTGAGGGCAGGGATTTTAACACAGAACAAATGAACTACGCCACACAAATGAAACGACAACCTGGATCTGCCATGAAGCCTATTGCCGCCTATTTACCGGCACTCGATTCGGGAGGGATTCAACCTGCCAGTGTGGTGGACGATTCACCGATCATCTTAAAGGACTACAGCAAAGTGTTCCATATTCCCAAAAACTCGTACAGCGGGTACAGAGGATTGATGACGGCACGACAGGCATTGAACGATTCGACCAATACGGTGGCCCTGAAACTGTTTAACAACACGGTCGGAATCGAGAAGGCTTGGGAGTTTTCCAAGAAGCTGGGTATCACGACCTTGGAGGAGGACGATTATAACGCTTCAACAGGTGTACTCGGCGGGCTTCATTATGGCGTGACAGTTGAAGAACTCACCAATGCATACAGTTCCATCGGCAATCAAGGCAAATTCACGGATGCTTTCATGATTGAGAAAATCGTGGATTCCAAAGGCAATATTGTCTATAAACATGAAGTAAAACCGGAGCAGGTATTCTCCGAGCAGACAGCGTATCTTATGACGGATATGCTCCGTACCGTCATCACGAACGGAACAGGCAGCAAGGTCAGAGACACGTACAAGAAATTCAATGAGGTTCCGGTCGTTGGTAAAACCGGATCTACCCAGAACTACGGGGATGTCTGGTTCATGGGATACTCGCCGGATGTGACGCTTGGCGTATGGGTCGGATACAAAGAACAAAAAAATACGCTCGTTGGAGACCAGCGCAAGCACGCCCAGGCCATTTGGGCAAGAATCATGAACGAAGCAACCGACGTTAAGCCGGATCTGTTCCCAACCAAAACGTTTGAGAAGCCTGAAGGCATAACCTCCAAAACGGTTTCGGCGTACAGCGGCAAACTGCCGACCGCCTTAACGGACAGATTCGTAACGGATCTGTTTAATGTGAAGTTTGTGCCTACCGAAAGCGATGATGGCATCGCAAAAGCGAAATATATCACCTATCGGGGTGTAAATTACATTCCACATGAAGCAACGCCTCTGGATATGTTGAGAGAACAAATCGTAATCAAGCGTGAGAAACCCATTGATGAGCTGATTATAGAGCTGCAGAACGCCCTGAAGGTCATGAAAGGTGAAAAGAGATCACTGGAATCTTATCTGCCGCAGGACGCGAAGAAAGGGATGCCAAGCAGGCTCGACCCTAGAACGGATGATGGCAAAGCCCCTACTCCACCGAAAAACGTACATTATTCGATGGGCAGCGGCTCGATCAGCTTTAATGCCAGCGGATCTCCTGATGTTGTCGGATACCGGCTCTTTAAGTCCGTTAACGGAAGTCCGTATACACACCAAGGGCAGGTCGTGCTTGGCGATGAGAGTCTTGTCTTCTCGGGACTTGGAGCTGACGGAATGTTTACTTCCTATTACGTTGTCGCCGTTGACGTTGCCGGCAAAGTATCTGAGCCAAGCGCTATTGTGGGCGGCACAGCGCCTGGATTCGAAGTACCGGGCGACAACGATGCGAATCCGGATGACGACATCGATAATCCGGATGACGGCTTGACTGAGGGAGATCCCAATATCGACCTGGAACTTGGGAATGAAGGTGCTGCTACCGTACCGTCTGCACCAGGTCAGCCGACCCTTGTAGCTACCCCTGAGGGCTTTCAGGCCACCTGGAGCGGCAATGCTCCAGAGGAAGAGGTTATGGTCTACAACATCTACATCAGTCCAAATAGTGACGGCAATTACCAGATTCTTGGCTCAAGTAAGAGCACGGAGTTCTATTACTCCTCTGGTAACCCAATCGGCGGTACCTTTAGAGTAACTGCCGTAAATCCAATCGGTGAATCTGCTGCTTCACCGGCCGTATATTTTGAGAAAAAATAGATTGAAATATTAAAAAGCCAGCCCCTCTACAGAGATCATCTGTTGGAAGGGCTGGTTTTATTTTTGCTTAAGCAGAGGCTTCTGGTTTAGTTCATCTTTTTAGGTAGAAGAAAAAAACGCCCGTCTATAAAAAAACTGACAATGAAAATGGTGGTCACCATCTTCATTGTCAGCCCTGTCTTGATCACGCTTTTTAATCTTCAATCGTGGACAGATCACCTGTCGGAAGATCCAGCTCCCACGCTTTCAGTACGCGGCGCATGATCTTACCGGAGCGCGTCTTCGGAAGTTTATCCTTAAACTCAATTTCACGAGGCGCGGCATGAGCGGAGAGTCCTTCCTTCACAAATCGGTAGATTTCATCCTTGAGCTCCTGAGTGGGTGTATACCCCTCGCGTAAGGAGATAAAGGCTTTAATGATCTCGCCACGAGTAACATCAGGCTTACCGATCACGCCTGCTTCAGCAACAGCCGGATGTTCAACCAGCTTGCTCTCGACTTCGAACGGCCCGATTCGCTCACCGGACGAATTAATCACATCGTCGATTCTGCCCTGGAACCAGAAGTATCCTTCTTCATCCATATATGCCGAATCACCTGAAATGTACCAGCCCGGAATTCGGAAGTATTCTTCATACTTCGCCTCGTTATTCCAAATTTTTCTCATCATGGACGGCCAAGGTGTCTTGATTGCCAAATTCCCCATCGTGTACGGAGCCACTTCTTTCCCCTGATCGTCCAGGATAGCCGCTGTAATGCCCGGCACCGGGCGCCCCATGGATCCTGGCTTGATCGCCATGCCCGGGTAATTACAGATCAACTGTCCGCCAGTCTCTGTCATCCACCATGTGTCATGGATACGCTGCTTGTAAGCCTTGTGTCCCCAACGCACCACCTCGGGATTAAGCGGCTCGCCAACGGATAAAATATGCCGTACATGGCTCAGATCATATTGGTCGATAAGCTCGGAGCCGGCACCCATTAACATGCGGAAGGCGGTCGGAGCGCTGTACCATACCGTTACCTTATTGTTCACCAAAGTGCTGTACCAATCCTGCGGACTGAAACGGCCTCCGCGAATGACATTGGTAACCCCGTTCAACCACGGTGCAAAAATACCGTAGGACGTACCGGTAACCCAGCCCGGGTCCGCCGTGCACCAATATATATCATCTTCCCTTAAATCCAAAACAACCTTGCCCGTATAATAATGCTGAATCATGGCATTCTGCACGTGATACACGCCCTTCGGTTTCCCGGTAGAGCCTGACGTATAGTGCATGATCAATCCATCTTCCCGTTCAAGCCATTCAATCTCCAGCTCACTTGATGCAGCTTCAACTTCCTCGTGGTAGCTTACTAGCCGCGGGTCCTCCTCTTCAATCTCGCCCACGACAAAAATATGCTTCAGTTCAGGCAACTCGTCTCGCTTCACGCGTGACAACAGTGCAGGCGTCGTAATCAGTGCAATCGCTCCACTGTCCTCCAGACGATCCTTTACAGCCGTCTCCATAAACGCCTCGAACAATGGGCCGACCACGGCGCCAACCTTCAGAATGCCCAGCAAACCGGCATAGAGCTCAGGACCGCGCGGCATAAAGATAAATACCCGATCACCTTTGCCAACGCCATATTTACGAAGTACATTACCGAACTTGTCGGATTTTTCTTTCAACTGCGCATAAGTAATAGATTCCTCACGATTGGCGTCACTATACAAGAGAGCTACCTTATCTCCTCGCCCCTCTGCCACATGACGATCTATAGCTTCATAGGCCATATTCACTTTGCCCGTCTCATACCAAGTAAAATGTCTCTCGATTTCGTCCCATGAAAACTCGGAGCGTGCCTGCTCGTAACTCTTCATATTGGAATGTGAAACTTCACTTGGCAATATTTCGCTATGCGTTTGATTCATGATAACATCCTCCTCATTCTCAAATCGGTCTCCTCATAGTCGACAGCGCTTACAAAATGATTGAATGAAACATACTTTTTACACATTGCGGTGGGTCGTCACGTTGTCGCAGTCATCGAGTCATTAACCCCTGAATTCGCAAGGAAACATATCGTTAAGTACGACACAAATGTGAAGATTTTATGTCGAAAAGATTATATCATAGCTCTCGTTTGCCTGTCATTGCTTTTCATTTTTTTATTTTTTTGCTATAAGTAGGGTATGGAATTGAAAGGAGCGTAACGGATGGAACACTGCAAGGTATACCAGTCTCATGTTTTGTTCCCTGAAGACCGCCGCCTGATCATCGAAGGACCTGTACCTCCCGAGCAACTATCCGAGCTAACCATGCACCCTGATCTCAAGGCTTTTCGTCGTCCTGCGGAGCAGCATGAGGCATTGGTGGAAATTGCAGGCCTGCCCGAAGGCAGAATCATTATCACGAGAGACCAAGATATGATCGTTGGATATGTAACGTTTCATCACCCGGATGAGCAGGAACGCTGGTCTGAGGGCAATATGGAAGATTTGATTGAACTTGGAGCCATCGAGGTAGCGAAAGATTACCGTTCTCTGGGACTTGGGCAGCAGATGATAAAGACTGCATTTGAAGAAGAGCAGATGGAGCGTTACATCGTGTTTACGACCGAGTACTACTGGCATTGGGATCTTAAAGGAAGCGGCCTTAACGTATGGGATTACCGCAAAATGATGGAACGGTTAATGAAAATCGTAGATATGGAGTGGTACGCAACCGACGATCCGGAAATCTGCTCCCATCCTGCCAACTGTCTCATGGTCAGAATCGGACGGCACGTACCGCTTTCATCACAAGAACAATTCGATCGTATCCGTTTCAGACAGCGGTTTATGTATTAAGTCGATACCCAATAAATAAAAAACAAACTCCCCAAGGGCTTGTCCTTGGGGAGTTTGTCTGTAGAGGTGCATACTGGATATGTATGCCTGCCACTTACACAAAGTTTTTACTAGAGTTTGCCGAGCATGTAGCTCACGATTTCGTGTGAACGCTTGGAAGCTTTCACGGTAAACTCAGGGAAGTTGACATGCGCAGATCCGTCAGCCTTATCCGACATGGATCTGATCACCACATAAGGCACACGGTTCATATAACATACCTGGGCAACGGCAGATCCTTCCATTTCCGCGCAAACCCCGTTCAGATCCTCGTGAAGCGTCCGTACTGTATCACGACTGGCAATGAACTGATCACCCGAAAGAACCTTTCCGATGACGTAATGATTCGCTTCCTGCTCTTTGCACGCTTCCTCCGCCAGCTCGATCAACGAAGGATCAGCAGGAAAATCAGACACTGCCTGATACGGAATCACGCCGCGCGCAAAGCCGAGCGGCGTCACGTCCATATCGTGCTGCATGCAGGAGGAAGAAATGACGATATCGCCAATGTTCAGCTCCGGATGCAGCGCGCCCGCTACGCCGGTAAACAATATTTTGGAAACGCCATAGGCATCAATCAAGATTTGCGTGGTAACCGCGGCATTCACCTTACCCACTCCGCTCTTGCATACAACGACGCGCTTGCCATGAATCGTTCCCGAAGCATATGTAACCCCTGCACGAACTGCCGTTTCTTTATTCTCCAGTTGACTGAGCAGCATTTCCACTTCTTCGTCCATGGCCCCGATTAGGCCGATAACCTGTGTTGTCATACCGATATCCCTCCTGAATTCAAGACCACAAAATAATCCCACCAGAAAAAAGCCCCTTTAAAACCAGGAGCTTTCTTCAAAATGGTAAATTGCTTTCATTCACACTTCTTACTCGTTCACATGACTAACCGAAAGCCGAAGAATCGTTTCATGCGGCAGAATCACGCGAGGATTCTCCACATTCTCCTTCTTCATCAGCTTGGTAAGCAAGCGCATAGCTACGGCTCCCAAATCATACATCGGTTGAGCTACCGTTGTCAGCTGTGGACGAACCATCGAAGCCATCCGAATATTATCTACGCTGATAATAGAGAAATCATCCGGCACTTTGTAGCCTTCATCCTGAATGCTATGAATAGCGCCAATTGCCATCTCATCGGTAGCAGCAAAAATAGCCGTCGGTTTCTTCTTAAGTCCCAGGAAGTATTTCATCGCTTCCACGCCGGACTCATAGCGATAGTTACCAATACGCACCAGATCCTCTTGATATTCGATGCCGGCAGTTTCCAGTGCCTTCTTGTAGCCTTGGAAACGTGCATAGCCATTCGCCGGATCCTGAAGCGTGCCGCTGATCATGGCAATCTCACGGTGCCCATGCCGGATCAGAGTGTTCACTGCATCAAACGCAGCCTGTTCATGATCAATGTCAACGGAAGGATAAGAACCTCTCTCGTCACTTGTCGCACATAGAACAATCGGCACAGCCGATGTCTGGAACGCCTGGATATGCTCGTCCGTCACCGTTCCACCCATAAACAACAAACCGTCCACTTGCTTCTCAAGCAATGTGTTGATAACGCGGATTTCTTTTTCCTTACGTTTGTCGGCATTACACAAAATTATATTATAGTGGTACATGTTAGCAATATCCTCAATACCACGGGCAATCTCCGCAAAGATCGAGTTCGAAATGTCAGGGATCACAACGCCGACGGTTGTGGTCTTCTTGCTGGCCAAACCTCTGGCTACCGCATTCGGACGATACCCTAAACGTTCAATCGCTTCGTATACTTTTTTCCGGGTCTGAGGCTTAACGTTCGGGTTATTGTTTACAACCCGTGATACCGTCGCCATGGAAACGCCTGCTTCGCGCGCAACATCGTAAATGGTTACCGTCAAATTCCTTCTCTCCATTGCCAATAGATTTTCATTCGTTCAATACCAATTGAATTTATGATACGACAAATTACTGCTTTGTGCAACGACACGGCATTAGATGCCGTCCAATTGAGCTTTCAGCGCTTCAGTCGTAATATGGGAATGGGATGTATGCCAGACTGGCGCTCCTTCTTTTACAAGAATAACTTGTGGCGATTCGTGCTGTATGCTTAGAGTTTCCGCAGCTTGACTCGACACCGGACGGTCCGCAATGACATCGATCCATACATAGTCGATCCGCTCGTTCGGCTGGTCCTCCAGGTAAGCTTGCACTTCCTCATAGGCTCCGGCGCTAATTGGGCATCTGGTACTATGTTTGAACAGCAGCAAGGGCCTCTGCTCCGAAGATTCAAGGGTGCTGCGCAACTCTTCTATAGTAGTCATTTTCGTCAACGTCGCCATAGGATATACATTCCCTTCATTGTATTGAAGTTCCTATCCTCTATCCTAACAAAAAGTGCGTGAAAAATCCAACAACCGCGAAAATTTTCTGAAAATTATCTTGCATAATTTCCCGAATTTTCAGGAACGAGAGATTTAATCGTGCTTAACTGCTCGAGCCGTCCCTCAATTTGTCTCATCCAGTCACCGTCGCCCAAGCTCTGGGCATAACGAAATAGATCCAACAGCATATTGATCCGCTCATCAAAAACTTCCATGCAGCGTGTCTGCCATTCTACCGACGAATCATCATCGTATGTACGGAACACTTCTCGAAGTACGTATGCTGACTCATTAACATCTGCGAACGAAACGTGTATTCGTCCGGTCTCATTGCTCATCGATGCGAGATAGCGAAGTAAATCCGGTTTAATAAGAGGCAGAAGCTCATACTTCTTGCAAGCCTGACAGGCATAAACAGGAACATGATATATTCGAGTCCTTCTTTCATGAATCAGCTTTCTTAATTCCAACTTCATCCATTGTCCGCAGTTGCAGGTTTTGAACAAAATGCCCACCCCAAATCCTATCACGTAATCTAATCCCAACAGCCTATGTCACAAATCTGTCACCTAAACTAGTTCTATTCGACTATCATACCAAAGAATCCTGCTAATTTGTGATAATGCTTTATTTACCAGATATGTTTCCAAATGTTTGTTCTTTGCTCGTTCCTATGAAACTGCCCTCCATATTTGTTACAATAAGTACAGTCATACGGACACATGAGGAAATCTGCGAGAAAGGGGTTATATCAATCATGAGATTGGCTGGAAAAAAGGTAATAGCGCTTGTAGACGAAGAATTTGAGGATCTGGAACTCTGGTATCCCGTTTACCGGGTCCGTGAGGAAGGGGCGGAAGTCCATCTTGCCGGGTTGGAAAAAGGAAAAACTTACACGGGCAAATATGGTGTTCCCGCTCAAGCCGAATATTCATTTGAAGAGCTGAACAGCAAGGATTATGATGGAATTCTCGTTCCGGGCGGCTGGGCTCCGGATAAGCTGCGCCGTTATGATAAAGTGCTGCAACTGGTTAAAGAAATGAATGCGGACAAAAAACCGATCGGACAGATCTGCCACGCCGGATGGGTACTCATCTCCGCCAAAATCCTGGACGGAGTCACGGTTACTTCCACACCGGGAATCCGCGACGATATGGAAAATGCCGGTGCAATCTGGAAGGATGAAGCGGTCGTGACCGACGGTCATATTATTTCCGCCCGCCGTCCACCGGATCTGCCGCCGTACGGCAAAGCCTTTTGCGATGCGCTGGCACATCAAGGCTAAAAGCTCCCCTGCACCACACAAAAACAGCCGCTCATTTCACCAAGAAGGACTCCTGGTGAGATAGGCAGCTGTTTTTGATTTGAGTATATGTTAGCTTGTCCACTCAAAAAAGAAACATAAAAATTGTAAAGTTATCCTTCTTCTTGAGGTTGTCTTGTTAAGAGGCCGTGCTGTCCGTACCGTTAGTTCCGTTCAGATAACTGCTGCGTTCGGCAAACGCGCTGAGACGCTCTTCGACAGCGGAGCTGGTACGCAATTTGAAGCAGGCCGCTGCCTCCCCCTTCGCTTCTGCCGCATTGGTATTCAAGATGCGATGCTTCACGCGAAGCAAGGATTGCGGCGACATGCTTAAATCCTTAACGCCAAGCTCCAGCCATATCGGAATCGCCCGCTCGTCCCCGGCCATTTCTCCGCACACGCTGACCGGTATGCCTGCCGCATGCGCAGCCTCCACCGTCGTCCGAAGCATGCGCAAGACCGCAGGATGAAATGGATGGTACATATGCGCGATCTGCTCGTTCATCCGATCCACCGCCAGCACATACTGTACCAGATCGTTCGTCCCGATGCTGAAGAAATCGGCTTCCTCTGCCAACATATCCGAGATGGTAACTGCTGCCGGCACTTCAATCATGATGCCAACCTTAATGTTTGGATCGTATGCGATGCCGCGTTGGTCCAAATCGGCCATCGCACGCCGCAGCACGGCATTAGCCTGCTTGACTTCCTCTATCGAGGATATCATCGGATACATGATTTTGACGTTACCAAAAGCGCTGGCCCTCAGAATGGCGGACAGCTGGGTCTGGAACGGTTCTGTGCGATCCAGGCTGATACGGATGGCGCGATAACCCAGGAAAGGGTTCTCTTCTTCCGGCAGCCCGAAATAATCCAGCTGTTTATCGCCGCCAATGTCCAGCGTACGGATCACGACCGAGGACTCACCTGCGTTCTCGGCAACCAGTTTATACACTTCAAACTGCTCTTCTTCCGAAGGAAAGTTGTGGCGATCCATATATAAAAATTCCGTCCGGAACAATCCGACTCCCTGTGCGCCGTTCTTCAGCGCAATCTCCATTTCTTTAACGGAGTTCATATTCGCGGCCAGATTAAAATAGGTTCCATCTTTCGTAACCGCATCAACGGTTGCCAGGAGCTGCAGCTGCTCTTTCTTTTTCCGTTGCAACTCGCGGATCCCTTCGTAACGCTCTACAACCAGCGTGTCGGGCTCCAAATACAGCAAGCCTTCATCCCCATCCACAACCAGATGCTGTCCGGTCTGGATCGGATGATCCAGCTTGTTCTCAATCCCGGATACAAGTGGTATGCCGAGAGCGCGGGCCATTATCGCCGAGTGAGAGGTCTTGCCACCCGTCATCGTCACGATGCCAAGAACGTGGGAAGGGTTAAGGTGCACAAGCTGAGACGGAGAAAGCTCCTTTGCAACCAAAATATAAGGCTGCGTATCAGCCGGAAGCTTGACTTCCGGAGCACCGAGAAGATGCTTGAGCAGCCGATTACCAACATCCTTAATATCCAGCGCCCGCTCCTTCATATACTCGTCGTCCAGCAAATCGAACATGGATACGAAATGATCGATCGCCTCTTTAACCGCCACTTCGGCAGCCTTGTACTGGCGCTCGATGATCCCTTGAATTTCGTTCATGAATACGGGATCCTCCAGTATGGCCAGATGCGCATCAAAGATCTGCGACTCCTCGTGCCCCACCATTTCCTTGAATTCGTTCTTGATATATTCAATTTCATTCTTGGAGGTTCGTATGCCTTCATATAAGCGCTCGAACTCTTTGGCTAAATCGACAGCATCCATTTCGGAATCCGGAAGGTCCAGCTCCCAATGCGGCAGTACGAAAGCCTTACCGATCGCTACGCCTGTTGCTGCGCCAATGCCTTGTATCATGATTCTCTACCCCCAGCATTACTCTCATTTAATACGACGGACATGACAGATGACTGTCCTCTCTTAACGGACTTGAATGGAGCAAAGCTCCAAGATCTTACTTTATCGGGATTGGTGATCACCATCGGTGTTGCCAGTGATGCGGCATGTGTCTTTAAATATGCCAGATCGAACTTGACCAGCAGTTGCCCCGGCTCAACGGTATCCCCTTCGCTTACCACAGCTGAAAACGGTCCTTTCAGTTGAGAGGTATCGATCCCGATATGAATCAACACCTCGAGTCCATCCGGCGTTGAAATGCCAATGGCATGCATCGTCGGATAGACATGCATCACGGTTCCGTATACCGGAGATACAAGTTCGCCTTTTTCCGGAATGAACGCCACGCCGTTGCCGACAAGCTTGGCGGCAAAAATATCATCCGGCACTTCATCAATCGGAAGCATGCGTCCCTGTACGGGCGCGCTGAACAGAACGCGCGGTAAATCTTGCTGCATCAGCTTATTTATCTCTTCGCGGATGAGCTCGGAATACGTCCCGAATACCACCTGGACATTCCCGCCGCCCAGCTTGATGATGCCGGCTGAACCGAGCAATTTCAATGCGTCCGAATCAATCTGGCGGTCATTGTATACGGTCAGTCGAAGACGCGTCATGCAGGATTGGACCTGAACGATGTTGTCTTTCCCACCAAGCGCTTCCAGAATAAGCGGTGCCTGATAGGGGATGTCTCCTGCCCGGCCTTCCAGCGCCGAGCCTTCTTCACGCCCGGGTGTCGGGATTTCGAAGGTGCGAATGGCCCAGCGGAACAGAAAATAGTAAACGATGCCGTATACAGCCCCGATGGGTATGATGATCCAGGCGTTCTGCGACAAGTGAAAATTGAGTACGTAATCGATAAATCCGGCCGAGTATGAAAACCCGTGATGGATATCAAATGCATAGGTAAGCACCATCGCGAAACCGGCCATCAGGGCGTGGAGTACATACAGATAAGGAGACGCAAATAAGAATGCGAATTCAATCTGCTCCGATACCCCGGTCAAAAAACAGACGAGCGCGGACCGCATAAACGTTTTTTTCACCTTCGGCTTCAAATCTTCCCGTGCCTCTTGAATAATGGCAAATGCAATCGCCGGCAGGGCAAACATCATAATCGGGAATAAGCCGGCCATGAAGTCGCCCGCTGTCGGATCACCCGCGAAGAATCGGGGCAGATCCCCCTGAACAACGGTACCGTCTTCCGTCTCGTACGAGCCCAGCTGAAACCAATAGACGTTATTCAACAAGTGATGCAGACCAAATGCCGTCAGTACCCTGTACAAAATTCCGTAGAGAAATAATCCGAATGCCCCCATATGTACGGTCAGATCATAAAAAGCATCTAAGCCGCGCTGTACCATGGGAGCCATCCCCAGCATGATCCATGCAAATATCGTGGAGAACAGTCCCATGAACAAAAGCACAAATCGGGAGCCCCCAAAAAACTGTATAGCTTCTGGAAGCTTAATATGTTTGAACCGGTTATAAACGTAACCGGACATTACCCCAAAAATAATACCAATCAAGGTCGAGGGCTGTACACTCCCGTCTCCGAGACGGGATATTACCTGATCGTAGATGAACATGCCAGCCAGAGCGGCAAGCCCTGCGGGTCCTCCCTGGTTCGAGAGCCCCCATGCGACACCGATGGCAAATAAATACGGCATATAATAAAACACACCGTGCCCCGCTGCCTGGGCAATCTCGCCCAAGGTTCCGAAGCCCCACGCCGACCATGGCAGACTCCCCACGCTAAGCAGGAGAGCTGCCGCCGGAAGCGCCATTGTAGGGAGCATAACTGCTCTGCCCAGCTGTTGTAATGATCCCAACCAATTCAAGGCGAGCCCTCCTTTCTATCCTTGATGGTAAGCGCTGCGCCTGTTTTTGTCAAAAAGAAATCAGGGCAAATGCCACATAGAAAAGCAAGCCTCACGAGCAGTGCCTCGGCAGGCCCGGATCGTGTCCAGTCTGCCAGCGGCTGCTTCAACATAAGGCTTGCTCCTAATTCCAACTCACCAATTCAAATCTTAACGCCCGCCCAAAGCGATGGAATCCTCCACCTTAATGCAGCGGTCCATGATGGCAATCATGCCGCTCTTCTCCGCGATGGCCGCCGCCTCTTCACTGATAATGCCCTGCTGAAGCCAGAGCACCTTGGCTCCAATCTCGGCAGCTTCCCGCGCCACATCGGCACAATATTCACTGCGTCTGAACACATTGACGATATGGATCGGCTCCGGAATGTCCTTCAGGGATGGATAACTCTTCTCCCCAAGTATTTCTGTTGCACCAGGGTTAACCGGGATAATCCGGTATCCGCGCATTTGCATCGCAGCAGAAACCATATGGGAAGTACGATCCGGCCGGTCAGACAGACCGACAACAGCGATATTGCCTGCGTTTCGCAAAATATCCGCGATTTCTTCGCGCGTAGGATTTTCAAATGCCATGCTTCATGACCACCTTTCCATTCGTAATAGACGAGCCTCTTGGCTATTCCTTTATTTTACCCATTCTACATTGGCTCCAAGCGCCTTCATGTGATCAAAATATTGCGGGTACGACTTGGCCACATGATGCGCATCCTTAATCCGGATCGGCTGATGTGCGCGAAGTCCGACCACAGTCAGGGCCATAATGACCCGATGATCATAATGGGCATTGATCTCCACACCGCCCTCGACGCCTTCCGGACGGCCGTGAACGATGATCTCGGCCTGGCGTTCCTCAACGTTGGCTCCGGCTTTGCGCAATTCATTCAAATAATCCGTAATCCGGTCGCATTCTTTATAGCGGAGATTCTCCACATTGTAGAATCGAGAGGTTCCTTCCGCAAACACAGCTGCCGCTACCATCGCAAGTACCGCATCCGTCGCCGCATCTCCGTCGAAATCCAAAGCCTTCAGGGTTCGGTTTCCCTGGACATGGACATTACCGTCCTTGTGCGTGAGGGGAACATCCATCATCCGCAGGACGTCAATAATAGCCCGCTCTCCCTGCTTGCTGTCCTCTGACAGATTGCGGATGGTTACATCCGACTGCGTGACAGCAGCCGCCGCCAGGACGGCAGCAGAGCCCGGATAATCGCCTTGAACGGTATAGGTCTTCGCTTCGTAGGATTGACCGCCAGGAACCCGGAAGAATGTATAATCATCCGCTGCGTGAATCGTAATGCCCGCTTGCTCCAGCACTTCCAGGGTCTGACCGATAACGACCTTGGATTTCAAATCACCGGTAACGGTAATCTCGCTGTCCTCGGCAAGCAGTGGCGTTAAGAACAACAGTGCGCTTAAGTACTGCGAACTTACTTCGCCAGATACGGTGAGCTTTCCGCCTTTCGGCTGACCGCCACGAATCGTGATCGGCAGTTTGCCTTCATTATGCTCGACTTCCACGCCCAATTGACCAAGCGTCTCAATGAGATCATCATGAGGACGTTTGCCCAGTGATTCCGGATAAGTATTGACAAAGGTAACCTCTTTAGACAACGCCGTGACGCCCATCAGGAAGCGCAAAACGGCGCCGGCGTTACCGACGTTCAGTTCCTTCACATCCCGCGGCGATTTGCCAAAGCCCGTAATGACCGCCTTCTCCTCGTCCTCCTCGATCACGGCCCCGAGATCCCGGATACAGCGTCTCATGGCGTCGCTATCCTCGCTATGAGCTGGGTAATAGATCGTGCTCGTTCCTTCGGCAAGTGCAGCTACCAGCAAGTAACGAGTTGTATAGTTCTTGGAGGATAGCGCTCCAATCTCTCCGTTTAATATAGGCGTAGGCTTGACGATTACATCCATCGTATGTATCTCTCCTTGTAATTATTAGGTTATGAATAACAACCTTGAAATCTCCCTTAGTATAAATTGACAGGGAAAGAACCGCTTGGTTATCATAGTTCATGTGAACTGGAAATTCAGATCGTTACGATCTTAATCATTTATTATCAGAAAAGAGGTCTATATGATGAAACCGATCCCTCAAATGGAAACATCGGAGCTTAGAAGCCGGCTTCAAAACGGCGAAAATGTGTACATGATTGATGTCCGCGAGGACGAGGAAGTTGCAGCAGGCATGATCAGCGGTGCCAAGCATATTCCTATGGGCGAGATTCCGAATCGTCTGGACGAAATTCCGCGCGATCAGGAGGTCGTCTTCATCTGCCGCAGCGGTGGTCGCAGTCAACACGTATGCGAATTTTTGAATCACCAGGGCTTGACTAATGTAATCAACATGAAGGGCGGCATGCTTCAGTGGCATGACGATGAAGAATAGACAGGCCATGAAGAAGGTGCGGGATGATCGTGATTCCCGCCTTTTTTGCATGCTCCGACCCAAGTACAATCTACAGATGCACCTTAGAGACTGATTCATGATCATCGCCTCAAGGCCGTTCGCTGACCATCTTAGCCGCGGTAATGCGTTAAAATGTCAGCCGCTACTTCCCCCGCGGGTCGGCCAACCGTATCCACTATGACATCCGCAAACTGGTATTTGTCCTTTCGTTCATCCAGGATACGCCGAACTCTATCTTCGACATCCCCCGCAAGCAGCGGCCGATTGGCATCACCACGTACCCGTTCAACAATGCTGGAAGCATCCGCTGTAAGAGCAACGACCCAGCCACCGCGTTTCATTACATCACAGTTCTCGGAACGAAGCACAGCTCCTCCGCCGGACGCTACGACAATGCCTTTCCGTTCTAAAACGCTGCGCAGTGCAACAGATTCTGCCTCACGAAAATACGGCTCTCCATCCGCTTCAAACATCTCGGAAATCGTTCTGCCTTCCACCCTCTCAATTTCCGCATCCAGATCGATCAGGGTGTAGCCGAGCGTGTCTGCCAGGAGACGCCCAACGGTTGACTTGCCCGTACCCATCATCCCGATCAGAATGATGTTCCTACCTATCTTATCCAATTTGACACCCCATTTGCTGCTTCACTGTAAAGGTTGCTCATATCATACCACAGCCCCAAATCTTTCGACAATGGACCTGACTCTCTAAATTGTTCTTATACGAGTAACCCCCAAGTAAAGCTCCAATTTTATCGAGTCTATCTGGTTCCCTATTGTCATATACTAATTACAAGAATACAAGATTAGAAGAAAGGAGTGAATATATTATGTCTTTTCGTCCAACCGGTCTCTCTTCCGCTGCCAAGCGCATCCGCCGGATTCTCGACCCCGCCTACCCGCTATGCCGCGAAGATGTGATCTGGGTGCTTCATTTTGTCCAAAAAAAAGTGGCTCTGAAGGATCCTGCACTGCTGGATCTTTCAAAGCCACGTTTGCTGCAAAATTTCAACAGTTACTGCGAAGCCGCGCTGCTCTTGCTCGGAAGCGGAAACCACATCCATACAAAGAACCACGACATCCGCACCTGTCTCTTAGAAGCCATGCACGGACTTCCTGAGCTGGCGGAGGCGCACTCCCCTTCTCAAGCCCGTACGGTTGAATCTCTGATCTCTCCCCCGGCGAACGGAAATCATTCTAGCTCCCCAGAGTGAAATGGCTCCATCAGGGATGGCATTCATGCTGCCATAGAGAGCAGAATTAATCCATCCAGGGAGGATGGCATTCATGCTGCTAGAAAAAGCAGAATTAATCCATCCAGGGAGGATGGCATTCATGCTGCTAGAAAAAGCAGAATTAATCCATCCAGTTATAGTGGAAGGTGCCTTCTTTGTCCACGCGTTTAAACGTGTGAGCTCCAAAGTAGTCACGCTGAGCCTGCAGGAGGTTTGCCGGCAGGTTTGCGGTGCGATAGCTGTCGTAGTATGCAAGCGCGCTGGAGAACCCAGGAACCGGGATGCCCAAGGATACCGCGGAAGCAACAACCTTACGCCATGCATCTTGATAGGATTCAATAATATCGGTAAAGAACGGATCCAGCAGCAGGTTCTTCAGCTCAGGATTGTTCTCATAAGCATCCGTGATGTTCTGCAAGAAACGGGAACGGATAATGCAGCCGCCGCGCCAAATTTTAGCGAGGTTGCCGTATTGCAGGTTCCAGCCGTACTCATCGGATGCCACGCGAAGCTGTGCAAAGCCTTGAGCATAGGATACGATTTTGCTTGCAAACAGCGCTTTGCGCACATTTTCAATGAATTCGGCCTTGTCGCCGTCAAATGCAGCTGCTTTTGGACCATTCAGGATTTTGCTTGCTGCCACACGCTCTTCTTTCATTGCGGACAAGAAACGGGAGAATACGGATTCGGTGATCATGGACAGCGGCACGCCCAGATCCAGGGAGCTTTGGCTTGTCCATTTACCTGTTCCTTTTTGGCCTGCCGTATCCAGAATCACGTCAACCATCGGCTTGCCGGTTTCTTCGTCATATTTGGAGAAAATGTCAGCCGTGATCTCGATCAGGTAGCTATCGAGTTCGCCTTGGTTCCACTCTGTGAAGATTCCGTGCAGATCCTTCGCATCGAGGCCGAGTACGTCCTTCAGCAATTGGTAAGCTTCGCAAATAAGCTGCATATCGCCATACTCGATACCGTTGTGAACCATTTTTACATAATGGCCGGCACCGTCTGGTCCGATATATGTACAGCAAGGCTCTTCGTTAACTTTAGCGGAAATGGCCGTCAAAATAGGCTCAACCAGCTTGTAGGCACTTTCTTGTCCGCCAGGCATGATCGATGGACCTTTCAATGCGCCTTCTTCGCCGCCGGAAACCCCAGCACCGATAAAGTTAAAGCCTTTTTCAGCCAGTTCTTTGCTGCGGCGCTGTGTATCAGGGAAATAAGCGTTACCGCCGTCGATGATGATATCGCCTTTGTCCAAATGTGGAATCAGCTGTTCAATCGTAGCATCCGTAGCTTGTCCCGCTTGTACCATGATCAGGATTTTACGAGGAGTTTCAAGGGAATCCACGAATTCTTCGATCGAGAACGTCCCCTTCACTTGCTTGCCTTCGGTTTCCTTCAGCATATCTTCCGTTTTTTGCGGAGAGCGGTTATATACGGAAACGGTGAAGCCTTTGCTTTCGATGTTCAGGGCCAGGTTTTTTCCCATTACAGCAAGGCCAATCACACCGATTTGTTGTTTTGACATCTGGTTCTCCATCCTTTGCTCCAATATATTTTTAAACAAACCTATCCCTATCCGAGATGATTTGCAATAATCTTATATTAACGTTTTTCATTTGACAAGTGAACCCCTGTCACAAAATCAGAACACGCGCGAAAACACCCCTTCTGTTTCGGAGTGTTGTTCGTGCTTTAAACTTGTATCCGGGTTGAAGTCATTACCACTCCAGCCTCATCAGCTCCAAGGAAAGCTCACGGAGTCTATGCTTGCAAGCCGAAATTTTGTCTTCGTCCCCCTCTTGCAGCGCCGCATGGAGCTTCTCAAGCTCATCATCGGTTTCCAGTCTCGACAGCAGCAATCGCTGTTCCCCTACATCCGATTCAAACAGCCGCAGCATTTCCTGCTCCGTCATCGGCGTTCCCTTCTGAAACAGCACCCGCTGCCGGTAACCGGATATTTCCACGAGCCTTATGACCTCACCAAACAAAATATTCTCGATCAAAATTTGCCGATCCTTGAAACGTTTGACGACAGCATGGCCACGGGTATTCTCGATCAATTTCTCCATCCATTCCGCGAGTTTGGGATCACGAATCATATAATCGCCTACCAGTTTAAAACCGCTTCCTGTTCGTTGAAACCGCAGCTTTACCAGCTTGCGACCTGTTCGGATTGAAATGACAAACTGCGTATCATTCTCGCTCCAATAAAGCGAATATCCTTCCTGGATCAATTCCTTGATTAGGTCCTGGATATGCCGGCGATCAAACCGGAGCTCCAGGTTGCAATACTCCACTTCCTCGCTCTTATTCACGGCACTCCCTCCTCCGGTTTACTACCGATCATTAAACGGCGGTGAAGATTTCCCCCATGGCTGCTTTTGATGTTGTCTTATCTATATCTTATACTCCATCTTATGTAACGGTAACTTGGTTTATTGACTATTTTTAACCCACATGAACATACGGTGAAGCTTTTCTGGGCAATGCGTGATGTCCGTTTGCCTTATGGTATAATAAGTTATCCAAAAACCGAGTTTAGTAACGATATCATCAACAACAGGGAGGCCATCACATCCTATGACGGTTACCGGATTTACAGATCAAGATTTCGACGTATTCTCCGTTCCCGGGCTTGAGGCCCGTATGGAGGTTCTCATTGAACGTGTAAGACCCAAGCTGGAGGCGTTAGGGGCTGAGTTGTCACCTTATGTATCGGCATTGGCTGGGGAAGAAATGTTTGTGCATGTGGCGAAGCATGCAAGACGCACTGTCAATCCTCCCATTGACACCTGGGTCGCTTGGGCTGCCAGCAAACGCGGCTACAAAGCACTGCCTCATTTTGAGGTGGGCATGTTCGGAACCCATCTGTTTGTCATCTTCGCGATTATTTACGAGAGTCCCAACAAGACCGTGTTTGCCGGCAACCTGGAAGCCAAGCTGAAGAAAACCGCGAAGGCACTGCCTAAACATTTCTACTGGTCCATGGATCACATGAACCCTTCTGGCACCTCTCATCAGGATATGAGTGAAGAGGATTTCACGCGTCTGATTGAGAAGCTGAAGCAGGTGAAAAAGGCTGAGGTCATGTGCGGACTGCGCATCCCGCGCGAGGAAGCCGTCAAGCTTGAAGGGGACAAGCTGGTGCAAAAAGTGCAGGAGACGTTTGAGACGCTGCTGCCGCTTTATAAAATGGCGTTTTAATGAGCATGATATATTGATGTAAAGGGCTGCTGTTGTGGTCATAGCCCCGTCAAGTAGACAATAAAAAAAGAGAAATTTTATTAAGCGGCGACTTTCTCCCGAAACTCAATCGGGGAGAGGTCGCCCAGTTTGTTTTGGAAACGTTCCTTGTTGTAAAACAA